>NC_014259.1:2076271-2768362 GCF_000196795.1 Acinetobacter oleivorans DR1
TGATGATATGCGTATTTTTCCACGTCTACTTTTAGGTTTTAGTTTTTTGGGTCTTGTTGCTTGTGGCGCACAAAAAACAGAAGAGACCCCCCCAAAACAGTCTGAACAGCAACAACTCCGAATTGCTGTCGTTGCCAATGGCACTTCGGGTAGTTTGGACTTCATTGGTGTGCCACAACTTATTTCACAAGATCAAATTTTTCTAAAAGCATTAAAGCAAAATCACATTGAATTAAAATGGGAACCTGTGACCACTGCTGCTGTAGCGACTTTGGTTAATGAAAGTTTTATAAATAATAAAATTGATTTTGCTTTTTATGGAAACCTTCCCGCTGTAGTGCTCAATGCAACAGGCGTTAAAACGCAAATTGTTGTACCTGGAGGTATCGGTAATAACGTCTACCTTATTGTTCCAGAAAATTCACCTATTAAATCTATTGAAGAATTAAAAGGTAAAAAAATTGCCCTACATCGTGGACGTCCGTGGGAAATTAACTTTGGGCAACTCATACAAAGTAAAGGATTAAGCTTAAAAGACTTTCAAATTGTGAATTTAAACCCGCAAGCTGGGGCCGCTGCTTTATCTGCTAAAAGTGTAGATGCCTTTTTTACCTTAAGTGATGCGCTTACTTTGCAAGATCGCCATTTGGGTAAAATTATTTGGTCATCACAATCTTTGCCCGCAGATTGGAAAATGCGTGCCGAACTTTGGGGTAGCAAAAGTTATATTGAGCAACATCCAGATACCACACAATTACTTGCTGATGCGACAGTACGTGCAATGGATTGGATTGCGTACCATCAAGATGAGTTTCAGCAAAGTCAAACTAAGTTTGGCCAACCTCTTAGTGTGATTCAACGTGAAAGCCAGAATACGGCAAGCACATGGCAACAAGACTGGTCTCCAGACTATCAAGTCAACTTTCTGAAACAGCATTATTCAAAAGTCATTGATCACGCTGTGAAAAATCAGCTTATTCAAACACCAATCAAAGCAGATGAACTCTTAAATCCGAAGTTTACCCATCAAGCGATTCAAAATTTACAGGCAAATCATGCCTCAAATAAGCAGGGAAACTAGACAATGAAAATACTAGTAAAGCCACTTATTGAGCAAAATAACGTTTTATTTAAAACCCCACTCCGTAAGAAATTTTCTTCTAAAAAGGTGTATGGGCTGCTCTCTGTGATTTCACCCTTATTAGTATTACTCATTTGGCATTTGATTAGTTCTTTACAGATTTTTCCAACCCAAATTTTGGTGCCGCCTAAAACTGTCTGGAATACTTTCATTGCGTTGTTACAAAGCGGTGAGCTTCAAATGCATCTCAAAGATAGTCTTTCACGTTTGTTTTTGGGATTTTCTATTGCAGCAATCAGTGCAATTGCTTTTGGTATTGCCTATGGAGCAAATACTCTCTTTCGCAACTACACCTATATTTTATTTAACGTTTTTTACCAAATTCCAATCTTTGTCCTTATTCCTATTTTTATTTTAGTTTTTGGGATTGGTGAATTATTTAAAATTTTACTGATTATCAAAGCCTGCTTTTTTCCAATTGCATTAGCAACAGCCGATGCAGTCAAAAATATTCCCAAAAAATATATTGAACTAGGACAAATCTACCAGCTTAAAACACGAGCTTGGCTCAGGCTTATTATTCTTCCATCAATACTCCCACCTTTAATTGGTGGACTACGCATTGTACTTGGTCGTGCATGGCTGATTTTAGTTGCTGTTGAACTACTGGCAGCTGGAACGGGTATTGGGCAAATGATGGAACTAGGACGTCAAATGTTGCGCTTAGATGTTGTGATGGTTGGTGTGTTTATCACAGGCGTGGTCGGGTTTATTTTAGATAAAGTTTTACGTTTAGTGGAACAACGTTTTATCTCACCTGCGCTTAGTTCGGGGGAAAAATAATGTCTCAGCGTTCTTTTACTTTAAAACAGGCATGGCAACGGCCAATTATTTTAATACAAGGCTTAGTACTACCATTATTGTTATTAGGCTTATGGCAATACAACTCAAGCTTAGGCGCCAGTCATGCCTATGCATTTGTTCCTTTGCAAAACATTTATTTCGCATTTATTAAATTGCTTGAAACAGGTGAATTGTGGCTAAACACGTGGGGAAGTCTTAAAAAAGCTGGAATTGGATTTATCTTAGGTTCGATAAGTGGATTAATTTTAGGTACTTTGCTTGCCTATTCAAAAGTTTTAAATGCTTTAGTTTCTCCACTATTTAACAGTATTCGACAAGTTCCCTTACTGGGTTTAACACCTTTAATTGCCTTATGGTTTGGTAATGGAGAAGAAGCAAAAATCTTTATTATCGCGCTTGCCTCATTTTTTCCATTAGTCATTAATACATTTCAGGGCCTTAGCCACAACGATGCAAAATACGATGAAATCGCACGTATTTATCAATTTTCATTCTGGCGCAAATTTAAAAAAATACGCCTTCCCCAAGCCCTACCCCATATTTTAACTGGTCTAAATTTAGCCGTGCCCTTTACTTGGATCACCACTACAGCAAGTGAATTGCTATTCAATGCAGGTGCAGGACTAGGCAACTTAATGATGAAAGCTGAGATTAATGCCGAAATGGATATTCTGTTGGTTTGCGCTATTACGGTTACCCTTTGTGGGGCCTTTATGACAGCAGGTATTCATCTTATTTCAAAACGCCTGCTGCAATGGCGTACCTAATTTGTCTTTTTAAAAAATATTGTTAGGAATTTATATGTCGTTCTCACTACTTTCTATTAAAAAACTCAATAAATCTTTTCAACGTGATCAAAATACTTTGACCGTTTTAGATGGTATTAATCTCAACATTGAGCAAGGCGAATTTATCTCGATTGTTGGTAGTAGTGGCTGTGGAAAATCAACACTATTACGTCTTATTGCTGGATTAGATCAAGACTATGACGGTGAAATTCTACTGAATCAAACTCAGATCAAAGGCACAGATTTAAAACGAGGTCTTATCTTTCAAGAACACCGATTACTTCCATGGCTTACTGTTTTTGAAAATATCCATTTAGCACTTGAAGAGACTCTACTCACTCGTGAAGAGCGAAATTTACGGGTAAATGAGCATATAGAAATTGTCGGGCTGAAGGGTTTTGAAAAGGCGTATCCACATGAGCTTTCTGGTGGCATGGCACAACGTGTTGCAATTGCCCGTGGACTCGTCAATAAACCCGATATTTTACTTTTGGATGAGCCTTTTGGCGCTTTAGATGCCATTACACGGAGTCACTTACAAGCTGAACTTCAGCGTATCTGGCAACACGAAAAAATCACTATGATTTTAGTCACTCATGATATTGAAGAAGCTGTCTATCTCGGAGACCGTGTCATTGTGATGTCAGCCCGGCCAGGAAAAATTAAAGAAATTATTCACGTTCCGCTGACACATCCTCGTCATAAAGAAAGTGAACTTTTATTTGGTTTCCGTAATCAGGCACTTAATATGCTAGATCACACAGCATAATTAATTTGAATATTGATCGATATTAATGTGATTTAGAAAACAGATAATATCGTGATATTAATACTCTTTACATTTAATTAATATAGGATAGAGAAAATGGGTTTATCTATTTGGCATATTTTGCTATTTGCAGTGATTGTTGTTTTGTTATTTGGAACTTCAAAGTTAAAAAATCTAGGTAAGGATTTAGGTGGTGCAATTAAAGACTTCAAAGACTCGGTTAATTCTGATGATCAAAAATTATTGCAAAACCAGCAATACAAAGATATCAGTCCACTCGAATCACATAATGAAAAACAAAATAAAATATGAGTGATTTAGTATTATGTTTAATATCAGCTTTGGAGAGTTATTAGCTTTTGCAATTATTGCGCTTATTATTTTAGGACCTGAAAAACTTCCTCACACGTTAAGATCAGTTCTCCTCAAATACAGAGCAGTTAAAAACCAAATTAGTAAAATTCAAAATGATATTGAAAACGAACTTGACCTGATCGAACTTAAGAGAGTCATGCAAGAAGAGCTGCAAAAAATAAAACAAAATGAAGAGCAGCTCAAACAACAACTCGCTCTTATGCAACAAGAAATTGAAAATGTACAAACATCTGTTTTTACAGAACAAAAAGCCAAACCACGGCGCATCAATGACTATATCTATACCCTTTCACAAGATGAGTTAAAGACACCATTTTTAGCTCATTTTAAAATAGCCAATAAATTCAGTGAGGAACAAGCCGCATGATGGAACATATTGTCAGTGAAAGCCTCACTGAAATGAAATATAGCGAACATTTAAAAGAATTAAGAAAACGGCTGATCTATAGCATTGGTATTGTTTTAGCGATTTTTTTATTATTACTTCCGCTTGCTCAGAAGAACTACCATTTTCTTGCTCATCCTTTAATTTCATTACTTCCTAGCAATTCCACCATGATTGCAACAGATGTCATGAGTACATTTTTAGCGCCCTTTAAACTCAATATTTATTTTGCGATTTTATTAAGCATTCCCTTTATTCTTTATCAATTTTGGCAATTTGTTGCTCCAGCTCTTTATCAAAAAGAAAAAAGGTTCGGTATAGCACTCGTGCTTTCGAGTAACCTTTTATTTTATTTAGGAATTGTGTTTGCCTATACTTTAATTTTGCCACTTGCTTTAAAGTTCTTCGTATTGGCATCACCCGATAATGTGTTACCCATGACGGATATCAATAGCTATCTGGATTTTTGTCTAAAGCTTTTTCTGGCCTTTGGTCTGGCATTTCAAATTCCAGTTTTAACTTATATTCTTATTTTTATTGGTCTTATTTCTATCCAACAGCTAGAAGCACATCGTAAGCACATCATTGTATTTTTCTTTTTTATTGCAATGTTTATTACCCCTCCTGATGTTTTTAGCATGCTTGCTCTTGCAGTCCCAATGTGGCTGCTTTTTGAATTGGGTTTATGGGTCACAAAATTCACAACGCAAAAAAACATCCATTAAAAAATGGATGTTTTTTCTATGTAAAATCATTAAGCGATTTCATTTTCATTCTTATTAGGTAGTAAGTTATATCTTGATAGAAGATTACGCAAAACATTACGAGATAGACCTAACATTTTTGCAGTCTTGACCTGATTATTCCAGCAACTTGAAAATGCAGTATTTACAATTTTATCTTCAATAATATGCCAAACTTCCCCATCATACTCCTGAAATAAACGCTTTAAGATATTCTCAAACTCTTGAATCAGATCATTGTCTGGTAACACGGCGGAACCCGGTTCCTCAGAAAATCTTAAGTGCTCAAGATCAATTGTTTGACCGCCACTCACGAGCAAAGCATAATGGATATTGTTTTCTAGCTCACGAATGTTGCCTGGCCAACTATAGTTCAGCAGCGCATTTCTTGCTTTATCGCTGATATTGGGTTTAGTGGTAATGAGCTTCTGAGAGTATGAACTTAAGAAGAAATCAACCAAAGGTAAAATATCTCCTTTACGTTCACGCAGTGGCAAAATATTAAGCACAACCACGTTCAAGCGATAATATAAATCTAAACGAAACTTGTTTTCTGCTACAGCTTTACGTAAATCGACATGTGTTCCCGACAAAATACGGACATTAATTGGGATTGGTTTTCGACCACCCACGCGTACGACTTCTTTTTCTTGCAATACCCTTAACAGCTTAACTTGTAAAGATAGTGGTAACTCACCTACTTCATCTAAAAATAAAGTACCACCATCGGCTGTTTCAAAAATACCAGCTCGAGTTTTGTTTGCACCCGTAAAAGCCCCAGCTTCATAACCAAACAGTTCAGACTCAGCAAGTGTCTCGACTAAAGCACCACAATTGACTGCAAGAAAAGGCTTATTTTTACGATCACTTTTCAAATGAATTTCACGTGCAATTAACTCTTTGCCTGTTCCAGATTCACCTTGAATGATGACGCTGGCAGAGCTTGGAGCAATCGTTTCCACTTGATTTAATAATTTACGGGAGTTTTGATCTGAAAAGATAATTGCTTTTGCTCTTATTGGTTTTACAGGAACACCATTATCAGGCAAAGTAATTACTTTATAATCATTATCTAAAAAGGTCTTCATAATTGCCCCATAAAACTTATGATATAAGCATTCTAAAAGGCTATATTACATTTCAGGGTGTTTTTTAATAAATAATAAATAAAGATATTTAATCCAAAATTCACCTATTTTATTATAAGAATATTCTCTCTTATAAATTAAAAATCAACACAATTCTTTTTTTATGATATGTTGCTTCTCAAACACAATGTTGTCTTTTTGATTAAATCCAAACACTCTAAAAAATTATAATCCATTTCTATATTTGATTTATATAGGTATAAACCTTGGCATTTATTTTGCTCATTCATTTAAAATCCATAAAATAGGTTTAATAATGAGCATCGAATTTGTAGGTATGGTTTTCCCTAACCAATGGTCTGAAACCAAAGGAACGCGAATTGGCCATAAAATTGACCTCGAATATCTACGTTACCATGCACGTGCACATGAATATGCGGGTTTTGATAAAGTCTTAATTGCTAGCGGACCAACCAGCCCAGACAGTGCACAAATCGCGGCATACCTTGCCCAACATACAGAACGTCTTGGATTTATGATTGCCCATCGTCCTGCACTCCTCACTCCAAATCTAGCTGCGCGTTCTTTTGCTACGCTTGACCATACTACAGGTGGTGGAAGAATCCGTTTACATGCAATTACGGGAATTACAGCTGAGCCTCAAGAAGGCGATTATATTGTTGATAAAGTTCAGCGCTATGAACGGACGGGTGAATATCTAGATATCATCCAGAAACTTTGGAAAAGCGATCAACCGATTAGCTATGAAGGTAAATACTTTAAGTTAGATAATGCTTTTTGCCCGTTAAAGCCAGTCAACGGTACAATCCCGATTTCATTCGGTGGTTCATCAGACATTGCTTATGATATTGCAGTCCGCCATGCAGATCTCTATTCACTATGGGGTGAACCACTGGCTGGAGTAAAAGAGCAAATTACTAAATTGAAGCTCGCAGCAGAAAAAGCCAATAAACCGCAGCCTCCTGTTAGCTTATCTGTACGTCTTATTATTGGTGCAACTGAAGAACTTGCTTGGCAACGAGCAGAACAGATTCTTGCAGATATTCAAAATAATCCGACTTTTCAAAATAATGGCACATTATCGGGACATAAAATCAAAGGCATCGGTTCACAGCGCTTATTAGCAGTAGCCCAGCAAGGTGATCGACATGACCGCGCATTATGGATGCCAACCGCAACTGCTGTAGGGGCGTATGGCGATACGACTGCCCTAGTTGGCACGCCAGACACCATTATTGCCTCATTACTTGATTATGTAGATTTAGGGGTAACGACTTTCTTAAATCGGGGCTACGATCCGATCTATGATACGGTCGATTATGGTCGTTATATTATCCCCGCTGTACGTGAAGAGGCAGCCAAAAGATTAAAACAAATCGCTTAAACATTTAAAGTAAAAAGCCGCTTATTCAATATCTTTGAAGAGCGGCTTTTTTTAATAAAGATTTTCTTCAGTGAGAAAATCTTTAGTCCATCTTTTATTGCAAGTCAGGTTTACAAATAGCCTGAATTTTCTCTCCCGCAATCACCTTTTTAGCAAACGGAATTGAATCTTTTAAGGAGGCATTCACAGTTTCGCTATGTCCTAAGCCATGATACAAATGACCTTCGACTACTGTACCTGCTTTACAAGCATCTGCCACTAGCTTCATTTGAGAACGAGCATCTGGAGTTCGGTCATTTGCCCCTGTCCCAATAAATAATGGATGATTGATTTTTAATGTAGGGTAATAACCATAATCATTTGACTGTTTCTCTTGCAGCTTTTTATAGCTTGCTGGCGGATTAGGTTTATATGCTTGTGCTGGCGAAAGCCCTGCGGTTTGAATATCTCCCATAAAACTTGTTAAGCAGGCATTTCTTGCTTGTTCAACTAAAGGAGCAGCTTCAGGAGTGAAAATATCTTCTGTTTTAATTTCTGGATATAAACTTTGTGTCACTAAAAAACTATAGATGCCATAAGCGAGTGATGGGCTGACTTCGTAAGGATTTAACTTTAACTGATTTTTTTCAGGCGTCGCTTCAGGATCTTGATAAATCACGCCTGTACCAATTGAACCTTTAATATTTAAGTCAGGTGCATACGTTGCCGAGTAGGAAGAAGCCGCAACAGCTCCAGCGCCTCCTTGTGATTGGCCAACAATCACAAACTTATTGGCAAGTGGCAATTTGGTTTTTAAAGCAGCTCTACCACTATCTAAAATACTATAAGCCAGCATTGGATTATTAATTAACAAGTGTGGTCCTGCAACACCTAACCCTTCGTAATCTGTGGCAACGATAGCAAATCCTTCTTTAAGCCAACGATTTAGATATTGTACATCTCGGTATGATCGTCCACTCCAAGACGGCGCACAAGCATCGGCCAAACCTACAGTACCATGTGCCCATAACACCACTGGCCAACCTTCTTTCGGTGGAGTTCCTTTTGGTAAGTGAATACTTCCTGAAACCACAATAGGTGTTTTACTATCTTTACCGCTCGTAGAACTGTAGAGAATCCGAATAGCCTGACTGTCATTTGCTAAACGAATATAAGGATTATGAATCGCTTCTGTTTTTAATAATTTTCCTGCCTGTTCAGGAATAGCCGATTTCCATGTATAAAACTCGGAAACTCGGCCATCTCCATATTTATCTTCAGGCGCTGAAGCTTTTTGAGCGGTCGCCAAACAACTTGAAGTTAACATCGTTGTAATTAAAGAAAACTTGCATAAAGTTGATAAAAAAGTATGTTGCATTGTTATTTACCTTAAAAACTGTCTCATCATTTTTGATTTAAAATTCGTAACTTACGCGGCCATATAAATACGTTCCAAATGCTCCTTCAGGCGCATTAAAACTATATTTGACAATGTTGCCAACCGAGGAATCTTTGGCTTGATCAGGATGGCTATTAAATAAGTTGATCGCCCCTAAATTAAATTTCAGGCCTTTCACGAATGCATCCGCTTTGTAGCCAATATCCAAATCTGCAATCCATTGAGGGTCAAAGGTTTGGTCTAGTGCAGTATTGGTATTATTTAAAGTGGTCCATTTATCGTAGCGACGGACAGCCGTATTCACGCTCCATGCTTGATTTGACCAAAGTGCGCCAAGCGTTAGCTTTGTTTTCGGTGCAGCAGACTCAATGAGGCTTTGTGTATTTCGTCCTGCAATACTTGAAACAGGAATTCGCTCACCTTTTGCGGTAATAGAATCTCGAGTTTCGGTAATTTCATTTTTGTTATATGCCAGACCTAGGTTCAGATTTAACTTGCCATATTGTTCAAGGTTTAAATCATGTTTAAGTGCGAGCTCTAAGCCTTGAGTACGTGTATCTAATAAATTATTAAAGAACGCCACATTGGCAATATTTGAATACGGTGTATTGGCAAAAGCATTGGTAATTACACTTCCAGTAATATTGTCTGAAAGCAAAATACGATTTTTAATATCGATTTGATAAAGGTCTAAAGTTGCCGATGTATTAACAAGTGGCTTCCAAACAAAACCTAAAGAATAATTCGTCGATTTCTCTGGTTTAAGAGAAGTTCCACCAATGAGTAAAGCCGCCTCACTTCCTGCAACTAAAGTTCTTTGTTGAACATCTTGCCAACCTGAAGGGGTCTGCACAGTTTGTACGCTATAAGCCGAATAGCCCTGCTGTGCCAATGACGGCGCTCTATAGCCTGTATTGACTGAACCACGTACCGTAAATTTAGGTGATACATCATATTTAGCAAATATTTTTCCATTTGTGGTCGAACCAAAGTCTGAATATTTTTCACTCCGGACTGCTGCTCCGACATTCAAGTCTTTAATAATATCTGCTTCTAAATCTAGATAGATACCATAGACATCACGACTGATTTTTCGTTCATCCTGGTCTGTAATTCCTGCATATATTCCCGGAACACCAACGCCTAAAGTTGTGCTTGGATTGAAATATGGGCCGCGGGTATAGGCAATTGGATCACCTGCATTTTGCTTATATTGCTCCCAACGATATAAAACCCCTGTAGACAACGTGAGTGGACTTGCTAACCAGTCAATTGCAATATCACGGCTATAGTCTAGCCCTGTATTTAATTGTGCAAAGATATTTTCACCCAAGTCATAGTTTGAAGGAGAATTTGAGCCGTAACTTGGGTTAATACCGTTACCTTGTTCGGTACTCACTTTATTTTGCCCATAGGTCGCATAAAGATCATATTTACCTGACGCTTGCTCTCCCTTTTTAACTCCAACTGTGGTTGCAAAATCATCTACAGTGACCAAGCTCAATGGCGAGCGTCCATCTGGATAACGTTCTTTAAAATAGCTAGATTGATTCAGTACTGTTTTGGTTGTTGGAGGCTCATAAAAATTTTCCCCTATTGTTTTACGGTGTCCATAGCTACTAAAACCATACAGTGCAACGTCATCTGTCAAAGGCAAATCTAGATTGGCAGTCACATTGATTTGATCTTTTTGTTCGGGGGAGCCAAATTTCCACGTTCTATAGGGCGTATTTTGTTCTGTATATTGAGCCTTGGTTGAACCATCATAAAAAGTTCGCGTATCCGGTGCCGTGTTACTTGCAGCTTCACGTTTGCCTAAATCTAATGCAACCGTCAACGCACCATCATTAGGGAGCGCAAAACCTTTCCAAAGATTAACTTTATGTTGTTCACCATCTCCTTGAGTATAGCCACCCGTTTGATAGCTTACGCCACCTCCATGATCTCGTGATTTCAAAATAATATTAACGACACCGGCAATTGCATCTGACCCATATTGTGCCGCAGCACCATCCCGCAAGATTTCTATACGCTCAATCGCGCTCACTGGAATTAAACTTAAATCAGTTACCGCTGCGCCTCTTCCACCTGCATAGGCTTGGCGGGTGAAATAAGCGGATGTATGTCGACGTTTTCCATTAATTAAAATTAGAGTTTGATCAGCAGATAATCCTCTAAGTGCAATACTTGGCGGAACCGATGCCCCAAACCCACCTGCAGGAGAACTCGGTAAAGTCACTGAAGGAGACAGCCGTGTTAATGCTGCTGCAAGATCAGTTGCACCAGTCTCTTGTAACTCTTTGGCAGTTAAAATATCAACAGGTGCAGGTGCATCAAGAGAGCTAGTAATTGCTCGTCTAGAGCCTGTGACGACCACAGATTGTAATGTGATAGCATCCTCTTTCTCTGGCAAATTCTTTTGATCATTTGCCAAAGTAATTGAGGCAGTGAGTGTACTCAGTGCAAAAATTGAGGAGTGAAGAATGAATTGAGAAAAATATGTACGCATATTGGCTTCCTTAACGATCTAGACCGATATAGCAAAGCCGATGCCAAATATTTTATTATTTATTATCAATGTATTAAGAAGATTAAATAAAAGAATCATTGTTTAAATTTAAACAATGATTCAAAAAAATGTTTATAAAACTACAGTTGTTAAATTTGCAAATCGTTTAAACAAGTTGGTTTTGTAAATATGACTGATATAACTGAAAGTAAGCTGACTGCTGCTGTATTAACTGCTCATGCGAACCTTCTTCTACGACATGGCCATTTTCAATTACAACAATTTTGTCGGCTTCACGAATAGTACTTAGCCGATGTGCAATGACAATACATGTTCTATTTTGGCATAAGCGTCTGAGCGCATATTGTATTTTTTGCTCGGTATAAATATCGATTGCAGAGGTAGCTTCATCTAGAATTAATATTTTAGGGTTTGCCAAATAAGCTCGAACTAAACAAACAAGTTGCCTTTGTCCATGACTAAGATTTTTACCAAGCGCTCCCACTTCGGTGAAATAGCCTTGCGGCAGTTGTTGAAATATCTCATCCGCTCCCAAGTCTTCAATAACCTGGATAAGTTTCTGGTCTGTAGCATCAGGTTGAACTAGACGTAAGTTATCTAAAATAGATCCACTAAATAAAACATTATCTTGTAAAACGATACTCACATGCTGTCTTAAACTTGCAAGATGAATATTTTGTATTGGATAACGGTCTAGAAAAATTCCACCTTGCTGAGGTTCATAAAATCGCGTTAGCAACTGAACCATGGTGCTTTTGCCATGTCCTGTTGGCCCTACAATCGCAATTATTTTTCCAGCTTCAATGTCTAAATTAAAGTTTTGTAAAACAGGTTTGTGGGTATAGGCAAAATCTACCGACTGAAAACGAATATGACCATTTAAATGTTCAAGCTTCACAGCATTCGGTTGTTCTTGAATCGTAGATTGAGTGTCTAAAAGTAGAAATATTCGCTGCGCACATGCTGCCCCATTGGCATAACGTTCAAATAGATCAGTCAGTTCCTGCAACGGCGCTAAGAATAAAAACACATAGAAAATACTTTCTGCAAATTGTCCTATACTAATCATGCCGTCACTATAAGCATAACTACCAATCACAATGAATCCGGCAGTAGCTAGAGTCGAAAGCAAACCTGTAAAGGGAGCAAACCAACTGGTCCGCTTGCTGCCATAAATAATAGAGTTATTAAAGTCTTTTAATAATTCTTGATAACGAGATTGATTGGTTTCAGTGTAATTTAACTGCTGAATGATTTTTGCTCCATTTACTGTTTCAACCAAATGAGCAGTAAATCGACTGCGTTCCTCCGCAACTCGTCCCCAATGTTTTTGTGATGACTTTTTAAAAATAGCAGTCATTCCAAATAAAATGGGTAGTGTCGCAAATAAGCACCAAAAGAAAGGTGGATAGATATGCCAAAGCAGTACTGAAGCTAATCCACAACGCAAAATTGCCGAAAGTAACTCTGGTGGCCCTTGTATTAAAACAGGCTCTAGTGTTTCGACATCACGATCGGCCCGTGAAATAATCCTGCCAGCCTTGGTGCGATCAAAATAACCAATATTTAAACTCTGGATATGCTGAAATAACGAACGTCTTAAACCATTAATTACTTTCAAAGCTGCTCGGCCTGAAAGATATTTTGACACACCCGCTAAAGCAAAACGACAAATCCAACTCAAAGTTAAAATGCTAATCGCAATGAATAAAACAGGCTGATTCAATACTATTTTTCCAGCAATTTGTTGAAAGCCCGAATCTAAAATATATTTCACCACCCAAGGCCGAACAAAAACGCTCATCACTTGTAAAATTTCTACTGCAATTAGAGCTAGGAGCAAGTAACGGATGGGATAAACTAAAGGAATAAGTTTTTTTAGCATGCCTCTATGAATTGAGGTATTTGCCAAATTTTCTTCAATTTGTAGATCAGCTGATTTTGTAAATGGGCGGAAATTTTTAACACTGGTATTCATGCATCAATCTCCTGCTGCTCTAACTGAAAACCCATCAACTCTCGATAAAACAAACAATCTTGAACCAATTCAGCATGTGTGCCTTGGGCAATAATATGACCCTGATCAAGCACAATAACGCGATCAGATAAAGCAATCGTGGTTTGTTTATTAGAGTTAATAATGATTGTTTTCTTAAAATGATTTCCATCATCAGACAGCGCTGATAGACGCTGTAAAACTTGTTTTTCTGTAGTCGCATCTAAGGCACTGGTAGAATCATCTAACGCTAAAATTGGCGAATTTTTTAAAATAGAACGGGCTAAGGCAAGTCGTTGTTTTTGTCCTCCAGACAAAGTAACGCCCTTGTCCCCAATCAACGTGTCTAAACCATGATCAAGTCTTTGTAATAGTTCAGATGCAGAAGCTAAATGTAAAGCCTCTTTCATCTCTTGCTCCGTTGCATCTTGTTTAGCAACTCTTAAGTTATCTGCCAGTGTGCCACTGAAAAAGAAATTTTCTTGAGGAATGATCTGAACCAAATGTCGTAATTCAAATAGGCTCAAATCTTTAATATTCGTCCATCCCATTTGCTCAGAACCAATCAAAACTTGCCCTTCTGTTGGGTCAATAAAACGATTGAGTAAATTCATCAAAGTCGTTTTACCTGAGCCTGTCTTACCGACAACAGTAACGACTTCACCTGCTCGAAATTCAACACTGCATTGCTTTAAAATATAATTTTTTGTTGTTTTATCCTGAAAGCTGACATTTTCTAATTTAATGCTTAACTCATCACGCGATTGCAACGTTAGAGGATATTGTTGATCTTCAATTGCGGACTTCTCATCTAACATTTGCCAGATTCTTGTCGCAGACGAACGCGCATCAGCGAAAATATGTAAGACCTGACCAATGCTTTCAATGCGAAACACCAATAAATTTGCCATGAGAATGGCAGCTACAAATTGCCCTACTTGCAACTGATTTTGACCAATTAAATAAGCACCAAAAGCAATAACCCATAAGTAAGAACCAGCAATAATCACTTGCGGAATAGGCAACCGTTTCGCACTTGTCTTGATGGTCTGAATAGAATGATGAATAAATAGATCTACAGCATGGTTAAAACGTTGTAAAAGTTTCTCTTCGAGCTGAAAAGCTTTGACTACCCGAATTCCATTCACGCTTTCTGCCAATGTATCGCTGACTTTTTCATATGCAGATGCAACTTGATGGTCCAGAACCACCAATTGATTGGTCAGTTTAAATAAAACCCAAAGCCCTAAAAAAATAAATAATAAAGGAACTAGGCCGAGCCAAGGATGATACCAACACAAGAGCCCAACAGTTACGGTAACAACTAAGCTTGACTCAAACACTTGACGCCAAAAATTGATGAGCGCTTCTTTTAATTTATCTGAATCACGTGTTGTACGAGATAATACTTCTCCTAGACCATGTTTCCAGTGCCATGAAACATCTAAATGCTGTACTTGACTAAAGATTCTTTCTCTTAAAATACTTAGCAGTTGCTGGCCAATGGTTAAAGCACTTAACCCTGCCAAATACTGAATAACAGCTCTGATAGTGGCAATACTCGTAAGTAGAATGAACCAAAACCAAGGATTTAAAGGATCAGTGATAGCATGCTGAAATAAGGTTTCTCGTTCACTATGTTTTAAGGTATCAATCGCATGTCCGATTGAATACTGTTGAAGTGCTAACCCTATATTCGCAATAACAAATAAGGTTGCCGTCAATAAGAAACGAAATGGCATAAAACGATATAAAGCCAAACTTCGTAGTAATGGATAATTTTTAAACATAAAAGATAGTAAAAATTTAAGATTCCGTTTTATTGCGAGATTCATGCCAAATTAATGGCCTTAAAAAATATTTTAAATTATTGTTTTATATTATTTTTATAGAGCGCTATTTATGGAGGTGTTGTTTTTAAAACACCCGCGCAATTCTTGTGTTGTAATCGCAACAAAATTTGATATATCAACATCACAAAAAAAGATATTAAAAATAATTAATAAATATCAATAGATTAATGAATGGCATCAATTTTGCTTTAAAGCATGAAAACCACAAAAGGATGTCATGATGACAACACTTCAAACTCAACCATTAAACACACTTTGGTATACACGCTGCCCTGTACCAACTGGTCTAGGCATTTCAATTCAAAAAGGTTGGCTCAAAGAAAAGTTTAATGAGCAACAGATTGAAATAAAATCAATTCGAGAATCAAACTCCAAAGATATTCGTAACTCTCATTTTAACCACACACTTGCCAACTCAGTTCGACATGGCGGGAGTATTCCAGCCATTTGGGCATATGCATCGGGTCAAAAAACCAAAGTGATTGGCTTATCTTGGGCTGATGAAGTTCAATTGTTGTTAACACGCTATGATTCAAACATCAAAACTGTTGCAGACTTAAAAGGCAAACGTTTTGGTATTCCACTGAATCAAGATGCAATTATTGATTTCTCACGTGCACAGGCGATTCGTGGTTTAGAAAATTCATTAAAAACCGTAAATTTGAAGGTAAGTGATCTTGAGTTGGTTGATTGTTTACGAGCAGACATTTTAGCCGCCCAACAACAACAGCCTGAAGAAAATGATTCTAGTTTTTATGGCAATCGCAACAAAATTAATGCAAGTGCGGAGATCGTGGCATTAATTAAAGGTGATGTCGATGCCATTTTTCTAAAAGGTGCACATGCTGCGCAAATTGCCCATGATTTCGCCCTGCATACCATTATTGATATTGGCTCACATCCAGACCCTATTCTACGTTCCAATAATGGAACACCAAGAACGCTGACTGTTGATGAAGATTTTCTAACACAATATCCAGAGCAAGCCCAATCAATTGTCGATGCTGTTTTACAAGCAGAACAATGGGCCCATGCACATGCCGATGAAACCCATCGTTATTTGGCAAAAGAATGTAATAGTAGTGAGCAATGGGTTCATGCGGCATACGGTGCAGATGCACATCTGAAACTGAACACTAACTTTGATGAAATCTCTATTATTGCTTTACAAGACTTGAGTGATTTTCTCTATCGCTGGAACTTTATTCCTGCACAAATTAATGTTCGTGAATGGCTTGCACAAGATATTTCTATTCAAGCTCAAGTGGCTTAATACTTCAAAATAAAAAAGGTTGTCTTGATGACAACCTTTTTATTTTTAGCATCCAAATTCAAGTAACCGTAAACTATCGTAGTAGTTAGCATCGGTAATGTTAATCTCTTTAAAAACAATTATTTTAACGGAGTCTTATCGAGTTTTATCCAATTTTAGGATTAGCTTTCAGCTGGAGTTACTTTGGTTTCGCCCAAAGTAACCAAAGGCATTGTCACCTGCAAAACCTGTTCTTTTCTTGGATTTATTAAAACCTCTCGTAGAAACAGTCTCTTGTTTAAACCATGCAGGTTGCAGATGACGTTTCCGAGTATCATATTTACTTTCGAACTCGGGTTATTTACTAAATTTAGTCACATTTTCTGCCTGTTTCTTCAGGAGTACTGAGTTGTATTCTCCTGGCGGAATATTATTTAAATAATAATTTCCAACATGATATAGCCTCCAACGAATTGGATCATGCGTGGTGTGCGTTCGTGCGTTACGCCAGAAACGGTCTAGATTCCATTTCGATAAAGTTGAACTTGCGCCGAGTAATCCAAAAATTTCACTCGAAATTTTTAAAGATGCATGATCAGACTGACTTCGTGTAGCAGCAACCGATAAAATCAGTTCAGTTTGTAAGTCTTCATCTTCTACATTTGCCAAATGCTGTTCAAAAATCTGTGCTGAACGATCTAACAATGCTTCAGCCGAACGGACCAAAACAGCAAACTCACCAATTTGTTTAATAATATGAGGTTCATGTGTAGGTGAATCGACGCCACTTTCCACCCAAGGTCGAGCATGATGTTGTAAATAATCAATCCCGCCTTGTAATGCGCCCTTCGCAATTCCTGTGTCCATTGCAGCGTGTAAAATCTGAGGCCAAGTAAGTCCCGTACGTAAAACAGTGCCTAAACCACCCGTATTTCGCTTAGCAACATAACGTTCATCAACAATTACATCTTTAAAATTAACAGTGCCACTGACACTATTATTTTGTCCCATCGCATCCCAGTCATCGAGCAACTCTACTCCCTGTGTATCTCGATGAATTAAAATTGAGACTGGTCCATCATCACTACCCGCGAATAAAGAAATCCATTCTGCGAGTAAAGAGCCCGTAGAATAAAACTTACTGCCGTTTAGAATTAATTGTCCTTCCGCATTTCGTTCTACGCGTGTTTTATGCTGAAATTTATCTTTGCCTCCCACTTCTGCAAGTGCATTGCCCAAACGTTTTCCACTTAATACATCGGCAAGTAATTGATCACGGATTTCATCGTCATAGCCAGTCAAAATTCCTCGGAACATAGTGAAGTGAATTTGTAATAACTGCCCTACACCACCATCGGCAGATGAAATAATTTTTACCACATTGACCAATGTTGAAATATTGGCACCTAAGCCCCCAAATTGCTTAGGCACAATTATCGCGGTTAAACCAGCTTCTGAAATTAAACGCGCCTGATCATACGGTACTGTCTTGTTATAACTTGGATCTCGAGCAAATTGATTCAGTTGATCTGCCACCTCTTTTGCAATATCAAGTGCTTCTTGCTCGCTTTGAATATGTCTTACGCTACCTAATTCTAAAAAACTGTGTTGGTTAATATCGTTCATTTTTAACTCCGAAAAATCTGTTCTTTTTTATGCGCTAACTTCAAGTACGTTGTTTTTAAACAAGCTTGGCGCATGGGTAAGCAAAGTTTTGGTATATATATGTTGAGGATGACTAAGCACTTGGTCTGTTTCACCATATTCAACAATATGTCCATTTTTTAATACGGCGACCCGATCTGCGATTGCACGAACAACCCCTAGGTTATGGGTCACAAATAGTAAGGTCACACCTTGCTGCTGAAGATCTTGTAACAGTTTTAAAATAGATGCCTGAACTGAAACATCCAAAGCAGAGGTAATCTCATCACAAATCAAAACATCAGGTTGGCACAGCAAAGCTCGCGCGATAGCCACACGTTGTCGCTCTCCACCTGATAGATCTCTAGGATAGAGTTCTTGAACTTGTATAGGCAGAGAGACTTGTTTAAGTACCTGTGTGACTTTTTCTATGGCTTCTTGTCGAGATGCTCCAAAGAAATGCTGCACGACCTTAATTAATGTCTGACCAATCGTATGCGCTGGATTTAAGGCTTTATAAGGGTTTTGAAAGATATATTGCAGTTTATGTCGCTGCTGTAAATGACGCTGTTGTCCACGCAATGACAATACTTTATCTGCTAAGGTAATTTGTCCATCTGCATTTTCATTCAGGCCAGCAATCACACGTGATAAAGTAGTCTTACCCGAACCCGACTCACCAACCAATGCTAAACATTCGCCTTTTTTGAGTTGAAATGAGATATCAAAAAGAGCCTGTTGCTGCCCATACCATGCATTAATATGTTCAACTTTTAGCAGTGCTTCTCGATCGGTTTCTCGTTCAATAACCTGATGATTAATCTCTTTAAAAGTAATCACGCCAACATGATCCGAATGGTGACAAGCAACAAAATGCGGGTCAAACTCATCTTTTAATTGAGTTAATTCAGGTTGTTTTTGACGGCATATATCTGTGGCGAAAGTACAACGTACTGCAAAAGCACACCCCGCTGGACGTTCAGTTGGTGAAGGTGCATGTCCTTCAATGGGAGATAAATATTTACGAATGGCCACATCGGGAATGGCATTAAGTAAACCTTGCGTATAAGGATGCTTAGGGGTTTCAAATAGTTGTGTTAATACCGCATCTTCAGCAATTCGCCCTGAATATAAAACAATCACCCGATCTGCAATGTCTTTTACAACCGTTAAATCATGCGATACATAAATAGCAGCAACATTATATTCACGGCATAATTTACGAATGATGTTCAACACCAATGTCTGCGTCGTCACATCTAAGGCGGTGGTTGGCTCATCTAAAACAATCAAACGTGGCTGTAGCAAGAATGCCAAGGCCAATAAAATTCGTTGTTGCTGTCCACCTGAAAGTTGATGGGGATAACGCTTGAGAAATAGCTCATCATGAGGTAACCCCACTTCATCTAAAATTTTAGCTACTTTTTGGTATTTTTCAGCGCTCGATAACTGTGCTTGATGGACTTCTAATAATTCAAATAAATGTTGACCAATACTTAATGCTGGGTTGAGTGCCGTTCCAGGATCTTGAGCGACATGACTAATTTTATAGCCACGAACCTGACGTAAAGCATGATCATCTAAACTGAGAATATCTTCATCATCCAGTTCAATAGTCCCTTGAATAATCTTGGCACCATGTCGTGCATAGCCCAATAAGGCGCTCGATAATGTCGTTTTACCCGAACCACTCTCTCCGACCAACCCTAGAACTTCACCTTCTCGTAAGCTAAATGAAATATTAGAAACGATGTGATTGCCAGTGTTTACCAATGCCACGGTTAAGTCTGTTACGGTCAATACTGTATTTTTAAATGTATTTGCCATGCTTATTTTTCCTCAATCCGAGCTGCTGCACGTCCAACACCCTCAGCCAATACATTCGTTCCGAGCGCAAACAAAGCAATTAAAATGACAGGAGCAAACACAGCCCACGGTTGAACCAATAAACCCGCACGGTTCTCATTAATCATGAGTCCCCAGTCTGCTGCTGGAGGTGCCACGCCATAACCCAGAAAAGCCAAACCAGATAACATACCCACTGCCCATGTCAGCATCACACCAAGATGAATGAGTAAAGGCGTCAACATATTGGGTAAAATTTCACGAAATAAAATATAAGTTTTTGAATAACCAAGAATTCGGGCGGCTTCGATATATTCCTGTTCCACTAAATTAAGTGCAACGCTTCGCGCAAGACGTATGACTCCAGGAATAAAAGCAATTGAAACCGTTAAAACAATGAGCCAAGGCTGTCGACCTAACATCGAAACAATAAGTAAGACCAAAATAAGATCAGGAAAGGCCATAAAAACATCAGTCAGCCAAGTTACGAACTGATCAATCTTATTTCGGGCAAAAGCAGCGAATATGCCTAAACTAGAACCAATAATTAATGCGACCAAACTGGCAGCCAGCGTCATCCAGATAATTGAAGCACCGCCAGCAAGTACACGTGACCAAACATCATGCCCAATATAGTCATAACCTAAAAATGATTTTCCTTCAGGTGGTCCATAAGTCATGCCGACCAATGCCGTAGGTTCAAATGCAACAAATAACGGTCCAACCAGTGCGAAAATCAAAACTAGGGCTGTGACTACAAATCCAAAACGTACTTGTCTTTCACGAATTAGTGTTTGAAAAAAGTTTCTTTGGTACCAATGAAGTGAGCTCATTTCCCACCTCCTTGCTGAATATTCTTTAAAGCATTGCGACGATCGACAGGTTTTACAGTAATTGGTCGGCCAGATTTCCATAAACGTAATGCCTGACGTCGGCCTGGCGAACGTGCTTTATGTCTTTTTGCAGTTCGTATTTTTGGTGTGAGTAAAGTCGTGATTAAATCTGCAATTAAATTAACAACCACCACACAAATGGTGAGCAATAAAACGATTGCTTGAATAGTCGGGATATCCCTCATTTCGATTGCTGCATTAAGTGCATTACCAATACCGGGGTAACTGAAAACCACCTCAATAATGAGAGCACCACTCAGCAAAACTCGTATGGTCAATGCTGTACCCTGCACCACAGGAACCAATGCATTTGGTAAAACATGTTTCCAAATAATCCGGCGCTCAGGAATACCTCGCAGTCGCGCAGAGGTTACATATTCCGACTCTAGAGCATCAATCATGGAACCACGTACTAAACGCATCAGATATGGAATGAGTGATAAAGCTAAAGTTAAAATTGGTAAAATTAAAAACTCTAGTTGGCTATAAGGCGACTCATTAGGAATCAGCAACGATGCGGCTGGCAATATGTGTAAAACCGATGTTGAGAAAAACATCATTAACCAAATTGCAATAACAAACCCTGGCACCGCTTTAAACACAATAGAGCTAGAGACAATAATACGGTCGAGTTTGCTATCGCGATGAAGCGAGAGCCACACACCTAACACGACTGAAAGCGGTACAGTAACAACAATCACGAGACTCGTGAGTGCAACTGTATTACCAAAATAATTCTGAATAATTTCTAAAACAGGCACATTGGAATCAATCGAGCGTCCAAAATTACCTTGTAATAATTGACTCAACCAATGCCAGTATTGAAGCAATATCGGATCATTTAATCCCAATTGTTCACGAAGTATTTGTACCGTTGCTTCAGGTGCTTCTGGTCCTAAAATGACACGAGCCGGGTCAGATGGAAGTGCTTGTGTCGCAATAAAAACAATGAGACTAATAACAAATACAACCAATACCCCTGACACTAAACGTGTCAAAAACCAAGGTAACCATGCAGGAAACTCAAATGACTTGGCAATTGCTGGTTGTTGAATGGATGCTTCTATTTTGCTGGATTGAATTGTCATATTGGTTACCCTCTACGCCAGAATTCATCTGTACGCCACGCAGCAAAGCCTGTGCGATCGGGCGTTACACCACCAATTTGGTTCGAATGTGCATCCAGGACATTATTAAAGCCCCAAATGAGTAAACCACTTTGCTCATGTTGAATATGCTGTGCTTCATGTACAAGAACTTTTCGTTTTTCCAAATCGGGTTGTTGCAATGCTGCATGCACTAGTTCGGTAAAACGCTCATTTTTAAAACGAGTTTTATTATTTGCCGCACCCGGTCCATCAATTTGCAAGACTGTTAATAAGAAAGGACGCGAAACATTCGAGCCTGTACTAAATGCCCAATCTTGTTTTAAAGCATCCGCAAAAGTAGCAGCTTCAACCTGTTTAACATTAACAATGACACCAGCCTGAGCAGCATGTTGAGCAAAAACTAATGCGGCATTGCTATCTGGGCCTGTATATAAATCGACTGTTAAACTGTTATTAAAACCAGCTTCTTTGAGTAGCGATTTTGCTTTATTTAAATCTTGCTTGCGCTGAGCAATACTGTGGTCATATACAGGATCGCTAAAAGAATAAAGGTCATTTGCAACTCGTCCTTGCCCAGCTAAAGCCCGTTTAACTAAATCATCTCTATTAGCAATCAATCTAAAAGCTTGTCGTACCCGAGGATCATTGAACGGTGCTTTAGACGTATTCATATCAAATGATTGCCAAGCATCGGTTTCCGATGAAACTAGATTTAGCCGTTTATTAGATTGAATTAAAGCAATATGCTCAGCACTTACCCCAGAGGCAATATCAATTTGACCTGATTGCAAAGCAGCAAGACGCCCTGTCTGATCCTTAAAATCTATAATTTCTATTGCATCAGCATAAGGTTGATTTTCTTTCCAATAATTTTCAAAACGTACAAAACGTGAACGCTGACCGGGTGTAAAACTTTCCAGCTTAAAGGGACCAGCGCCGACTACATTTTTAACTGGGTCATAATCTGTAGGAACAATGCCACCCCAGCTCATCCATGCTTCTGGTAAAGCAACCAATCCCTTTCCTTGAGAAAAAGGAATTTCAACGGTGTATACATCGCGTTTTTTAATTGCATCTCTTTGTAAAGAATAAAGATAAGCTGCAAATGGTGAGGCAAGTTTGGGGTCGGTTAAGCGCCGTAAAGAGAAAATAACATCATCGGCTGTAATGGTTTTACCGTGGTGAAATTCGAGTCCTTTTTTTAAGCGAATGGTCCATTTGGTTCCGTCATTATTGGGCTCAGCAAATTCAGCAAGGGCAAGTTTTGGCTGAATATCTCTGCCCCATTCCCATAACTTTGCATATAAAGGCCAGCCTCTAAACGCACTGGACATACCAATAGGTTTATGTGCATCTAAATTGCCTGCTTGGTTACCATTAATCACTCCAATTTTGATCACACCACCTTTTTTCGGCGTATCATTTTGGGGGGGAGCAGCAGTAGCGCTTTCAGACGATGAAGAGTCGGGTTTAGAACATCCTATAAGGCTAATGGCAGCAAAAGCACCAACACCTAATCCAGTCTGTTTAATGAGTTCCCTACGTGTAATTTTATTCATACCTTCTCCCTTAAACCACGACTTCTTGATTCAAGAGGGAATCAATGGATGAATTTCTATTTAGCTTAGGTAACTCAAAACCATGATCTAGCTCTAATAATGGAAATAATAAGTCTGCTACCCGATAAGCTTCTCCAATCAAAGGGAAACCAGACAAGATAAAGGCTGATACACCATAGCTTTCGTATTCTTTAATCCGTTTGGCAATATTTTCAGCACTACCCACTAAGGCAGTTCCTGCGGCTGGGTTTAAAATATCGAAACCAAATAAAGATGGGCCAGTCCAAACATTAGGATAAATTTCAAAATCTTTAGCTTGAGGCAAAACACCTCGCCGTAATTGTTCTAAGTTTTTTTGAATAGATGGGTTGTTACTTTGATAACTCTCAAAACTTTCATTTGGAGGAAGCTGTCGTTTAACAGCTTCGATTGCATAATTTACATCAATTTTGTCAAGTAACGACTGAGCATATTGCCAAGCCTCTTCTTCTGTTTCCCGAACAATAATTTGTAATCGAGTCCCAAATTCTAAAGTTCGGCCAATTTTTGCTGCCTCAGCCGTAACCTTGCTAAACTTTTCTCCAAGTAACGGCGGTGTATTCGCAAAACTTAAATATACATCTAGCAATTCAACAGAATGCTGAACGCCTTTGGCAGAAGTTCCTGCTCCCCACAAAGGAACACCTTGTTTTTGAGTTGGACCACGCCATTTGGACATTGGAGATCCGCCCTCTAATCGTGGAGCAATTTTAATAAACTCGCCCTCAAATCCAGAGGTATCACCTAAGTAGTTTTGTTGAAATGCATTCCAGTATTCTTTACTAAAGTCATAACGTTCATCATGAGTATAGTGAATGCCTAAAGCTGCCAGACCCTTATCATTTCCATTAACGACATTAAATAACAAACGCCCTTTAGAAAATGCATCAAAAGTTTGCGCATATTTTGCCAAAACTGCTGGCTGAACTTCTCCGGGATGTTGAGCAACCAGAAACTTTAAACGTTCAGTAAATGGAATTAAACTTGCAGCAACAGCAAGTGTTTCATACTCACTTGTACCCATGAGTGAACCGTAAAAACCAAGTCGATCTGCGGTAATCGCAATCTGTTGCAAGTGTTCATAATCGGTATCCCACCGCCCAGATTCCAACCAAGGATATGGTCCATCTGGAGAAGTGAGATACCATAAAAGTTTTACAGCCATAGTATTCTCGATCTTTATTTTTTAAATCTTTATCTAATTCAGGGGAAGTAAGCCCAGCGATTTTGCTTTTTCAGTCAATCCGCTCATTTTCCATTGCTGATGTAAAACCCCTTGCCCGTATTCTCGGCTGCCACCGACTAATTCAGCGAGCAGCTGAATTTGAGCTCCTTCTTCAAGCAATAAAATAAATTCAGCAGTTTCCTGTAGTCCTTGGCGTCCCCATACAGTCGCTCCGCCATTGGCCTCCAAGATGGCCCGATGTTCAATATCAACTTTGAGCTGATCTAAAATAAAATCCACTTCAGCTTGACGGCGATCAATGTAAATCGGCAACTCTTTAAACAAATGAAAGCGCTGAACAGGCACATAACGGATCGGTAAAGTACGATGGGTCTGAGCCCAAGCACCTAAATTCGGCGCGTGTACATGAGATATTGTGGTGACATCTGCATGCTCTTTAAAAAGCTTGTTATAGCGGCCACCTGCACTTTTTCTTCCCAGTAGAACTTCACCATCAATTGTCTCCACCAATACTTTGCTTTTTTTATCTTTAGACCACGGCCCTGCATAGTTAAAAGTGGCTAAGGTATTTTCAGGTCCACGTTCAACAAAATTAACTGTTCCGTTTGCAGTAATTGTTCTTGTTTCACGGAATACTTCAAAAGCAAATTCAGCTTTTTCACGGTTCAATTCGATAAAGTCATTGAGTTCACGAGACAATGGCGTTTGAATAAGTGTTGTCATGATCAAATCCTCTTTAAAATTTTTTATTTTGACGACGTTTTAAAACTTCGAGTAAGGGACGATGATCTACCCATGTTTCAATATCGACGTCGCGCTCTAAGAAGCCATGCAACCAAAGAAAATCTTTTTGTTGTTTTAAAAGCTCTAAACGCTCTTCACTTAATGACGGATGTAAAGACTTATGAAAATTATTTCGATAGGCTGTCGCAACACTTTCTGCCCCTGCAATCGTTTCATCTTCTAGAATGACCAAGACCTCATCTAAGTGATCTTGTGCCCAATCTGCGGTATCGAATAACTCTTCAAGAAAATCGACTACCACATCAAAGTGATCTTCTAATAGATCTTCATGGACGGTAATTGGGCGAGGTGTGCCGTTATTAACACGAGAAGTCACATCTTCAAATTTATCTAAATCAATTCCAACTTTTAGGCCACGTTTAGTTGCAGCTTCAACAGCAGATGCTCCTTTTACATACACAGCATCAACTTCACCTGTAATTAATGCATCTAGGCCTGACCAATATGTACTCGCATCACGATTTTCTTTAGATCCAGCACGCTCAGGTACTTCAATAAAATTCACATCACGGAAAGTGAGATTGGCAAGTTGTAAAGCACCACGAATACCTTGCAATGACATGGCTCTAAAAATACTGCCAGCACGTTTGTCAGCGTATTCTGGTAAAGCAACTTTCGCATTTTTTAAATGCTCTGGCTGGCTAATATCTGAATCAGGTCGCACAATAATGACTTGCCACTCATCAATCCAAGTCAATCCAATGAGTCGGCTTGGCGCGCCTTCAGAGCGTGCAGCTAATGCAGGTACATTTCCACCTTCTCGGAACAAAGCTGGCAATTGGTGATCAAAATGATGAACCGATAAACCTTTACGCGCATCTTGCAAGACGGCAACATCAATGCCGTGCTTTTCAAACTTTTTAACTAAAGTACCGCGTTTTAATGAAATACCTGTTGCTGTAGGTACTGGACATCGAGTGACCCAAATTTCAGACAGGATGTTTTTTACAAATTCTTTAGAATTTTCTTTTTTATCTACTACAAGTGACATACGGATTCCTTAGGATAATTCCACTTTCATCACTTGCATTGAGCAGCTTTTATGCCAATTTAATTTATTATTTATTTTCAATTGTTTACGCAAAAATAGCAGGATTGGAAATGTTTATATTTCATCATTTTTCAATGCTAGTGTTGTTTTATCAACAATTATTTCAGGCAAACATAACTTCCAAAATGCAAAAATATACGATCAGCTATCTTAGTACTCGCTGAAATGCAGCTTGAAGCTTTAGTAGATGGCCGAAATAAGCTTGATGACGACGTTGTTAAAGTGAGTATTTTTTATTTGGATAGTACTTATAGAACTTAACTAAATGTTGTCTGTCTGCAAACAAACCTACGACTAAACTTCTTTAACTCTAAAGCTAGATGAATATTCATTATGCTTTTATCTCAAATAGCGCACTTCTTTTAAATAATTTTTAAAGATGTCGCGTTTAAACACTGCTACGCTTTTCTCTAACTCATATCTCTAATTAATATTGTTCAGCCTTAAAAAATCGTACATATTTAAATTGTAGTTAGAAAAATATATTTTACGCCTCAATATATTAAAAAAGTGTGATGGGTTTCAATATGTTTGCGGTGCGTAATAATTTTTAATAAATAAGGTGTAATTAATTTTTAATTTATTTCTGATAAAGTTAAATTAGTCACATTTTAAATAAAATTGGTATCTCATTTCTCTGTAGTAATTTTGAAATATAAATAATAGAATCAAATTAATAAATTACATATTTATTAAATATTTAATCGTATATTATTGGGTGATTTTATAATTATCTGTTTTTTTTGTTAATCTTTAATTTTAAAAATTACATAAATATCAATAATTTAAATTAATGATTTTATTTTTAAATAATTACATGGATTAATATAATTTAAGAATTCTAACTATTACATTATTTAAAATGGTTAATGTGATTTATATCACATGAAAATTAATAATTTTTCTTGATTTAAACTTAATGATTGTTTTTGAATTAAAAATATTGTATCAAATATATATAAACTATTTTATAAATAGGTATATAAAATGAAAAATAATATTTTTAAACTTCTTATTCTGATGGTGCTTTCCACTTCCACATTATTTTGTTATGCAAATAACACAATAATGATAAGAGGAAATATTGTTGAAGATACATGCTCAACACAGCATAGCGAGATAGAATGTGTTGAGGTAAACAATTTAAATATTAAACTTGATAGTGAATATTTAAATAAAAATAGTCTTTCTAACTTAGCTCAACATACTGAGAAAATGGACACTAGCATTGAAAGTATAGGTTCTAATCGCAAAGTGGTGGTTATCAACTATCACTAACTTAATAAGGCGTAGCTTTTGAGGCTACTCCTACAATAAGTATGATTTAAGAGTGATTTGTCGACTTCATCGCACATTTTGATGAATTAAATGATGAGTCGCTCTTTTTTCATAAAAAATGACTATTTGTATGTTTTTTCTATATACATATGCATAAATTATTCTATATAATTGTATTGTAAGAATTTAAGCTTATTTTTCACATAATTTGTTCAATTCTTTCTTATTTACATAGTGTTCTTATGTAACTTGCTTATTTCTGTATCTCTTCTTTTTTCGAAAAAACAAAAATTATTTATAAACAGCTATATAGCCTGTAAAAGGTAGTCTTTAAGTATTTATTTTTAGTGTGATTTAATTTTTATTATGAAAAAATAATGTGATCTAGTTTGCATTTTGTTTAAGAAGTGTTAATATCGCCGCATTACTTTTCAAGATGTCAAACACTGGAAAAGTAAGGAAATAAACTTTTATCCAGACTTTTGAGAAAACACTATGAAAAAACTTGCTTTGATCGCTGCTCTTTCGGTTGTAGGGATTGCGAATGCTCAAGCTGCTGATGGTACAATTACAATTAATGGTTTAGTTACAGACAAAACTTGTGACATCGTTACTCCAGCTGGTAAAGACTTCACAGTTACTCTTCCAACTGTTTCTAAGCAAACTTTAGCTGTTGCTGGGGATGTTGCTGGTCGTACTCCTTTCCAAATTAAATTAGCTAACTGTTCTGAAGGTAAAGTAGCTACTTACTTCGAACCAGGTGCTAACGTTGACTTTAATACTGGTCGTTTACTTAACAAAGACGCTACTGGTGCTAAAAACGTTAACGTTCAACTTTTAGGTAGCAACAACAACTTCATCCCAGTTCTTGCTGCTGGTGCAAACGGTGCTCAAGCTAACTCTCAATGGGTTGACGTAGCTGCAGCTGGTAGCGCAGACCTTAACTACTATGCTGAATACTATGCAACTGGCGCTTCTACTGCTGGTAAAGTAAACACTTCTGTTCAATACACAATTATCTATCAATAATTGATGGATGAGAGGGTTTCTATGTTTACATGGAAACCCTCTTTTTGTGACGCTTTCCCGAATCTTTGTTGGTTGAGAATTCTGAAATGAAATTGAACAGTTATAATTTTTTGTTAGGTTTGGCATTTGCTTCAGCAGTTGTTGCACCTGCTACTCAAGCAGAAATTGTAATTCATGGCACTCGTGTGATTTATCCTTCGGATGCTCGCGAAGTTACACTACAAGTTAGTAATAACGGTTCAAAACCAGCACTTGTTCAAGCATGGCTTGATGAAGGCGACTCAAAAAGCACTCCGGACCAATCAAAAGTACCTTTTATGATTGCTCCACCTATTTCTCGTGTTGAGGCTACAAAAAGTCAGACCCTTCGTATTACTGCTCTGCCAACAGCTTCTCAGCTAAATCAGAAGCAAGAAACAGTTTTGTGGTTAAACGTTTTGGATATTCCTCCAAGACCAACTTCAAAAACTGAAAATACGACGCCTGATAATTTCCTGCAATTAGCAATTCGCTCACGTATTAAATTCTTTTATCGACCAGCTTCGATTAAAGACGATGCGAATTTAGCAGCTGATAAGCTTCAATGGGTTAAATCTGGTCAAAACTTAACGGTAAAAAACCCAACTCCTTTTCATATCACGATGACTTCTGTTTACCAAAAGGCAGGTGATAAAAAAGTTGATTTATTACCTCAAGGTTTAATGATTAAACCTTTTTCTGAAGAGTCTGTTCAGCTTAAGAATGGCAATCTTCAAGATATGAGTTTTATGAATGTCAATGACTATGGTGGTCGAGTCGAACACCAAATAAAACTTCAGTAATCAGATTTATCTTTTTAATAAATTTAAGCACCTATTATGTGAGTAGGCGGACTTAGCTATGCCAAAAAAAAGGCAAGAATCTTATAAATTATTAAAACGCCATATTTGTTACTACTTGGCTTCTGGTGTTGTCACAATGACAATGCCTGTATTCGTGCACGCTGAAGAAACAGTCGCGAGTGCTCCTGTAGAAGCTGAATTTGATTCTGCTTTTTTAATTGGCGATGCTCAAAAAGTTGATATTTCTCGTTTTAAATACGGGAACCCTGTTTTACCAGGCGAATATAATGTTGACGTTTATGTAAATGGCCAATGGTTTGGCAAACGTCGTATGTTCTTTAAAGCATTAGAATCAAATAAAAATGCTGTAACCTGCTTTACAGGAAATACTCTTGCTGAATATGGTGTAAAACAAGAGATTTTAGCGCAACACGCTTCTCTTCAAAAAGAAAATAGTAGTTGTTACAAAATTGAAGAGTGGGTTGAAAATGCATTTTATGAGTTTGATAACTCTCGCTTACGTGTAGATATCTCGATTCCACAAGTTGCTTTGCAAAAAAATGCGCAAGGCTATGTCGACCCAAGTCTATGGGATCGAGGGATTAATGCTGCCTTTTTATCTTATAACGGCAGTGCTTACAAAACATTTACTCAGTCTAATGACCAAAGCGAAACAACAAATGCGTTTATGGGCGTAACTGCTGGACTAAATTTAGGCGGTTGGCAATTACGTCATAATGGTCAATGGCAATGGCAAGACACCCCTGCCGAAAATCAATCTAAATCAAGTTACGAAGAAACAAGTACTTACTTACAGCGCGCATTTCCTAAATACCGTGGTGTTTTAACCTTAGGTGATAGCTTTACAAACGGCGAAATATTTGACTCATATGGTTATCGTGGTATCGATTTCTCAAGTGATGATCGTATGTTACCAAATAGTATGCTTGGTTATGCTCCGCGTATTCGTGGTAATGCCAAAACCAATGCAAAAATTGAAGTTCGTCAACAAGGTCAACTTATTTATCAAACAACGGTAGCACCAGGTAACTTTGAAATTAATGACCTTTACCCTACTGGTTTTGGTGGCGAGATTGAAGTTACTGTTATTGAAGCAAATGGTGAGATACAAAAGTTTGCTGTGCCTTACGCATCTGTTGTGCAGATGCTACGTCCTGGCATGAATCGTTATTCATTAACTGTAGGTCAGTTCCGCGATCAGGATATTGATCTCGATCCTTGGGTAGTTCAAGGTAAATACCAGCAAGGTATTAACAACTACCTAACAGGTTATACAGGCATACAAGCTACAGAAAATTATGCCGCTGTATTGTTGGGTGCTGCTTTTGCTACGCCAATTGGTGCGATTGCACTTGACGTTACACATTCTGAAGCTGAGTTTGAAAAACAGTCTTCACAATCGGGGCAAAGTTTCCGTTTAAGTTATAGCAAGCTAATTACTCCGACCAACACAAACTTAACATTAGCAGCCTATCGTTACTCAACAGAAAACTTCTACAAATTACGTGATGCTCTACTTATCCGTGATTTTGAAGAAAAAGGTATTAATACCTACTCTGCTGGTCGCCAACGTAGCGAATTCCAAATTACCTTGAACCAAGGTTTACCTGAAGGTTGGGGTAACTTCTATGTAGTAGGTTCGTGGGTTGACTATTGGAACCGTAGCGAAAGTACTAAGCAATATCAGCTTGGTTATAGTAATAATTTCCATGGCTTAACTTATGGTTTATCTGCAATTAACCGTAAAGTTGAATATGGCTCAACGAATCAAACACACGATACTGAATATTTAATGACATTATCGTTCCCGATTGATTTCAAAAAGAATTCAGTTAACGTCAACGTTACTGCTTCTGAAGACAGTCGTACTGTTGGTGCAAGTGGAATGGTTGGGGATCGCTTTAGTTACGGCGCTTCAATGTCGCATCAGGATTATGCGAATCCATCATTTAACGTAAATGGTCGTTATCGTACTAACTATACAACTGTTGGTGGTTCCTATAGTGTGGCTGATTCTTACCAACAAGCAATGGTTAGCTTAACTGGTAGTGTGGTTGCACACTCAGAAGGTATTTTATTTGGACCTGAACAAGGCCAAACGATGGTACTTGTGCATGCGCCAGAAGCTGCCGGAGCAAAAGTTAATAATGCTGTTGGTTTGAGCGTGAATAAAGCGGGTTATGCGGTAGTTCCTTATGTTACTCCGTACCGTCTTAATGACATTACCCTTGACCCACAAGAAATGTCGAGCGAAGTAGAACTTGAAGAAACAAGTCAACGTATTGCACCTTTTGCTGGTGCAATTGCTAAAGTAGATTTTGCGACTAAAACTGGTTATGCAGTTTACATTAATAGTAAAACTGTAGATGGCAACAGCTTACCGTTTGCAGCTCAAGTATTTAATCAGAAAGATGAAGCTGTCGGTATTGTTGCACAAGGTAGTATGATTTACTTACGTACTCCACTTGCTCAAGATCGTCTCTATGTGAAATGGGGTGACGAAAGCAATGAACGTTGTTCAGTTGAGTACAACATTAGTAATCAGTTGCAAAATAAGCAACAAAGCATGGTAATGACTGAGGCTGTCTGCAAATGAAAAGAATATTATTAACAAGTTTCTTATTTACGGCTGGCCTTGGTGTGTATGGTGAGGCTAATGCTGCATGTCGTATATATAATTATGAGGCAAATGATGTCCTTATGTCTGTAGGGCGTGTTGTTGTACGCCCTAGTGACCAAGTCGGGGCAGTTTTAAGAAAAGCGACTTTTCCTATTAACCGTACTTCCACTGAAGCGCGCCTATGCGATAATTACGATACAGTAATTGCTGAATTAACCCAATCTTACCCTTTAAGTTCTTTAGGTAATAGCATCTATACCACGAACATTCCGGGTATTGGTATTCGCCTCTATCGTGAAGCAGACAATAATACGAATTTCTCGGGCTATTATCCTTATGTACGTGGTGGAATATCTGGTACTCGTTATTTAGGATCTGGTTATTTTGTGGTGGAAATTATTAAAATTGCTCCACAAACTGGCTCTGGAACGTTAGTACCGGGTAGATATAGTAGCTATTATGTCCGCGGTTTTCCAAATCAACCATTCTTAACAAGTACTGTTAATGCTAATGCGATTACCATTGCATCCTCTTCATGTGAAATTCAAGGGAATATTAACAAGGTAGTACAGCTTCCTACAGTTACAAAGGCTGGATTCAAAGGCGTTGGTTCTACTCAAGGCGAACAAACTTTTGATATGAACATTCTTTGTAATGGTGGTATTAACCCAACGGGTTATGAAGAGAAAAACCTCATTAGTTTAACTTATGACTTTACACAAGACGGCACAAACAATCAGGTTTTAACTAATACAGCTGCTGCATCTGAAAAAGCCAATGGTGTGGGTGTACAATTATTGTGGAACTATCAAAATAAGAATCAGGTCATCAAAAAAGGCGATAAGCTCGCTTTAGGTACATTGTCCTCTAACCAGACACTTCAATATAACATACCGATGACTGCTCGCTACTATCAAACAGCCGCAAATGTGACTGCTGGTAAAGTACGTGCAATGGCTACTGTAACTATTGAATATGATTAATCATGTTCAATAGTTTATAAACCTAATAATTTCAAATATTTAAAAATTAATAATAAATTTTACTTTATCGCTACTTTCTAAAAATTTAATACTTAACTTAATAGGAATATTTATGAAAAAAATAGGCATAATTGCTGTTAGCGCTATTACATTATGTTGGGCAATGTATGAAGTATCTTCTGACAATACAAGTACCAGACCGCTTAATGAAGCTAACCGAAAAGTCGCATCTAAAAGCAGTTCATCATCTGTAAAAAATGAAAAATTAGCACCACAGATGCTATTAGCTCAAACGAATTCCCTTAATTCTGCCCCTGTCTGTCAATACAATTTTGATGCCACACAACAAGACTATGATGTTTGGAGTAATGAAAATCCTGGATATGTTCCTCTGAGTATATTTCCATCGATAACAGGTCAAAAATTTAGTCTAAAAGTAGAGCCTAGGCCAGAAAGTGAGTATGGCTACATAGATTATGTAGCTAGAAGTAAAGCGAGTCTTAATTCGTCTAATGACATTGGAGATTTAACGATACCTCACACAGGTATTATTGCATTTGAAATGGAGTTTAAAATTCCAACAATAACGCTTGTTAACTCAGGTTTTGAAAACAATGCTTATATGTCTAGTATTTATTTTACTGGCGTAACAAATAACGGTTATTCAGTTAGATCAAGCTATGGGTTTGAAATGGGAACTTATGATCCAGATTTTGGTGAAAACCCTCCTAGATTAAGTTATTCAGTGGCTTATCGAGTTAGCGATAATAGTGGACCTGATCACTCCTACTACAAGAGTCAAAACATGACAAATAATACACAGGAATACCAACGTTTAGGAATATATATTAATCAGAATACTAGACAAGTCGGTTTCATTTTTAATGGTGTTGATCAAGGTTATCAATCTTCTTTACCTGCGCCTCTTGAAAATATAAGTTTTTCTGTAGCAAGCAGTATATCAGTATATTCTAATCAATTATTTGGACAAGAATTGTTTAATGAGCTTATCACTGACCGTAATGCGCTACAGTTTAACTATCCTCAGGGTACAACTGACATGTGCGGTAATGCCATTTAACATATAAAATCATAAGTTGTAAAAAAGGGCTGAATTACAGCCCTTTTTTATTTCATTTAGAAATGAATGACTGTGCGAATTGATTTACCTTCGTGCATTAAATCAAAAGCAGTATTAATGTCTTGAAGAGGCATAGTATGCGTTACAAATGGTTCAAGTTGAATCTCACCTTTCATTGCATCTTCGACCATTTTTGGAAGTTGTGAGCGGCCTTTTACCCCACCAAAAGCAGTACCTAACCATTTACGGCCGGTAACTAGCTGAAATGGACGAGTCGAAATTTCTTGACCTGCACCAGCAACACCAATAATGACTGATTGTCCCCAACCACGATGTGCACACTCTAAAGCTGAGCGCATTACATTGACGTTACCAATACATTCAAATGAGTGGTCAACACCCCAGCCTGTCATTTCTACAATGACTTGTTGAATCGGTTTATCATAATCTTTAGGGTTTAAGAAATCTGTAGCACCAAATTGCTTAGCAAGTTCAAATTTATCTGGGTTGGTGTCTACTACAATAATTTGCCCAGCTTTCGCTTGACGTGCACCTTGTACAACAGCTAAACCAATACCACCTAAGCCAAATACAGCAACAGAGTCACCTTCTTGTACTTTTGCTGTGTTATGCACTGCTCCAATACCAGTCGTCACACCACATCCAAGTAAACATACTTGCTCGTGATTCGCTTCAGGATTGATTTTTGCTAAAGATACTTCTGCCACCACTGTATATTCGCTAAAGGTTGAACAACCCATGTAATGGTAAATCGGCTCACCATTATAAGAAAAACGTGTGGTTCCATCTGGCATGACACCTTTACCTTGTGTAGCACGTACTGCAACACATAAGTTGGTTTTTCCAGATTTACAGAATAAGCATTCTTTACATTCAGCTGTATACAGTGGAATAACATGATCACCCGGCTGAACGCTTGTTACGCCCTCACCCACTTCAACTACAACACCTGCACCTTCGTGACCTAAAATGGCAGGAAACACACCTTCTGGGTCATCACCAGATAATGTAAAAGCATCGGTATGACATACCCCTGTATGGGTAATTTTTATTAAAACTTCACCCGCTTGAGGTGGTGCAACATCAACTTCAACAATCTCTAAAGGTTTTCCTGGGGCAAAGGCGACAGCTGCACGAGATTTCATCTTTGGGTTTCCTTTAAATCATTCGGTATTTATAGTCGAGCAAAATAGATTATGTAACAGTAATACAAGAGCTTAATTTTGCTTAAATTAAAATTGGCTTTCATGACAATCTATCACAGCATAGCCAGTCAGGTACGTCTAAGCAAGCTTCAGTTTCAAAAAGAAGAAAACCTCTTACTTGAAGAGGTTTTCTTATCAAATCACTTATTTTATAAAAGGGTTATGTTTACTTAGAGGTAAATATCTGGTGGATATGGTGTGTTATCACTAATTGGCGAATACAGCGTATTTTCAACAAAGAAGCCATTTGGAGCCTGAGTAGTATCGATCGTAATTGAATCAAACATAACCTGTGGATAGGCCCAAATAAATTGCTTCATTAAACCTAAGGAAACATTGTTTTTCATGTCACCAAAAATTCGTTGCCAAATGGGCGTTCGATATGGCTTGGTTTTATCAAATCCATAAATATAGGCAATAGATGCATCAGGAACGAACCCTGATAAGTAAATGACTTTATTGGCAGGATAGCCTAGTCCTTGTATAGGTATTTGTGAAACTGCCTGATGTGCTAAGTCTAAACGAGCTTCCAATAGCCAGTCATAAGCTTCTGTCATCATATAATCAAAATTAGGATATGAATAATGTTGGCTTGGATAGTTAATATAAGTGGCTAAAGTCTGAATCGGAGATTGAATAGAAGGAAAGAAAATAAGGGGGCTAACTTTGGCAGCGGAGTATTTCGCTTTAATGACCGTGCGAATGTCTTGGCAGGTTTGACCTAATTTATTTCTGAGCCATGTTTTAAACTCATCATATGGCGTTCCTGTTTTATTCATTGCTTCATAGATTGTTCCCAAATCTGGTGCATATAAACCTGTATCTGCATTAAAGGCTAGTTTTGTTGGATAGTCATATACACAAGGTAGATTCGTATCGGTGTTATACCACCACCAAGGTTCACCAATCTGCATGTTTACATCACATCCCCCTACTACCATTGCATCTGCAAATTCAATAAAGACTTTACGTAGATATGCCAAAGCATTCTGATGACTTAAACTAAAAAAATAGCTCGGTGGTTGATAGCCTGTTTTACCCAAATTACTGTTCCAGTCACGTTGAGCCCAATATTCATTAGCCCCCAAGGAATACATTTCAAAGCTTACCCCAAAGATGGGTTGCAGACTGGCGCTATGTAACGCCTGAGCATATTTCTCATGCCATTTACGCGTACATGAGTTAACGACCGCTTCACCTGTTACCAACGTATCTGGTATTTGCCATTTATTAATATCACTTTTCCATGTCATTTCAGGATAATGTGACATTCCACAATAGTGGTTAACCAAACCCTTATATCCCAAAGTCACCATATTGTTGACTAAGCGCTGAGGATTTAAATCATAGTGGTCGTCATAGCTCGTACAGATACCATAATTGTGCTGAGGAACAACCACACGGCTCAAATTTAACTTTGCATTTGTACCAGTTACGACTGAATTGGTCAGACGAATGTAGCCATCTTCAGGCTGGCTTAAAGGTAAGGCTGATTGACTATTATAATGGCTCGTGAAACCTGAAAATGAAATCCGTTGAATGTTAGTTACCGGGAAGCTATCTGTAGCAGAAAATCCAGCTTTTACTGTATCCCAGTTAATATGAATATGTGCCGTTCGCGATGAAGGATTATTTGCATAGTTAAATAAGACAACATAGGCAACTTTATCTACACCATTTTCATTATAGTACACCGTTAAAGTGGGCGTTAAACTTGGATTGTTAAGCACTGGCATCGTGGCAGATAACTCAATATCGAAGTCCCAAACCACCCCTGCATAGCTATATTTGGTCTGATACGCTAAAAATTTATGATCTTTAGTATCATTAGAATCCCAACTAATTCCTACTAGATCATTTGCCATTCGTGCTCTAAAAGATGCTTCGAAACCATTTCCATAATTCGTAATAGCAAAAGACATTGTTTGTGGGCCATCTATTCTCCAATAGATAGGACTAAACCGATCAATAAGTGTATTTTGAGTGATTGGATGTGGTGATGAATTAGAATTATTTTGTACATTTTGTGAGTTAGTTATCATGTCTACATTCTCTTAATGTATTAAGAGGTTTTATATTAAATAATAATTTTTATTTTATTGTTCAGATAAGTAACAATGACGTTTAAATTATTTACAGTTAATATTTTTTATAAAGCTCAAAATATAGTTAAACAATTAAACTTAATATTATCCTAAAATATTTTTGCACTGAGGAGATAATAAATGTCAAATTTTATGCAGCCTACTCATTTTAGGATATTGTTTGTATTTACTCCTCTTGTGTTTGCAATCACAGGTTGTAGTGAAACTTTACATTCCCAAAGAACCATACCAATAAAGACATCTTCAGAAAGTATCGCCTATCCAGAAGCTGATACAGTTTTAGGGGAAAAGTTACAGTCTAATGAGGAAGCGTTAGCTCAGAACATAGCTCAAGTCATTGAAAAGTCAATTCGTGAACAATATACGGCGGGAAATGCTTTACGTGATGCACATCCTAAAGCGCATGGTTGTGTTCGAGCCGAGTTTCATGTCTCAAAAAATATACCTGCTCAGTTTGCTAAAGGAGTTTTTATCCCAGATCAAAGTTATCAAGCATGGATTCGTTTTTCAAATGCATCTAATGACGCCACGAGTGCCGACATTGACAAAGATGCACGCGGAATCGCCATAAAACTTTTAGGTGTATCTGGAGACAAAATTTTAGAAAGTGAAAAACAAGCGACCACTCAAGATTTTATTATGATTAATCACCCTGTCTTTTTTGCCAATGATGCAAAAAGATATCTTTCTTTTATGAATGATGTGAATAGCCATAATATGATCAGAAAACTTCATATTCCTTTTGCCTTAGGCTTTAAGGGAACCATGAATGCGCTGGGAGCACGTAACTCACAAATTGCAAACCCACTCTATGCACGTTATTGGTCTATGGTTCCCTATCAGTTGGGACTTGGCAAAGATCGACAAGCAGTTAAATATTCAGTACGTGCTTGTTCGGTAACACCAAATAATCTACCTAAAAACCCTAGTCATGATTTTTTAAGAGAAGCTTTAAAAAATACTTTGCAAAATACTGATGCTTGTATGGAGTTCCTTATTCAGCCGAGAACTTCAAGTAAAATGCTAGTAGAAGATGCGATGACAGAATGGGATGAAAAAGCAGCTCCCTTTTATCAAGTAGCAACTATTCACATTCCAAAGCAAAACTTTGATACACCTGAACAAAACCAGTTCTGTGAAAATCTTTCTTTTACGCCGTGGCATGCCTTACCTGAACATAAGCCATTAGGTGCAGTAAACAGAATGCGTAAGGTCATTTATGAAAATATAAGCAAAGTTCGACATGATATGAATTCAGCCCCTAGACAGGAACCTTAAATATTTTATCCCTGATGGTTTGTCTAAGAGCGAACTACCTTTAGTCAATTCCTTTGCTTGTATCTATAGTAATACGATCAATAAAATCTGCTAACCATAAAACAAAGTCATCTTCATTTTTATGCTTTGGAATCAAACTCATATCTAATGTAATAGGTAGTTCATTTTTAAAGCTAACAACTGCACCCTCGAAATTCACAAAGTTATATAAAAATTTTAATTCTGTACCTGCAATGGCTTTTTTGATTTCTATGATGAGATTATTTAAGTTTTTAAAATGATTGCTAGAGTATTTATATTTAATATTTTTATTAATTTTTTCTGCTAATAGCAAGTATTTTGGCATTTATATCTCCTTTTTAATTATTTATAAAATATAATTATAATTTCAAAGTTATAAAAATAAGTTTTTAATTTTTATTAAATTGTTTCTGCATTTTTAATTTTACTTGATCAATTGTGGCGATAATAACAACATATTGTTTAAAAGTGTGATTTATTTTTACTTTTTTATTCTGATTAAATTAGTAGGTATTAATATTAACTAAAACGCTTGGTTTTAAAATTTATATTAGATAGGCTCAACATATTTAAACGATTAAGCCTATTTAATTTTTAATATTTACTTAAGAGGAAAAGCGCTTCTTTAAATCTTAAGTAAGTTTGCGGAAGTTCTTCACTCTATGAACTTTCCCACATTTTCTGCACTCTTTAATTTCGTCGTGAGTTATATCAAAATCATATTCCCAGACATGAATACAGAAAATTTGTCTAAGGTTGTGGAGCATAGACACCTCCTTATAAAAAACTGACTAAGCAGCGAGTTTTTTAAGAATATATTTAGCTTATTTAGAAGAATTTTCCTTTTTAGCTTTATCCTCTTTGTGTTTACAGCAGTAACCGAAAACAGCACCAGCACTAAAGAAAAACAGAGCTTTGAACATTGGTATCTCCAAAAGATAGTTAAGTAAATTAAAAATTAACATTGAAGGTTGTATCTGTTTTTAGGCCAATGAGACTGATTCTGTGCGTTATGCAAACTTTTGTGAAAAGTTATAACAATATATTTTATAAGAATAAGGAGAGCTAAATTAAAAAACCGCCCCAGAAGGCGGTTGCTGAATTTACAGCGACATATAGAAGTGTAGTGGACGATCACTTCTATATTTTTTTAACTTATTTTTCTTCTTTTATAATTTTAGTAAAGGCATCTGATTTGAAATAATTAATAATCATCTCCCCATCATCTCTTGTCGAGGATGACACTTTAGGAGGTTCGTCATAGTTAAACTTAAAGTCTGGAGGAATAAATTTCGAGATTGGTGGAAGCTTGGCCTCTCCTCCCGTTGTAATTCTTTCAATAAAACCCGCGAGCCAAAGTATATATTCATCTTTATTTTTATGTTTGGGCATGAGGCTCATATCCAACTTAATCGCGCATTCTTCTAATGGCTTGGTTAAGCATTCTTCAAAATCTATAAAATTATATTTAAGTTTAAACTTGGTTCCTTTAATTTCTTTGCGGATTACGCTAACCAACTGATTTAAGTTCTCTGCTGAGCTTTCAGAAAATAAATTTTTGTCCTCAATTTTTTTATACACATTCTCAGCAATGATTAAATATTGTGGCATTTTATTTTCTCCCTTTTATTGTCAGGCTACTCACTCAACCCTTTAAGGAAGTATGATAGATATCATGTTTTCTAATGTAATTGTTGTGCTGCCAATTGTAATTAGTGTGTTTTTGTGAAACCTGCAAGCATAACCATCCGAAAAAAATAAAGTTAATGCAAACTGAGTCTCGTTTTTAGATAAAAATTTATTCTAATCAAAAAATATTTTTAGCTCATCTAAAGTTGGAAGCTGATTATAAGATTGATCTGCAATTACGGTATTTGCCCAGTTTGTCTTTGAAACTATACAAAAATTAAGCTTCTTTAAAACCCGAATGTCTTTATCTAATAGACCTAATGGAATCCACATAAAATGAGTAGTTCCTACCAAATTAGGTACAGGCGATCCACATTTACTACAAAATGAAGATGTGAAGCCTGTTTCTTTTTTATAAGTATGGATAAGCTCAAAACCTGAGAGCCATTCAAATTTATCCTGACTCACTAAAGTTGCAGCATTCGCTCCTGTTCCAGTTTGTTTACGACAGAGACTACAGTGGCAATGGTACACAGTCTTGATTTCGTTATTGATAGAAAATTTGACTTCATTGCATAAACAAGAACCTACATGACTCATCTCGAGCATCCTTCGAAAATAATATTAAATATAGCATTAGCCTTAAAAAGGTTAAATTTAACTTTATATGTTTAAATGGATATGCTCTCTTAGAAGTGCCTATAAATATAAGGAATTGCTAGAGTTGAGGCTTGGCATAATGCATTTATAGAGTTTAATATGAATTTTGACATATAAATTGAATATAAAAATGCTGTGATGTGCTTATCTTGGATGCGACAAAAGCTTACATGATTAATCAGTTCTATCAGCACTACAGTAGTATGGCATTAAATGCCTGGGGCTTTACACACACACCTTCGTATAACGATACATACGACCCTGATGAGAATGATACAGTGACAAATAGCTTTAATTGGTTGAATGATGAACAAGCTACAGAAAAAACTAAACAAGGATTAACTGCTTTTGTTGCATTAGATGATGCTTTTATCAGTATCGCCTCTCGTATGTATCTAATTAGAAATGCAAAAGAAAAAATCGATTTACAATACTATATTTGGACAAATGATTTTGTTGGGAACCTAATGCTGCACGAGTTATTAACGGCGGCAGATCGTGGTGTAAAAGTTCGGTTACTCATTGACGATCAAAATGGAGTAAAACTTGATGGTGTTCTAAGAAGCCTTCTACACCATCCTAACTTTGAAATTCGTTTATTTAATCCATATAAATTCAGATATGTAAGAATTTTGGACTATATTTTCCGGTTCAAGAAAGTAAACCATCGTATGCATAATAAATTAATTATTGCAGATGGCGTGATTGCTGTAACTGGCGGGCGTAATATCAGTAGTGAATATTTTGATGCAAGTAGTAAGTTTCAGTTTACCGATCTAGATATCTTATTTTATGGACATACGGTACAGCATGCTCAAGCAGTTTTTAATGATTTCTGGCAAAGTGAATTAAGCCAAGATGCGACCAAGCTGGTCGGGACTTGCGCTGTCCACCACTTGCAATCGTTACGACAGCATTATCATGATTTGCTTCATGAAAGTGAAAATCATACTCAAACCGAAGATAAACTTTATGATGCTCAAACTTATTTAAAAGAACTTCTAGAGCACTATCCAATTCAATGGTCAAAAGCATATTTTGTTGCAGATTCACCAAAAAAGATCTTAGGAATAGCTTCTAAAGAAGAGATGCTTTATGGGCAAGTTATGGCCATTATGGGTGAACCAAAGCAGCACATCGAATTGGCTTCAGCTTATTTTGTTCCTACACAACAAGGCGCTTACTATTTAAAACAGTTAAAAGTTCAAGGCGTTAAAGTTAGGGTTTTAACGAACTCTTTTGCTGCAAACGATGTGGCAATTGTGCATGCTTTTTATAGTCAATATCGAGTCGAAATGCTGAAAAGTGGTGTAGAACTATTTGAGTTTAAGCCATTTTTAGAACGCAGACGTAGAACATGGTATGAAGTGGTAACTGGAAGTGTGATTCCAGCAAAAGGTAAAAATAAATCGAGCTTGCATGCCAAATTTTTTGATGTAGACGGTAAAGTATTTATTGGTTCTTTTAACTTTGATCCACGTTCGACTTACTTAAATACTGAGGTTGGTCTTGTTATTGAGTCGAGTCAATTACAAGCTCAAATTTCGGTCATGCTCGATCAGCATTTACCTCAAGTCGCTTATCAGCTTAAGTTAAACAGTGAAGGTAAAATTATTTGGTTAGATTATCAGTCGAATGGACAAGTTGTTGAATATGAAAAAGACCCAGATACGAGTCTTTTCCAACGTACAATGATTAAAGCCGTTTCATATTTACCCGTTGAATGGATGATGTAAGAGACTTCAACTTGACTTATAAAATCCCAATTTCTTGAAAGAATTTTTGATAAGCCTCAGCTTTTTTCTCTAGTGCCAATGGATACGCTCGAGACGAAGATGGTAAGCGATATAAATTGATATGCCTTCCTGCAAAGTAAGTCGATGTAGATGTCCCTATAAGTGGTTTTTCAGTGTTCTCGGGTAAAACTGAAATTAGGGTATCAGTTGCTTTATCTCCTGTGGTCATGATGGTCTGACATAGGGGAATCTGCTGAAGCAAAACGGTAAGATCTGTTGGGGTTACGATTTCAAGAAATTTATCTGCGGCATTCCCCTTCAACCGCTTAATTTGATAAGCCGTGTCAAAGATCGCAATACCTGTTTCCATTAAGAAATTTCGGATACGTTCTTCATTAAAATTTTTTTGGTTTTCACTTAAAAAGTAAGTTTTGTCTTGGAAAAAAATTAAACCAAAAATTCGCCACATGTCATTTTGGAAATTTGGATAATAAAAATCCATCTTCCATTTATTACGCGGTGGCGGAAAGCTACCTAACATGAGTAAACGCGCATTTTCAGGTAAAAAGGGTTCTAGTGGATGTGTTTCTATCTCAATTATCATAAAAAATCAGTGTTTACTTAAAAACTTTATAAACAAATTACCCTATTTTTTAGTTAATCACGAGTCATGAAATGCAATTTCTCTTAATTAAAGCGTTAATGGGAAAAATCAGCTCTTACTGAAAGACATTGAGGTGATACCTCTGTAGGAATCACCTCAATAATTTGTAACGTGTAGTGTGCTGGTGAACTCAAATTTATTAGGAGTTCAATACTTTAAAAACCTTACCTGTTCTTGGATGAGCAAAACTGTTATCCGGATCTAAATTAATGACTTTATCCGAAATCACAATTTTAGAAAGTGGCAACCAGCTTTGCTCTTGTTCAGCTTGGACAAAATTTTTTTCATAAATATTTTCATAAATTTGTTCAACTACAATTTCCATACCACACATACTTTTGGCATTTACTTCTTTTAAAATATGGCGCTTTGACATTCTAGTCTCCTTTTTTATTATCCGCATCGCTAATAATAAAGACTCCACTGATACAATATGTAAATTTTAATAATGAAAGTGTTTTTTTTGTTCTAATCATACTTTTGTAATAATTAAATGAATAGTTGAGTAATTATTAATTTAATTATTATCTTTAAGTTAATCTATTTAAAATAATTATGAGTTTTAATAAAATTAAAGGGTTCATTATTTGAACCCCTTTTTATTTAATTTTAAACTTGTACAGCGTTATCAATTGAGCCATCATCTTGATTTTGGACCCTGTCTTTACTAGTCACTGGGTCGCTATCGTGATCTGTGTTAAAACTCTTACTGTTCTTTTGCTTCTTCTTGTAGACACACATCCCAATCGCAATACCTGTTCCTATCACTAAAATTGACTTTAACATTTTGCACCTCTTCGATTGACGGAGTAACTTTTGAAAAATCAGTTTTAATTAATAGCACATAATTTGTTATTTAACGGCTTTCATTTGCTCCGCTTTTGTAAGGTATTTAATTTTTATGTTAATTGAATAGTGTAATAGTTAAAAAATAAATTTTGATACAAAGCAAAAAGCCTATTCTATATTTTGAATAGGCTTTTTACTGTATTTCAGGATTAAGCAGTATTATGAATTGCTTTAAGCAATCTTATTATCTTTGAATACACTACAAATGTATTTAATGCTGAAGTTTTAGTCAAGATGAAATTGAGTGGTTATACCAATAATTAGTAGTTCTTGTGATGGATATCACGTTTATTTGTTTCACATAAGAAAAAACCCATTTCTACTTCTCATGAAGAAATGGGTAATGTGAAAACCACAAAAGACCTGAAATACCAAATGTTCTTACATTCAGTAAGGTTGAGTGTAGTGAATATACCGAATGGTTGACAATTAAACTATTTGTATTTTTTTTAGTCATTTCGGCCAATAAAAAAACTGTTATGATTCTGTAGATTAACTCTATTTAGTCATTCATTATTAAGCCAAAATTCTATCAAGTACCCTCACCCAATTATTAAGACATATATTTTCAATCAGTGTTTTAGAATAACCACGCTGTTGCATACGCTCAATTAAGCGATGTAGCCCTGTCACATCTTTAAGTTCAGTACCAATAAGTGCACCGTCAAAATCAGAGCCAAAGCCCACATGTTCTTCGCCTAAATGATCCATTAAATATTCTAAATGTTCTAAAATTACATCGATGGATGTATCTGCATTGCGTTGTCCATCGGATCGTAAAAACGCGACATCAAAATTTACGCCTACAATCCCTTTACTTTCTCGAATTACTTTAAGCTGTGAGTCAGTTAAGTTACGTGCTTGAGGGCATAAAGCATGTGAATTAGAGTGCGTTGCTACAATTGGCTGCTGCAATATATCTACCGTATTCCAAAACGCTTGTTCATTCATGTGTGAAACATCAATCACCATCTTTTTATTGGCACAGCGTTTTATAAAGTTTTTACCATCGCTGGTAAGACCTGCTCCGGTGTCGGGTGAATGAGGAAACTTGGCATTTAAACCATGTCCAAAGCGGCTAGGTCTATTCCAAAGTGGGCCAATACTACGCAAACCTCTTTCATAAAATACATCGAGTAAATCAGGATTTTGCTGTAAAGCTTCAGCACCTTCCATATGCAACACAATTGCTAGCTTTTTCTCTGCTAAACAATCGTGAATATTTTGAACTGATGTGCAAATTTTAATATTTTTAGAATGCTGAGCGAGTTGATGAGCTAAATCGAGTTGTTCTAAGCAAATTTGTTCAATTTGCTGTTGGGTAAAATCAGAAGCATTTTGATCAAATAGCTTATTAGGATGATGCTGTTGAACATAGCTATATGGGGGTAAAAAAATCGCAAACATTCCTCCCATAAAACCAGCTTCTTGACAGCGTTTTAAATCAAGATGGCCAGCTAAACGTTCATGAATAAAAGCATGTACGGGATCTGGGTGATCACTTAGCCATAAGCGTGTTAAAGCATCATTATGTCCATCAAAAACTGAAATATGGCTAGGCTTCATGAGCATTCCTACTTGCTATATGTCTGTAAGCGTGTGGACTGGAATATTTTTTGTGGCGCTTAAAGATTTAGAGTTTCTACTATTACGAAATACTAAATTTTGCAGTGGTGCAGCCAACTGACTTTCTGTACGTGCTTGTTCAATCATTTGATGATACGGCGATTTCCCACATACAGGATCTGCATTAGCCGCCTCTCCAGTCAGCATATAGGCCTGACACCGACATCCGCCAAAGTCACGATCTTTATCTGGGCAACTACGGCACCCTTCAGGCATCCATGCATCGCCACGAAAATGATTAAATCCCGTTGATTTGTACCAAATATCTGACAATTTATGTTCACGGACGTTTGGAAATGAAATTGGCAATTGTCTTGCTGCGTGGCAAGGTAGCGCCATACCATCTGGAGCAACTGTAAAGAAGATTTTACCCCAGCCATTCATACAAGCTTTTGGCCGTTCTTCATAATAATCAGGCACTACAAAAATAAGTTTGCAAGGATGATTTTGCGCTTTTAATTTTTCTCGATATTCATTGGTAATCCGTTCTGCACGTGTCAGTTGCTCTTGCGTGGGTAATAAACCTTGGCGGTTTAGAAAAGCCCAACCATAAAACTGACAAATTGCTAGCTCGACTGTATCGGCATTCAGCTCAAGGCAAAGTTCAATAATTTGTTCAATCTGGTCAATGTTATGTCGATGAATAACAAAATTAAGTACCATTGGATAATCGTATTTCTTAACCAGTCGGCACATTTCATACTTTTGTTCAAAAGCATGCTTTGAACCTGCCAAGGCATCATTTACCACAGGGTCGCTAGCTTGGAAGCTCACTTGAATGTGGTCTAAGCCCGCTTGTTTTAGATCAGCAATACGTTGTTCAGTAAGGCCCATGCCTGAGGTAATTAAGTTGGTATAAAAGCCTTGCTGATGAGCATGTGCAACGAGTTGTTCTAAATCCTGACGTACCAGTGGTTCTCCACCAGAGAAACCGAGTTGAACAGCACCCATCTGACGTGCTTGATCAAAAACATCAAACCACTCTTGAGTGGTCAGCTCATTTTTATGCTGAGCATAGTCCAATGGGTTTGAGCAATATGGGCATTGTAGCGGACAACGATAAGTAAGTTCCGCTAATAACCATAAAGGTAGGCCAACACCTTCTGTCATACTAAATCAATCCAGTGTTGCTGCTTTGCGACCAGCATGTAATCCACTACATCTTGATCAATCTCAGCAATATCACCAAATTTTTGCTTTAACTGGGCAATAATTGCAGAAACATTCTGCTGCCCATCAATATATTGCCCGATTGCCCCTGCACTTTCATTTAACTTGATCATGCCTTCAGGATATAAAATCACAAAACCATTTTGAGCTGGCTCGAACTGAAAACGGTAGCCTTGTCGCCATGTTGGCACAAGGTTTAAATCAAACTGCTCTTTATTCATTTAAATAGTCCTTTGTGCCAAACTCGTTTGCTCGTCACGCTGTGATATGGTGCTTCATTGTGAACATGTGCAAGTGTTAAAGCATCTAGAATGCTCCATAAAATATCTAGTTTAAACTGCAATATTTCAAGCATTCGCTCTTGTTGCTCATGAGTTGTAAATGAATCAAGTGTAATTGTTAAACCATGTTCAACGTCACGGCGTGCCTGACTTAAACGAGAACGGAAATATTCATAGCCTTTATCATCAATCCATGGATAGTGTTGTGGCCATGAATCAAGTCGTGACTGATGAATTTGTGGAGCAAAAAGTTCAGTTAAAGAACTGCTTGCTGCTTCACGCCATGAAGCACGGCGTGCAAAGTTCACATATGCATCTACAGCAAAGCGCACACCCGGTAATACCAGTTCTTCAGAAATAACTTGTTCACGACTCAAGCCCACAGCTTCGGCCAAGCGTAACCATGCTTCTCGACCACCTCCATCTGGATATTCACCATCTTGGTCGATCATGCGTTGAATCCATTCTTGACGGACTCGCTGGTCGGGGCAATTTGCCATAATCGCCGCATCTTTAAGCGGAATATTAATTTGATAGTAATATCGATTTGCAACCCAAGCCTGAATTTGTTGCTGGGTTGCTTTACCTTCATACATCATCACGTGAAATGGATGATAGATATGATAATACTGACCTTTATCGATAATGGCTTGTTTGAATTGTTCAGTCGTTAAAGCTTCAGGTGTTTGAGTCATGTTTCACCTTAGAGTTCAATCTGCATGCCGTCATAGGCAACTTCTACACCATTTGCTTTAAGTTCAGCAAACTGGCTAGAGTTTTCATTTAAAATTGGATTGGTATTGTTAATATGAATCAGCACTTTTTTAGGTGTACTCAGCTGATTTAAATAAGATAGTGAACCACCTTCACCACTAATATATAAATGCCCCATTTCACGGCCAGTTTTAGTTCCAACCCCTGTTTGTTGCATTTCATCGTCTGTCCAAAGCGTACCATCAATCATGACGCAGTCTGAACTCTGCATAATCTGCATGATTTGATCGTCAATTTTTCCAAGACCAGGCGCATAGAACAACTGTTTTTGTGTCTTATGATCTTTGATAATTAAAGCAATATTATCACCATCATGTGGGTCATTTCGATGCGGTGAATATGGTGGCGCAGCACTTTTAATAATTAAAGGCAAAAATTCTAAATTTTCGAAACCATCAATTTTAAAAGCTTGTTTAGGATTAATTTCATTGTATTGAAGACCACCATTCCAGTGTTTAAGCATATTAAATACTGGAAAGCCGCTCGTTAAATCTTGGTGGACCATTTCTGTACACCATACATTCATTGGACAACCTTCACGTAAGGTTAAAAGCCCAGTCGTATGGTCTAACTGACTGTCCATTAAAATAACGCTTGTTATTCCTGTATCACGCAATTTACGTGCGGGTTGAGCTGCTTTAAATTCAAAAAGTTGCTGGCGGATATCAGGTGATGCGTTTAATAAAACCCAGTCTGTTCCATTTTCAGAAACAGCAATTGATGATTGAGTACGAGCTTTGGCTTGGATTGAACCTGTGCGTACACCATGACAATTCGGGCAATTACAATTCCACTGCGGGAACCCGCCTCCGGCAGCTGAACCTAAAACATAAATATACATAAAATTAATATCTTATTAGAAAGAGATAAGCCCTAGAACAAGACTAGGGCTTATGACATATTTGGATGAAACTGAATTAACGTGCTTCGAAGTACATAGTAACTTCAAAACCAATGCGTAAATCAGTAAAAGCTGGTTTAGTCCATTGCATAAATTATCTCCGGTTCATATTAATCTTGTGAAATGAATCACTTGATTAAATCTTATAAGGTCATTAAAAATTTATTCTAAATAAAAAATTTGGGTTTGTAGACCACCCCTAGCCAAGATATTGTTCGATAATTGTGTTTTTTGTCCAAATTTTAATATTTCGAACATATTTGCTCATTAAAGGTTTCATCAAACATTCATACTAAAAGCGTATTTTTTATCCGTCTTAATTGATCAAATGATAAAAAAATGAAAAATTTAACAACACTTTTTAAAGTAACAACACTTTCTCTGGCAGTAACGTTATTGGCTGGATGTAATGACGATGATGATAATTACACCGCACCACCCGCTCAAAGAAGCAATCAAACCGTAAATATTTTAGCTTTTAATGACTTTCACGGAAATCTTGAGCCACCTAAGCGTTACGTCGAAGCACCCAATCCAAATGATGCTGCTCAATCTGTTCGTATTCCTGTGGGTGGAGTGAGTTACTTCGCCGATGCGATTAAAAAACTTAAAGCAGAAAATCCAAATAATGCTGTGGTTTCGGCGGGCGACTTAATTAGCGCCTCTCCTCTAACTTCTTCTTTATTTTTAGATGAACCGACCATTGAAGTCATGAATGATATTCAAATTGACTTTAATGCTGTGGGTAACCATGAATTTGACCGTGGTACAGATGAATTACGCCGTTTAAAGAACGGTGGATGTCAGCAATATACAAGCACTACGCCTTGCCAAATTAATAAAAACTTTAGTGGTGCAAAATTTGATTTCCTTGCTGCTAACGTAGCAATGAAAAATGATGCCAGTAAAACGATCTTTCCTGCATATAAAGTCAAAACTTATGGTGGAATTCCAGTTGCATTTATTGGTTTAACCCTTAAAGCAACGCCAAGTATTGTTTCTGCTGCCGGTATTAAAGACGTTGAGTTTCGTGATGAAGCCGATACAGTAAATGCCTTGATTCCTGAGTTACAAAAACAAGGAATTGAAGCAATTGTAGTGGTAGTACATGAAGGTGCAGCGCCAAGTACGAAGTTTAATGAGAAAACATGTGATGGCTTAAGCGGCCCGATTTTAGGAATTTTGGATAAGCTTAATCCAGCAGTTGATATTGTTGTTTCAGGTCACACGCATCAATCTTATATTTGCGACTATGCAACCAAAAATCCCGCAAAACCGTTCTTACTTACCTCAGCTGGACAATATGGCACGCTCATTACTGACATCAAGGTTGAGTTAGATGGTAAAACTGGTGATGTGATTAAGAAGGATGCTAAACAAGTTCCTGTACAAAGTGAGGCCTATACGTCTGGCACAACCACGGTAAGCCTTACCGATCTCTATCAAAAATTTAGTAAAACCCCAAGCATTGAAGCGATTTTAGATAAATACCGCCAAGCGGTGACCACCATTTCAAGCCGTGTGGTTGGAACTGCAACAGCAGTAGTCAGTCGTACTCAAGTCGAAAGTGGTGAAAGCCCATTGGGTATTATGATTGCAGATGCTCAACAAGCGGCTGCCTTAAAAGCAAGTAACCAAGGCTCTGACTTTACGTTAATGAACCCAGGTGGTGTCCGTGCCGATCTACTCATCAATAGCAGTAACCAAATCACCTTTGGCGATGTTTTTGCGGTGCAACCTTTTGGTAACTCTATTGTGACTCTGAGCTTAACTGGCAAACAAATTAGAGATGTAATTGAACAGCAATGGTCAGGTGCAAATGCAAACTCAGCTAGAATTTTACAGCCGTCTAAAGAATTAACTTATCAATATGCGGCAAATACATCTGTTTCACCACGAGCAAGTAACATCATGGTTGCTGGTTCACCGTTGGTTGAAAGTAAAGTATACCGCGTGACGGTAAATAGCTTCTTGGCAGATGGTGGTGACAACTTTACGGTATTAAAAGAAGGTCAAAACCGTGTAGGTGGTGGTCAAGATATTGATGCCCTTGAAAGCTATGTCGCTAAGAATTCACCTTTAATTATTCCAGCGACTACTCGAATTAAAGTCATCAAATAACAAATTTAATAAAAAAGGACAGTTTAGGCTGTCCTTTTTTCTATCTGAACTTTTTATTCTGTATAGAGATTAAGTTCAATACTACTGATATTAGTTCCTGTATTCGCAAAAATAACATCTATGACTTCATGCAGTAGTTCTTTTACTTTTTCATGTTCATAGCTAGTTGCTTCTGCGGTTTTAAGACAAATTAAGTTACAGCTCATTTTATCTTTTCTGATTTTATAAATACTTTTACTTTTTCCTAAGAAGACCCTTTTGATAAGCTTGCGATTTTCAAATTCAGATAAGATTCTATAAATTGTTCCGAGCGTAATTTTATGTTCATTTTTAATTTGTGCATAAATGCTCACCGCGCTTAAGCCTTGTGGATTTTGATTTAAAATTTCAAAAACCTGTATTCTCGATTTTTTTATTGGTAGTCCATTTAATAATGATTTTGAAGTTGCCGTCATGATTAATTAGCCCTAATGTTGAAAAGTATAGAAATTCTTAAAATTATTTTGTCTACACTGGTTTGAAAATTATGGATATTTGTCTAATAAAAAACAAAGCCTATTCCCCTACGAATAGGCTTTGTACTTAGTTTTAACTTAGAAACTATAAGTCGCTTTTACAAAGTAATTGCGGCCATAAAGTTTGGTATTAAATGATGCATCTTCATTTTCCAGATCAACATCGGTCAGGTTTTTTACGCCATAGTCCAATGTTAAACGTGGCGAAAGTGGTGAGGTAAATGTCACATCGTAAGTAGTATAGGCTGGTAACTCTTTACCACTAGATAACATTTGATGACCTACATAGCTTGCACCAAGATTCATACGATAGTTTTCAACAATAGACCATGAAAGTGAGCTATTAATTAACCATTCGGGACGTTCAGTAAGGTCTTTACCAGTTACTTCATTTTTAGCATCCAAATATGTTGCATTAGCTGTTATGCCTAAATCATCACTAAAGTCATATGCTCCGTTGAGTTCCACACCTTTTAGTTTTGCTTTAGCAACGTTGTCCCATTTATATGGATATTTGGTTGGATTTGGAGAATTAGGATTAGAAACACGTTCAATTAAGTTCTCAACATCATTTTCAAATACTGTAACGCCAGCATTCCAGTTTGGTTTACGAACAATTAAAGATGCTTCATAGTTAGTACTTTCTTCGGGTTTTAGATTTGGATTTCCTGTAATAAAACAGCTCCCCCCACAAGAAATTAACTCATAATTTGCATCTAACTGATATGGTCCCGGAACTTTATAAGCTTGACCAACACCACCTTTTAAGACCACACCTTCAGCGAGTTGATAAGCTAAATATGCTTTACCAGTTGCTTTACCATCAAAATTATCAAAGTCGTCGTAACGACCACCTAAAGTTAAGGTCAGTGCATCGTTAATATGGGTATCATTCTGAACAAATACTCCATAACTTTTCTGTTCAGATCCACCAGATGTGTATCCTACAGGATCTGTGATTTTCTGATCTTTATAATCAACACCAGCTGTGGTGTTATTCATCATCCAGTCAAAGTTAGCAAAAGCACGACCTAGTAAGTTTTCTTGCTTATAATTGCGACTTTGTGGAGCATTATATTCACTGTCATAGTCATAAATTTTAGCGGTTTCTTTTCCAATATAAGCTTCTGTTTTACCCCAACTCCATTTCCCTCGATGAGTAATACCTACATTGGTTCGCTCATCTTCACCTTCTTGAATCGAAGATGCCGCATCTTGGGTAAGTGGTCTCTTATCTTTGGTATAACCTAAATCTAGGTCTAAAGTTTGTTGATCATTGATATCCCAACTTAAAGTCCCATGTACATTCTTAGTGTCTTTTTCTACAAAATAGGCACCATTTGAGTCCGGTTTACCATTTCGATACCACGCATCACGGTTATAAGAATCACCTGAAAGAGAGAAACTAACATTATCGGTTAAGCCACCGTATAGGTTAAAACCGTATCGGAATTGATCTTTACCATTTCCGCGATCGGCTCGGTTATATTGTCCAAAGACCGAACCATGAAGCTGTCCATTTTCGGCTTTCTTGGTAATAATATTAATTACACCACCCATGGCATCAGACCCATAAAGCGATGACATTGGTCCGCGAATTACTTCAATTCGTTCAATACTATTTAATGGAATTGAACTCCAGTCGAAGTCATTGCCCCGCCACATTGCTCCCAAGGAAGATGTTCTTTTTCCATTGATTAGAATTAAAGTATAACTGCCAGAAGTATCTTGCATCCCTCGGATAATAATTTTGTCCTGTCCGCTGTTATAGTTATAAACCCCAGCTTGTTTTTGTAAAACATCAGCAAGACTCAGCGCCGCACTGCGTTCAATCTCTTCACTTGTGATCACACTAATGGATGCAGGTGCTTTATCTACGTCTTGTTCTTTTAATGCAGCAGAAACCACAATAGTTTTAAGTTTTTGAACTGGTTCACTATTACCCTGCTGTTCACTACCTGTATTTGCTTGAACGGCGAAAGGAAGCAGTGTTGAGATGGCGACCACCAGCGCCTTTTTCGTTAACGTCATTTCTCGGCCCTTATTCTGGATAATGATTACCACATGATAATTATTATCATTTATGATGTGCCGAGCATCATATACGGATGACTTTTACTGATCAAGATAAAAATAATTATTAGTTATATAATGATAATCATTATTGTTTGTGCTGTAAAAAAGCGTTACCATTACACTTTCGTGTGCCTAAAAACCTATTTAAAACAATCTTAAAGTAGACATAACAATGCTCTCTCGATTTTTTATCTATCACCCTATCTTTGTTTCTGTCATTGCAATCACTATTCTTATTTTTGGTTTTCTTGCCACTTTAGCAATGCCTGTCGAACGTTATCCCAACCTTGCTCCACCGGGTGTTACGGTTGTTGCGAACTATCGTGGTGCAGCTGCTGATACAGTAGAAGAAAGTGTGACCCAAATTTTAGAACAACAAATAAAAGGTCTGGATAATTTGCTTTACTTTACGTCCTATAGTGAATCATCAGGAACGAGTAGCATTGATATTCATTTTAAAATTGGCACAGATATTGATAAAGCACAGCTCCAAGTACAAAACCGAATTAATGGTGCATTAAACCGTTTACCTGAGGAAGTTCAAAGACAAGGCGTAAACATATGGAAAACTACGGGCGATATGCTACTTATTGTGGGGCTATATGATGAAACTGGTAAAACCAGCAATATTGATTTGTCTGATTATATGGTGAATCACTTTGAACAGCCTTTAAGTCAGTTACAAGGTATTGGTGAAGTTAATGTTTTTGGTTCAAGCTATGCCATGCGCATTTGGTTAAATCCAAATCAGCTTAGAAATTATCAACTTGTGCCGAGTGATATTGAAAAGGCCCTAGAAGATTATAATACTCAGATTGCTGCGGGTTCGATTGGTGCAATGCCCTCTGCTGCTGACCAAAATATTTATGCAAAAGTAAAAGCAGGTTCGCGTTTAAAAACAATAGATGACTTTAAATCGGTAGTGGTTAAAGCAAATGTTGATGGTAGCCTTGTTTATTTAAAAGATGTCGCGAGAGTCGAATTAGGGGCAGAAAATTACGAAAGTATTAACACACTTAATGGCTATCCATCGGCAGGTTTAGGAATTTCTCTAAGTCCAGATGCCAATGCAATCGAGACTTCTGCTCTTATTAAAGAAAAAATGGCCCAGCTTAGCCAGCATTTACCAGCTGGATATAAAGTCGTTTATCCGAGAGACAATACACCATTTATTGAAGAGTCAATTAAGCAGGTCATAATCACTTTGCTTGAAGCAATCGTGCTTGTTGTTATTGTGATGTATCTCTTTTTACAAAATTGGCGTGCAACTCTTATTCCAACCATTACGGTTCCGATCGTCATTAGTGGCACATTTGTGGTGTTGTATTTGTTTGGAATGAGCATTAACACACTTACGCTATTTGCTCTAGTTTTAGCGATTGGGTTATTGGTTGATGACACGATTGTAGTCGTGGAAAATGTTGAACGGCTTATGCACGAACAACAGCTAAGTGTACGTGAAGCTTGTTTAATGTCGATGCAAGAGATTAGCGGTGCATTGGTGGGTATTACGCTGGTCTTAACCGCGGTATTTATTCCAATGGCTTTTTTTAGTGGTTCGACGGGTATGATTTACCGTCAGTTTTCTATTACATTAGCAGCAGCTATGTTGTTATCACTATTTGTAGCCATGACCATCACGCCAGCAATGTGCGCAGTTCTATTAAAAAAACATAATAAAAAACCAAAATGGGGACAAATGCTTGAGCTTGCTCTTCAAAAAGTCAGATCAGCTTTTAGTTTTTTATCTGTTTTTTTAATCAAGTTCAAAGTATTTTCCAGTCTATTGGTTGTGGGCATCGCGGTTATTCTATTTATAATTTACCGCAGTTTACCTACAAGCTTTATTCCAAATGAAGATCAAGGATTACTTGCTGTTCCCTATAGTTTGCATAACAGTGCTTCAATGAGCCAAACCGAAGAAATTGGAAGACTCGTCAATAATTATTTCTTTGAACATGAAGCCAAAAATATTAATACCGTACTGGTGGTAAATGGACAAAACTTTTCAGGGAGCGGTCCAAATTTAGGTATGGCCTTTGTTTCGCTTAAACATTGGAATGAGCGCAAAGGAGAAGCTAATACGGCGAGTGCTATTCGTGAACGTGCCCAAGCATATTTACAAAAAAACTTGCCAGCTAAAGTCATGGTAGGAATGCCACCAAGTGTATCTGGTTTAGGTCAATCTGATGCTTTAGAACTTTGGCTTAGAGATGTAAATGGTCAAGGGCGCGATGAATTAATTAAACAATATAAAGCCTTAGAAAAAGAATCTCGAAATTATTCAGCCTTTGAAAATCTAAGTCCTCTTGTGAGTGAAGATAAAGCCGAAGTATTTATTCAGCTCGATCAAAATAAAGCCAAAATGTTAGGAATTGACCAACAAGTAATTCGTTCAACACTATCGACTGCTTGGGGTGGAAACTATGTTGGCGATTTTGTTGAACGAGGTCGAATTAAGAGAATCATTATGCAAGGTGATTCAGAGTTTCGTTCTAAACCCGAAGATTTAGCGTATTGGCATGTACGAAATAATACAGGTGGAATGCTTTCCCTCGCCCATTTTGCGCAAAGTCAGTGGACGGGTGGCCCAGAAGCTCTTACCCGATTTATGGGGCTAGCTGCCATTCAACTTGAAGCAAATGTAAGTTCAGGCTTTAGCTCAGGTCAAGCAATGCAACAGTTAAGTGATATGGTCAGCAAACAGTCTGGTATAGATGTCGCATGGAGTGGTCTTTCTTTACAAGAGCAACAATCTAGCCGCCAAGCGATCTATTTATATCTCATTTCTATTTTGTTTATTTTCTTATGTTTGGCTGCCTTATATGAAAGCTGGAAAGTTCCTTTTATTATTTTATTAGGGCTTCCTCTAGGCATTACAGGCACTATTATTTTTGCTTGGATTTTTAAGTTACCTAACGATGTTTACTTTCAAATTGCCCTATTAACAGGTATTGGCTTATCTTGTAAAAATGCAATTCTAATTGTTGAGTTTGCGACTCAAGCACTCAAACAAGGAAAAAGTAAAATCGATGCAGCAAGTGAAGCATTAAAGCTACGTTTACGTCCGATTTTGATGACATCTCTTGCCTTTGGTGCGGGTGTGGTTCCTTTAATTTTTGCAACTGGTGCAGGTGCTGCGAGCAGATATGAAATTGGAATGAGCGTATTTGGTAGTGTCGTGTTTGGTACTTTACTGGTACCGCTATTTACTGTGTTCTTCTTTGTTGTGGTTCATAGTTTACCGAATTTTCAGTGGTCAATGAGCAAACCATGGTTGAGTCGAACTTTGAGATTTAACAGCCGTATAAAAAAGGATAATACATCCTTTTAAAAGTTAAGATAAAAAAATGGCAGATATTAAATCTGCCATTTTTTATTCTTTCAATTTAAGCGACTAGCTTATCAATCCAAACTTCTAGTGTTGGTTGTTCAGCTAAATCTTCAAAGCTTACCTGTGCGCCATAAGCTTGCCATTTACCCACTAATGTCATAAGGCGAACCGAATCAAGTCCAAGCATGAGTAAATCATCATTTAACTGAATGTCTGATGCAGGAATTTGAAGCTGTTCACTCACTGCTAAAACAATACCTTCTTGCGTGAGTGGTGATGCAGCTTGTTCAAGCGCCCAAGCTCGTGTGACTTGCTGAGTTGTCATGACTTGCCCACAACGAGTACTTGTATACTTTAAAGCCATATCGTGTTCTTCACGGCTAAAGTCAGCAAGTGCATCTCCGCATAAAAACGGCTGAATATTTAGCATAAAGGCTTCTGCGGCACTCATAAGGCAACCAATATGAGCATAAACACCACAAATGATCAGTTGATCGCGGTTTGACTCACGCATAAGTTGTTCGAGTGGAGAAAATTTAAAAGCGCTATAACGCCATTTTGTTAAGACAGTATCATTTTTATCAGGCGTAATTTCCGGCAAAATTTGGGTAATATATGGGTCATCTTTTAAACCAGTTCCCCAAAAGTCAGTTAATAACTGGCGATGTTCAGGTGTCTGGTTACCGGGCTGTGCAGTATAGACCACAGGGATATTAAACTTACGCGCAGTTTCAATCAGTTCTTTGGTATTTTTAACGAGCTCTGGAATAGGCGCTTGGGTCTGATCATAAAAATCTAAAAAATATTGCTGCATATCATGTACTAATAAAACAGCGCGATCGGTATGCAACTGCCAATGTGTTTTATTCGCTGTAAATTCGTGCGCTTGTGGCATGTTGTAACTGGCAATTTTAGGAATACTCATCAAATTTTTCCTTTTTTATCTTTAAGCAAAAACATTAGTGTTGGTTTCAAATTGTTGACGTAATCTTTTTTTGTCGATTTTTCCAAAAGCTGTATATGGAAATTGCTCGATAAATTCGACTCGATCGGGAATTTTGTAGGTAGCAAGTCCATAGTCTTTCAGATGTTGACGGACTGACATTGCAAGACGAATTGGGCTCGGATCATCGGTTTGTGCTTGCCATGCAACAAAGGCGCAGCTTTTTTCACCCATAATCTCATCAGGCATAGCCACCAATGCTGCTAGGCGAATTTGTGGATGAGTTAATAAAGCTTGTTCAACTTCTTCTGTCGCAATTTTTTCACCAGCGCGATTGATTTGTTCTTTTGAACGCCCTTCCACAACAATGCAGCCATCTTCTCGAATACGTACTAAATCGCCTGTTCGATAAAAACCATCCGGTGTGAAAGAACGTGCATTGTGCTCCGGTGCTTGGTAATAGCCACGAATGGTATAGGGACCGCGAGTAAGCAAATGCCCTACCTCTCCAGCGTCTACTGGCTGATCATTATCATCCAGTACCAAAATTTCATCATCTGGCGAGATTTTTAAACCTTGGGTATGAATAATTTGCTCTTTCGTCATGTCAAAATGGGTGTAATTCACCAGCCCTTCAGCCATGCCAAAAACTTGTTGTAGATTGACTTGAAACTCATCAATCAAGCGTGTGGCAACTGCATCGGGTAAACGTGCTCCTCCGACTTGCAGGCAACGTAAAGTTGATAATATTGGATCTTGATCTTTCGCTGCTTTATCCATCCAAGGTCGAACCAAAGCAGGAACCAAGCAAGCATCAGTTACACCGTGTTTTTTGATCAATGAAAAAGCAGTTTCAGGACTTGGATCAGTTCCTAAAACCACAGCCCCGCCCGAATAAAAAACACCCAAAGAACCGGCCGAGCTCATTGAAAAGTTATGTGCCGCGGGTAAAACCATGAGTAGGCGTGATGACTGACTGAGACGGCAGATTTTCGCACTCTCACGTACGCTATATAGATAGTCATCATGGGTACGTGGAATCAGTTTAGGAACACCGGTACTTCCACCTGAAAGTTGTAAAAAAGCAACCTGATCTGCCGTAGTTGGTGAGATGGCTTCATCTAAAATATGGGTTTCTTTTAATAGATCTTGAATTGCTATAAATTTGCCGGCATTTCCAAGTACAAATATATGTTGTAAGCAAGGAGCAGTTTGCTGAAGCTTTTCGGCAAGCTCTCGGTAGTCAAATTTTTGTGCACCAAAATCAGCACAAAAATAAGCTTTTGCTTGAGTTTGTTTGAAAAAACTACTGAGTTCAGCATATCGATGGGCAGGCAATGACATCACAGGTAAAGCACCAAGCCGAATCAGTGCAAAAAATAAAACATAGAACTGATAGTGATTTGGCATTTGTAAAACTGCTTTGTCACCCGCTCTTAGTCCATGTTGATATAAGTGGCTTGTACAGTAATCAACTAAATGATCAAACTCAGCGTAACTAACGGCTTTATCACCATCATATACCGCAATATTTTGCGGGTATTTTTGAGCACTTTCACGCAAGAAATCACTCAAGTTTTGTCCAAGCCAATAACCTTTTTTGCGGTAAATCTCAGCAAATTCTGCTGGATATGGCACTGCACCATCCAAATAAACCTGTGTTGTCATGTGTTTGGTCCTTGTATTGGCAATTGATTGGGTGAAATCTGGAATCCGTCCAGCACAGTGCGAAATTTAGCGGCAGTTTCAGCATGTTCAGCTTGTGGACGAGATGCCTCCACAATCCCTGCACCAGCAAATAAACGGGCAATGTTTTGATAGATTCGGGCACAGCGCACAGTTACCGACCATTCACCATTACCTTGTTCATCTGCCCAACCCATAGTTCCTGCAAATAATTCACGGTTAAATGGTTCAAGTTGCTGAATTAATTCTTTCGCAATTGGACTAGGCTCCCCACAAATTGCAGGTGTTGGGTGTAAACGTTCAATTAAGTCAAAAACATGAGTATCGGCTTGCTTAAGTTCACCGGTAATGTGTGATGCCAAGTGCCAAAGGCGTTTAGTACGAATGAGGGATGGTTGCTTAGGTACTTTTAACTCCTTACAAAAAGGTGCGAGCTCATCAGCAATCATTTCGATGACGAGTGCATGCTCATGTTGATCTTTTTGTGAAGCAAGTAATGCTCTGGCGTTATTTTGGTCTAGGGTTGGATCGTCATCACGGGCCAATGTGCCAGCAACCGGTTTACTCCAGATTTTTGTATTTTGCTTTGCAATTAAAAGTTCGGGGCTTGCACCGACAAACCACCCTTCACTTTGAGGATGCCTTGCGACTGCATAGTTATAGCCTTCGGAATTATGCTTAGCTAAGTTATAAAATAAGTCCGATACAGGAATATTTTGTTCAAACTCAAGTTGTAAAATACGAGCAAGTACGGCTTTATCAAGTTTTTTTGCTTGCATTTGCTGAACTAAATACTCAACTTGCTGTTGGTAATGTTCACCTAAAGGGAAATAATCCGCCTTTTCTAAAGATAAAGAACCAAAATCAATATCGGATTGTGCATAGAGTACTTTCTGATAGATTTTTGCATTTTGCATCAGCATTAAATTGACATCGGCTGCCGAGCAAAATGGTAGTCCACCCATAATTTTGACGTCTTTATAACCATCATTTATTGCAAGTTGTAATTGAGCTCGTGCTTCATCTAACCAATCTTTTAAAAGGCTATTTTTAGCGACTTGAATATCTCGTAATTTTTGATGACTATTGATGGTGTATTCTGGCGTTGTGAAAATAAAACCTGCGTCATTTCCACAATTTAAAATTTCTTGGGCTAATGCAACGCGGCTTTCAGTAAAATTTTCTCGTTGGATAAAATACGGATGCTGTGCCGACATCTCGCAACTCCTTATACAGTTATTTTGTTGTAATGAATGAATGTTTAAACGCCTAAAGTGGCTCCTCCATCAACCACAATTTCTTGCATAGTAATTTGTGCAGCTTGATCAGAAAGTAAAAAGCTGACCGTATTCGCAATATCTTCAGGCTGGGCTAATTTTCTTAAGGGAATGCCTGTACGGTATTGGCTTAAATCTCCATCGATTACCGCAGGCGGAGGTGAATTATCTGTCCAAAGCTGCTGCTGCATTTGAGTTAGCGTAGAGCCTGGTGAAACAATATTAAGCCTTACTTGATGAGGTGCAATTTCAAGCGCAAGATTACGGCAGTAATGGCTCAACGCAGCTTTACTCGTTGCATACATGCCAAGTTGTATACGTGGCATACGTGAACTATTCGAGCTAATCGTGACAATACTTCCCTGCTTTTTTTCACAAAAATGCTTGGCAAGTTGTTGACTAATTGCAATAGGTGCCATGACATTTACAGCGAAAAGTGTTTGCCAGTCTTCTGTTTTTGCTTCAAGCATAGAACGCATAATCAAAACGCCCGCTGCATTCACTAAACCCGTTACGCTATGTTTGTTTAAAATATCTGTAATGAGCTTCGCTGTTGTTTCTTGATCAGTAATATCTTGTTGAAAGCCTTGCCAACGCGATATTTCACTGCTTTCTATCTTTTGTGTGATTTCCCATTGTTCAGGATTTTCCTGTCGGTCGATGCCGATCACTTGATACCCTTGCTGCAATAATTTTTTTGCAATAGCAGCTCCAATACCTCTTGCAGCACCTGTGACTACGATGGTAGAGCTCATGTTTTACTCCAGTTTGACTCGAATAGTAAATTCCGCCACATAATTGCAAATAATTATCATTATTATCAAGTGCGATAAATATCAAACATAAGATTACAATCTAAATCAAGTTATTTATTAACCAATATTCCGACCTATTTTATTGATTTTTAAAAATTTTAATAAAACGCATCTTTTTTTATTGATTATAATGATAATTGTTTTCATTTACTAATGAGAATCATTTTGTTAATTTGACCGCGCTTTCTTGTCGAGATGGACTCAAAATGAAGCCATTTTCTCATACCTTACATCCCCTATTTCAACAACTCAATGTTGGGAGTGAGGTCTGGTGGAATACCGTTAACAAATTAGGTAGTCCGCTAGTTAACCTACAAAAAAATAAAGCGCTCTGTACCTTTGTATGGCGTAGTCCTGAGCCTAAAGAAAGTATCTTTGTCTATATTGATATTTACTCACAAAGCCCTTCTATCTATCAAAAGTGGAATCGTTTTAGCCATATAGCTGGGACAGATGTGTACTTCTTTGAAATAGAGCTGCCCTTAGCTTGGACTGGTAGTTATGTTGTAGTGACCGCTAGTGAAGAAGCGCCAGAAACAGATTGTTCGGCAACACGCCGCTTATGGTGGCAGACACAGCTTAAACAAAATGCTCAAATTGACTCATTTAATCAAAATGAGTTTTATACGGGACATCTGGCCCGATACATCAATCAAATTCAACTCGAAAACACAAAATCTTTCATAGACGATTGCCTAATTACAAAGACATTCCAATGGTCAAGTCGCTTATGCCAACAAGACTATTTGGTCGACATTTTTATTAGTCATCAATCGGCTCAAGAAGTCTTGCCTCTCGTTATATTGCTTGATGGCCAAATCTGGAGTCGAGAGCTTTCGATTCTGCCCGAAATTCAACATCTGACTGATTTAAATAAGATTCATCCAGCTGTTTATGTTTTTGTTCATAGTTTAAATAGTCAACAACGCCAACAAGATTATGGTTGCCATGATGCATTTAGTCAGGCGTTGGTTGATGAACTCATTGAAACGCTTCTAAAAGAATATTCCTTTGTTTCTAAAACAGACATTACGTTATGTGGTCAAAGTTTAGGTGGATTATGCGCTTTACATAGCGCCTTGTTGTTCCCGACCATTTTTACTTCCCTGATTTTGCAGTCTGGATCTTATTGGTGGTCAGATTTTTCAAACAGTTTTTTAGGGCAAAAGCATAAAGGTAATATTTTAGAACTGCTTCAAAACTTATCTCATCAATTATCAAAAACAACTCAAATTTATATCAGTGCCGGCACGTATGAAACCGATATGCGGGACGATGCTCTTCAGCTTTATCAACAATTGCAATCATTCAATCAAGTAAGTTTTCACACTTTTCAGGGCGGACATGATGCCGTGAATTGGCGTACTGACTTGCTTAAGGCATTGCAAAAAACTCTTTCACTATAACCATTTGTTTCATCAAGGATAACAATATCATGAGTAACTTACAGGAAAACTATATTAATCCTTTCGATAATGAAAGTTTGTCTTTTCAGGTTTTAAAAAATCAACAAGGTGAGTTCAGTTTATGGCCTGCTCAACATCAGGTGCCATCGGGGTGGGATGTTCAGCATGGACCGGATACGCGGGCTTCATGCATTGCATATGTAGAAAAGCACTGGCTTGCAATTAACCCCTTTCAACAAGCGTAAAGGAGTATTGTCATGAATCAGGCATTAAATAATGAATTTACTCCAGACCTTTCTCAACCAGCTCGTTTTGAATTGGCATCTACTCAGCTCGGTATTTTCCTTGCCGATCATTTAAGTTCAATTGAAGATTTATATACCATTGCGCATTGTTTGGAACTACCAAAAACTGTCGATATCCCAACGTTTAAAAAAGCGATTCAAATCGGCTTAAATGAAGCTGATACGGTCATTGCTTCATATTCATCTGACCCGTCTCAACCGTTTATTGAGCTTAATAACCTAGTTCAGTTTCAAATTGAAGAATTTGATTTTTGTCATTTAACGCCTAAAAAAGCTCAGCAACGTTTATGGGACTGGATGCCATCAGATCGTCAATGTGCTAAATCACTTAAAGCTGGTGAATCTCAACTGTTTCGTCAGGTGTTATTTACGACGCATGATAAAGTGTATTGGTATCAACGTTATCACCACATCATGCTGGATGGCTTTAGCATGATTAACCTGACCAAACGTATTGTTGAACTCTATCAACAATTACAAGAAGGAAAAGATCTTTCGGTTTCTCCGTTCATTAGCGTTAATGATGTTATTTCGGAACGTCAAGCTTATGAAAATAGCCATCAATTTAAGCAAGATCAGAACTTCTGGAAGTCATATTGCCAAGATTTACCAAGTCCTGTCACTTTAAGTACTCATCATTTAGCAGCAAAAACCACAGCGACATTTATTAAGCATCAGCTGCGTTTTTCAACAGGACTTTTAGAGCAGATTCAAGCTTTAGCTGCACAATCTAAATTAGCTTTGAATGACATGATGATGTCATTGTCATTACATTATATTTACAAAATGACAGATAAAGCCGAGTTGGTTAACGGTATTCCATTTATGCGTCGTTTAGGCTCAAAAGCAATTCGCTCAACCTTACCTACGGTAAATGTCTTGCCTGTGAAGTTTAAAGTTGCTGAAAAAGACAGTTGGGTAAGCTTAGCTCAACATGTACAAGAGCAATTACGACAAATTCGTCCGCATCAGAAATACGATGCCGAACAAATTTTAAGAGATTTAAATAGTATCGATATTCATGAACGAATGTACGGTCCTATTTTAAACTATAAAGCTTTTGATCAAGACTTGATCTTAGATGGTGAAAAGGTCAAAACACACCATATTTCTACAGGACCAATTGATGATTTTGAGTTTTCCTTTATTGTTCAAGATCATGAACTCATTATCGAACTACGTGCAGATTCGCAGCGTTATAGACAAGATGAACTATTTAACCATGGTCAACGCTTAACTTTATTGCTTGAACAGGCTCTAATTCGTCCAGAACAGGCATGTAGCAATTTTAATATTACGACACCACAAGAGCTTGCTGCCCTGACCCAAAGTGGTATTGGTCCACGTGTTAGCCATCCTGAACAATATAATAATGTTCTAGATATTTTTTATGAGCAAGTTAAGAAGTATCCCGAACGTACCGCAATTGTGAGTGGTGAACGTCCAAACCTTCAGCATCTTAGTTTTGCTGAGCTTGCAGTACAAGTGAATCAACTCACTCGTTTTTTACAAGAAAATGGTGCCAAAAAGCAAACTGTCATTGCTGGAGCTATTCCTCGTTCGATTGACTCAGTTGTAGTGATGTTATCTGTACTCAATTCTGGTGCGAGTTTCTTACCTCTCGATTTAGATTACCCAATCGATCGTATGCAAATGATGTGTGAAGATGCAAATCCATTATTTGTATTAACCACACAAGCTCTTGCACAGCAACTACCACAAAATATTCAGCAGTTATATCTTGATCATGGAGATGTTCAAACACAAATTCGAAAGCAAGATGCGAGTGATATTCCTGCCGAAAATCGTAAATTTGATTTCCAAGACATTGCTTATGTGATTTTTACCTCAGGTAGTACTGGTCGTCCTAAAGGGGTAATGAACACACATGGTTCTTTACTCAACCTCATTTTGTCACATAAACCAACCATTTACTGGCCAGTATTAGAAGCTGTAAATCAGCGTTTCCCTGACCGTCCGTTACGTGCAGCGCATACACACTCTTTCTCGTTTGACTCATCTTGGTTGCAAGTTTTCTGGATGTTATGGGGCCAAGAGCTACATATTTTTGATGAAAACATGCGTCGTGATGCATTTGGTTTAGTGCAAGAAATTCAGCAACGACAAATCGATACACTTGATTTACCGCCATCTTTTTGTGCGCAAATGATGACGAATGGTTTATTTGCTGAAAATCAGCATCACCCAAGTCTTATTTTGATTGGTGGTGAAGCTGCACCTTTAGCTTTATGGCAACAGCTCAATGCTCAGCCAGCGCTTTTTGCACATAACTTATATGGCCCAACAGAATATACGGTTGATACTTTCCGAGCAGAATTAAAACAGACAGCTCGCCCTGTCATTGGTAACCCTATTGGTAATACACAGGCCTATGTACTAGATCGTCATTTACAACGATGCCCTACAGGCGTGATTGGTGAACTTTATATTTCTGGCTTTGGTATTGCCAATGGTTATTTAGGTCGAGCTGATTTAAGTGCTGCCCGTTTTGTAGCGAATCCATTTGAACATGGACAGCGCATGTACCGTACGGGTGATTTAGTCCGCTGGAATAGTTCGGGTAAACTTGAATTTATGGGGCGATGTGATGACCAGATTAAAATTCGTGGTTATCGAGTTGAGATCGGTGAAGTTGAAAATGCACTTTCGATTTTAGCCAATGTTGAAAGCGCAGTCGTGATTGCAGAACCGATTAATAACAGTCATCGTTTACTCGGTTATTGTGTGGTTAAAGACATTGAACTTGATGAAAAAACCAGTGAGCAATTAAGTCAGCAATATTTAAGTCAGTTACGTCAAAACTTACCTGAATATATGGTGCCTTCTGCTCTAACTGTTATGTCCGAATTTCCACGAAATGTAAGTGGTAAAGTTGATAAAAAAGCACTGCCAAAACCTCAAATTCGTACCCATAGCCGAATGGCCGAAACGTCTGAACAACAACTTTTATGTCAAATTACTGCATCTGTTCTTAAGCTTGACGCAATTGGAATTGATGACGACTTCTTTATGACGGGTGGCGATAGTATTTCGGCCATTATGCTTTGTACTCAATTGCGCCAACGTGGTTACGGCTTAAGACCAAGTGATGTATTCCAATTTAAAACAGTGGCCGCTATGGCACCGCAACTCACCCGTTTAGATGAGCAACAAGCAGCCATTTCAAAACCATTATTTTCAGCAGAACTAGAACAAAAAGTTCAAGAAAAATATGGCAAAAACAGCACTATTTTACCTTTGCTTCCTTTGCAAAAAGGCATGCTGTTCTTATCTCAAGTAGAAAATCAATCGAACTATAATGCCTTTACTCGTCTTAGTTTAAATGGAGACATTGATCCGGTACGTTTACAGCAAGCGTTGATTACCGTATTAAAACGTCACCCTCAATTAGGTGGGCATTTTAATAGTGAATTAGCTGAAGAACCTGTTTTTATCTATTCATTACATCCTACTCAAGCTTGGCCAGTTCAGTTTTGCTCAGTCACTCCCGATCTGCTTGAGCAAACCATTCAAGAAGCATTGCAGCAACCGATTCACCTCGACCAACCCTATGGTTTAATTCGGGCAACCTTAATTCAACATGCTCCAGAACATTCAGAATTATTGATTATGGTGCATCATCTGTTAACAGATGGTTGGTCAACTCCGCTGTTTTTACAAGACTTTATTAAAGCTTATCAGCAAACTAATCAACAATTGCCAGTGCTTGAATATAGTTATGAAACAGTAATTAAAGCTTTATCTGCACGTGACCATGAAACATCAAAAGTAATCTGGCAACGTGATTTAGCTGATTTGCAGCCACTTATTTTATTTAATCAAGCACAGCAAGCTGTACAGGAAACTTCATATCGTTTAAGTGCTGAGTTGGGTGCGAAACTTCAACACAAATTACGCCAGCAAGGCATCACGCTCAATGTCTTCATGCAAATGATTTGGGCCATGACTTTAAATATTTATGCTCATCGTGAAGATATTGTGTTTGGTACTCCTGTTTCTGGGCGTTCAGCACCTATCAATGGCTTAGATCAGCAGATCGGATTGTTTTTAAATACGATTCCAGTACGTGTAAAGCTCAACATGCAGCAAACACTTTGGGAGCAATTGACTCAGTTACAACAATTGCATGTTGAACATTTAGAACATGATGGTTTGGGACTGGGTGCAATTCAGCAATTGATGGCTCAAGGCAATCTTTTCGATAGCTTGTTGGTCGTAGAAAACTACCCTGATAACCAGTATTTACAGCAAAAACTTGGTGATGCTGCAATTTCAAAACTCACAAATCGTGGTTATAGCCATTACCCGCTTGCTTTGTTGGTTATTCCTGATCATCAAATTGAGCTATTACTGGAACAGCGTGGTGTAATTGATCAACCAGAGCATTTCTTAGAGCGAATGGTTCAATTGATTGAAATTGCATTAAATGAACCAGAGACTTCTCTAGCTCATTATCGCTTACAACTGGCCGAAGAACGCGATTTAATCCAGAAAACAAATCAAACCCAATACTATGTTAGTCAGAGCACATTACAACAATTACTCAGAGAACAAGCTCGAATTACGCCTGAACAAACGGCATTATCTGATGAAAATCATCAGCTCAGTTTCAGTGAAGTGCGCTTGCAAGTTTGTGCTTTAGCACAGCAATTACAAATCGTGGGCGTACAGGCTGGAGATATTGTTGCGGTTGCCCTACCAAGATCAGTCAAATTGAGTATTGCTATTTTAGCGGTGATTGAAGCAGGTGCAGCTTATTTACCTATTGATTTACAACATCCGTCTGAACGCATCAAATTTATGTTGCAGGATGCCAAATCTAAACTTGTGATTGGTGAACAAAAAGATCTAGCTGCTATTGCCCCTCCATCAATAGCCACCTTTGCTTTTAATGAATTGTTTGATGAAACAAAGGTTGATTTAAGTAGCTATAAAACGACAGTTATTACCCCACAGCATCCAGCCTATTTAATCTATACATCAGGTACAACAGGTCAGCCAAAAGGTGTCATGGTTTCTCACCAAGCCATTGTGAACCGTATTTTATGGATGCAATCAGAGTATCCACTATCAGCCAACGATACGATTTTGCAAAAGACGCCATGTACTTTTGATGTTTCTGTATGGGAATTTTTCTGGTCATATTTAGTAGGTGCACGATTGGTTATGGCACCTGTGGATGCACACCGTGATCCATTGGCATTATTAAGCCTCATTCAAAAATACCAAGTAACAACATTACATTTTGTACCGTCAATGTTGGCTGTCTTTGAAAATGCTGCTACCGAAATTTTGTCATCTGCTCAGCGTCAAAGTTTACCGATCCGCCGAGTGTTCTGTAGTGGTGAGGCATTACCAACAGCTTTAGCAAAATCATTTACCGAGCACTTTAGCTGTGAGCTACATAACTTATATGGTCCAACGGAAGCTGCGGTAGATGTGAGTTATATGGATGCAACACTGGGATTACACCCGGAAGAAAGTAGCGTTGCAATTGGATATCCAGTCTGGAATACCCAGCTTTATATTTTAGATCAATACTTACGCCCTGTTCCTGTTGGAGTAGACGGTGAGCTTTATTTAGCAGGTCATCAATTGGCCATGGGTTATTTGCATCGAGCGGACTTAACGGCAACACGTTTTGTGGCAAACCCATTCGCAGCAGGTCAACGCATGTATCGCACTGGTGATATTGCCCGATGGCATGCAGACGGCAGTATTCAATATGTGGGTCGTGCTGATGACCAGTTAAAGATACGTGGGCAACGTATTGAATTGGGTGAAATTGAACAGCAATTACGCTTACTCAGTGGTCTTGATGTGGTTGTACACCCTATTTCTTCTGAACAAAATAAAGCTGATGTTCAGTTGGTTGCTTACTTGCAAACAACTGCACCTGTGGACATCGACAAGTTAAAGAAACAATTGGCGAAACAGCTTCCTGCATATATGGTGCCGACACACTATATGTTGGTCGAACAATTCCCATTAAGTCATAATGGTAAGCTGGACCGTAAAGCACTGCCACAACCGCAGCTAGAGTCTTCAAATACAGAAAAACAGTATGCTACCACTGCTTTTGAACATGAACTGACACGTATTTTCCAACAAGTTTTAAATACAGATCAAAATATTGGTGTGAACGAAGATTTCTTTGCGATTGGTGGACATTCCATTTTGGTGATGAAGCTTGCAATTGAAATCCGAAAAGTATTTAAGCGGACCATTCCAATTGGTCAGTTGATGAGTCATGTCACGATTCAACGTTTAGCGGCTTTACTGCTTACCCAAGAACGTTTGGCAGAAGTCGAACAAACTGGCATGCAGCCCATTTTACCGATCCGTTCCGGCTCTGGGCATCCATTGTTCTGTTTTTACCCAGGTTCTGGTTCCGCATGGCAATATACGGTGCTGAATCGTTATCTGCATTCTGATTTACCTATTATTGGATTGCAGTCACCTCGACCAGATGGCCTATTGGCAAATAGTACTGATATGGACGAACTGGTTGAAAAACAACTTGAGATTATTCGCAGCCAACAACCAACTGGACCTTATACGTTACTAGGTTATTCACTTGGCGGCACTGTGGCTTATGCAGTTGCAGCGAAGCTCACTGAACAAGGTGAAAAAGTTGATTATCTCGGCTTGTTAGATACTTATCCTGCTGAAATTCATCAGTGGTTAGATTTGTCGGTAGAGGAAATGAATGCAGAAGCTGAACAAGAACAGCTTCAATTCTTCAATGATATTTTAGCCGATGCAGATACTGCTTTAAGTGAAGAAACCCGCCGTTTACAAGAGGATATTTTCGCAAACTATCGCGATGCGGTACGTTTATTAAAACCTTATAAGATGCCGCACTTTGATGGTGAACTACACTTAGTTGTCGCTGAAAAAGACTTGCTACCGTATATCCAACCAGAACAACAATGGTCACCTTTAGTTAAAAAACTTAATATTGTTCAACTAAGCGAAGCGGACCATACCGATATATTGTCTCCGCAGCAGCTTGAAACACTTGGCCCGATTTTAAACCGCATGATTTGTCAGGCGCGCGGTTTAGAGGAGCACACGCCATGAGCTTCAAATCTATATTGACCGATTTTAGTCTTTTAAAACGTAATGCTCATTTCCGACATGTATTTATTGCCCGCACATTGTCATTATTAACGATTGGCATGTTAGTCGTAGCTATTCCAAAACAAGTCTATGACATTACGGGGAACTCGCTTAACGTTGCTGTTGCAATGGCTTTTGAAGGCATTGCCATGTTTATTGGCTTGTTACTTGGTGGTTTGCTGTCAGATCGCAAAGACCGAAAATGGCTAATTTTATTGGCTCGTGGTGTGTGTGGTTTAGGCTTTGCAGGCCTCGCCATCAATGCCATGTTTGAGCACCCTTCGCTCTATGCGATTTATTTTTTATCGGCATGGGATGGTTTCTTTGGTGCACTGGGTGTAACAGCAATGATGGCGATCATGCCCGTGATTGTAGGGCGCGAAAATATCGTACAAGCCCGTGCGATCAGTATGGTATCCGTACGGCTTGCAACCGTTATTTCACCAGCAATCGGCGGTATTTTAATTGCTGCTAGCGGTGTTGCGACCGTGTATTGGGTCTCAACGGTGGGTACTTTACTTACTGTGTTTTTATTGATGGGGCTACCTGCGCTTAAACCACAACATGCATCAAATGGCGAAAGTCCTCTTCGCCAATTAGCTCAAGGGTTTAAATTTGTTTTTAAAAATAAAGTAGTCGGTAGTACCATTTTAATTGGAACATTGCTCAGTTTTAGCAGTGCTATTCGCATTATTTTTCCGCAAATGGCAGATGAAATTTTTCACGGCGGCGCATTTGAACTCGGACTTATGTATTCGGCCGTGCCTTTAGGCTCGACTTTAGGCGCCTTATTGAGTGGATGGACAACAAGGTTACTCAAACCCGGCTTAGTCATGCTCTATACGTGCTTAGGTGTTTTTAGTTGCATGATTATGATTGGAATTTCACCTTGGCTCATCGTGACTTTGCCCATTTTATGTGTATTTGGATATTTGATGTCGATTGCCAACTTGCTTCAATACAGTATTGTGCAAGGACATACACCTGATGAATATTTAGGGCGTATTAACGCCATTTGGCTTGCACAAGATGCGTTAGGCGATTCGATTGCCACTACAACTTTGGGTCTCTTAACTCGTTTTTTACCAATCTCAGGAAGTATCCTCTTCTTTGGTATATTAAGCTTTGCAGTAGGATTTATGTTCCTATTCAACTCTCAAGATATGCGTGAAACAGGATTCCAAGATCCTAAATTACAAGAAAATTAAACCCTAAATAAAAAGAAGGCAATTCGTTGCCTTCTTTTGTTTTAAGCAGAATGATGTGCTTGAAAAACCCAAGTCATAATATGGTCTTGTTCTATGGTCCAACCACCTTGATATTGTTCTAAGAGTTGATAGCGCTGTTGAATTTCCGGTAAGAAAGTTAGCATTAATGTTTGATTTTCAAAATCAATATTGGTTACGGAAGCTTCTAAGAAATCGATATATTGCTTTGCAGTGGGATAAACCGCTTTATATAGACTTTCTTTTACAGAGAAAATTAAACTTACATAGTGGGAAAAATCAAAAAACTCAGTCGCTTTACCTTTCCATAAATCAAACTCAGATGGCGTTAAAACAAGATGTGCACTCTCTTGAGCAAATTCTGAGGTCACCCAGTGCTCGATATCAATTCCCAAATAAATCGCATTATTAGATAACGCAACAATTAACTTATTTTGTGAATGACTAATGCTCCCCAAAACATGAGTTGGCCAAATGGGTAAAGGTTCGTACATCGAAGTTACTGGCTGATCTAAACGAAAATGATGATTTAAAACAGCCTGAGCTAAGACCCTGCCACATAAGTACTCATTTTTACGTTCGACACGCGCTTGAGCAATTTTTAGGGGATGCTCTAATCGTTGGTCTATATGCAAATGCGTTGTTTGTGATAAATCTAGCCCATAACAAAATAGCTCTGATGTAAGAAAAATAGGACTCGAAATTTCATAAATTGATTTACTGATTTGTTCAGGAATGTATAGATAATTGCTCAATGTATTCAACTTCAAAATAAATATTTTTAATGAGTTACCTCCTATCTTAACTTACCCACCACAAATATATAAATAATTATATTTTTCATTTGATAATAATTATTATTTACTTATACTGTTGGGTAAATTTTGACTTTAATTTACTTATAAACATCGATTATGAAACTTATAGGACTTTTTTTGACCCTGTTGGGAGCGGTCAGTATCTATTGTAGTCATAGCAACCAAAACCTGTTGTCTCAACATCTTCCTACTTTCTTTAAGTATTTGGGTCTAGTGCTATTAGGCATTGGATTTATTGCGCTCTTTGCAAGCTTACCAAAAGTTGTGGCCGCTTTTTGTTGGTTCATGCTCATCATTTTTGCGTGGTCTTTCCTCCCTTTTATGGCGCTTTTTAAACGGAAACTGATTTCATGAAAGCTAAAATTCAGTCTCCGATCCAGCCAGACTGGTGGAGTAAAACTTTTGCTGGTGGTGTTTTTGGTCTAAGTCTTTCTATCGCTATTGGTAATTTGATTGTTTTATTAGGCCAACCTTATGTCGCCATGGATTTATTGGTGCAAGTGGGTATGTGGAGTGTTCCTTGGGTTTGGATGCCGATTATGTTTGGCAGTTATTTTTTTACGACTGGACGAAAAGCGCTTATCTATTTATTCATTGCTAATGCCCTAGCGTATAGCTGTATTTTTGTCTTACGGGGTTAAACATGAAAGTACGTTCAGACATCATGAAATTAGCAAAAAGCATGCATACTTGGGTGGGTGTATGTGCTGGGATTTTGCTTTTTATCTGTTTCTTTGCTGGTGGGCTCAGCATGTTTCAGCACCATATTAGTAAGTGGGCTACGCCAACACAGCAAGTTTTACCGAAAGTCTCACCCGATCAATATAATGAACTCATTCAAAAAGTACAGACCGCCTATCCTGCTGCGCAAAAGAACTTCACACTAAATTTATCGTCCAATGAATTTCACTATGCACCTATTACGTGGAGTGAACATGAACGTGGAGATGGCTTTAATGCTGCTCAGTCTACGTGGATGGCAAGCTTAGGTAACAAGGGCGAGTTAATTGTTGCCCAAGAAAACCTATCTAAAGCTGGCTGGCTAATCGAACAGTTGCATGAAACAGCAGGCATACCGGGCATGGCAGGCCATCACGGATTAGGTCTTTATGTCATGGGGGTAGTTTCGATATTATATTTTCTTGCTCTGCTTTCAGGCGTCATTATTCTTTTACCAACCTTGGTAAAGGATTATTTTGTTATTCGCCCTGGTAAAAATAAAAAGCGTTTTTGGCTAGATGCACATAACGTGATTGGGATTACGAGCTTACCGTTCCACATCATTATTAGTATTAGCGTTATTGTCTTTGCTTTTCATGACTTTTTTTATGATGCGATTGGACAACTTGCACTCAAAGGCCAGCCTGTTTTTCAGCGTTCTCCCCCTGCGCTTATTCAACCTAAAGAAACACAGATTGATGTGCAGCAAATATTAGCTCAAGCTAAAAAAGTAGCACCTGAATATTCAGTTGACTATATCCAGTTCAGTGGCCTAGACAAACCTGAAAAAGCCAATGCACGTATTGCCCTGTATAGTTCAGATCAGATGTTGCGCGGTGCGAATCAAGACTTTATGCGTATGAATCCATATGCGGTTGAGCACTTTAATCATAAAGGCATTAACACACAAACTGATGCTGGGAATAAGTTAATCAACGCCATGTTTAGTCTACATTTTGGAAGTTTTGGTGGTACTGGCGTACGTTGGATTTATTTTGTGTTAGGTGTTGGTGGTGCTTTCTTATTTTATACAGGTAACATCCTTTGGGTTGAAACTCGTGCACGTAAACAAAAGCGTGCTGAAGATCCTGTTCCTGTTCAACGTAAAGATGTTGTATTCCTTGCGAACTTAACAATAGGTGCATGTTTAGGGTGTGTTTTAGCTGTCGTAGCCACAATGTTGGCCAGCCGTTGGCTTTTCGCAGCATTCAATATTGAAAGCATAAATCACCTCTTTATGTATGGTTATTATGCGATTTTCCTACTAACTATGATTTACACCTTTGTGATTGGCTATGCAAAAGCTTTACCGCAACTGCTGTTAACCCTGGTTTTAGTGTTATTTGCGATTCCACTTACATCTCTTTTAGCTTACTTCATTCCTCAAAGTGACTTATGGGTACATGGTGGAGAAATCTTAGTAGTTGATTTCTTAGCTATCATTTTTGCTTTCGCTTTCTGGCGTTTTTATCAACAAGCCCAAGATCGCCGAAAATCTGCTCCAACGGGCAGTTTATGGGCTAGCTAACAACCATAAATCGGCAAGACTGAAATAATGTGTGAAATATGAAAAATTATAAAATCCACATTGTTTCGGTCAGTTGTTTAATCTCTTGAATATCATGACTCACATAAATCATCGGAATTTTTATTTCCTCTTTTACTTTCTGAAAAAAAGGAATAATTTCAGCTTTATGATTCGCATCTAGTGCCGATAAAGGTTCATCAAGTAGTAACAGCTTAGGTGAATATAACAATGCTCGGCCCAGTGCTACGCGTTGTTTTTCACCACCTGAAAGTTTGATGGGCATACGTTGTAATAAGTGCTCTAACTTTAATAATTCAATAATGTAATCTGCCTCAAAGTGACGCTCTTGTTGGGACAGGTGCTTAAGACCAAATAATAAGTTTTGCTTTACCGTTTTATGCGGAAAAAGCTGAGCATCTTGAAAGACCAATCCAACATGCCGCTTTTGAGTACTCAAGTTAATGTTTTGATCTGAATCGAACCATGTTTGATTCTGTATTTTAATGAGTCCACTACGCGGTGTGTTCAGTCCTGCAATGGCATGTAGAATTGATGTTTTACCTGACCCAGAGGCACCAAATAATCCAATAACAGCAGCATCTGACTGGAAACTAGGTTCAATATGAAACTGACCCATGTGTAGCTGAAAACGGCAATCAATCAACATAATCTTACCGCCCTAAGCGCTTCTTTTGATAACGATGAAACCACTGTGCAAACCATAGCGCTAAAAAAGCCACGCTTAACGATAAAATAATTAGCCTTTGAATAGCGGCCTCGGTATAGGGTTGTTGCATTAAGCTATACATGGCCAAAGGCAAAGTACGTGTTTCATTTGAAATATTACCTACAAAAGTAATAGTGGCTCCAAACTCACCTAGACTCCGGCAAAAGCACAAAATGGCACCAATTAAAATGCCACTGCTGGCAAGCGGTAAAGTGACATGAAAAAATGCCCCTAAAGATGAGGCACCTAATGTCTTTGCTGCCATTTCTAAACGTTGATCGACCAGTTCAATCGCTAGTCGAATCGATTGTACCAATAGCGGAAAACCCATTACTGCTGAAGCAAGAACGGCACCTTTCCAGTTAAATGCAAAATCAATTCCGAGCGGTGCCAAATATTGTCCAATAATGCCGCGGCTCCCAAATACCTGTAATAGCAAATAACCGGGAACAACTGGTGGTAGCACTAAAGGTAAAAACACCAATGTTTCAATGAATGACTTCCCCCAGAACTCTTTACGTGCCAAAAACCATCCCACACAAATTGCAGGAATAATGCTGACCACAAGACAACTTGCTGCAACCTTACAAGAAAGTTGTAGCACGCTAAGCTCTTCTGGGGTTAAAGAGAACATCATGGTTTTGCTGGAGCCAACACGCTAAAGCCATACTTTTTAAAGACAGCTTTGGCTTGGTTGCTTTGTAAAAATTGATAGAACTTTGCTGAGTTCGGATTCTTTTTAATCAACCCTATAGGATAAATAATTGGTGAATGTGTATTTTCTGGAAATACGCCAACTACTGTTACATCTTTACTAATCGCTGCATCGGTTGCATAGACAATCCCAACCTGACATTCACCACGCGCAACAAAATTTAATGCCGCTCGAACATCTTCTGTTTCAACTAACTTTGGCTCAATACGGCTCCACCAACCTAGGTTAGTAAAAGCTTGTTTAGCATATTTGCCTACAGGCACACTTTTGGTATCCCCTGTACAAATCTTGCCTGTAAACACTTTATTTGGATCGATCGTTTTATCTAATTTTACTTTTAGTGACTGACCTTTAGGGGTAATTAGAACCAGACGGTTACCTAATAAATTTATACGGTCATTTGTTGCAACTAATTTTTTATTTTGCAGATAATCCATCCACTGGGTATCTGCTGAAATAAATACATCAGCTGGCGCCCCAGCTTCAATTTGTTTGGCTAATGTCGATGAGCCTGCATATGAAGTTTTAACTTCTACTTTATTTTGTTTTTCATAAATTTTTTCTAAATCGTTAATCGCATTGGTTAAGCTCGCTGCTGCATAAATGGTAACCGATTCAGCCTTGGCTGGAACATTAAAGACCAATCCTATGCTGAGGACTGAACAGGCTAAAGCCAACTTTTTTATCTTCGTATCACTTACCATTATATTTACCTTTTTGTCGTTTTTTGCAGCGATATATACCCAAGAATATAGCGATAAGCATTGACGATGAAAAGTAGAAATTATTTATAAAGATGGATATTTTTTCTGAGCAATTAAAAACCTATAGTTAAGCAAAACTGATTCGCACTTAAATTCTTTGATTTATAAAATATTTCTCATCTTATTTCTTTAAATAGTTACTCATAATTTGATAATCATGTTCTAAAGCTTGTCTAGCATTAACTTCCATTTGGCGATAGTGATGCAAGACTTTCTGGCCCAAAGCTGTAATGGCTGCCCCACCACCATGTGTTCCACCCGTTTGGGTTTCGACTAGAGCTGTTTCGAAGCATTGATTCATGGTGTCTACCAATTGCCATGCACGGCGGTAGCTCATATTCATAGATTTTGCGGCTTGTGAGATCGAACCCGTTTTCTCAATTGCTTCAAGTAAGTCTGCCTTACCCGGACCAAACGCAATGTTCTGCTCTAAAAGAATTCTAATCTGTAATTTTAAATTTTGTTCTTTCATAGACTTAGTTCACAAAAGTTTATTTTATGCTCGCTAACATTATAGGGAAGTTTAACAAGCTAAGACATATACGAATTTAAATCTCGATTAACTCTTAAAAAGAGTCTTATTAAAAAATCAAAACTGCACAAAGTGGATAAAGATCTGGAAAAAACGGATAGAGGCCAAAGCCTAATCGCGGTTCAATCAGGTAAAAGCTGAATGAATAGGATTGAGCAAATGACCTCATCTAATTTAAAACAATGGAATGATTTTGTAGATGGATGTATCGACTTCCGTCCTAACGATGGCGTGTTTCGTATTGCACGTAATATGTTTACTGAGCCTGAACTATTTGACTTGGAAATGGAACTTATTTTTGAAAAGGTTTGGATTTATGCATGTCACGAAAGTGAGATTCCAAACAATCATGATTTCCTAACAGTTCAAATTGGTCGTCAACCGATTATTGTGAGCCGTGATGGTAAAGGCGAACTACATGCCATGGTCAATGCTTGTGAGCATCGCGGCGCAACCTTAACACGCGTTGCTAAAGGCAACCAGTCAACCTTTACATGTCCGTTCCATGCTTGGTGTTATAAGTCAGATGGCCGCTTGGTGAAAGTCAAAGCACCTGGTGAATATTGTGAAGATTTTGATAAATCAAGCCGTGGCTTAAAACAAGGCCGTATTGCCAGCTACCGTGGATTTGTATTTGTAAGCCTTGATACTCAAGCAACAGATTCTCTTGAAGACTTTTTAGGTGATGCAAAACTGTTCCTTGATTTAATGGTTAATCAGTCGCCAACAGGTGAACTCGAAGTACTTCAAGGCAAGTCATCTTATACATTTGCAGGTAACTGGAAGCTACAAAATGAAAATGGCTTGGATGGTTACCATGTCAGTACCGTTCACTATAACTATGTCTCTACAGTCCAACACCGTCAGCAAGTCAATGCATCAAAAGGTGAAGAACTCGATACGCTTGACTATAGCAAGTTAGGTGCCGGTGACTCAGAAACTGACGATGGCTGGTTTAGTTTCAAAAATGGCCATAGTGTTTTATTCAGTGATATGCCGAACCCAACTGTTCGACCGGGCTACAGCACAGTTATGCCTTATATGGTCGAAAAATATGGCGACAAATATGCTGAGTGGGCAATGCACCGTTTAAGAAACTTGAATTTGTACCCTAGCCTATTTTTTATGGACCAGATTAGTTCACAGCTTCGTATTGTTCGTCCTGTGGCATGGAATAAAACCGAAGTCATTAGTCAATGTATTGGCGTTAAAGGTGAATCTGCTGAAGCACGCCGTAACCGTATTCGCCAGTTTGAAGATTTCTTTAATGTGTCGGGCCTTGGTACACCAGACGATTTAGTTGAATTCCGTGAACAGCAAAAAGGTTTTCAGGCACGTCTTGAACGTTGGAGCGATATTTCGCGTGGCTGTCAGTCTTGGGAATATGGCGCGACCAAAAACTCACAAGATTTAGGCATTCAACCCGTCATTACTGGCCGTGAGTTTACCCACGAAGGACTCTATGTAAACCAGCATGGACACTGGCAACGTCTAATGCTTGATGGCTTAAATAAGAAAGCATTGAAAATGCAAGATATTACTTTTGAAAACAATGCCCTAATGGATGAGGTGTAACCATGTCACAAGAACTACATTTTGCTGTATCTCAGTTTTTGTACAAAAAAGCAGAACTTTGTGATGCTTATGACTGGGATTCCTACCTAGAGCTTTACGATGAAGATAGTGAATATCATATTCCACAGTGGATTGATGACCATAACTATGTTCAAGATCCAAATCATGGCTTGTCTTATATTTATTATGCGGACCGTACAGGACTTGAAGACCGTGTATTCCGTATTCGTACCGGAAAAGCTGCGTCTGCAACACCGTTACCACGTACTTTGCATAGCATAAACAATATCCGAGTTAAAACATTGGAAGATGGTCTTATCGAAGCAAAAGTTGTATGGCAAACGCTTTATAACCGTCAAGGTTTAGAAGGCTCTTTTTACGGACATGCGACTTATCTTTTACGCCAAACCGCAGATGGTTTCCGTATTCGTCGTCAGCACAGCATTTTGCTTAATGACAAAATTGATTCCGTTTTAGACTTCTATCACGTTTAAGGGGAATGAAAATGGGACATTCAGTTGCACTTAACTTTGCCGATGGCAAAACCTTTTTCATTTCGGTAAATAACGACGAATTGTTGCTTGATGCAGCAGTTCGCCAAGGAATTAACCTACCGCTAGACTGCCGTGAAGGTGTTTGTGGTACCTGTCAGGGTCAATGTGAAACTGGTATTTATGAACAAGAATATGTTGATGAAGATGCATTAAGTGAGCGTGATTTGGCTGAGCGTAAAATGTTAGCTTGCCAGACGCGTGTGAAATCCGATGCAGCTTTTTATTTCGATCATGATTCTGCGATCTGTAACGCTGGTGATACCTTAAAAATTGAAACCAAAGTGACTGCGGTTGAGCTGGTTTCTGAAACGACAGCAATTTTGCATCTTGATGCAAGCGGTCATGCTGCACAACTTCAGTTTTTACCGGGTCAATATGCTCGTTTGCAAATTCCAGATACTGAAGATTGGCGTTCTTATTCTTTTGCCAATAGACCGAACGCAACCAATCAATTACAGTTTTTAATTCGTCTCTTGCCAGACGGTGTTATGAGTAATTATTTGCGTGATCGTTGTCAGGTTGGACAAACCCTACTCATTGAAGCGCCGCTTGGTAGTTTCTATTTACGTGAAGTACAGCGACCACTGGTTTTTGTAGCTGGTGGAACAGGATTATCAGCTTTCTTGGGAATGCTTGATAACTTGGTTGAGCAGCCTAACTCACCTGCTGTTCAATTGTACTATGGCGTAAATAATGAAACCGATCTATGCGAACAACAGCGTTTACATGCCTACGCGGAGCAGCTACCAAACTTTAGTTATCACCCGATTGTGACTAAAGCAACCGAAGCTTGGCAAGGTAAAGCTGGCTATATTCATGAGCACTTAAATAAAGATCAATTGGCCGAGCAGGCTTTTGATATGTATTTATGTGGTCCACCGCCAATGATTGAAGCTGTTAAAAATTGGTTAGATGAACAATCTTTGCAAAACTACCGTATTTACAGCGAGAAGTTTTTACAGAGTAATACATCACGTTGAAGTATAAATAATTTAAAAACCACTAAAACCTGAAATGATTCAATATACTCTGTAGGGGGTATATTGAATTTTTGCATTTAAATTAAAAGTTTTTATATATCAATAATATAAAATAATAAATCCCGACAAAATAAATTGACCAGCTCACTCGGATTTGCTATAAATTTTGATAGATCTTAAGGAATAAGATCATGATGAGATTAACTTATAGCACCTTTTATATCCCCCTATTCTATTTCTCGAATTTACTAAATTGATGGACAAAATCCGATGTAAAAATTTGAGAAAATCACATTAACTAGCGGTTAAATTGGTCTGTATTTTGCTTATATCTCATTGTAATTTGCGAGTAACTTAATTTTTTAAGTGCCGTATTTACTTGCTGTGCAGCGAAGTTTTAAAGCTCTTGCAATACAAGTAAATACAGGAGTGAGCCAAAAGGGATAAATATGAACCAAGCCAACTCCCCAGAACTCAGTGGGCGTCATTTTCAAAATGAGTCTATCTTTACCCATCATAATCTGGTGTTTGATCACCACGATTTAAGCGAAACTTGCCGAAATGTAGGCCAAATTTTTAAACCGCATGATCTTAAAATCTCTCAGCAGAAGCGAGATTTCAGTGCAACCATGCACCATGTTAAAACAGGCGCACTGTCTATTAGTCGCTTGGAATATGGTGCGGATGTCATTATTGAACCAGATCACCTTGATAACTTTTACTTAATTCAAATTCCAACTCAAGGCTACGCAGAAATTGAGTTTGGTTCGCAAAAGTTTATTTCTTATTCTCAAGTTGCTTCTCTTATTTCACCTCAGCAATCTTTACGTATGCGCTGGCACGCGAACTCACCACAGCTCATTTTAAAAGTTTCAAAGGATGATTTTACTTACCATTGCCGTCAACATATTGCTGATTCAGAAAATAACTTACTTGTTTTTGACCCAAAATTAGACTTTGCTACACAAAGTGGAGCCTACTTTTTACAGCTCGTTAGAACATTGATGGATGCTTTGGGCTGTGAACAACATCCACTCCATCATCCTTTAGCCTTTAAACAGTTTGAGTCAAATCTATTTAATGCGCTCATTTATGGCCAACCCAATAATGGATTACATAAAATAGATCAGTATAAAGAAAAAACAGTCTCTCCTTATTTTGTGAAGCGTACAGAAGCCTACATAAAAGAACATTTACACGAGCCGCTTAACGTCGAAATTCTGGCCGAGCATGCAGGCGTGAGCGTAAGAACCCTATTTACTGGTTTTAAAAACTATTTGGGGACAACCCCAATGTCTTATTTAAAAGAATTACGCTTTGAACAAGCTCATTTAGAGCTGATGCATAATGAAAATCTATCTGTCACTGACGTTGCATTTAAATGGGGATTTACTCATTTAGGTCGTTTTTCTCAAGAATATAAACGCCGTTATGGTGAGTTACCTTCGTCTACTCGCCGTTCTGGTCACATTGAAGGTTCAGGCTTAATTACTTCAACTTTTTCTTAAACTAAAAATAGATAAAAGCCTTTTATATTGATTGATATAAAAGGCTTTTTTTATGATTTAAAAATGATGGACATAACGAACTTGTAGTCGTGTTCCCTCTGGACGGTTTTCAGCATCTTGCTCAAAATAAGCATTTGCAACCAAGTGATCATTTTTAGAAAAACTATACATCGCACCCGGACCAATCGCCCAGACTTGCTCACGTCGACCTTTGACTTTTTCACCATCGACTTCGGTATCAGTGACTTGTTTTAGCCAATAGCCATTTAGTCCTAAGCGGAATTGTTCGGTAATGGCATAATCTGTTGCAAAGTTTGCATGAATTGCTTGCCCAGCTTGCATATCATTTGCTCCAGCAAAAGCATAGCTTGGGTCATCATTTTTAAAGTTATAGAGATAATGGATGCGTGTTGAAGCGGTCCATTTGGGATTAAACCAATATGTGGCAGCCCAATAAGGATCAAATGAAACAGCGTTATTACTTGGGTTAATATCTTTTTGCCGATCATATTCGCCCGTAGGTAAATTCACCTGAAACTCAAAACGATGTACAAACTTCGGCCCTTGTGCACCCATGACTGGATCGAACTGAATAAAAGGTCCAATCATAATGTCCCCAAAGCCACTTTGGGCTTTAATAGCAGCATTATTCAATCCATCATCCATGTCCATTTTGCTGACAAAAGGAATTAAAAAATTCATACCTAGGCTGGCTTTATCCTTTACTCGGACATTCGATAAATAACTAATCTGCTCAACCAATACTTGATAATTTAAATCTGTTTTAGGTAAACCTAATTTTTGTCCATTGGCATCGGCCAGTTTATTACTATCGTAATTTTGAAAGTAAGTTTGAGCATACCAGCCAGTCCCTGCGGGTAAACCGCCATCGAGAAAGCTGGTCATACCTAAGTTTACGGTCGGTAAATCATAGGCATGAGAAACTAATGGCAAACCCAACAATGTCCCTGCTAAAAAGCCATGCTTAATTAAAGTGCTTTTCATCTTCTTATTTCCTATAAAAAAATCACGACCGGATTGATCGTGATTGTGGTGAATTAATGTGCTAATTCTGGATGTTCTGCGGCAATCCGATACTTTCCTGCGTGGAATACCAATGGTTCACCTTGGCGTTGTTGGTATTGTTCAATTTGACCAATAAAAATCAGGTGATCTCCGCCCTCATACTGATTTACATTACGGCAAACCAAGGTTGCGAGTGCATCGGACAAAATTGGAACGCCTGCATTGCATTGCTGATGGGGAATACCTGCAAATTTATCTTCAGCACCCCGAGCAAAATGTCCTGAAAGCTGATGATGCTCTTGTGCCAACATATGAATGGCAAAATATTCAGCTTCAACAAAATCAGTCAAACTTGGAGCTGTTTTTGAAAGACTCCACAAAATTAATGGCGGATCTAAAGACAGCGATGAAAATGAATTGGCTGTCATGCCTATTTTCCGACCATCTTTACCACGAGTTGTAATCACGGTAACGCCAGTTGCAAACTGTCCAAGCAAATTACGGATTTCTCTCGGGTTTTCAGCATTAATTGCTTGTAAAGCTAAAGTTTCAATTGTGTCCATTTTTCATATCTCCCTTTGCTGTTTTGCCCTTAAGCCACTTTTGCTGCGGTTTTTGAGGCCAAGAATGCTTGAGCCTGATTTGCATCAAACCACCAAGGAGCAAAGGCACGAGGGTCATCAAAGTTATTGGCCATAATGGAAGCAATGCTTTGGTTTTGGCTTGCGGCTGCTAATAGCTCAACAACATGGGGTTGCGGTGGTACTAACAGACTATTGGTCCAAGCCACCACTTTTTCTGCATAAGCCCAATAACGTTCAAAAGTTTGAACCATCCATTGTTCGCTAAAGTTTTGATTATCATTAGCTAAAATTGCATCGAAATAGATTTTGCTACACTTAGCAGCGTTGTTTGAGCCTTGACCAGTAATAGGGTCATTCACCACCAAGGCATCTGCCATACCAAAAATTTTCTTGCCAGACGGTAAGGTTAAAACGGGTTTACGTACTGTCGGCGGAAAACGTCCTGCTAAATATCCACCAGCATCGGTCAGCTCAACATTTGCGCAGCGTTCATATTCCCAAGGCACAAATTTCTTGAGTAAGTCCAAACTGCACTGCAAATGTTGTTCCGGTGTTTTGACATTTTGCCAACAGTCCATTGGCCCATTTGGAATTCCTTCAAACACCATGATGTCGCAAGGCCCATTCACGGTAAGTGCTGGAAATGAAAAGTATTCGCCGACTTCAGGAATAATGTTAAAAGTCACACGAGAGTATGGGGAAATTGGCTTCATGTTTTTGACATAGGTCAATGCCAAAGCGCGCTGCGGTTTATCGAAAATACTACGTGCATCATCACGCTCAAATTGCTTAACAACCTCACCTTTACCAGCCGCGAGTAATACAAGCTCGTAGTCGTTTGCGAGTTGTTCTAACTCTTCTATACCAACATCCTGAATCACCAATTGACCGCCACGGCGTTCGAACTCTTCCATCCAATATGGCATTTTGACGCGTTGATCGACCGATTGAGCGTAGCGCTCAAGACGAGCACTCCATTCAAATGCTTTAGCTCCATTTTCAGGGTTGACTAAAGCTAGCCCAATGCCTTCTACCGCTGGACATTGTTCTTCCCAAAAATTTAAACCTAAGTCACGTTCAGTTTGTAAAGCAGTATGAAACATACATTGGCTTGACATGACTTTACCCTGACGAATTTCATCGGCAGTTCGGTTGGTGATCATGGTCACGTCATAGCCTGTATCTAATAAGCCCAAACCAAGCTGTAAACCAGACTGTCCTGCTCCAACAATTGCAATACGGCGCATAATATTCTCCATAATTTTCTAAATGTGCTTTTAAAACGCTGTGCTATTCGGCTAAGCGTGGAATAGCGGGCTGTGATCCTTCAGGGCCCATCACTGAATATCCGCCATCGACCGCATAATCTGCTCCGGTGACAAAACTCGCAGCGGGTGACAATAAAAACAAAACAACATTGGCAACTTCTTCGGGATGACCCAATCGACCTAGCAAGTGATAATCGGCTGCCACGCTATCGGCCTTTTCACGGTTATTACCACTGACTTCTGCAATAACACGAGACCATGTCCAACCCGGTGAAACGGAGTTGACGCGAATACCATCGGCAGCAAAATCCATTGCCATGCTTTGTGTGAGTTGACGTATCGCGGCTTTAGAAACCGGATATAACCAGCGCCCTGTTTGTGCCACTTTGGCCGAGATTGAAGTAAAATTAACGATTGAACCTTGCTGATTTTTTAGGTCATTGTAAAAAGCACGGCTCAGCTCAACGGTAGAGACCAAATTAATATCGAGTGCTTGTAACCAATCCTGACGTGAGGATTTAAAACCGTCATCTAAATATGTACATGCCAGATTGACTAAGTAACTCACTTCACCTAAATGTTGGTGAATATCTGCTACAGCTTGTTGAATAGCTGCATCACTGGTTAAATCGGTTTGAATAAACATCACATCATGGTTAAAGCTTTCTGCAATTGCCTTGCCTTTGGCATCAATATCTAAAATAGCGACATGAGCACCTGCACTTACCAAAGCTTGTACAACAGCTTTACCAATCAGTGTTGCACCGCCACTCACCACAGCGACTTTTCCTTTTAAATCTATATTCATTGCAGATACTCCTTAATTGACTGGTTTGCCTTCACTACTTGACCAAGATGGCATCAACGTATTTGAAGGAAGATCTTCATCAAGAAGTTTTCGTGCTGTTTCGACACCTGCAACTGGTAAACCTGTCGGGTCTAATAAACCAATTTGAACAAGCACCGATGCTTGGTCCCAGTAAATATGCTCATGGCACAACTTTGAACCTCTGAACTGAATTACACCCAACATTGGAATCTCGACATATTTACCAGTCGGTTTTACACCCGGTAATAACCAGTCAATTTCAGCGTCGTGGGTAAAGCTCATAATGAACTCATCGACCACTTGTGTTGAGCCAACCGTACGAGAGATCGAAGTAATCTTCATATCTTTCGGGTTTTGGTGAACAAAATGATATTGATAAAAACGAGCAAGCTGGCTTTGGCCTACACCACCAGTCAAAGTTGGAATATGATTGACATAAGGTTCTGCGACCATTGTTGCCATGGTTGCTGGTACATCACGCGTATCAAACTCATGACGAATATGCTCTTCCCATAGCGCAACTAAGTCATATTTCGGCCCAATCGTTTCATGTAGTGCTGTTACTGTACGCTCGTGGGCAAAGCGTGCTGAAGGTTTGTGATAATGATTGCTTTTAGGGCGTGCAAAGGCATGATCAACACCTTCGTAAACATAGGTCTGTACATTTGAATATTGGTTGGCTGCATTAACAATCGCTTGTCTTGCATCTGGCGGTGTAAATTGGTCCAGTTCGGCAATATGTAAAACCAAACGACCCTTTACGTTAGCTAACTCATCTAACGCTTTTTCAATGCCTACACCGTAATAACCTACAGCACATGCCACTTCCGAAAGTCGACAACCTGCCAGATACGCAAGCTTTCCACCCAAACAGTACCCCACAACTCCGAGGCCTGTAGAAGTGTCACATTCTGGTCGAGTCTTTAAAAAAGATAAGCTGTCCTGAATATCTTCAACCCCAAGATTTTCATCATATTGCTGATAAAGCTCGAAAGCCTTTTGAAAATCTTCTGGTGTATAACCCAGTTCTATATTAGGTGCTACACGCCAAAATAAATCAGGAACTAAAACGGTATAGCCTTCTTCTGCAAGAAATTCTGCTTTTTCTCGCATGGCTGCATTCACCCCAAAGATTTCCTGACAAAGCACCACACCAGGGCCTTTTCCTGTTTCTGGCGTCGCTAGATATGCACTGAACTGCTTTCCAGATGCTGTTTTAATTTGAATGGTTTGACCAGCCATAGTGTCAACTCCTGACATTGTTATGGCTTTATCTTCTATCCGAAATTTTTTTTAGACTGTCCAAAAGCTGCAAGCTCTATCCAATCTCTGCACAATTATCAAAATTCATCAAACTGGATAAAACACAAAAAATAAGAAAACTAATAAATTTCATAACTTTAAATTAAAAAATTAAATTAATACTTTTTATCTAATTTGGAAAAAATGGATGAAGATTAGGACTTATTGGATAGTGACGATTGGCTAAAAATAGTTCAATCAAGTCATGTAATTCGTTTGATTACATAAAAAAAGCCCAGTCATTTTCTAAATTAAGGCGTTTTATTTATGCATCGACCATGGCCACTTTATGGACAACAAAAAACGTTAATGCTCATCAATATTTTATGTTGTAGTGCATTTTCTACTCAGGCTTATTCAGCGGATGAAGAATGGAAATTTACATCAAAAAATGCATATATAGACAGAAACTATGACAATCCAGATGTAAAAGACACAGGTAGCTGGTCACAATCAGTTTCTCTATTTTACAACTCAACTATGCATGATACGCCGTTAGAAATTGGGGGAACCCCAATTCAAATTGGCGCAAATGCTTCAGCACAATATGCGGTTCGTTTAAGCCAAGATAAACATGTTGCAGATACGGTATTACCTTTTGATAAAGCCACGCAGTCCCAAGCACCTGATTATCTAAAATATGGCGCGACTTTAAAGTTAGGCTATAACAAGACACTACTAAGCATAGGTGAATTATGGCTGGATTTACCCGTAACCACTGTAGATGCAAGCCGACAACTTCTGACGTCTTATTGGGGAACTAATCTTAAGAGTCAGCTAAACGATAAGCTTTTTGCAGAAATTGGTCGTATTGAAAAAGTATCGCCGCGAAATGAAGAAGATTTTCATCGATTTTCTTTTACTTCAAAAGGTGTGACTGGCTACTCCGATGGACTTAACTACATAGATCTTCGCTATCAATTTACGCCTACGTTGAAGGGTGAATATTACTTTGGGAATATGGAGGATTTATATAACAAACATTATGTCGGCGTTGACCACCTATGGAAAAATTCTAATTTTTCAGTTAATTCAAAATTCAAATATTTCAATGCCAAAGATAATGGAAATCTTTTTGACATCGATGCACAAAATGTAGGGTTACTAGAAACGCTTAAAGTAAAAAATCATAGCTTTGGTTTGGGTTATCAGCAAATTATTGGTGAGTCTGCTTACCCGTTACCAGATGGATTCTTACCTGAAACTTATTTTATTAACTGGAACACGACCGGTTTCTTCAAACAAGATGAAAAGTCTTATCACTTCATCTATGGCTATGACTTTAAAGATTATGTGCCTGGTTTAAATACCACTTTCAAATATGTATATGGCGATCATTTTAAGACAGCAGATGGCTTAAAAAATAAAGAAAGTGAATCCAACGTTATCATCAATTATGCCCTTCAACAGCCACTCCTCAAAGGTTTAGCTCTTCAGTACATCTTCATCAATTACGACGTTAAGCATGGAAATGATTTCTCTGAAAATCGTTTCTTCGTCAATTACAGCAAAAAATTTTAATGAATAAGGAATACGTATGAAAACGATAGATGCAAACACGATTATCAACCGTGAGAAACTGTCTCCACTACAGTGGATGGTTTTTATCCTAGGCTTTTTCGTCTTTTTCTGTGATGGTCTAGACACAGGAATTATCGGTTTTATTGCTCCTTCATTATTAGATGATTGGGGTATCACCAAGCCGCAACTTGCTCCAGTTTTAAGTGCTGCTTTAGTTGGCATGTCGATTGGTGCAATCATTTCTGGGCCTTTGTCCGATAAATTTGGACGTAAAGGCGTCATTGTCTTTACAAGCCTTTTATTTTCAATATTTACGATTTTGTGTGGCTTTGCCAATTCAACCCAAGACTTAATGATTTATCGCTTTATTACAGGTGTTGGTTTAGGTGCAGCCATGCCAAACATCAGTACGATTGTGTCTGAGTATATGCCTGTAAAACGTAAAGCATTCCTTACAGGCCTTGCTGGCTGTGGTTTTATGTTGGGTATTTCTTGTGGGGGTGTGCTGTCAGCTTATCTATTAGAAAGTTATGGCTGGGCAAAAGTGATTATTATTGGCGGAAGTATTCCCCTAATTTTAGTAGTTGCTTTATTACTTAAATTACCAGAATCAACTCAATACTTAATTACACGTCATCAACAAGACAAAGCTCAGCGTATTTTAGAAAATATTCAAGGTCATTCTTTTCAAGAGCCGGTAAAACTTGTTTTAACTCAAGCAGAAACTGCATCAGATGAAAATCCAGTTAAAGTCGTTTTAGGTAAATACCTTTGGGGTTCAAGCATGCTTTGGCTCTGCTGCTTTACCAGTCTATTGGTGTTTTACCTTTTAACAAGCTGGATGCCAACGATTTTAAAAACAGCAGGTTTTAGTACTCAACAGTTTAGTTTAATTGCAGCGATTTTCCCTTTTGGTGGTGTGATTGGTGCAACCATTATGGGATGGTACATGGATAAACTGAACCCAACTACAGTCATTAAATATTCATATCTCATCGCTTTCGGCCTATTCATTGTTGCTGGTCTGGTGAGCTCAAATATTTTCTTGTTAGGTCTTACTATCTTCTTAATTGGTGCCTTACTGGCTGGTGCACAGTCTTCATTACTGCCACTTGCAGCAATGTTCTATCCGGCAGTGTGTCGTGCGGTTGGTGTTTCATGGATGCATGGTATTGGTCGTATCGGTGCAATTTTAGGTGCTTTCTTTGGCTCGCTCATTTTCACTTTCAACCTAAGCTTAAGCGGTATTTTCTTTATTCTCGCACTACCAACATTCATCTCATTTATTGCACTTAGCCTGAAAGTGATTTATGAGAAATCTAAAAACAAACAAGTGTTAAAGCTAGAAGAAAGTCTATAAATATTAATCAATAAATAAAAAAACTGATTTAAGTAATTAAATCAGTTTTTTTATTTGGAAAAATTAAATATTAGAAAATTTTGCCTTTAGTCTCACTTGGATTTTCGCCAAATTCTTCGCGATATTCTTGAGAAAAACGACTTAAATGGTTAAAGCCCCAGTCATAAGCAAGCTTTGAAATAGAAACTTTTCTATCTGCACCTGTGGTGCTCAGGATTTTATAAATTTGTTGGAGACGATATTTTTTTAAATACGACATTGGACTGGTGCCGTAGTACTGTTGAAATTCGTCATACAATTTTGATTTTGAAACCCCAGCCAGACGTTGCAAATCTTCTGCACAGATTTCTTCGTGCGCATGTTCAATAATAAAATTACGAACCTTACGAATATAAGCTGGCTCATCCTGATGTGAGAGTAACTTTAAGGCTTCAGAGTAGTTATTTTCTTGAGACAACAATAACGCTTTAATTACAAAATTTTCATAGTCTTCAGATAGCATTTGCAAACCATAAAAATTGCTATATTGCGATTTTAACTGTACAAAATTTTGAATATTCTTCCACCATGCACCAATCAATTGCTCAGAGTCTAAGTGCATTTCAGGATTAAAAATAATAGGTGTTTCAATTGGTTTATTCAGTAGATCCGCAAGAACAATCTGCATACTCCGCTCAGGAATAACCACCTGAAATTTTCTGCAATCTTTATCGATAATCAAATCTTGCTGATCGTTATTAGAAACAATAAGGCCCCTGTTTTCATCAGATTGATAATGAGCACCACGAATGTTGAGAGCTTGTCGACCTTGTATCGGCAAACTAATGCTATACGCTTTTAAATTTGAGATGTTAATGGCAACGTTTGCACCATAACTGATTGTACCGATCGCCATTTTTTTATTAGGCAAACGCATTCCGTCATAGTGAAAATCGAGAGTGTCTTTGTAAATTGTATCTAGACGGTGTTCCCCACAAATTGTGGACATCAAATTCTGCGCAAATTCAGCTTTGCGTGAATAATGATTGAGTTCCGTCTGTTGGCTGAGTGATATCATATCCTTTTCACCTAGCTAAATAACTTATTGCTTAAAAAGCAACTTGTATGCCAATTAATATCCTTTAATTGACGAATTTTCCTGAAAAATATCTAATCAAGAAAGAGAGTAAAGATTACTTTCTCATACTCTATTAGATTTTAAAAATGGAAATAAGTTAAATACCTTTAAAGTATAATTTCATACTTTAACAAACTTATTTTATTAGATTTTTTATAAACAAATAGAGTAGATATAAATCATTATTTTGAACAGTAGACTATCGTAAATTTTAATGAATAAAAAAACCGCCTATTTAAAATAAGCGGCTTTTAAAACACTTAAATTATTGGGCGGTGTAACCACCATCCATCACGACAGCTTGACCTGTTACCCCACCTGCTTTACTACTCGCAAGGAAAATTGCGTAATCAGCGATTTCTTCAACAGAGAGTAAACGTTTTTGAGGAACCATTGCCAAAATTACATCTTCAAGTGCACTATCTAAACTTACATTACGGGTTTTAGCCAAATCTGCAATTTGCCCACGAACCAATGGCGTATCTACATAACCGGGGCATAAAGCATTTACTGTAATACCATCACGTGCACATTCCAATGCCGCAACTTTTGTTAGGCCAATCACGCCGTGTTTCGCGCTGTTATAACCTGCCTTTCCAGCAAAACCAATCAAGCCATTAATTGAAGCCATATTAATAATACGTCCATATTTTTGAGCTTTCATGATTGGTAAAACATGTTTAATACCAATAAATGCTCCTGTTAACATGACCTGAACTAACTTTTGAAAAACAGCCGTTGGAAACTCTTCAATAGGTGCAACATGTTGAAAGCCAGCATTATTAATTAAGATATCAACCGTGCCAAAGGTCTTTTGAGTAAGCTCAATTGCTTGTTTATAAGCGTCTTCATCGGTTACATCACATGGTGCAGATAATGCTTCAAAGCCTTGCTCTTTAAGTGAATTCGCCGTTTCTTGGCACTTTTCGGCATTCATATCAGAAATGACAACTTTGGCACCTTCTTGAGCAAATTTCTTAGCAATCTCTAGACCGATACCACTTGCAGAACCTGTAATAAAAGCAATTTTACCGTCTAAAAGTTTTGTCATTTATGTACTCCTTAATACTTATAACGCGCTGATTTAAACAATACTGGTTACGGTAAAGACCGTAATCACCACAAATACCGCTAATGTTTTAATTACCGTAACTGCAAAAATATCTTTATACGACTGTTTATGGGTTAAGCCTGTAACAGCAAGTAAAGTAATGACAGCACCATTATGCGGAAGCGTATCCATACCGCCTGATGCCATCGCAACCACACGGTGCATAACTTCTGGTGGAATACCCGCAGCTAAAATCGCGGCGTTATAGTGTTCGGCCATCGCACTTAAAGCGATACTCATACCACCAGAAGCTGAACCGGTAATACCTGCTAAAACGGTTGTAGTCACCGCCCCATTTACTAAAGGATTTGTGAAGGTACTGCTCATTGCATGACTAATCATGGCAAAGCCCGGTAATGACGCAATAATTGCACCGAAACCATACTCAGAGGCCGTATTCATTACTGCTAAAAGTGAGCCACCAATACTGGCATTAATACCCTCTTTAAAATTCGTCACTACACGTTGGTAATCAAACAAAATTGCAGTAATAATCCCGACAATCAGCGCAAGACCAACTGCCCAGATCACACCAGTTTTTGCAACATCTACAGTGTAATCAGCTAAACCGACAGTGGCAAAATCAAAGCCATTTGGATACCACTCTTTAATTGCTTTAGACAAATATTTGTTCATTACCGCAACAAGAATAAGAGGTACAAATGCTAAAAACTGACGAGCTGTACTTCCATTATTTTGCAGAGTCATTTCGGCTTCAATTTCTTGAGATGGTGTATTGTCTGCCCCAAACCCAGAGAACCCTTCTCCAGCTTTTGCAGCAGCACGGCGACGCCATTCTAAGTAGCTTAAACCCATGCATAAAACAAAAATAGCACCAATAATTCCTAAGAAAGGTGCGGCATAAATATTGGTACCAAAGAAAGTGGTTGGAATTACGTTTTGGATTTGTGGCGTACCTGGCAATGCATCCATAGTGAATGTAAATGCACCAAGCGCGATAGTTCCCGGAATTAAACGTTTTGGAATATTGGCTTGTCTAAATAGCTGGTTTGCAAAAGGATAAATGGCAAATACCGCAACAAATAAACTTACACCACTGTAGGTTAAAATCGCACCTAAAAGTACAACGGTTAAAATTGCCTTTTTCGCCCCAATCCATCTTACAATGGTTCTAGCGATAGACTCAGCAATTCCTGACATTTCAACGACTTTACCGAAAATTGCCCCGAGCAAAAACACAAGGAAGTAATCTTTAATAAAGTTCACCATTTTGGGCATAAAGACACCCGAATAAAATGGTAAAACATTAGCTGGGTTAATGAGTAAAACTGCAAGTAAGGCACAAATTGGTGCCATAAGAATGACTGAAAAGCCCTTGTAAGCTGTATACATCAACAGCCCAAGCGAAAGTAGAATTACAAATAATTCCCACATATATTCCTTCTCCCTAAAGAATAAATATTAGGTTCAATAAAATTACCAAAAGATATTTAGGTTATCCCAAACCTAAAATGATAAAAATCACAGTATCTATGAGTGGTAATAGGTAAATGAGCTTAAAAATAAAATATCACTAAAATATTTAAAAACAATGTAATTTATTTAAATTTTAAAATAACAATAAAATACAATGGCTTATATTTCTTAAATGGTAAAAACACAACTATTTAAAAATCATTACTTTTTAATAAAACTTATTAATTATTGAGTAAATTAAATTAATATCTCTATATTATTTAATAAAGATAATTAAATAATATATTTTTTAAATTAGTTTAATTACATCATTAAATTAATAAATATTAAGAAGGTTAACTTCTCATTACTAAATACATTCCATCCTTTACATTAACAATTAAGCAGAAATTTTTTATACGAATAATCAGGTTTTTATTGAATAGATTAGGGTCTAATTATGACAAAGGCGTTAAAATATAAAACTTTAATTACTGCGATCAACCTACGAGTCCAATAAAGATGAAGAAAAAGATGTTGTTTATAGGAAGTATATTGTTGACTTCTTTATCTACCTCAGCTGCACCATTAAAGTTACCCGATGACTGGACTCAAAATACTCAGCCATTTCAAATTACTGAAAATATATACTATGTAGGTACTCATGGTCTTGCAGCTTATTTGTTAGCTTCTGGTCACCAAGCCCTATTGATAGATACGGGCCTTCCAGAAAATACAGAGAAAATAGAGCAGAACATTAAACAATTAGGTTTTAAGCTATCAGATGTAAAAATTATGGTTACGAGCCATGCTCATTGGGACCATGTAGGTGCACTTGCACGCATTAAACAAGATACTGGTGCTAAATTAATTGCAATGCAGCAGGATGTTAAGGCTTTAGAAATAGGAAAACCTATAGGTGAAAACACCTTCCAAACTATTCCTTTTACTCCAGTTAAAGTTGATAAAGTCATTCACGATGGAGAAGTAGTTAAACTAGGAAAATTAAAACTTAAAGCTACTCTTACCCCGGGCCATACTCCGGGTTGTACAACTTGGTCAACTGAAATTAAATCTAACGGTAAGAACCTAACTGTTGTTTTCCCTTGCAGTCTCTCTGTAGCTGGCAATGTTTTACAAAATAATCATCAGTATCCAAATATTGTTGCAGATTATCGTAAGAGTTTTGAGCGTTTGAAAAATATGAAGGCAGATATTGTGCTTATTAGCCATCCAGAAGTTGCAGATGTCTTGGGCAATAAGGCGCGTAAAGATGCTGGACAAACCAATGCATTTATTCAACCAGAAAAACTTTCTAGTATTGTAAAAGATGCGGAAATGGCGTTTGAAAAATCACTAGTTAGTAGTCATCCATAAACATTAAGTTGTCATATTTATATTTGATAAAAATTTAAAAGCCCTGATCATGCTGGGCTTTTTTAGAAGCTGTAATATAATCGCCCTTTACTATTTTCCTGTTCAAGTTATATCTAATCAAAAATTATAATATTGGTTAAACTTGATATTGATCCGCTTTCAAATTGGGTTGATCTACAAGTAATTCAATAAAAGATGGAATTGATGTAGTGTTAAGCAAATATGGATTAAAGTCATCAACATGATGATGAAAAAAGAAATCTTTTATTTTTGTATTGATAGGAGCAAATTTCATACTCCAATGTTTAAATAACCGTTGTTCAGACGGTTCCAAAAAGATGATTTCGCAGTTTTGATGTCTTGAATCTTTCAAAATTGATTTATAGAACAGCGCCTCAACTTGTTCTTTCTCTCCTTCTAAGTATTGTAAGAAGTACCCATTACCATAGTAAAGCACACCAGTAATGTCATTTTTAGAATTAAATTTGACAGCTTCTGTAAGAATATCAATTAAATCTTGTTTTATTTGACTATGTTCACTATTGGTTTTACTTGCATACATAAAGCCTATTAAACTCATAGCGATAACTCGAAGATAAATGTCAATGGTGCATTCTGACACTTACATACTATCCTTACAATGCGGCCTACTTAAAACCTTGTATTTCAAAAGTAAAGATTATTATCATTTTGAAAATGACAAACTTTAACAAGCAGAAATCTTTTGTAAATGAATGCCAACTTAATCAACTAAACAGATACTTTTAATTTTAGTAAAATTAAAACTGTCTTTAATTTGTGGATGTCTAATGGAGAACCATGAAATCACTCTTCAAGACGAACATCATAAACAATTTAAGATTGTCAAAGTTCAAGATGTTCGTTTTGATAGTAATACGCTGACTCATAGTTACCAATGGTTATGGGTATTTGATCATAGTTCAGAGTTTTTCCCATTTGAACTATGGGATCAACTTGACAATGCGACCGTTCATCAAAAAATAAGACTGAATAATCAGGTCTTTAAGATTATCAAGATTTTGACAAAGAAAACCAAACTACGGTATTCCTGAGTAAACATTTTTTCTCATATGTTTTAGATAAAATTACTAATTTATTCATTTGCGGTACGTAGCCATGGCGTAACTGTTAACCCAGTGAGTACTCCTTCAGGACTTAAAAAGCGAGTAACTGACTGCCCCCATGGCTCTAAACGATTATTTACCAGTAGTTGATATCCTTTAAAAATCATATGAGCTGAAGCTTGATTAATATCTTCAACTTCAAACTCAATCCAACTTTGAGGAACAGTAAACTCTTCAGGCCATTCTTTTCGACCAAAGCAGGACTCTGCTGCTTGATGTAATGGCCACAGTGCAAAGTGTTTTACACCGCCCAGCTCGCCATCTTCTGTACTCATATAAGATTCATTACCTTCCATCGCTTTTATTGGAAGGTTTAATGTGTCTTGATAGAGTGCTTTACTCTCTTCATTAACTCTTGTAATTGGTCCAAATCCAGCAACAAAAAGTACTTTGATAGGAGACATTTTTAATAACTCATTTTTATAAAGTAATAGGTTCTTTTATACTTGAAATAATTCATTTTTAAACATTAATTATTTTCTTGCTAATTTATACCTAAATATTTTTAAGGATCCTCTTATCACTAGCATCACGTCAATCGTACATAATTTATTTTCTGAGTTTTAAAAATGATTATTACTATTTCTTTTAGAAGAAATTTTAAAAAAAATTACCCATAGAATGTTTAAATATGCCGACAAAAAAACCTCGCCAATGCGAGGCTTAAATGTTCTAAAATTTATTTACTCAGAAGCTTCTCAACATTCTTTTCAATTAATTTTTTACTTTGATTATTCATTAAATAAAAGTAAAAAATTAATCCAAAAAATACTGCTGCATAAAGAATAATCGCCCATATGTACTTCAATATATTTTCAAATAACATATGATTCATCATATCTACATCAATATTAATTCCAAAATTATGTACATATCGACTTAAGAACAAGGCAATACAATAAATTAAGATAGGAACTGCAAGAATTCCTGTCCAGATGTTAATTTTGTTTTTCTTAACTTCGAGTTTCTCGAAGTCATCCTCACCAAAATATTTTTGAATCTCAATAACTTGTTTGTTTAAATCATCTTTTAAAGAGATAGGTAATCTCCTATCTTTAATATGATATTGAACGTCTTTTAATATTTCCGCATTTTCAAGAGATTCACCTAAAATTCTTAAATTTCCCATAAATAACCATAATACAATCAGTAAAAAACAGGGATTTTAGTAGAAATTCTATATGAGAAACTGCTTTTTAACATAAAAGTAATAAATTAACTTGAATAAAAAATCCAGAAGGTACTTTAAATTTTCTAAACACTTTCCTGTTTTCAATAGTTTTAATAAGATCAATTTTTATGAAGAACATGGATTAAATTAAAGTACTAAAAGAGAGTCTTTTTGCTACTTGTTTTTAGATTAACTCTAATATTACCGATAGAGAAAATTTTATTTATACAAACTTTCTCTAAAAATATTCTGTAGATAACGGACTGGAGTAGTACCTGTATGTTGACGGAAAAAAACGATAAATGCACTATCACTGATAAACTCCAGTTGTTGTGCCACCTCACTTATTTGTATACCTTCAGATAGCATTTCTATTGCTCTTAATAATCTCCATTGTTGTCTCCAGTTCTGATAGTTCATTCCTGTATCACGAATAAATATTCGGCTAATAGTACGTTCGCAAGCACCTACTATCTGAGCCAGCTGACCTAAACGTGGAGGTAGTTCTCCCATACGGACGTGCTCTAACCAAGATTCTAGACGGGCATCTGATGGATACATTAATTGCCAATTTTCACTTCGTGCAGCACATATCTCTTCACAAAAAACAGTTATTAAACTTGCTTGTTGTTCAGCCTGCATTCCCCATGGCCAAAATGCCATTCTTTCAATTACTTCAAAAAATAATGGATTGACTTCAACAATCTGTACTGGCAACTGAGATAAATTTGATGTTGGTAAAAAATACAGTGAGCGGTAAGCCATTACACCACGCATGATCGCTCGATGAATTGTGCCTGCAGGAATCCATGCAGCACGTCGTGGTGGAAGTAAAAAAGTCATTTTACCTATTTCTATTGTGATACTACCAGCAGCCGAAAACAGTAACTGATGACGAAGATGACAATGCTTACCAGAATCATGTTTTCCTATATCTGATGCAATACCAATCACTGGATCAGCGAAAATATCTGGATCAAAAATACTATCTGATGCAATTTTCAAAATTTGTCCAATAATTAATATATTCAGTCCTTATTATGATAATCAGACTTTCATCTTTCAAGAATAATAACCTTTAATATTCATTTATTAAGACATTTTATGAATGCCATACATCGTCCACCCTTGTGGCTTTTAACACTTCTGATTATGTTCCCTCAACTAGTTGAAACCATATACAGCCCGGCACTAACTTACATTTCCCACTCATTTGCAGTTACTAGTAAACAAGCAGCTCAGACGCTTTCAGTTTATTTCATCGCTTTTGCTATAGGTGTAGGGTTATGGGGATGGTTAAGTGACCAAATTGGTCGCCGCTATGCAATGATGTTAGGACTTATCTGTTATGGGGCTGGGACACTATTAGCTATTACAACAGTAAATTTCAAAATTTTATTATTCGCCCGTATGATTTCAGCTTTTGGCGCTGCCGCTGGATCTGTTGTAGTACAAACCATGCTTCGGGATAGTTATAAATCGACAAAACTAGCGAGTGTATTTACTCTTATGGGAGCCGCCCTAGCTATAAGCCCTGTTTTTGGTTTAGTAAGTGGAGGCTGGTTAGTAAGTCATTGGGGTTATATGGGCGTATTTATTGCCTTATTTTTACTTGCCATACTATTGTTAATACTAAGTGCTGCTTTTCTTCCTGAAACTCAGTCTCACCCAATAACTCACACTCGCATAGGAACATTAGCTGGCCGTATGTTCCTTGATAATTCGCTTTGGCAAAATGCCATGCTAATTGCCTTGTTTAATACAATGATTTTCAGTTATTACAGCCTTGCCCCATTTCTTTTTAAACAACTTGGCTGGAGTTCAGAAACATTTGGCTGGACAGGATTATTATTAGCAATCTCTTCTCTTATGGGTAGTCTACTAAATCGAAAACTACTTGCTTCAAATATTAAACCAGAAGTATTGGTAAGATATGCGTGTTACATAGTGATGTTATCAAGTGTGATTGCCTGGATATTACAAACAACTGTGTGGATATTGATCCCGATGGCTGGCGTCGTTCTTGCATATGGTATTGCCATCCCAAACATACTTAGTCGGGCATTGTGTCATTATCGAGAACAAGCAGGAAAAGCTGGTGCGTTATTCGGCTTAACGTATTATTTACTGTTGGGTTGTATGCTCGGACTTGCTGGATTAGTACAACAATTGGGCCTTGTTCTTATAGTCTGTGCAGTGTTAGCCTTAATTCTAAAACCAAGACTAAAGTATGACCAATATAACTAGCGAACTAAAAGTTTTAACTGTTGCTAGATAAATCGTATTTTCACTTTACTTCAAAGATTTATTATTCCTAACATTGGTAAGCTTAGATAAATGAAAATAATTCTATTAATGCAATGACAAATTAGGTCTAAAATTTCTTATATTAGGGGGTAATGCTTCTAAAAACGGCTTCAATTGCATAAATAATAATTTTAAAGCAGTTAATGATTCTTAATTCAATTAAGAAAAAACCCACTTAACAATGAGTGGGTTTAATCAAAACTTAATGAATATTAATTTTAATCAACTCATTGGCGTAGAAATTTTTAATCTCTTACTTCATTCGAGTTAGTCTTAAGTTAAAGTCAGATGGAAGTAAGATTCGATATTCGATCTCCGCCCCAGGTTTGACTTCCGTTTCTTGAGAAGTTGCAATATTCGGACACATTCCTGCACCTGTTTCTAATCTAAAAATATAATATGTAGGCTCAAGATAAATTGTAGCGATTTCATTTGAGCGAATTGAAAATACCTTTTCATTATTAACATAAATATCATGAGTACAACCAGAACCTAAAAAACCTTTATCTCTTAAAAAAGTAACTTTTGCTTGTTCAGGGGTCTGTTTCTTTAAATACTTTTGATTGTAAATTCTTTCATTAGGTACTGATTTTGCAATATTTGAAACAACTGGAGCTGTTGAACACCCAGTTAAGCTTAGAACTAATCCTAAAAAAAATATCTTTTTCATGATATTACCCAATATTGTTAGAGATGGAATTTAACATCTCATGCATTAAAAAACCACCCGAAGGTGGTTTAAGTAATTTGTTAATCTTACATTTCAGTTTTTAAAGTAGGCATTGGCGGTAAAAAATCTGATTTTATCAGTTGATCTGTATCGTATAGCTCTAAACTCACAGGACCTGCAGCATATGGAGCCAATTCGTAAAGCTGAAAATCAAAGGTCACTCCACCCGATTGATTGATATAGAAATTATCACTTACTTTAAAGTCTTCTTTGCTAATAGAAGGTTCCATATCATTTTCTTGGCACCAATATTCGTACTGTTTCCATAAAGCATCTTTAAGCGCATTCATTTTTCCATTGACTACAATATCTTTTAATCCAATGCGCTTTTTACTTTTTAAGTCAAAAATATAATCTTCAAAAGTTGATATACCATGTGCTCCGCCAGAATATTCTGAGCTAACTTTCGAAATTTGAACATATTGACCAAACTGTCCATTAAAGCGATAAACCACACTATCTGACCAGTTATTAAGCCCCTCAGCTTGTGTTTGATTTAACTGCTTTTGCTGTTCTGATGCAGGAGTAAGAGCATCTGCATAATTTTTACGGATTTCCTTATCGATTACTTGATCAATCCAGTCAATATTACTTTTAAGTGCAATGGCTTCTTTAGAAGTACATACTATACCCTCGACATCTGGATTAGACCCACAAATTTTGGGTTGTTCAAACTTCACGAGAAAACTGTGCGCTATTATTGCAGGAATTTGATTTTCTTTTGTTTGGGGTTGTTCAGTCGTTTTTATAGTTGAAGCATTTTCTGTTTTTTCTACAGGTTTTTCTTCAGCTTTTTTCACACAGCCACTTAATATGAGTGGAGCCAGCACTAAACCAAGAATAGTTTTATTCATTAATTTTACCCTTACATAATCTCATTTATCTTTTAAATTAAGTTTTAATGAATTTAAAATTCACAAATATTTTAATTGAATTAAGACCAGCTTTATATTGAGATATAGTTTTTTTGAAAAATAGAATTTATTTAATCTTTGTTATTCAATAGAATACTTTTATAAAATATTGATAAGAAAATGAAAAAACTATGTGGCTTAAATTTATGTTGTACCCTTTGGGAATGTTTGTACTGTGGCAAATCATTTTCATCATCGAACAGCTTTCTTTAGAATTTTTAAATGCACCACAAATAATTGTAGCTATAATTGCACTGATCATAAATTGCGGTATGCAAATTTTGATTGGTTATAAAGTTCCTCAATTAGCACCAAAATATAAGTTTGTAGCGAGTATTACATACATCATCTTATTCACTTTTTTAGTAGCAATTTATTCAACCATAATTTTATTAGAAGGCTTAAAAGTTGCTCCTCAAGCAATTTGGCTAGGTTATTTATTTTTCCATGTGGTTGGAATGGCTCTATATTTTGCAAACAACACGGATGAATTCTGTTGGGAAAATTTACTAAAGTAGTTCAGCACACTGTTCTCTACTTTCTTTTTCATAATTTTTTGTCAAAAAACATCATATTAGATAAATTTTCGTATAAATTACCCTTCTAGGTGAGCTGAGCAATCTAAAGGAATGAAATGACGCTTAAACAATTAAAAGCTTTTTTAGCACTTGCGCGTACACTCAACTATGCCAATGCATCTTTAGAGCTACATCTAAGCCAGTCTGCTTTAAGTCTCACCATTAAGAGTTTAGAAGAAGAGTTAGGCGGTAAATTGTTTAACCGTAACACACGTCGCGTTGAGCTTACTCAAGAAGGTAAATCCCTGATTCCCTATGCTAAAAAATTACTCGCGAATTGGGATGAAATGGAGAACGATGTCAAACAACGTTTTAAGCTCAATCGTGGAACCTTAAGTATCGCCTCAATGCCCTTTGTGACTCATGCAATTTTACCTGAGGTGATTCATCAATTTTTAGAACTTCATCCCAACCTGAACTTTTCAATTCAAGATATTCCAAATGAGACCATTATAGAAAAAGTACAAGACGGTATTTTTGAACTTGGCATCTGCTTTGAACCTGATCTCACCGAGGGCTTAGAATTCAAGCCTCTGTTTGAAGAAGATTTCTTAGCTTTATTACCTAAGACTCATCCACTTGCTCAATCGTCTTCTATTACATGGCATGAGCTCTGTTCAAACCCATTTGTGACCTTACAGAAACCTTCAATTGTTCGATATTTAGTTGAGCAAAATTGTTTGCGAAATAATATAACGCTCGATTTAAAAGTTGAATGTCATCAAATTTCATCACTTTCAAGTTTTGTAGCTTATGGAATTGGAGTAAGTGCGATTCCAAGGCACTTTGCTAAACACATTGATAAAGAACATAACGTATTGATTGAATTAAAGGATGAATCTATTCATAAGACTGTAGGAATTGTTTATAAAAAGAACTTTGAAATTTCAAATATTTCGACTCAATTTATTGAGGCTTTAGTTCAATATAAATTTTAAAAAATTAAATACTGCATTTTAGGATGAGCTAAGCAGATGCTTAAGCTAAATTTATTAATTATTATAATTTTCAATGCTATGAGATGATTTTTTAAAGTATTTTGCTTTATGTTCGTCTGATCTTTTGTAGGTAACTTGATAGTATTCATTGATTATACTTATTAATCCTTTAAAAAAATTAACTTCTATAACACGAATTGAGATGCTAAAACTAAGATTACTAAGGGATATAGGATAACAATAGAATGAATAAAGTTTATGCCAATGCAGAGGTAGCACTGAAAGACGTTATTGCAGATAATCAAACACTTGCCGTTGGCGGTTTTGGTTTATGCGGAATTCCTGAAAAACTGATTGTTGCAGTTAAACAAAGTGGTGTGACTGGTCTTACTTGTATTTCGAATAATGCAGGCGTAGATGATTTTGGTTTAGGTATTTTGCTTCAAACCAAACAGATCAAAAAAATGATTTCTTCTTATGTTGGTGAAAACAAAGAATTTGAGCGCCAATATTTAAATGGTGAACTTGATGTAGAACTTACACCACAAGGCACTTTAGCTGAAAAGTTACGCGCTGGTGGTGCTGGAATTCCCGCGTTTTATACTCAAACTGGTGTAGGTACACTCATTGCCGAAGGTAAAGAAGAACGTACTTTTCATGGCAAAAACTACATCTTAGAAGAATCTTTAACAGCAGATGTTGCTCTTGTTAAGGCCTATAAAGCAGATAAAGCGGGTAATTTAGTATTTCGTAAAACTGCTCAAAATTTTAATCCTGAATGTGCGATGGCTGGAAAAATTACAATCGCAGAAGTTGAACAGGTTGTTGAAATTGGTGAATTGGATCCGGATGAAATCCATTTAGCGGGAATTTATGTAAACCGTATTGTACTGAATGCATCACCTGAAAAACGCATTGAGCATAAAACTTTAAGCACGGAGGCAGTATAAAATGGCTTGGTCACGTAATGAAATGGCACAACGTGCTGCAAAAGAACTTGAAGACGGTTTTTATGTCAATTTAGGTATTGGCTTACCTACTCTAGTTGCCAACTATATCCCTGAAAATATTAATGTTTGGCTTCAATCTGAAAACGGTTTATTAGGTATTGGCGAGTTTCCAACTGAAGAAACTGTAGATGCTGATTTGATTAATGCTGGTAAACAAACAGTTACTGCTCGCCCTGGTGCTGCTTTTTTCTCAAGCTCAGAATCTTTTGCCATGATCCGTGGTGGCCATGTCAACATTGCCATTTTAGGTGCAATGGAAGTTTCTGAAAATGGTGACTTGGCTAACTGGATGATTCCAGGTAAGAAAGTTAAAGGTATGGGCGGCGCAATGGACTTGGTTGTTGGTGTCCAAAAAGTTGTAGTGCTTATGGAACACTGCGCAAAAGATGGTACGCCAAAAATTGTGAAAAATTGTAGTTTGCCTTTAACAGGTAAAGGTGTGGTTCATCGCGTAATTACTGACCTAGGTGTAATGGACATTACTCCACAAGGCTTAGAGCTGATTGAACTTGCTAAAGATGTCACGCTTGAACAGATTCAAGCTGTTACAGGCGTCGAATTTTATAAAACCTTAGTCGCATAAAATTAAATTTTTAGTAAGAAATAAAGACTTAAGTTAGAAAGTGAGCTTGAGTCTTAACCCTTTTAAGCACCGGATGTGCTGTCTATAAATAAGAATGAGAAGGATTTTTCAGCTATGGAAAAACAGCAAGGAATTTTTGAAAGATTTGCTCTTCGGATTAGTGACTGGTCTGAAAAATGGTTTCCTGATTCATATATTTTTGCATTACTCGGCGTCATTATCGTGTCAGTTGCTGCTTTTGGTATTGGTGCGCCAATTCACGATGTCGCAACTTCTTTTGGGAATGGTTTCTGGAGTCTTATTCCCTTTACCCTGCAAATGACAATGCTCATTATTGTAGGTTATGTCGTTTCTGTTTCTAAGCCCGTAAAATTTCTGATTCAAAAAATGGCGCGTATTCCAAATTCTGGACGTGGTGCTATTGTTTTGGTAGCAACGGTTAGTTTGTTAATTTCACTAGTCAATTGGGCTGTTAGTACAATTCTTACAGCGCTTTTAGTAATTGCATTAGCAAAACGTAAAGAGCTGAATATGGATTACCGTGCTGCTGCGGCAGCGGCCATTATTGGTATGGGTGCAACTTGGGCACTTGGAATTAGCTCTTCAGCAGCACAGCTTCAGGCAAATAAAAGTAGTTTACCTGAATCAATTTACAATCTGACTGGCGTTATTCCATTTACCGAAACGATTTTCCTTTGGCAATCAATTGCGATGACTATTATTTTAGTGATTGTTTCAATCGCGATTGCATATTTTTCAGCTCCAAAAGGCAATAATGTTAAAACGATTGATAGTTTTGATGTGCAATTTGAAGAAGACAAACCACATGAGGAGAAATCAACGCGTCCGGGTGACTGGTTAGAAAACTCACCTATTTTAACGATTATTGTAGTGGCTTTAGGTGTAATTTGGATGTTTTTTGAGTTTTCAAAAAGTAATCCAATCATTGCTATTTCAAGCTTAAACACATACAACTTTGTGTTCTTAATGCTTGGTCTAGCATTGCATGGAACACCACGAAACTTCTTAAATGCCGTTGCAAAAGCAGTTCCAGCCGTATCAGGAATTTTAATTCAGTTTCCACTTTACGGAAGCATCGCCTTTATTATGACGCAAGCTTTAAACAGTCAGGATTTATCGCTGTCTCATTATGTTGCCGAGTTTTTCGTTTCAATCGCATCAAAAGAAACCTTTGCAATTGTGATGGGAATTTACTCTGCCATCCTTGGGTTCTTCGTACCATCTGGCGGTGGAAAATGGATTATCGAAGCACCATATGTCATGCAAGCAGCAAATGATTTAAAAGTTCATTTGGGCTGGTCTGTACAAATTTATAATGCAGCTGAAGCTTTACCAAATTTAATCAATCCATTCTTTATGCTTCCAATGTTAGGCATTTTAAAACTAAAAGCAAAAGATGTGATTGGTTTTACAGTCACTCAGCTCGTTGTGCATTTTCCATTAGTTTTATTTTTATTGTGGTTCTTTGGAAGAACGCTTAGCTACACCCCACCCACTTTTTAATTTACTGGAGTCTTTAGTTTCGGCTAAAGGCAATTTTAACAAATACATCAATAAGAGATATTAAGATGAGTTCAATTGTTATAGTTTCAGGTAGTCGTACTGCTATGGGCGGTTTTCAAGGCAGCCTATCTGCTTTAACTGCACCAGAACTTGGCGCGGCTGTAATTCGTGAATCTATTCAACGTGCAGGTGTTGCACCTGAACAAGTAGATGAAGTTATTTTTGGTTGCGTATTGAGTGCAGGCATAGGTCAAGGTCCTGCTCGTCAGGCGATGCGTAAAGCTGGTGTACCAGATCATGTGGGTGCGGTCACCATTAATAAACTATGTGGTTCTGCTATGAAAGCGGTGTTAATGGCTTCAGACACCTTAAAAGCTGGTAGTGCCAATATTATTGTTGCAGGTGGCATGGAATCTATGACTAATGCGCCGTATATTCTGCCGAAAGCTCGCGGTGGTTACCGTATGGGTCACGGTGAAATTAAAGACCATATGTTTTTAGATGGTCTTGAAGATGCTGAAACAGGCCGCTTAATGGGTTCTTTTGCTCAAGACATGGCAAACACCAAAGGTTTTACACGTGAGCAAATGGATAACTTTGCGATTTCTTCTTTGAAAAAAGCGCAAACTGCCATTACCGAAGGTTACTTCAAAGAAGAGATTGTTCCTGTTGAAGTCAAAACACGTAAAGGTGTCGAAGTTATCGATCAAGATGAGCAACCATTAAAAGCTAATCTTGAGAAAATTCCAACATTGCGTCCAGCTTTTAGTAAAGACGGAACAATTACAGCTGCTAACTCAAGCTCCATTTCTGATGGTGCTGCTGCGTTAGTACTTACGACTGAAGAATATGCTCAAAGCCATGGCTTAAATACTTTGGCGAAAATTGTTGCAACTTCTACTCACTCACAGCATCCAAGCGAATTTACCATTGCTCCAATTAGTGCAATTCAAAAAGTGCTTGAGCGCGCTGGCTGGTCTGTTGACGAAGTAGATGCTTGGGAAATTAATGAAGCTTTTGCAATGGTGGCAATGGCACCAATTCATGATTTAGGTATCGATGAAGCAAAAGTCAACGTACATGGTGGTGCTTGTGCTTTAGGTCATCCTATTGGTGCAACTGGCTCAAGAATTATTCTTTCTCTTATCTATGCTTTAAAACGCCTAGGTAAAAAGAAAGGTGTTGCCGCGTTATGTATTGGTGGTGGTGAAGCTACAGCTGTCGCAATTGAAATCTAAAAAATCAAACCACACAGAAGGTGTAAGAGTTTTTCTTACACCTTCTTTTTTTAGACTTTAAAAAGTTCATAACAGGTTTGTCGGAACCATTTATGGCTACTTTTATGATGGCAAGACATATGCCAATGTTGTTTAACATCATAAGTTGGGAAGTCTAAAGGTGCTGGCAAAATCTGTAAATTTTCTCTCACCAATAAAACTTGGCTTAAATAATACGGCACCGTTGCGATTGCATCTGTTTCTTGAACGACTAATCCCACTCCAAGATAACTTGGTAATCGAATTAAAATGTTTCTATCTAATCCTTTGTTCTGTAATTCATTTTTAATATGGTAATGCCCGATTCCTGCATCAATATCAATATGATATTCACGCATATAATCATCTAAAGTAAAATTATTTGGGTCTAAACGAGGATGGCTCTTAGAGCTAATCACTACGTAATGCTGTTTAAAAAACTTTTGTTGATAAAAGCCTTCTTCTAATTGAGGTAAAAAGCCAATAGCAAGGTCAATTTCACCATTTGCCATTTGATAGCTAGTTTCTGGCGTAATCGGCCGAATATTCAAGCGAATTAAAGGTGCTTTCTCTTTTAAATAGTTAGTTAGTTGCGGTAATAACACCAGATGAGACACATCTGTCATCGCAATTGTAAAAAGCTGATCCGAAGTTAGCGGATCAAAGTTCACACTAAAGTTATTAATACTTTCAACTTTATCAATCACTTCACTAATGAGTGGAAAGATTTCTTTAGCCAATTCGGTTGGAATCATTTCATTTCCAACACGAATAAAAAGTGGATCATTAAAATGCTGACGGATTTTGTTCAGTCCATTACTAACACTCGGTTGTGTAAGGCCAATAGCATCGGCAGCCATTGAAACGCTTTTAAACCGATAAATATGATAAAAAATATTTAGTAATCTACTATCTAGATCAAACAAAATTGTCTCCGTCTGGATCAAATAATCCATTCAAAAAGGACTGAAAACAGGTATAGCTTAGATAAGAATGCTAAACCTGTTTTTAGATTATTGATATATCGCCTAAATTAACAAAGAATCTAGACCATGGGCAATGCTTTATAAAGCCTTTCATCATAAAGACAAAAGCATTGCCTCTTTATTTGGTTACTTTGTATATAAATCTAGTGAATACAGCTCATATCGTTATAAATTTTTTAAAATTTAATCATGCTGAATTTGAAAACCTTTCCAGATCTGCTGGACTGATTTGTTATCACTCAAATTATTTTTAAAAATATAAATATCCTGAGGAAGACAATATTCATGATGATCCAACATGACCAGTTTTCCGTTAGCAAGATCTTCCTCAACATTGATTTTTGGAATCCATGCCACACCTAGACCTTGCAATACAAGTTCTTTCAAATTCGTTGCATTATCAGTCTCGTATAAGGTTTTATAATTCAATTTACCTTCAATCAGTTGATCTACCAATTTTCGCAAATAAGCGTGTTTACTATAAGCAAGCAATGAGAAATTATTCTGAATCGTATGCTTAGGCGTATGATCCGCTTCGGTAGCTGAGACAGGAACAATCTCTGTTTCAGCAATCTTGATTCCACTTAAAATATCATCACCAACACGATTAATATTAGATCGATCTGCATAACAAATCATAAAATCGCAGGCACCTTCTTTTAAAAGAGATAAGCCCTCACCACTGTTCGTTGCGACTATTTCGATTTTTAAATCACGCATAAACGTTGGGAATTTTTTTAAAAAAGTCGTTAAAAAACCCGATGCTAATGAGTGAACCACACAGAAACGAATCGTAGATTCGGTTTCATTTTTGATGTTTTTAATCAGCTTGGCTGTTTCTTCTACCTGCTTCTCAATATTTTTAGACATGACCAACATAATTCGACCGATGTCTGTAAATTCAATATTATTTTTATTATTTCTAATAATAACTTCAGCTCCAATCATCTCTTCTATTTGCTGAATTCTACGCGTAAAAGCAGATTGGCTAATAAATCGTTTTTCGGCTGCCTTTGAAATAGAACGCTCTCGTTCAAGTGTCAAAAGGTCTTCTACCCAACGTACTTCTAAGTTCATTTTTGCATTCCCTTTTTATAGTTATGTCCTTAATTTGTCTGCTTGGGAAGCTGAATAAATAGCTGAATAGATGAATGAAAAATATAAAACATGGGAGTACCTGCAAAAATGCGATGGAAGGATGGCAAAGCCAAACGATAAAAGTAAGTATTTAATAATTCTGACATAGAAAAGAGTGTAAGAGAATAAAAGACTTTCATTTAGCGCAACAACTCATACAAATATAAAATTATTATTCTAAAAATTATTTTAAATCAAAAAGTAAGGTTGATATAAATCAAGTAAATAACCATTTAAGCTTTAATAAAAACCAAAAATACCCTCATCGTTTTATCATGTCTTAATTTTAATAAAAAAAAGTCCGTACCTTGGGGAAGAATACGGACTGTAAAACTAAAATTTTGCTAATTTGATTATTTCAGGATTTAAGCTTTCTGACCTAATCAACTAGTTCAAATCAGAAGATATATTTGCAGTATAGTTCAAGTAAATAAACCTGACTATTCTACTAAAGTATCTATCCGAGATTGACCTGAAATAAATTTTTAATATTCACCAATCAGATAGTATAGCTTTCTTGAAATTTCAACCATCATATTTGCTGTATATTGAGTAATTTCAAAAACTTGCTTTTTCTGCGGATTGAATACCATATTATCTTTTTCATCACTAAAAAAGATATAAGTGGTGTATTTATCCATGTGATGGATATGCTCTTTTAAGCTTACTTTTTCCCCAGAATTGGGATCATAGGCGATAAACTTCATTCTCATGAATTTTGTCTCTATACATACAGTCTTTTATCAAAATTTTAAGAAAATTTAGATAAAACAATATTTTGATGGTTAATATAAAATAGTTAGGCTGAATAACCGTGGCTATTTATAAGATATTGGTACAATACTATTGGCTTTGTTTACAGAACTTTCGGCAGAAGCAATTGATTGCTCTGCGTCTTTAAGTAAACGGGAAGTTTTAGACTCACTTTTCTCTTCACCATGAAAAAGTACATAGTATGTAAAACTACCCAAAATGATTAATGCGGCTGTGACTTTTAACATAAACTTAAAAACTAAGATTTTTTCGTATTATAGTGTTTTTTATGTGAAATGCATCACATTTTTATATAAATTTGTTAGATAAGCTACACTTCCGTTTTAATTACCCTCATTAAATTAGTTGATATTTCACTTAAATTAATAAGTCTAAAATTTTGCATGCAGCTCTTTTTCAAATTACATCTTCATCTAGTTCATCATAGAACTTTTTATTTTTAATTTATCTAAAAAGTAAACTATTAATTTATAAAATAAAATTTAGATGGAATGTGTGAAGAAAAAAGTTTTTCTATTTTTAGGTTTAGAAAAGGAAAAAATTGATATGCAAAAAATGCATAATTAACTTGATAAATGCATTAGAAGTGAAGCATTTCGAAATCTAATATGAATTATCTACTCTACTAATTCGAAGTTTAATGATGAACGCTGAAATTACCACCCGTATTGAGAAGGATCTTATTGGTTATAGAGAAATCAATAATAATGATTATTACGGAGTTCAAACATTACGTGCTCTAGAAAACTTTAACTTAACACAAAGCAAAGTGGGAAATTTCCCTCATTTAATTAAAGCATTAGCAATGGTAAAACTTGCTTGTGCTGAAGCGAACTATAATCTTAAAAGCTTAGATCAAACTAAATTTGAAGCGATTGAATACAGTTGTAATCAACTTATTCGCGGTAATTTTCACGACCAGTTCCCGATTGATATGATGCAAGGTGGTGCTGGTACTTCAACCAATATGAATGCAAATGAAGTATTGGCGAATGTTGCTTTAGAATATATGGGACATTCTAAAGGTCAATATCAGTATCTACATCCAAATAACGACATTAACATGTCACAGTCAACAAATGACGTGTACCCTACTGCGATTCGCTTAGGTTTGTTATTAAGCTTAGATGAACTAAATCTTCCTTTTAATAACTTAATTTTAAGTTTCCGTAATAAATCTCAAGAGTTTGCTCACATCTTAAAAATGGGTCGTACTCAGTTACAAGATGCTGTGCCTATGACATTAGGTCAAGAGTTTGGTGCTTTTGCAGTAACTCTACAAAAAGATCTTGAACAAATTAATACGCTTATTCCAAATGTTCTAGCTTATATGAACCTTGGTGGTACCGCGATTGGTACAGGAATTACCACTGAATATAGTTACCGTGAACTTGCGATTCAAGCGCTTGGAAAAATTTCTGGTAAGAAAATTAAGTCTGCTCCTGATCTAATCGAAGCAACTTCAGATATGGGTGACTTTGTTCTTTTATCTGGTTTATTAAAGCGTACCGCAACTAAACTTTCAAAAATTGCCAATGACTTGCGTTTACTTTCAAGTGGACCACGTACTGGTATTAATGAAATTAACTTAGAAGCACGTCAACCGGGTAGTTCGATCATGCCGGGTAAAGTAAACCCAGTTATTCCTGAAGCGATGAACCTTGCTTGCTTCCAGATTATTGCAAATGATTTGGCTGTAACTTTAGCTGCTGAAGCTGGTCAATTACAGTTAAATGCAATGGAACCACTTATTGCATTCAAACTATTTGAATCTATGGATTTGCTTGGTAACGCGATGGCAATGTTCCAAAGTAAATGTATTGATACGATTACGGCGAACCCTGAGCACTGTAAAGCTTTAGTTGAAAACTCAATTGGTATTGTGACCGCACTTAACCCATATTTGGGTTATGAAACTACAACTCGTATTGCTAAAACTGCAAACGAAACTGGACAAAGTGTATTAGCACTCGTTCAGAACGAAGGCTTATTATCAGCACAAGTGCTTGATGATATCTTGTCGATTAATAATATGGTTAAACCAAAAATGTCGGCTTAATTCCTGAAAATAAAAAAAGGAGCTTTTATAAGCTCCTTTTTTTATTTGTTCTATATTTTAAAAACTGAAAGTTGTAGAGAACTGGGCTGTACGTGGATTACCTAAGAATAAATAGTCATCCCCCATAAATGCCCCTACATCACGCCAATATTTCTTATTAAATAAGTTATCAATATTGAATCTGAAGGTCGTGTCATGCCCAGCAAAATTTGTTTTATAGGCAGCACCAATATTAAAGACGCTATAACCACCTACTTTTGCCGTTCCCTCTTTGTTTGCATATTTACTGCTACTGTATTGCATACCACTGAGTAATCTTAACCCTTCAACTGAAGGTACTTTATAAGATAACTGCGCAGTTGCACGGACTTTTGGTACATTCTGAGTTTGATGACCTTTGTAGCTTTCACTCTCAATATCAACAAGACGTGATTTGGTATAGGTAACGCCAGAGCTTACGTCAACTGAATCGGTTAAAGCTCCAGTTAAACCTAACTCAATACCTTGGTTATGTTGTTCGCCTTGTTCAACAAATTCTAACTTCTCTTCAGAATTTGTAGTCGTATATTGATTATCTTGTTTTAAATCAAAAATAGCTGCTGTTAATAAAAAGTTTCGAATTTGTTGCTTAACACCAATTTCATATTGTTCAGAATTTTTAGGTGATAAAACTTCTAGAGCATTATTAGCAAACCATGGAGCCTCTCCACCATCAGATAAACCTTTAGCATATGAAGCATAAAGATTAGTCGTAGCAGTTGGGCTATACATGAGAGCTAACTGCGGTAAGAACTTGTTTAAATCTGTATCTCGGCTTTGCTGACCATCTGACTTATAGGCTTGCTCATCAAGGTGAATAAGTTTTCCACCCAATAAAGTTGACCACTGATCGTTAAATTGAACTCGGTCAGATATGGTGAAAGCAGTCTGATCGCTTTCTAGGGCTTTGTAACGATCACCTGGACTTTCTGATGATGGACTGTAGTCAATCGTATCTTCATAGATATTGCCTGTTCCTACAGCTACATTCAGTGGTGTATGGTGCTTTAAGCTTTTATAAGTACGTTGTAATTCGAAAGCTACTTGATGCTGAATGTTGCCAGTGTTGAATTGTCCATTTAACCCAGCGGCAAACTGGTTGGTAATACGTGTGTCATCTGGGCTACGGAAATCGTAAATATCATAATTACCATGTTTATCAAAAGTATTGCCTAAACCAGCAACTTCACAATTATCGTTATAACATCCCCATGGGAAAGCACTATTATCATCAATCACAACACGGCTTTGAGACGCACTTAAGCTACCATTCCATTGATCGTTAAATGCATATTGATATTTTAAACTCGCATTTACACTGTTATTTACAACCGGTTTACTCCAAGACTGATACCCTAATAAACGGTCTTGATCTACATTTGTTGGTACTTCTTGCCCATCAAGCAGTTGATAACCCGGTACTGAGCGTTGGCTTTGATGCTGTGCTTCAATGTCAAACAGTAATTTAGAGCGATCATTAATTTTCCAGTCTAAAGCAACTGAACCAAACTCACGCTTACCATTTGCATGATCGACATTTGGGTGAATACTTTCATGCGCTAAATTGATTCGATAGCCAAAATTATCATTTAAAAAGCCGCCTACATCCGTTGCTAGTGTATAACCACCTTCTGAATTTGCATCGACCGTAATAGTTTTAACATCGGCAGGTCTTTTAGTTACATAGTTAACCACACCACCTGGTGTCGACATTCCACTTTGAATTGCAGAAATGCCTTTTAAGATTTCAACTTGCTCTTTATTTTCTAAAGCTACATTTTGCTCGCCACGTATGGTATGGCCGTTAATGAGATAACTAGAGCCTAAATCGAGGGAAAAACCACGTGCTACAAAGTTTGGATAGTAGCCAATAGCAGCGTAGCCATCTCCTAACGATGAATCATTTTTAATAACATCAGTTAGCGTTTTTGCATGTTGATCTGCTATGCGCTCAGAGGTAATGGTGGTAATAGATGCAGGAACTTTCTTTACATCGCCTGTTTGAAAACCAGATAAATTAACTTTTTTAGATGTATATAGCGCATTACTATTTTGTGTAGCGTTCACAGTAATGGTTGGGAGCTGCGAAACCTCCGCTTCATTTGCGTAGACTACAGATGTCATCAGTGCAATAGATGAAGCCAATGCTGTTTTAGAGCATGTTATGAAGTGAAGATTTAACGAACGTCTTTCCATTGAATAACTACCTGCCATACCGTGCATAATTTGAAGCGCTAGAAGTAACTGCTGAGCCTATTTTTAGCCACGCAAGAATACAGTGACAAATATCGAGAAACAACAAATTATATAATTTTTAGATCAAGTAAATTTTGTGTAATAAAGCATCATCATTATATAAATTTCATTTATTTTCTTTGAAATTGGGACTATAACTTTTTAAGTATTACCAAATAGTCAAAATAAAACTAAGCTCAGAAATAGGTCTAGACCAAGGAGGAATACAATAATCAATATGCTTGATAAATTAGATGTTTGATTTTAAATAAAGTTTATGGTGGATTGATCAACTCACTAAATTAAGGAATTGTTCGATAATCGGTAAAAATATCTTTAAATCGAACAAAAGATCATAGAATCACTAGAATGGAAGTTTAAAATTATAAAAAATAAATGGAGAGGAATTCTAAGAAAGTACTCAGGATTGAGTGATATTTAAAGATTCATTCTATTTCCTGTTCAGTACATCTGAAAATTTCTATTTTTTTCTGCTAACTGACGGAATATCTATGACATATACTAAGGAAGAAAAGAGCAGCAGAATACGAGGGATTGTAGGCGCAGCTTCAGGTAATTTGGTCGAATGGTTCGACTTTTATATCTATGCAGTATTTGCTGCTTATTTTACTCAAGCTCTAACTGCACCAGACATGGATAGTACGACCAAATCAATTTATGTTTGGGGTGTATTTGCAGCAAGCTTTTTTATGCGTCCTATTGGTAGCTGGATATTTGGACGCATTGCAGACCGCCATGGTCGAAAAAAATCAATGATTGTCTCAATTTGCTTAATGGCTTTGAGCTCTTTTCTATTTGCAGCCCTACCCACTTATGAACAAGTTGGTTTATTTGCCCCTTTCCTTTTACTGGTAGTACGCTTACTTCAAGGTCTATCGGTGGGTGGTGAATATGGTGCAGTAGCAACATACATGAGTGAATTAGGCTTAAAGGGTCAACGTGGTTTTTATTCCTCTTTCCAATATGTCACCCTTTCTGGTGGCCAGTTACTTGCCAGCCTACTTGGCGTAATCTTATTAACGTTTCTAAGTGAACAACAATTACTTGATGGCGGTTGGCGTATTCCGTTCATTATTGGTGGTATTGCTGCCATTCTATCTTTACTTGCACGGAGTCGTTTAGAAGAAACACTTTCACATCAAGATAGTGAACGCAAAGAGTCTGGTAGCTTAAGAGAGCTCTTTAAAAAGCATTGGAAAACCTTTTTATTGGTGGTCGGATACACTTCTGCTGGTTCATTAACGTTTTATGTAGAAACTGTTTATTCAAAAACCTATTTAACTAATTTAGGTATGGATGGAAAAACCGTTGGTTATATCATGACCTTCGCGCTATTTGTCTATATGTGTGCTCAACCTGTATTTGGTTCCATTTCGGATCGTATTGGGCGACGTTCTTCAATGCTGGCATTTAGCTTATTATCTGCGATTTTTATCTATCCAGTGATGGCAATTGGGATGCCTAATTATATAGATTCACCGATCATCATTACCTTGCTACTCATTTTTATGATGATGATTTTGAGTTTCTATACATCTATTAGTGGCTTAGTAAAAGCTGAAATGTTCCCACCTCACGTACGTGCACTCGGGGTAGGATTTTCATATGCGGTAGGTAATGCTATTTTTGGTGGTTCTGCACCTTCGGTAGCCTTGCAATTCAAAGCTGCCGGAATCGAAAATACCTTCTTTACTTATGTGATTGTCATGCTGATTATCTGTTTCTTGTGTAGCCTTGCACTTCCGAAAAAACCAGATTATTTAGAACATGATCATTAATTAAATGAAATGCCTTCTGTCCCAAGCAGAAGGCATTTTTTAGCACTTAGCAAATTCTTTTAAAAAAGCCCACGGGAAAATTCCTTTATCATGTCCATCACTAAAACAAATTTGGGCACCGTAACCTTGATCGAACATAGCTGTTACTTCGACATTTTGATCTTCAATTTTAATTTGCTTAATTCGCTTCACTCGGCAAAAGCCACATGGGCAAATTTCCCTTAAATTTTGATGACTCAGAGAGATGCTTAAACCATCGGTCCAGATAAAGTGAACCTGTTTATTTGTAGTATCAACACGAATATCAGGTCTGGTTTGCATATTTCACCTCACCAATTTGATTTAATCCAATACGAATCGCTTTTCGTACTTCTGGGTCGGTGTCATTTTGATGTTGTTCCAATAAAGTTTGAGCTTCTGATGTGCCAATTTCACCGAGCGCTAAAGCGACCTCTTTACGTAAATTGCTAATTTCATGATTAAAGTTATCAGACAAATGAGCAACTGCCAGACGCGACTTCAGCAACCCTAAACTTCGAACTGTGGCAATACGTACTTGCCAATATAAGTCAGATAAAGCATGAATTAAGGGAGTTTCGAGCTGAACGATATGTAATTTTCCAATCGTAAGTGCAGCTTCGACTCTTAATTGCCAACTTTCCGAGGTTAAAGAGTGTTGAAGTGCTTGGATCACCTCAACTGATATGCTCTGACTATAAGCCAAACCACCTGTTGCAATGCGGCGAACCTCATCATCCAAATCTGTTTCAGCAGTTTTTGCCAATATCGTAATCGCTTGGTCTTGCTGTAACCAACTTAATGCACTGACTGCCTCACGGCGCACAAGAGCATCTTCATGGTGTACCAAAGCAGATATCTCTGTGAATAATTGCTTTGGTCGTAAAGGTTTTAAAGCACGTAAAATTGCACTAAGAGCAAAAGTATCCGTATGCTTTAAATAAGGCGCAAGGATCTGGGCTGATGCCGCATTTTTTATTTCACTTAAACTTTGACTGGCAGCTTGTTTCACATTCAGATCAGTATCAAATAAAGCTTGAGCTAATACTTGTAAACTGGTTGGATCTTCCCAGCTTTCTAACTTTTTTGCCGCCTCTTGACGAACTAAAGCTGAAGAGTCGTGTTGCAGTGCCGCATGCAACCAAGGAAGTAAATCCGGATTTTCTTCATCGCCAATATTCATTAAAGCAACAAAGCGAATCTTTTCATCTTCGTGATTAAGCTGTGCAAGAAATTCCTGATTATATTCATCGAGGTCATCTAAAGCTTGATAATAAAAACTCATTCGTATTCCTTAATTTGTGATTTCTTTCCAAGCCCTAATGGATTTAAGCGGCTTAACTCTTCTTGTTGAGTAGCTTCTTTTAAAGTCTGGATGCAATGTTTTTTAATGGCTGTAAATTCACTACTTGTTACAAGCTCAACGTCTCGTGGACGTTCAAACTTAAGCGGAATTTCCTCAATAATTCGCCCCGGTCGATGGCTCATAATCAATACTCGATCAGCTAAAAAAAGTGCCTCATCAATATCGTGGGTAATAAATAAAACCGACGTTTGGATTTCTTGCCAAATTTCGAGTAATAGCATTTGCATTTTTAAACGAGTTTGCGCATCTAACGCACCAAAAGGCTCATCCATTAATAAAATGCGCGGTTGATTAATCAGTACTCTCGCAATTTCAACTCGTTGCTGCATGCCACCAGAAAGTTCGGCTGGAAATTTATGCTCAAAACCTTTAAGCCCGACCAGATCAATCATTTTCTGAGCTTGTTCAATACGCTTTTGTTTGGCGATGCCTTTCATTTTTAAACCAAAGGCAATATTTTCAAGCACGCTTTTCCATGGAAATAAGGTATGTTGCTGGAACACCAAACCTCTGTCTGGATGCGGTTCAAGTATAGATTCATTATCGACCGTTAAAGTCCCAGAACTAATGGGTAAGTGCCCTGCCAAAGCACCTAATAATGTTGATTTACCGCAACCAGATGGGCCAAGTAGACATATAAACTCGCCAGGTTGTATTTCAAAATTAACCCGATCTAATGCCTGAAAACGATTTTTAGCTTGCCCTAAATGTAGCGATAGATTTTGTATACGCACATGGCCTTGTGTAATTGACATTTTATGATTTCCTCAGTTGATACCATGGGGTAAATCGGTTTCCAATCACACGTACCAATGTACTGCTAAACATACCTAACGCTCCTATCAGCACCATACCAACCACGATATTGCTATAGTTTTGCAAGGTGAACGATTCCCATGTGAAGTATCCAATTCCATGTTGGCCTGAAATCATTTCGGCAGTCACTAAACAGAACCAACAAGTACCCATTCCAATAGATAAACCCGTAGTAATGTTCGGTAATGCACCCGGAATAATGACTTCATAAATGATAGCTAGATCAGAAGCACCTAGACTTTTCGCTGACGCAACGAGTCTTGGGTCAACTGCACCAACACCATGTACAGTGTTTAATAAAATTGGAAATAAAGCCCCGATAAAAGTGATAAAAATCATAGAAGCTTCTGAGGATGGAAAAATCAGAATCGCTAAAGGAATCCATGCAACTGCTGGAATTGGACGTAATACTTCTAATGGCGGCATCAGAAATGCAGCAAGTTTTTGATAACGTCCTGCTAACAAACCAATACCTACACCAATTAAAGCCGCGAGTACAAAACCAACCACTACGCGAAAGACACTAGATTCAACATGTTCAAATGCAGTGCTGAGTTGAAAGAAAGCCCATAGCGCATGAATGACATCTAAAGGTGTCGGGACATTGCTAAAGTTCACAATGCCTAAATTTATTTTAAACTGAGCAAGTCCTTGCCAAACTGCTATCCAGAAAACTATCGATGTAAAAGCAATAACATAGCTTTTTAAATGCGCCGGATATGATCTCAACTGCTGAAAAAATTTAATCAAAAATGTACTTTGGTTTTTAGGTTTTGTCTGGACTAAACTACTCATTCGTCACCTCCTGCTTATTAGGTAAGACAACACATCAGCTCTGGGTTACAAGCTGAATAGCTTTAAAGTCATATACTTTTCCGCCCTGTTGTTTAGCCCATTTTTCAGCATCATCTTTTAATAAAAAGGCCTGAATTTGTCCTGCTTTATCTGTGGCATACCATGCCAGATTGGCAAGTAACTTAATGTCGGACTGATGATCTTGGCTATAAACCACACGCACCGTTTTTCCAGCGGCTTGAATTTTCTTTAAATCAGAAAAAGCATGCTCAGGTGTTTCATAGCTACGCACTTTTTCTTCACCCTTTACCCAAATTTGAGTTACCCGATCAAATGTTTTGATGGGTTGGCCCGTTAAAGCGTCATTGGCAACCAAAGGTGATTTTGCATAGTCAGCCAATTGCTGGCTATAATTAAGTCCAGATGCTTGAAATGCATCCTTAATATATTGGTCATCAATAAATTTATTTACATCAAGCGTACCGTCGTTTTTGCCTAGAACTTTTAAGGTATCTATCGCAATTTGAGTCGCTTTTCGATATTCAGGTTTCCACGTTAAGTCACGAGTTTGCAAACCTAATGGACCATGAAATAGATAAACAACTTCGGCAGGAATACCGGTTTTTTCAGCAATAAATTCACTATATTTTTCAGGTTGTTCTCGAATCAGTCGATTCGCTTCAATAGTTGCCTGTAAATAAGCTTTTATGACTTCCGGATGCTGCTGTGCATAATCCTTGCTGGCAAGTGAACCATGAAATGTGGGTGATTTTGCTTGAGAACCATCATAGATTTTTTTAGCAAAACCTTGGTAAGCAAATAACTCTCCAAATGGTACGAAGTCAGCATGCGCAGCAATCTTATGACTTTTTAATGCAGGCCCCGCCACTTCTGGCGCCTGAGCAATCACTTTAATATCTTTATCAAGTTGCCACCCCTCAGCTTGAATTGCTCGCAATAATAGTCCGTGAGCAGTTGAGGCAAAAGGTACAGAAATTGTTTGCCCCTTTAGCTCTTTAAGTGAAGTGACTTTTGAATCAATTGGAACAACAATCGCATTACCACTGCCATTAATACTGCCTGACAAAGGCGCTAAAAATATGCTTTCTTTTCCAGCTTTTTTAAATGCCGCTAAATTATTAACAGCAGGAAAGTCAGCCATTGCTCCCAAATCTAGACGCCCAGCCACCATCTCACTGGTCAGTGGTGCACCAGAGGTAAAGTTTTTCCATTGAATGTCATATTTAACATTCTTGTATTCACCATCTTTAGGTAAATATTTTGGTAATAGATTCAATTCACGAATGAGCAACCCACCTGTTGCACAGTTAATGGTGGTGTCCTGCGTACCAATCGCTACACGAACAGTTTCTGTTTTACTGCCGCACCCCAAAGTGCCAAGTACAATGGCACCAATTAAGCTACTGAGTAATAGTTTTTTATTGATCAATTTATTTTGTCTCATGTTGCGTATTCCAAATTAATTATTTGAGTAGGTATGGGATATTTACTTTGACTGCGTCTGTTGGGCAGTCCTTTTCACAAGGCATGCAATACCAACATTCATCAAACTGCATGAAAGCTTTTTGAGTTATTGGATCGATCGCCAATAAGTCCATTGGACAAACATCAACACAGACTGTGCATCCTTTATCAGCAATACATTTATCTTCATCGATAATGACGGGTGCGACAGTACGGTGCTGAACTTCTTTAAAAATAAAAGCCATGATTTGAGTTCCTGATTTATTTAGTCTGCTAGAGCAACGTCTTTTTGAATGCGTAAACGGTCATACGACACAGCTTCATCTTGGTTAATCGGAACCACATAAGGCTCGATTTGTTTTTTGAAACTGACCATGTTGCCGTGTTCATCTTTTTTCAAATGCGCGTGGCAGAACCAATCCGAGTTATTTTTTTGAGGGAAATCTGCTCTATAGTGGTACAGTCCCCAACGGCTTTCTTTTCTAAAGAGTGAGGCTCTGGCTGCCATTTCCGCACAGTCTCGAATAAAAGAAACTTCAGCAGCACGCATCAACTCATGCGGGTTTCTTGCAGAGATTCGCTTAATATCCTGTTTAATTTCTTCAAAACGCTTGAGCCCAATCTCCATTTTTTGGCGAGTTTTAGGCGGTTGCAAATAGTCATTTACAAAACGACGCAGCTTATATTCCACTTGTTCGGCTGGTAAACCTTCAGAACAATCCAGTGGTGCAAATATTCGAGCTTTTTCTGCTTCTATTTCGCTTTGGTTTAATTCGCTATCTTCAATTGCATTCACATATTGCGCGGCATTTACACCTGCAAACCATCCGTAGGTAAATGCACCAAGCATATAGTTATGAGGTACAGCCGCCATATCGCCAGCGCTATATAATCCTTTAACCGAAGTCTCGGCTTTTTCATTGACCCATACACCAGAAGCACTGTGTCCGCTACAGAAACCAATTTCTGAAATATGCATTTCCACCATATCTTGACGGTAATTGGTTCCTCGGCCCTCATGGAAACGACCACGGCTTGGGCGCTCATTGGTATGCAGAATCTCTTCAATGGTTTGAATTGTTTCTTCGGCCAGATGATCTACTTTTAAATAAACTGGACCATTACCACTTTCCAATTCTTGATAAAACTCCCACATCATTTGACCACTCCAGTAGTCACATTCAATGAAACGTTCGCCTTTACTATTGGCCGTATAACCTCCTAAAGGTCCGGTCACATAGGCACAAGCTGGGCCGTTATAATCTTTAATCAACGGATTAATCTGGAAACATTCTAAGTTGGCAAGTTCAGCACCTGCATGGTAGGCCATCGCATAGCCATCACCTGCATTGGTTGGGTTTTCATAAGTACCCATTAAGTAGCCAGAAGATGGCAAACCTAAACGCCCTGCCGCACCACAACATAAAATGGCAGCTTTCGTTTTAATGACATAAAAGTCACCACTACGACAGTCAAAACCAAGTACACCATTGATTGCACCTTGCTCATTTTTTAAAAGCTTTGTGGTGACAATCCGATTATTAATTTTGACTTGAGCACGCTTTAACTGACGATATAAAACTTTTTTAACGTCATGACCTTCAGGCATTGGTAAAACATATGCCCCCATGTGATGTACTTTTTTTACAGCAAACTCGCCTGTCTCATCTTTTTCAAACTTAATACCCCATTGATCGAGCTGTTGAATAGTTGTGAAACTATGCTTTGCATATGCATATACAGTGGTTTGGTTAACCACTCCATCATTGGCAATGGTAATTTCTTTGGTGTATTGCTCAGGTGTTGCATAGCCCGGAATGACAGCATTATTCAGCCCGTCCATTCCCATTGAAATTGCTCCACTGCGTTTTACATTCGCTTTTTCAATGAGCAAGACTTTTAAATTCGGGTTTTCTTGTTTTGCTTTAATCGCAGCCATTGGTCCAGCAGTTCCACCACCAATAACCACAATATCGAACTCAAGATATTTAGTTTCCATTATAAAATCCTTATTTTTATCTGAGCTATTAACGATGAATACGTAAACGGTACTGGAAGGTATCGCCCGAGAAATAGAGATATTCATAGTCAATCGGTTGGCCATTTGCATCGTGAGTCAAACGTTCGACCCGTAATACAGGAGTTCCGATTTCGACTTGCAACAGAGCCGCTAATTCTTCATCCGCCACCGTGGCATCAATACTTAAATCCGCATGTCCTAAAGGGATGTCGCACTCTTGTTCTAATGCCTTGAAAATATCGGTTGTACGTAAATCAATCGCTTTTTCTTTAAGTTTCAAACCAATATGTTCTGGCAAATAAGTCAACTCATAAGACACTGGCTGACGGTTGAGCAAACGAACACGTTGAATTTCATATACATTGGCTTTAACAGGTAACTTTAATTTGGGCACAACGTGCATCGGGATCTGTTTAAGCTCGGCCGAGATGACACGGTTTAAAATTTCGTGACCAGCAGATGACATTGCTTCCGCAAAACCCTGCAAACTTGAAATGTTCTGGAATGTTTTTGGCTTACTTACAAAGGTCCCTTTACCTGGCACCTTAAAAATATAGCCTTCCAACTGTAATTGGTTGAGTGCTTGGCGAACTGTGATTCGGCTTACACCAAACTGTTCAGCAAATTCGTTTTCAGATGGAATTTGACTCAACACGGCATATTCACCATTTACAATTTTGTTAAGGATGAGTTCCCTTAACTGATCGTAAAGAGGTTTATGATTTTTGGGATCGTGGGGTAGCTGGCTCACGGCTTACAACCTGTTATAACAACTTGAGCAAATAATGTTTAAAATGTTTCAGCTTTGGAAATAATTTAAAGCGATAACTTTAGTTAAAAAAATAATTTCAATGAATATCAATAAATTAATGAATGGTTATCTATGGAATTTAATTATTGTTATAAAAAAGATATATGTATTTATGTTGAATAAAAGCTCTAGATAGTCCAAAAAATTTGAACATAATATTAACTACTGCATGTTATTACCCAATGCTGAAACATAAGAGTTAGCAACCTACTAGTTGAATTAATTGTTTATCTTTTATAAAAATGAGTCATGAGTCCTTTAACGTAACTGTGAAGGGCTCATGCCATAAAACTGCTTAAAGCGATGACTTAAATGGCTTGCTGAACTAAAACCACATACTAGGGCAATATCTTGTAAAGAAAGCTGAGATGACTGAATTAACCCTTTTGCCTTAGTTAAGCGTCTTTGCATGACATATTGATGAGGTGCCATATTCATGGATTGCTTAAACATATGGGCAAAATGGTATTCACTTAAATTCACAATATTTGCCAAGTCTGACAAAGTAAGTGCTTGGTCTAAATGCCCTTCAATCCAGTCTTGAATATATTTGAGTTTATGAGGTGCCAGTCCACCTTTAATGACAGGCTGCTGCCACTTAACATTGCTATATCTTCGAATTAAATGATTCAACAATAAATTGGCTGTTGTACTCATTTGTAAATGGTTTGATGAATCATTCCAATCACAATCTAACAAGAAAAACTGATATAGCGCACGAATCTTTTCGTCATCATTAAAGACAACTTCGTTTAGTTCAATTTGATTGGGCTCTTTGTCCCATATTTTTTCAGCAACATCACGCAAATGTTGGTCGGTATAATACAAGTGAACAAATTTAAGCCCACCTCGTATATCCCAAGTAGACTCCTGATGTTCAGGCAACAAACAAAAACGACCCGGCCCACCGCCATTTTTCCAGCCCGCAGGTGTTTTTTGATAGCTTTCATAGCCATCTTGAATATAAAGACTTAAAGTATGGTGATCGCTACAGACACTTACCCGATCTTGCTCATTAGACCAAAATGCAAGTTGCATATTTTCATCAAGCACCACAGTTTCGTGAAGCTTGGCTTTAGATTGCTGTAGCTGTTCTAAAGTTTGATAGGCCATGCAAAATTAAAACGAATATCATTGAGCTTAAGTTAACCATATTCAGCAAAATTCAGCTAGTTCAGTCATATAAAAAACGCAAGATCTTGCATGTACAACACAAGAATATATACGTGAAAAATGAAGCATTCCTAGATACTTAAGTTTGGTAATCGAGGATGAACTTATGAATATTTTGCTCTATGTTGCGGTAGTGTTGATTTGGGGAACAACATGGATTGGAATTGCCGTTCAGAGCCATTATGCAACACCCGTCGTCGCAATTTTATGGCGTTTTGCTATTTCAGCCTTATTACTTTGGGTTGTTCTACTATTTTCAGGAAAATTACAGCGAATTGCTTTAAAAGACCATTTGTTTTGTATGCTGCAAGGTCTTTGTGTTTTCGGCCTAAACTTTATTTGTTTTTATACCGCCGTTAAATATGTAAATAGCGGTTTAGAGTCCGTTATTTTTTCGATGGCTGTTTTCTTTAATGCCATTAATGCGCTTATCTTTTTTAAGCAAAAACCTTCCCCAAACTTTGCTCCAGCTGCACTTTTAGGACTAGGTGGTATTGTTTTACTGTTTTGGCATGACCTCATTAATAGCCAGTTTAATGCACAGTTATTGATGGGAATTGGGTTATGTGCAATAGGTACTTACGGTTTTTCTTTAGGAAATATGATTAGTGTTAGACATCAAAAACGTGGCCTAAATATCTTTTCAACAAATTGTTATGCCATGACTTATGGTGCATTGGTAATGTTAAGTCTAGCTTTATTTACAGGCCAAGATCTAATGCCTCCAATGAATTTCCCATTTTTAAGTTCGGTACTTTACTTGGCTGTATTTGGTACGGTTATTGGGTTCTCGGCTTATTTTTCTTTGGTTGGGCGAATTGGTGCAGCCAAAGCAGCCTATAGCACATTACTCTTCCCTTTAGTTGCTCTAACAGTTTCTACTTTCTTTGAGGGATATGAGTGGACTTTAAATGCTGTATTTGGAATTTTACTAATCTTACTTGGTAACTACTTAATGTTTAGTAAATTTGAAATTGGGAAAAAGTTATTTAATACTCAAAAAAGTTGTGAGAAGCAAGCCTAAAAGCCTGCTTTTTTTATAAATCATAATTAATTTCAGCAGTACGTTTTTAGCATCAGCTCAAAATCTTTTAAAGCCGCAGCTGCCGTAGCTAAAGGCGCAGATGCTCCTCCACTTACAACAAGTTCCCCCATTTCTTGAGTTAACACCCGAATGCATTTATTAGAACCTTGCAGATGTGCAAAAGGATGATGTGCCGGAACTAATCTTAATTCAACACCTGTTTGAATTTGCTGATTTTTAATATGAATAAAACCGACCAGACGAGGAACTACATTTTCTTTTTTCCAATCACCTATATGGTCGGCTGTGACATGACTGATTCCTTGTCTTGGAATATCTTGAATTTTTACATCAGCTCCCAAAACAGTATTTGCCAGTATGGTAATTTTAGCAGCGGTATCCCATCCATCTACATCGAAAGAACTGTCAGGTTCCGCAATCCCTTTTGTTTGAGCTTTTCCAAGAGAATCTGCAAATGCACATTCGTGTTGCAACATATCATTCAAAATAAAATTCGTGGTGCCTGTAAACACACCTTCTATTTCTAAAATTTCACAGCCTGCTAAGTTATATTTAAACAAATCAACAGTTGGTAAGGCGGCAGCCGTCGCACCGCTAAAAAATAGTTTTTTATTGTGCTGACGTGCCAAGTTAACTAATTTTTTACCTTCTACAACTAAAGCACCTTTAGACACTGCAATCGCATTCATGCTATGTGTTAAAGCATAATTTAAATAAAATAAACCCTTTCCACCTGTCACATAGTCACTTGGCCCTGTCTCAATCATGACATCCGCCTGAACCTGTTCTAAAAATTTTTGCTCAGTTAGACCTGCTTGATATTGTGTTTTATCTAGCCACTTTGCAGCTTGTAAACCTTCTTGATCAATTAAACCTGATGATGATTTACAGACACCCACTAAACGGGCATCAATTTGATATTTTTGTTGATAGTATGCCGATCGATTTAAAAGAAGCTCTGCAATTTGTTGCCCAATACGTCCAAAACCACAAATTGCCACGTTAACTCGCTTCATATCGCTTTCTCAAAAATTTATATGGTTTAAATCAAATTTCCAAAGAGAATTTTAACATCTCGTCTTTGGAAAATTGCTAACTACAGAGATAGTTAAAATACTATATTACTTAGATATTTGTTAGATTAACTATCTTAATGACCATATAAATTGCGACAGCAAAAACCATTAAAGCAAAGACTTTTTGCACAATTGCAGAGGGAATAAAACGAATAGCTCTGCGCCCTAATAACATACCAACTGCACATGCGAGCGCAAATGCACTAGTAATGCCTACTGGATAGTGAAAACCCTCTGCAATATGCATCAGAATACTCATTCCACTAATGAGAAAAATAATCATAAGTGACGTTGCAACAATGCTATGCATATCCAAATTTGTGACTTTTCTAAGCGCTGGCACAATTACAAAGCCGCCACCAACCCCTAACATGCCAGTTAAAAGCCCAGCAATAATTCCGATGCTGGCAAGAACGCTTCCCGTTTTAAAATTCCAGATAAAGCGTCCCGTACTTGGGTTGACCTGACACGGCGGATTATGAAAATCTGATACTCGGTTACTAATAAGCCGATAACCCACTGTAAACATGACCGAGCTAAACATTAACATGAGCCAAACAGGCGAAATCGCGTTGGCTATTAAAATTCCGATATGTGCCATAGGGGCACCAATTAAGGCAATCCAAATAGCAGCACGATAACGAACAATCTTTTTAAATAAGCCTTCAATGGTTCCAATGAGTGTAGACAGCGCAACTGCCAATAACCCAATCGGCGCAGCTTGAGCCACACTCCAGCCTTGACTGGTCATGAGCGCAGGTACAGCAAGAATACCGCCACCTGCGCCAGTAAGACCAAGTAAAAAGCCAATCACGATGCCTTCAACGACAAGTAATAACATATCAAAAGCCTAAAATTGCATATACATCATTTGCAGTAGAATGCTGGTTAATGAGTGAATAGATCTCGTCTTCTTGCGAAGCCTTAGCCGCTTCTCAGGACAAAGCGTTGCTTTGATTAACCTTTTAACTCGAGCACAGCTCTCGTCTTGCGCTCGTACATAGCGTTGCTTTGCTTACCTCTTAACTCGAGCACAGCTCTCGTCTTGCGCTCGGGTAAAGCGTTGCTTTACTTATCCTCGCTCAGGTTTGACCATCCACTCGCGGCCTTTGAGCATGACTTGCCAATAAATCGGCGGTAAAATCTGTTCTTTAAGTAACCAAGCCAACCGAGATGGCTTTTGCCCATCAATCACCCATTTTGGAAAACTTGGAAGTAGTTTTCCGCCGTAACCAAACTCTGCCAGAACGATTTTTCCACGCTCTACCGTGAGTGGACATGAGCCATAGCCGTTGTACTCGCAGAAATTCTGATCACCCTTGAGCTGTGCTATAACATTCACAGCAACGATTGGGGCTTGTGCTCGTGCCGCAGCAGCAGTTTTGGCATTAGGCGCATTCATCACATCACCTAAAGCGAAAATATTGGCATGTTGTGTATGCTGTAAAGTTTGAGGATTCACACTCACCCAGCCTGCATCATCAGTGAGAGTACTTGCACGAATAAAGTCTGGGGCTTGTTGTGGTGGAACAACATGTAACATATCGAAATCAGTCTCGATTAATGCTGCATTTTCATCATTCACCACCTTAAACCATGCTTTTTTTGCAGGTCCATCTACTTTGACAAGTTGATGGTTAAAGTGCAGTTCTGAACCATATTTTTTGACGTATTGCATTAGTGCAGGTACATATTCCTTTACACCAAATAAAACACCGCCGGTGTTATAAAAATGGATAGAGATATCTTTGAGTTTGCCTTGCTTTAACCAGTAGTCGGCTGAAAGATACATTGCTTTTTGAGGAGCACCCGCACATTTAATCGGCATAGGCGGTTGGGTAAAAATTGCCGTTCCACCGTTTAGTTGTTGCACCAATTCCCATGTATACGGCGCTAAATCATAACGATAGTTAGACGTCACACCATTTTTACCTAAGGTTTCGACTAGACCTTCAATTCCATGCCAATTGAGTTTTAAACCAGGACAGACGACCAATGCTTTATATTGAATGGGTTGGCATCCTTCCAAAATAACTTGATTATGCTCAGGGTCGAATCCGGCAACTGCTGCTTTCATCCATTTCACTTTTGCCGGAATCACACTTGCCATTGAGCGTGCTGTTACTTGTGGTTTAAAAATACCACCACCAACCATGGTCCAGCCTGGTTGATAATAATGAGTGTCTGCCGGATCAATAATGACAATATCTAAATGAGGTTCACGAGACAGTAAGCTCGATGCTACAGAAACTCCAGCTGCTCCAGCACCCACAATTACAACGCTATAACAAGGAATTGTGGCTGGTTCATGGTCACGTTTTAAAATACGTGGCACTAAGCCTTTTAAGTTAAAACCAAGTTTGTTACCTGCTTCTACTAACAGTGCTGCATCTTTTGGAGCAACTTCAGCCAAAGCCCACAAACTGACTGCACGCATACCAGAACGGCAATACGCTAAAACAGGTTTTTGGGCATTCTGATAATGCTGCTTAAACTCTGTAACTTGTTGGTCGGTAATTTTGCCACTGGTCACAGGCTGATAAATTACGTTTAGACCATATTGTTGAGCTGCTTCTTCAATTTCAATCACATTGGGTTGGTCTGCACCTTCTCCATCTGGACGGTTACATATCAGAGTTTTTACCCCTTGATCAGCAATTTTCGCAATATCCTCGGCAGTAATCTGGTCAGCAACATAAAATTCTTGATTAACTCGTTTAAGTTCCATATCGCCACCTTATGATTGTGAAGTTGAGCCACAGGCCTGATTGGCAGGTAGCGCTTTATCGATTTGTTTTGGATATGGCAGATTTAAATTATTCATCAATTTAATAAAATCTTCTCGCGAGCGATTCTGACCTAGACGTAAATTATTTAAGCGTTCATAACCAATTGTTGAAGACAGACGACCCTTGTAATCGTGCCCTGGATACACAATAGTGTCGTCAGGTAGGCTGAAAAGTTGTTTATGAATACTGTCATAAAGTGTGCCTGCATTACCTTGCTGGAAGTCAGTTCGACCGCATCCATCAATTAATAATGCATCACCAGTGAAAACCATGTTTCCAACTAGATAACTCGTACAAGCATTGGTATGACCTGGTGTATAGAGTGCTTCAATACTGAGATTGCCGACTTTAAGCATGCAACCATCTGTAATTAAAATATCTCCGCAATTTACATCTGAATTACGGTGTAAAACCGATTTGCAATGAAAACGTTCACGAAGCAAATTCGCAGCAGTAATATGGTCTGCATGAACATGAGTATCTAAGGTATAGATGAGCGTAAATTGATGCTGCTCTAATTCTTTTGTATAAATCTCTATATCTGATGCAACTGGGTCAATTAAAACAGCCTCTCGTGTTTCTTCACACCCAAGCATATATGTATAAGTCGAACTTTCCTGCTCAAAAAACTGCTTAAAGAACATGATTTATACCCCAATAATTTATTTCTTTCCTATATTTTGCAAATAAGGTGCCAATTATTTAAAATTAAATAATAAATATAAAAATCAAATATTTAAAATAATAAGTGAAATTAAAGTTTGAAAACAAACGCAGCTTGATGTTCCTATGAAACTCAAGTATGTTTCAATGAAACGATTGTGAAACACATGAAATGGCAAAGTTAAATTTTAAGTCAGAACAAGATTTTTTTATTTTATTTGAGCAATTAAAAGCTTTATTCCCAAGTGCGAGTCTGTTTTTAGCAGACACAACGACTCAAGCAATTCACTATAAATTTAATACAGATGACATTTCTGTTGAGAGCATGGCAGCGCTTACTCAAGATCATCACAATCAATATCTCGAAATTAATACTCCTAAAATGAGAAAGCGATTCATCTATCAGGAAAATGATATTTACATTGCAGAGCATCGCATTATCGGGAAATTGCATATTCTACAACCCGTTAGCATGGACAATGATATTGCTAATCAAGTAGAGCTAACAGAACAATTAGAAGACTTAGCTAAGGTTTTTAATAGCTGCTCGCCAGAAATGGCTCGTATGTTTTCAATTATTCAAAGAGTGGCAATTACTGAGTTTCCAGTGCTTGTCCGCGGCGAATCTGGTAGTGGTAAAGAACTGGTGGCAAAAGCAATTCATGATTATAGCCAACGTAAAAATAAGATCTTTGTTGCCATTAACTGTGCAGCTTTAAATTCTAATATTTTAGAGAGTGAACTATTTGGGCATGTGAAAGGTGCTTTTACAGGAGCAATTCGTGACCATAAAGGCGTGTTTGAACGTGCCGCAGGTGGAACTCTGTTTCTGGATGAAATTGCTGAGATTCCTTTAGAGCTACAAGCTAAATTATTACGGGTGTTAGAAACAGGTGAATTTACGCCTGTAGGTGGTGAAAAACCGATTCAAGCCAATGTCCGAATTATTACCGCAACACATAAAGCTTTACGCGAAGAGGCTAAGGCTGGGCGTTTCCGTCATGATTTGCTCTACCGTTTACGCGTAATTCCAATTTTTATACCACCACTCAGAGAGCGGAAAGTCGATATTCCTCTTATTGTTGATCAAATTTTAAAAGAAAGCTCCACTCAACTAGACACAATGCCTCGTCATGTTAATCAAAAAGCCATGCAGATTTTATTGAACTATGACTGGCCTGGGAATGTTCGTGAACTTAAAAACACCCTGCTTTATGCTTTAACCATGGCAAATGGTAAGGATGAAATTGAAGTTGAGGACTTACCAAATGAGCTATTAAATGCAGAGGATTACGTTAAATTACCCGAGACAAATACAGAGCTTAGTCCAGAAAATGTACAAGCTGCTTTAGAAAAATATAACCATAACCTGAATATGGTCGCGAATATTTTTGGTATTAGCCGTACTACCCTTTGGCGCTATAGACAAAAGCATAAGCTTTAGTTAGGTATTTAACTCGTCTAAGGCGTATCATATTACACTTGGTTAGGTTCATTAGTTCAAAGGCTTTATATGATTGTTCGTGATAAAAGCAATGTATTTAAACTTTTATTTGCTTGGAAAGGAACAATTTTACCGAAGGTCTTGCCAGCACTGAGTTTTGTTGTACTTATTTCAGCCTGTGTGGTCTGGCTCTCTTATTATCATTGGATTCAAATCCCTACCGTACCCGCGATCGGATTTACAATATTTGGTGTGATTCTTTCGATTTGTACGGGTTTTCGAAATAATGCGTGTTATGACCGATGGTGGGAAGGCCGCAAACTTTGGGGTGCTTTAATTGCCAATGCCAGACATATCGTTAGAGATAGCCATGTTTTATCTAATGAACAACGTGAACATTTAATCCATCAGGTCTTAATTTTTAGTAATTTATTGCGTGATCGTTTACGTCAACAAACAGTCGAACCCACAAAATTTCTTGAACATGCTTATTTAAATAACTCTTCACTTAACTATTTAAATGAGCATATTAATGCACCGCAATTTGTACTCGAAAATATTCAAAAAGATTTAGTTAAAATACTAAAAGATGGCGAAATCAGTGACATTATCTATAGTACCTTAAATCGACATATTATTGAGCTAGGCAATATCCAAGCAGGTTGTGACCGGATTGCTGGAACACCTTTACCCTACTCATATTCAGTACTTTTACATCGTGCTGTTTATTGTTTTTGTTTCATCTTACCGTTTAGCCTTGAAGCTGCTTTAGGTATTTGGACACCGCTTATTGTGGGCTTAATCGCTTATATGTTTTTAGGTTTAGATGCCTTAAGTGCTCAAATTGAAGAACCTTTTGGTTTGCAAGAAAATGATTTACCGCTCGATTCAATTGTACGTTTAATTGAACGGGAGTCTTTAAGCTCTTTAGGACAACCATTACCCCCTATTATTGAAGCTCAAAACAACAACTTACTTTAATAAAAAAAGAGCGATGATTCGCTCTTTTTTATAGGTTTAAGTGTCTATTTATGGATGTACGATAATCTTAACGGCTGACTCATTGTTATGAATTAAGGTTTCAAAACCTTGTGAAATCAAATCATCAAGTTGAATACGCTGCGTAATAAAAGGTTCCAGATTTATTTTACCTTCTTCAACCAGTTTAATGGTTTCTTGATGGTCATTTACATAGGCAATTGTACCTCGTACATCAAGCTCTTTCATTACCACACTGTGCACATTAATTGATGCTGGATGGCTCCAAATCGAAACTATAACAATCACACCTGTTGGTTTCACTGCCGCGACTAAAGTATCTAACACCTTGTTAACGCTACTACATTCAAAAGCTACATCGACACCATCGCCATTAGTGATTTTCATGACCTCAGAAACAACATCAACTTCTGACGGGTCTAAAATATAATCTGCGACTCCCGACTCTTTGGCTTTTTCTTTACGTTTAGCACTTAGTTCGGTAATGATGACTTTAAGACCTTTCGCTTTTAAAATTGCCGAAAGCAATAAACCAATTGGACCCGCACCACCTACCAGTGCAATATCACCAGCCTTTGCACCACTGCGCACATAGGCATGATGACCCACCGATAACGGCTCAATTAAGGCTGCCTGATCTAGTGGAATTTTATTGGAAATTGGATGCACCCAACGGCGTTTAACCGCAATTTTTTCGGATAAACCACCGCCACGACCGCCTAAACCAATAAAGTTCATATTTTTGGAAAGATGATAATTATCGCCCGGTCCAGTCGGCACATCATCGGCCACAATATAAGGCTCTACGACGACATGTTGACCAATTTCAATATCATCAACACCTTCACCTACAGCATAGACAACACCTGAAAATTCATGTCCCATAGTAATCGGTGCAGATTCACCTGAAATAGGATGTGGATGTCCACATGGTGGAATAAAAATTGGCCCTTCCATAAACTCATGCAAATCTGTACCACATATTCCACACCAAGCTACCTTAATGCCTACAGTACCGGGAGTGACTTCTGGTTCAGGGATATCTTCAATACGAATATCGCCTCTGTCATAAAAACGCGCTGCTTTCATTATTATCTCCCTCAAATCAGGATGTTTTTTTAGCGATAGACTATTCCGCCGTCTGTTAAAATGGATTGACCCGTAATATAGTCCGAATCTTCACTTGCCAGAAAAGCAACTAATGCAGCTACATCATCTGGTGTTTGGGCCCTACCTAAGGCAATGCCTTCCACATATTTTTTATAAGTTTCACCGATTGCTGCACCGGTAATTTCAGCAAAACGTTTATCGATTTCAACCCACATGTCCGTTCCGACAATTCCGGGGCAATATCCATTTACCGTAATACCGTGACTGGCATATTCTTTTGCCGCAGCTTGGGTAAGTGCTCGTACCGCAAATTTGGTTGCCGAGTAAATACCGAGTAAAGCAAACCCATCGTGGCCTGCAATTGAGCAAGCATTAATGATTTTACCTTTATTTTGGCGTTGTTTAAATTTTGCAGCTGCAGCCTGAATGCCCCACAGCACGCCACCAATATTAATATCAACAATTTTTTGAAATTCATCCGGTGTGATATCCGCAATCGCTTGAACTTGTGCAATTCCAGCATTATTAATTATGACATCAAACCCACCAAGGGTCTTCTCAGCATGATTTATAGCGGCATACACTTGCTCGCGGTCACTTACGTCGGCAATAAATGTACTCGCATTTACGCCTAAAGCCTGAATTTCTTGCTGCACATCATTCAGTCGATCTTGTTTCATATCAACTAATGCAATATGTGCTCCTTCTTCCGCCAAGCGCAGGGCAATCCCACGGCCAATGCCTTGAGCTGCCCCAGTCACTAAAGCGACTTTATCTTTTAATCCCTTAACCATATTCAACTCCTGTAAATGTAGAGTTTCTACATATGAATTGCTCGTTGCATTGAGGCCAAAATGGATTCATGCATGGCTTCTGATAATGTTGGATGCGGGAAAATCACTTGAGCTAAACTTTCATCAGTTGCTTCTAGATATTTAGCAATTGCAAAGCCTTGAATGTGCTCGGTCACTTCATGGCCGACCATATGTGCACCAAGTAATTCACCCGTCTCTGCATGTATGATTGTTTTAACGAAACCTGATGCATCACCAATTGCTAAAGCTTTGCCGTTTGCAGTTAAAGAAAACTTGCCGATTCGTATAGGTAAATTCTTAGCTTTTGCTGCATTTTCCGTTAAACCAATACTCGCCACTTGTGGATGGGTAAAAATACAACCCGGAATCTGGCTACGATCGAGTGAATGCACATTAGCTACACCAGCAATTTTCTCGACACATATCATGGCTTCATGGCTTGCTTTATGGGCAAGACACGGTGCTCCAGCAACATCCCCAATGGCATAAAGCCCTGCTACATTGGTTTTACAATAGTCATCAATTGCCACAAAACCTTGTGGATTGAGTTCCACACCTAAACGTTCTAGTCCTAACCCCGTAGTATTAGGCTGTACACCAATTGCCGAAAGCACACGGTCAAAAACAAGCGTTTGAATGTCATTTGCTGTTTCAATCACACAGTGAACTTGATCATTTTCAATTTGAATACTTTGAACGACAGCATCGGTTAAGATTTTCATTCCTTTTTGTTCAAATTGCTTTCTGACAAATTGAGCAACTTCCGCATCTTCGGTTGGTAAAATCTGCTTGGCTAAATCAATAAGCGTGACCTGACACCCCAAGTCTTGATAAAGGCTAGCAAACTCACTACCAATTGCACCTGAGCCTACAACCAGTAAACTTTTGGGTAAATCCTCTGGAACAAGCGCTTCTTTATAGCTCCAGACATATGTTCCATCTACGGGAAGCTGAGGAACATGTCGAGCCTTGGCACCCGTTGCCAAAATGATGTGGGGCGCACTCAAAGCCTGACTGTTACCTTGAGCATCGGTCACTTCAAGTTTTTCTTTAGCCGTCAGCTGAGCACGACCATTAAACACAGTTACCTGATTCTTCTTCAGCAAGTAATCAATGCCTTGTACTAACTGAGCTGATACTTGGCGGCTATGTTGCACAAGCTTTTGAATATCAAAATCGAGTTGAGATACCTGAAAACCAAACTGTCCAGCATGTTTAAACTGGTTTGCAAGCTCTGCCCCTGCAAGCAAAGCTTTGGTTGGAATACAGCCCCAATTTAGACAAATTCCGCCTAAATGTTGCTCTTCTACAATTGCGGTTTTTAACCCGAGCTGGGCTGCACGAATTGCAGCCACATACCCACCCGGTCCCGCGCCAATCACAATTAAATCAAATTGAGTTTCTGACATGCGGGTTCTCCTACACCAAAATTAAAGCAGGATTTTCAACAAACTGCTTAAAGCTGGCCAAGAATTTCGCCCCAACTGCACCATCAATAACTCGGTGATCACATGACAACGTCGCTGTGACAATCTCACGAACCACTACATTGCCATTTTCAACAACAGCACGTGATTCAGAAGCACCTAATGCCATAATTGCACCTTGCGGTGGGTTAATAATGGCGTCGAATTGTTTAATGCCTAACATTCCTAAATTTGAAATGCTAAAGCTGCCGCCTTGAAACTCATCAGGTTGTAACTTGCCAGTCTTAGCGCGTGTTGCCAAATCACGCATGTCATCAGAAATTTGTGCTAAAGACTTCTGATTTGCTGCTTTTACAATGGGTGTAATTAAACCGTTTGGAATCGCTACGGCCACCGAAATATCCGCTTGAGAGAACTGTAAAATTGATTGAGTCGCCTCATCAAATTGAACATTCACCTCAGGCACTTTAATCAGTGCCGCTGCCGCCGCTTTAATTAGCATGTCATTAATAGAAAGTTTCACTTGCGGAACGGTCTCATTAATCTGTTTACGTAAATTTTGCAAAGCCTCTACGTTTAGATCGACCACTAAGCGGAAATGTGGTGCATTACGTTTTGCAGCCTGTAGCCGTGAAGCAATTGCTTTACGCATACCATTCATCGCGACAGTAGTAACGGTCGATTGTGGTTGAGCAGCACATTGAGCAGATTGTTCATTTACCGATGCAGGGTTATTACGGTAGTAAACCGCTTCAACATCTTCTTTACAGACACGGCCACGAGTACCTGAAATACGGCAGTCATTTAGATTAATGCCCCATTCTTTTGCTAAACGGCGTGCTACAGGTGTCGCTGAAACTCGACTATCATCAGCCGTAGATTTAACCACTTTAGCCTGAGTTTGCTGCTTAACATCAGGCCACTGACCTCCAGCTGCTTGTACAGCTTTCTGGATGTCTTGAACACTAATACGTCCTTCACGACCAAAACCTGTGACTTTTGCCAAGTTTACATTGTGTTTTTCTGCAAGCTTTAACGCATGCGGCGTTGCAAACAACTCATCAGATGTTTGATAGCCTTGTAATGACTCAGGTACAGCATAGTCACCTTTCGCTACCTTTACAGGAGCTGGAGCACTTGCAGCTACAGACTGTGGTTGTTCGGCTTTTTCAGCAATAGGTGCAGATGTTTCCGCTTTACTTTGTTCCGAAGGTGCTTCAGGTGCTTGAGCTGCTGAACCACCTAATGATGCGATAAACTTTTCAATTTCTGCATCAGAAACTTCACTATCAGCACATACGGCAATAAGACCACCAACAGGTAAAGTATTACCATCTTTCGCTAAAATTTTACGGAGCGTTCCTGCAAAAGGTGCTTCTAACACATTGACGATTTTTGTGGTTTCAATTTCACAAATTTCATCGCCTTTATTAAAGCTATCGCCTTCTTTAATCAACCATTGGGCAATCGTGCCTTCTTCCATGGATAATCCCCATTTCGGGATCTCCAACGTTTTAATTTCGCTCATCCTAAGTCTCCAATGTTTTTCGCACAGCTTGCTCAATACGCTCTACACTTGGAATCCATTCTTTTTCTAAAACTGGAGAGAATGGAACAGGCGTATGTGGTGGCGTTACGAGTTCAACAGGTGCTTTCAAATAGTGGAAACCTTTTTGGGCGATTAGTGCAGCCACATCATGACCAAAACCACAGCGTGCTGCTGATTCATCCACAATAACCACACGCCCAGTCGATGCAACAGACTCTAAAATTCCTTCTTCATCCAGAGGTGAAATTGTACGAGGGTCTACCACTTCAACCGAAATACCATCTTTTGCCAGTTTGTCTGCCACTTCATTGGCACGCTGTACCATCAGCCCTAACGCAATAATGGTCACGTCTGTCCCTTCACGGGTATAATTTGCTACACCAAAAGGAATGGTATAGGCATCATCTGGAACTTCGCCTTTAATGTCATAAAGCATTTTATGTTCACAGAAGACTATAGGGTCATCATCTCGAATGGCCTGAATTAATAGCCCTTTCACATCATATGGGCTAGATGGAACCACAACTTTTAAGCCCGGAACCGCAGCGAATACGTTATATGGTGACTGGGAATGCTGAGCTGCCGCAGAGAAACCTGCGCCAATCATGCCACGTACAACCATTGGCGCTTTTGCTTTTCCACCAAACATATAACGGAATTTAGCGGCTTGGTTATAAAGCATGTCATGACACACGCCATAGAAATCCATAAACATTAAATCAGCAACAGGACGTAAACCTGTTGCAGCAGCACCAGCGGCCATACCAATAATTGCAGATTCGGTAATTGGCGTATCAATAACACGCTCCGAACCAAATTCTGTCCATAAGCCTTTGGTTACGCCAAGTACACCACCGAAACCTTCAAGCTCGTTATCTTCGGTATTTTTACCACCATGTCCACCGCGAACATCTTCACCAACTACAAAAACCGTTGGGTCGCGGCGCATTTCTGATTCAATGGCTTCTTTAATTGCATTACGAAAACTTTTATTTGGCATCTTTACTATTCCTTTAGTAAGAGACATAGACGTCGGTAAGGAGTTGTTCTGGTTGCGGGTAAGCTGCAGCACGAGCTTTAGCAACGGCATCATCAACGTTTGCCTTAGATGCTGCATCAATCTCGTCTAGCTTAGCTTCATCAATTTTGCCTTTAACTTTCTCTCGGAAAATTTTCAAAGGATCTTTATTTTCTTTGATGAACTCGACTTCTTCTTTAGAACGAATCAAGCCAGGGTCACCTTCGAAGTGGCCATAAAAACGGTTTGTAATGGTTTCAATCACGCTTGGACCTTCACCACGGCGTGCACGTTCAATAGCAGTTTGGGCGGCTTCATAGACGGCAAAGAAATCGGTACCATCAACTTTAACAGCCGGTAAACCAAAACCTGCTGCACGACCAGCAATATCTTTGCTTCCGACTGCATAATCATGACCAGTCCCTTCACCAAAACCGTTATTTTCGAAAACGAAAATGACTGGAAGTTTAAGAACAACCGCCATGTTCATTGCTTCAAAAGTAAGACCTTGGTTTGAACCACCGTCACCTGTAAAAGATAGTCCGATGCCACCTGTCTTTAAGGTTTTTGCTGTCAACGCTGCACCAATTGCTAAAGGAGGCCCGCCACCCACAATCCCGTTGGCACCGAGCATACCTTTATCTAAATCGGCAATATGCATAGAACCGCCTTTTCCACGGCATAGTCCGTCATCTTTACCAAAAATTTCCAGCATCATGGCGTGAATGTCACAGCCTTTTGCAATACAGTGTCCATGTCCACGGTGTGTTGAAGTGATATAGTCTTTGTCGGTTAAGTTTTCGCAAATCCCGACTGCTACAGCTTCTTCACCACTATATAAGTGAATAAAGCCAGGAATATCACCATTGGTATTTTCTTCGTGAAGTCGATCCTCAAATTCACGAATATCACGCATGCGTTTATATGCTGCGAGTAATTGCTCTTCCGTTAATTGCATATCCTTTTCCTTTATTATCTTGATTTTAAAAATTCAACCAAGTTTCAAGCGAAAATCTAATTCGCTATAAATACTTAAACTCAAAATTAATAATCAATCTATTAGACCAAAAAGTTTTTAATTAAAATAAATGCAATTATTTTTTAAATTTCAAAAACTTAATTATCAAAAATAATTTTAAAATTTTTTTATAATTTTCACTAAGTTATAAAACAAACCTTTAACCAACCTTTCTTATTTTATAATACTCGCCACACCCTGTGTTTTTAATTAATTGCGCTTTTTAATATGATCTAATTAAATTAAAAATATAGGAGTTTAAGCGGGTTTTAAATAAAATGGAATTATGAATATGGATTTTAAAAGACAAGTAGAAACTGGTATTAAATTACGAGGAGCAGATAAAGTCGCTCGCATTCCGATTAAAATTTTACCTACAGAAGATTTACCGACTAAACCAGACTGGATTAGAGCCAAAATAACCGATTTTGAAGAAATTAAACGCATAAAAAATTTGCTGCGCCAACAGAAGTTACATAGTGTTTGTGAAGAGGCAGCATGCCCCAATTTACCTGAATGTTTTGGTGGAGGTACGGCAACATTTATGATTATGGGAGATATCTGTACTAGACGTTGCCCTTTTTGTGATGTAGCACATGGTCGCCCAAAACCTTTAGATGAAGATGAACCTAAACATTTGGCAGAAACGGTCGCAAACTTAAACTTAAAATATGTCGTGATTACCTCTGTAGACCGTGATGATCTACACGATGGTGGCGCTGCACATTTTGTAAAGTGCATTGAAGAAATCCGAAAACGCTGCCCAGAAACTTTGATTGAGATTTTAGTACCAGATTTTCGCGGTCGTTTAGAGACAGCGCTTTCAACTTTGAGCTTATCTCCTCCAGATGTGTTTAATCATAATATTGAGACAGTCCCGCGTTTATATAAAGCGATGCGCCCTGGCTCAGACTATCAACACTCACTAGAGTTACTAAAACGGTTTAAAGCATATTGTCCCGATATTAAAACCAAGTCTGGCTTAATGGTTGGATTAGGAGAAATTGAAGCGGAAGTACTTGCTCTACTGAACGACTTAAAAGATTATCAGGTAGACCTTATTACTATTGGACAGTACTTACAGCCATCAAAGTCACATGCACCTATTCATCGGTTTGTAAATTTACAAGAATTTGAAAGATACACGCGACACGGTAAACGATTAGGTTTTAAAAATATTTGGAGTGCTCCTATGGTCCGCTCTAGCTACTTTGCTGATCGACAATATTTTGGAGAAGAAGTACCAAAGCCTTTCAGCCGACAAGATGTCTTAGCTTAAAAGATCAGGTAATTAACAAAACTTATCCAATAGGATAATGGTCAAGGCTTATAAAATTATTTAAGGTAAGGAGATAACTAGGAAATAGCCACAATAAGAAAGTTATAACGGTTGAGCGGCTACGGATACGCCATTTCAATGATAAAGGAATTTCGATATGGATATGTCAAAACAATTATCATCACCTTTTTTAGATACCACGCCGTCATTATTCCGGCCAGAAAAGTCATCTCATTCTCAACAATTAGGAAAAAAACCACCAGTTGACCTCGAAGCGGCTCCGTTATTTGACCTAACCGAAGAATGGGAACATTCATTGTTTGGTCGTTCGATTCACGAGTGTCATCGGAATTTAATGCATATTGCCGAAGATGCCGATATGGCAATTGGTGTGACCGACCCACATGGCACTCTACTTTGGACATGGAGTAGTACACCGATGCGCTCATCGGCAGAGCAAGTCCATTTTGTTGAAGGTGGTCAGTGGTCAACTCAGGCAGTAGGTCAAAATGCAATTGGTTTAGCATTAAATACTCATTCAGCTAACTGCGTTTACTCACACGAAAACCAAATGAATAGTGTAAGAGATTGGGTCTGCTATGCGGCACCAATTACCGATACAAATACAGGCCAATTTTATGGCATTATGAATTTGTCGACCAAATATCAAAAACATAATTCTCTGGGGCTTTTAGCTGTTGAAAGATGCGCTGATATTGTGAAGCAAGCAATTCAGCTTCATCAGAAAAATATTTTATATATTAAAGCCTTTGGTACTCCTAAAGTTCAATATAACCAACACAGCCTTACATTGACTCAACGTCAGATTGAAATTCTATGTATTCTAACCCTTTGTCCCGAAGGGATTAATCTTGAAGAACTTCATTATGCTTTATATGGCGATCGACCAGTAAGTACCACCACTTTAAAAGCAGAACTTTCTCAACTTAGAAACCTAATCCCCGATGTTATCGAGTCTCGCCCTTATAAACTTAACTGTGAAATCCAATGTGATTTCTTAATGGCAGAGCAAGCATTAAACCTAGGCTTCACATCGACTACTCTTACACTCTATAGAGGAAGTTTTTTAGCTAAATCAGAAAGCCCATTTTTGTGTGCGTGGAGAGATTGCTTTGATGCTCGCTTGAGTCATGTGATTTATCAAATTGAAGATGTTGATCAACTATTACGAGTGGTCAGTCGTGTGCCAGATCGTGTAGATGCTGTTGAACGTTTACTTGAATTATTACCTGAAGAAACACCTTATCGAACTAAACTTTTAAAATTACTCGAATAAAATAAAAGGGAGAATATCGTATAAATATTCTCCCTTTTATTGAGGCAAGATCAAGCAGAAGCTTGAAGCTGCACCCGATAACAATCATCTAAGGCTAATTCATAATAACGCAGCCCTTCTTCAGCAGCATGAAATGCTTTTTGCTGCCAGTCAGGACGATCATTACATAAACGCTTAATCAGCTCCATGGCTTCATAAGGATGAAGATCATCATAATGCGCATGTGCACGTAACCAAGCCAAAGAACGTTTATCAATCGTTACGTCAGGATGATCAGTATAGGCATGAATACCCTTATAGACCTGAATAGACCAGTCTCCAGTTGCCCATTCAATTGCTAGATTTGTTGCAGCAAGGCACTCTGCCAAATTACCACGATGACTCATATTCCATAAGAAATGGTTTACTGCATTCATCGCAGCTGGTGGCCGCACACTATCAAGCTTTTCTACAGTTAAACCAAAACCTCCAGCCCAATCGCGATACCATTTTAAGTGCCGCTCTTCGACCTTAATATTTTGGATTAACCAATCTCGTGCTTCTGTAACGCCAGGTTCAGAAAACCCTGTTGCTTTGCCTAACGCCCCAGCCATATATGACGGGAAATGCGCGACTAATGGATAGAAATTAAGTAAAGCATAACGGAAACTATTTAGGCTCAATCCCCCATTGGCCATTTCCGAAAAAAACGGATGTTTACTTACCCGTTCTTTCGCTGGTAGCAGGTCATCCCAGAACTGCTGTGACCATCCATTATGCGGTGTAATTTCTAAATGCATTCCATATTGATTTAGAGCAGTCATTGCTAATTTTCCTATTTATATGACAGCAATCATCTGTATTTCACGCTACAAGTCTATCCGAAAATGATAAAGATACAATCGTTAATCGACCATTTGTAACTTTTTTCGATGGATTGCGATGCTTTAGATAATTGTTACGCTAATCATTGAAATGTCGTGATTTTTATCACATTTAACTCAGATAAAAATCATTACTTTTTTAAAAAATCTGTATTATTATTTTGAATAAATCACACATTATATAATCAATATTTTTAGATGGAACTTTACTAAAAATAAGTCTCATTTTATGACAACTTCCAATATAGAGAGCATTAATTATGAAGTTGCAGGGTTCCAATATATTGGGACAGGAACAAATAGATTTATTAACCACACGAGGATTAAATTTCGTATGGTTTCCAAAGCAGCTTGAAACGATTTATCGTTTTCAATACCAAAACGGTGCTGCCTATGAGTTCCGCTATAGAGCGCCTATTATTTTAATATTATATATATTTTTAAGCTTTGGTATATATCAAGTATTGCCAACTGAACAAGTTTTACCCTGGTTTAGCTATTATTCTTGGGTGGGTGTAATTATTTTCCTTGCCTGGATTTTATCGTTTATTAAAAAATTAAATCAGTATTTTGATTATTATGTAGGAATTGGCTCAGCTTTAGCAGTCGCAATTACTTTTATTTTAATTAACGTTATAGAAAATGGCCAAGAGAACGTTCTTTTTCATGCGGCGATGATGTATGCGATTGTGATTATCTATGGTGCAGTAGGTATGCGTTTTTATACCGCCATATTTGCTGGATGGGTTGGAGGACTTGTTGGAATTTTGGTAAGTAACTACTTAAATGGGGTGATCGACTGGACTTTCTTGAACCGAACTTACACCTTCAGTAGCTTCTTGGGAATGACCCTTGCCTATGCAACTGACCGCCAACATCGAGAAAACTACTTACAAAACTGCATGATCGAGCTGAATCGCATTGAACTGATGCAGCAAGCACAGCAATTATCTTTGCTTTCCCAGCAAGATGCACTCACCGGTTTAGCCAATCGACGCTATCTAGACGAAACACTGGATAACGAATGGCGCCGTGCTTTACGGCATGAAACACCCCTTACCATCATGATGGTCGATATCGACTATTTTAAAGCTTACAATGATACTTTAGGGCATCTAAAGGGTGATGAATGCTTAAAAGAAATCGCTATTGCTATTTCCTCTATTGCTGCACGTAGTGGTGATTTAGTTGCTCGTTATGGTGGCGAAGAATTTTTACTGTTATTTCCGATGACAAATTCTCAGCAAGCCTTGATTCAGGTTGAACGTTTAATGAATGCTATTGATAAAATTGCAATTAAACACCCATGTAGTGATGTTTCACCACAAGTCACTATTAGTGTTGGTGTGGCAACCACGATTCCACGTCTAAATGATTCAATTTCTGCTTTCGTAGCTCGCGCTGACCATGCTTTGTATAAGGCAAAAACGAATGGGCGTAATCAATATAAGATTGCTGTAAACGAAGAACAAATTGTAGACTTAACTTAAAAAGTCTGACTTCCATTTGAAATGACTCAATATAAATAATTAGCTTTTCCATCCGTGGCAAAGCTAAAAAATAATTTAGAATCAGTACATACGAAAACCTCTTTTATTTAAATTTAAACCATCTGTTAAAAATAGCTTATATAAACTTAATAAATTTAGCGACTTTCAATTAATCAACACTCTATTTTAGATAATAAAAATTACAGGCTCCAATCCATATAATGTAGAAAAATTCCACTTCATTAGAATCCTCTCTTCAGTTTCTTCCAAAATTTAATTAAAAAATAAAAAAAAGAATTTTGTTCTATTCTCTGCGGCACAGTAGAAATATTTTCAGCCGAAAATGGTAAAATCGAAACAATATTTTCATGTATTGTTTCATAATTTGGATAAGCTTCTTTTTTTATTATTTCTATAATTTTTTGTATTTCATCAAGGGATAAATTCAAAAACCTCTTAATTTCTTGAGCTGTTTTTGACTCAATAGATAATAAAGCACAAACTCTAGTAACATTAACAATCTGCTCTGCATGAATGTTTTTAAAGTTTGGATAACAAACAAGTTTATAAAGAATCTTTGTCTCTAAATGATCTTTAGAAACGATATTCTCATTATTTGTTATACGTTCTTGATGACTAATTTTAAAATATTCATTCTTCTCAATATCTTGTAAAATATTTAGAAGCTCCTGATACCTTATTGGTCTCTTCAAACCATATTGGTAGCCTTTTAAAAGTTCAGGATTATTACTTAATACGATCTTAATTTTTTTTGGAATAAGTATATTGGTGTAACCGCTATCTAAATCAATAATATGTATGTCTGGATTGTCTTCGCTGTATATCCAATTCCCTAAAAGATGAGATGACAAAGATAAGTCATGAATAACTTTTATCATTGCCTCTAAATTTTTAGGCAATAGCCTATCCTTTGACATACAGCCAATTCTATATGTGCATTGATTCATTGATATTTCCCCAATTTCAATGATGACTTTGAAAATTCTTTGTTTAAAGTAATAAAAATTTAAATGTGTAGTAAGCTTATATAAAAGCAATTTGATTAAATTAACTTTATTTGATAAATATAAAAATCTGGTGTAGTAAAAATTAACAATATTTAATTGCTGATTTTACAGATGAATATATTCAAAAATAAATCGCAGAATATTATATTTATATAAATATTATAAGACAAGACAATAATTTAAAATTTAATCAAACTTCAGTGTAATAAAAAATTAAAACCCCATATTTAAATTAAATACGGGGTTTTATGTACTATAATCAAAAAATATGATTAAGGTTCAATTGGCGCAAATGGCGGAATAACATCTGCATTTTGAGCGCGATGGCGTAGGAAGTGATCCATTAAAACAATCGCTAGCATTGCTTCTGCAATCGGTGTTGCACGTACACCTACGCATGGATCATGACGACCTTTAGTCAACACATCGGTATCTTCACGATTTAAATTAATCGTTTTACCTGGTGTCGTAATGCTTGCTGTTGGTTTTAGTGCAATAGCAACTCGAATGGATTGACCACTTGAGATACCACCCAAAATCCCACCAGCATGATTCGCTAAAAAGCCATTACTGGTCAATTCATCACGTGTTTCATGACCAAACTGTCCCGCAACTGCAAAACCATCACCAATTTCTACCCCTTTAACCGCATTAATACTCATCATCGCATGAGCAATATCAGCATCTAAACGGTCAAAAACAGGTTCACCCCAGCCTACAGGAACTTTTTCAGCTAAAATTTCTAGCTTCGCGCCACAGCTTGTTCCCTGTTCACGTAAAGAAGTCACCAAAGCTTCAAAACGTGGAACAGCATCTACATCACCACAGAAAAATGGATTATTCGGAACTTCATTCCAATCCAGTTTTTCGGCAACTTCATTGCCGATTTGAGTAACATGACCACGGATCAAGACGCCAAATTTTTCTGCCAAATATTTTTTAGCAATTGCACCCGCTGCAACACGCATAGCAGTTTCACGAGCACTTGAACGGCCACCGCCACGATAGTCACGGAAACCGTATTTTTGCGTATATGTATAGTCGGCATGGCCAGGTCTAAAAGTTTGGGCAATATTGCCATAATCTTTTGATTTCTGATCAGTATTCTCAATCAATAAACCAATTGGTGTTCCTGTCGTTTTACCTTCAAAAACACCTGAAATGATTTTAACCTGATCTGGCTCTTTACGTTGAGTCGCAAATTTAGAAGTTCCCGGTTTACGACGATCAAGATCTTTTTGCAAGTCTTCTTCAGTTAGCTCAAGGCCTGGTGGCACACCATCAACAATTGCCATTAAGCCAACGCCATGAGACTCACCACAAGTGGTTACACGAAAGAGTTGTCCAATACTATTCCCTGCCATATGCCCAACTCCTTATATTTGCTCTTCAAATAGTTTTCTATAACGGCGACATTGTTCAGCAGTCAAAGCAAAAATACCTGAACCACCTTTTTGGAAAGTGAGCCAGTTGAAATCAATCGTATTAAAGTTCTGACGCATAGACCATTCAGAATTACCTACTTCAATGACAATAAGACCATCTTCAGTTAAGTAATCTGCCGCTTGTGCAAGCATTTTACGAACTAAATCTAAACCATCTTGGCCTGCTGCCAATGCAAGTTCAGGTTCATGTAAAAACTCTTCTGGTAAGTCAGCCATATCTTCAGCATCAACGTATGGAGGATTACTTACAATCAAATCATACTGATTTTCAGCTGGAATCTTGGCAAACAAGTCAGATTCAAGTAATGCAACTTGATATTGCTTATTGTGGTGTTCAGTATTAATTGAAGCAACTTCTAAAGCTTCTTTAGAAATGTCAGTTGCATCTATTTCAGCGTCTGGATATGCATAAGCCAAAGCAACCGCAATACATCCAGAACCTGTACACATATCTAAGATACGTTGTGGAGTTTTAGGTTTTGTATTTTCTGGCAAATTATTAAGAGCTTCACGCATTTGACCATTTTCATCTAAACAATATGGTGCAAAACGTTGCTCAATTAATTCTGCAATTGGTGAACGTGGAATGAGTACACGCTCATCTACATAGAATGGCTTATTAAAGAAATAAGCAAGATTTAATAAATAAGATGTTGGAATACGGTCATTGATACGACGTTCCAATAAGCTTAAAAATTCTGCTTTTTCGCTTGGTAATAACTTCGCATCTAGAATCTCTGCGTCTGCTGACCATTCAAGAGATAAGGTTTGTAAAACTAATGCACAGCTTTCTGCAAAATAATCTTCAGTACCTTGTCCTAAATGTGCATCATGTTGACGTAATGCTGATACCCCAAAACGAATAAAATCTCGAATTGTTGATAAATTTTCAGCCGCTTCCTGTAAATTTTCAGGGCTAATCGTCGGTCGCTCCACTTAGGCGTCTCCAAAGGCAAATTTTGCAAAGTGACTATTCTACTGAGTGAGGTACAGCAAAGCAACGCTTTGCCTTGTGAACAAGAGTTTTACATGCCGATCTCTAACAATCACACGTTAAAATCAGAATACTTTGTTTTAATTAAGAAATAATGAACTTTTAACTAGAGATGGATTTAAATTTTTAAAATAAAAAAAGCGGCCTTTAAATACTGACCGCTTTTCGAGTTTAGTCGGCTTAAAGCTTAAGCTTTTCGGCAACATAATCAGAGTCTTTATCTCCACGGCCCGATAGATTCACCACAATCATGGTTTCTTTCGGCAGTTTTGGTGCTTCACGAATTGCCCATGCGACAGCGTGTGAGCTTTCAAGTGCAGGAACAATGCCTTCAACACGAGAAAGTGTCATAAAAGCCTCTAAACATTCTTGATCAGTTGCAGTGCTATATTCAACACGACCTAAATCTTTTAAAAAACTGTGTTGTGGCCCAACACCTGGATAGTCTAGTCCTGAGGCAATAGAATGCACGGGTAAAGGTTCACCAGCCTCATTTTCAAGCACATAACACGCCATACCATGAATTTGACTTGGCTTACCTAAAGTTAGCGTTGCTGAGTGCATATTGGTTTCTAAACCATGTCCAGCTGGCTCAACCCCAACAAGTTTTACGTCTGAGTCATTTAAAAATGCAGTAAATGCACCTATTGCATTTGAACCACCACCTACACATGCCACAACATAATCTGGACTTTTTCCAAATCGCTGATGTGTTTGATCTTTAATTTCATTGCCAATAATCGATTGAAAATCGCGAACCATTTTAGGGAATGGATGTGGACCTACAACAGAACCAATAGCATATATAAAGTTTTTAGGATCTTTTAAATATTCTTCAAATGCACTATCTACAGCATCTTTTAATGTTGCTGTACCACGTGTAACTGCCACCAAATGAGCACCCAAAATTTTCATTTTGACCACATTTGGATGTTCTTTTTCGATATCGACTTGACCCATGTGAATTTCACAGGGAATTCCTACTAATGCACAAGCGGTTGCCAAAGCGACCCCATGCTGACCAGCACCTGTTTCAGCAATAACTTTCTTTTTGCCCATATATTTAGCAAGTAAAGCTTCACCTAAGCAGTGATTAATTTTGTGGGCACCAGTGTGGTTCAAATCTTCACGTTTTAAGTAAATTTGTGCGCCACCTAACTGTTCAGACAAACGCTTCGCATGAAATAACGGACTTGGACGGCCTACATAATTCGTAAAGAGGTCTGATAGTTCATTTTGAAATTCAGCTGTATGGCGAATTTCTTCATAGGCAACATTAATTTCATCCATTGCTTCTTTTAAATGTGGAGGAATGAATTGTCCGCCATATTCACCAAAAAATCCTTGTTCATTCGGCAAAGCAATACCGTTAATTTGATGTTGCATATCATCCCTCTTTTTAAAATTATTAAAGTTATTAAGCTTATCGAGAAAGGTAACGCGTCAAATCCTCAATGCCTTTTAGCGTCATTGGATACATATGATTTTCAAAAATCTCTTTAATCCAACCAATGGTTTGAGTGTAATGCCAATACCCTTCTGTTTCAGGGTTTAACCACGCTGTTTTATCAAAATGTTGACGTAGGCGACGTAACCAAACCTCGCCTGTTTCATCATTCATATATTCAACCGAGCCACCCACCGATTTCAACTCATACGGTGCCATACTGGCATCACCCACTACAATTACACGATAGTCGCGTCCATAGGTGTGAAACAGATCCCATGTGTTCATACGGGTTGCTGTTCTTCGGTAGTTATCTTTCCAGACATAGTCATAGAGACAATTATGGAAATAGAAATATTCGAGTGTCTTAAACTCACTTTTAGCGGCACTAAACAGTTTTTCGCATTGTGCAATATGAGCATCCATCGAACCGCCCACATCGAACAACATCAGCACTTTTATTCGGTTTCGACGCTCAGGTACCATTTGAACATCTAAAATACCTTGCTTAGCTGTTTCACGGATTGTACCGTCAACGTCCAACTCTTCGGCTGCACCTTGGCGCGCAAATTTACGTAAGCGTCGTAAAGCAATTTGCATTTGGCGAGTACCAAGAACTTGGTCATCATCCAGATTTTGATATTTACGCTGTTCCCAGACTTTAACTGCCGAACGTTTACGCCCTGGTCCACCAATTCTGACGCCTTCTGGATGATCTCCAAAGGCTCCAAAAGGTGAAGTACCACCAGTACCCACCATGCGGTTACCACCCTGATGCTTTTTATGCTGTTCGCGTAACCGCTCTTCCAGCATTTTCATCAGTTCTTCTAAGGAACCTGCTTTTTGGAGTTCTGCCCGTTGTTCAGGAGTTAAATGCTTTTCTAGAAGTTCTAAATCAAACCAGTCTTTTGGCAACTTATGAACTTGCTTGAGTAACTCATCCAGATCAAAGGTTTCAATGCCATCAAAGTAATCTTTCATGGCACGATCGAACTTGTCAAAAAAGCGCTCATCTTTAACTAAAATTGTTTTAGCAAGTTGATAAAACTCTTCTTGATCAGCAAAAACTAAGCCTTCATTCACAGCACGGTTTAAGTCAATGAGTTCACGAGTTGTAACTGGAACACCGTATTTACGTAAGGTGTAAAATAACCGCACAAACATGGGTTATTCCCTCCTTTAACGTCGAGACATAAAAGCCAAACGTTCGAGGAGTTGCACATCCTGCTCGTTTTTGATCAGTGCACCATATAAAGGTGGAATCGCTTTTGATGTATCTCGATTGCGTAATACATCTTCTGGCATATCATCTGCCATGAGCAAGCTTAACCAATCAATTAACTCAGAGGTTGATGGTGGTTTCTTCAAATTAGGGATTTCACGTAGTTTAAAGAAAACCTGTAAAGCTTCGTTTACTAGTGTTGCAGAGATATTTGGGAAATGAACAGCAATGATTTCTCGCATTGTAGCTTCATCTGGAAACTCAATGTAATGAAAAAAACAACGACGCAAGAAAGCATCTGGCAATTCTTTTTCATTATTCGAAGTAATAATTACAATTGGGCGCTGTGTTGCCGTAATTGTTTCATTGGTTTCATAAACATAAAAAGACATTTTATCGAGTTCATGCAGCAAGTCATTTGGAAACTCGATATCGGCTTTGTCAATTTCATCAATTAACAAAACACAACGCTCTTCACTCGTGAAAGCTTCCCACAGTTTACCGGGTTTAATATAGTTCTTAATATCGTAAACTCGATCATCACCCAACTGGCTGTCTCGTAAACGAGAAACCGCATCATATTCATACAACCCTTGCTGCGCTTTGGTTGTCGATTTGATATGCCAAGTGATCAGTTTTAAACCCAAACTTTGTGCTACTTGTTCAGCAAGTAAAGTTTTACCCGTGCCAGGTTCACCCTTAATTAGTAAAGGCTTTTGTAAAGCACGAGCTGCTTTTACAGCGAGCTTAAGGCTATCAGTCGCGATATATTGATCTGTACCGGTAAAATGTTGGGTATCAGCAGACATGTAAAGACCTTATTTTTCTATTTCAATGGTTAGATGGAACGCATGCTTTTGTTTGTTGAATATTTTGACCAACAATAGCCAACAACCAAACCTAGACCAACTACAAACAGAATTAAAGATAAATTTGACCAAATTAGAGGGCTATCTTTGGTTAAAACACCAAATAGAAGTCCAAAAATAGCCGGTGCTACCGATGCATTTGGTCCTTCAGACACTGTTGGGGTAACTAAAATAGCAAATACAATAAGCCAGCTAATTGCACCAAAAGTTGTAGGAAGGCGACGCATTAATCGCCACCAACACCATAAAGCAATAATAGCGCCTATTCCGTAAGCTGTTAAAGCAATAACACCTTCAGGAACAACATCCAAAAAAGAGAATAATTGATTCATTATTCCAGTTTGATCTTCACGCACCACGTAAGCCCTCTGGTTCAACCGCATTTGGGTTAATTAACCCTTCTGGTGGCATCTGAATAAAGAAACCTTTTGTTTGTAATGAGTCTAAAACATGTAAAACATTAGCACGCGCCAATTTACGTGTTGGAGCTAATTCTAAATGCATGACAAACGTTGCACGACCAAACGCTTGTAAAACAGCTTCAGGAACATTTTCAAACGGATCAGCTTGTTCCGCATCGTCAGGATAGTTTGGACGAGCAATATACATGTACATTTCATCTTTTTTGCTCGATCTATAAATATCACAGTGCATTTCAAATCAACTCTTGAACTAAGGACAGCATACATGAAAAAAAACGACTCACACACGCAGGTTTGTTTACGCATCAGTCGTTTTTTTAATTCTTGGGAAATATTAACCTACAACATTGATTAAGGTCGATAATAACTTTGTTCCAGATAAAAATTCGCTTTCACAACAAATTAATAAATATTTGATTTTAAACACTAAACCTAATTTTCAACTTTAATAAAATAAAAACAATTTTTAGGAAAAAAGAAAAAATGTTCGTTACTGAGTACTTTTTGTGATCTATTTTTAATACTTGCACACATTAATACTATGAAATTTATGATATTAAAGTGATTTATTACCTTTTCAAATTCACATTTAGGTAAAACTTCTAACTAGTTAATACACATTGGGAGACATTACTTAACTGGTTTAAATTCTCAGCATGTTTAAATATTAAGTATCTTAATGATAGATATGGAGGATGAACTTATGCCTCGCGGTGATAAAACAGCTTACACAGCAAAGCAAAAACGTCAGGCTAAACATATTGTTGAGAGTGAAGTAGATAGAGGTCATTCTCAAGAAGAAGCTGAACGAATTGCATGGTCTACTGTCAATAAACAAGATGGTGGCGGTAAGAAAAAGTCTCACTAAAACAAACATTAAATACTTCTTTAGCTTGGGCTAAAGAAGTATTTTCATCAAAAATAAATTAATAGTGTTTAGAAAACTCGAGAGCTCTTTATATAGTCATCGCTTACTTGATTTAAGGCATTCAAAATAGCGCTATCATTTTGACTTAATAGAGCTTCATTTAAACATTCCATGTAGTCTATAAGCGTAGACTTAGAGGTGTTGGCAAATTCAGACGTTACTGCTTCATCTTCATATAAGATCACGTAGCTACGCGCAAAACCATAGATTAAATAGACGGCTGCTTTTTCTTTTGTATTTTGAGATTCTTTAAGAGACTGTTCACAAGCATTTTTTAAATCTTTAAATGCATCTGTACCAGTAGATTGATTTTTGAAAGATAAAAGTATTGTTTGGAAGTTCATATCCATATTCCACTCAAAAAGTAAAGCTACAGAAGAAGATGGAGTCTGTCAAATAATATCCTGATTAATATAAATTTAATTGTAAATAAATTTATATTTACTTCCTCTAAATCACAGAAAATCATGCAACAAAAAAAACCATCCTTGTTTTAAGGATGGTTTGGTTAAAACACAACGATAATTAGAAACTTATTTCAATTGTGATCGTGGTACCAGAGTGCTCAATATCAGTTGAGACATTAAACCCTCTGTTTTTAAGCTCCTCTTCAACCAGAGTAAGATGATCAGGGCTTATAGCATCAACAGGAAACCAGAAAGTTGCTTTTCTCTTTCCCTCCTTAGATTCAGACTCAGTACCAGTTAAAATTTTTTCCAATATGACGTCTTGGTTTATTTTAAAGTTTTTAGCATTTTGACGAGCTTGTTCAGCATTAAAGTTGTTAAGCATATTTATCTCTCTAATTATTAATTTATCTAAGTTTATAGCATAAAAAGGCTATATGAGTTTTAGTGTTGTGTAGTTAAAACCAATCAAAGATATAAGTTTACTGGTTGAATAAACTTTCTACCCATTCAATAAATTTTCTCGCATTTCTATTTTTAAAATCTTCCTTATTTGGAATGTAGTAACACAGCTCGGATTGAATGGGTTTGGTTTTAAACTCCTGTAAAAGATTCGCCTTAATGAACCTATGGGTAAGTGTAGCAGAACAAAATACTAATCCATTGGCAGATAAAGCCTCATGTATGCCAAAAATTTCCTGATCAAATTTCTTAATTATCACCCTCTTTTGGTCCCATCCATTCACCTTAAGCCATGTGTCTAATGGTGGACTTGGTAATGCTTTATTTTTCCATTCTGTGGTAAATAACGTTATTGGCTCACTCGCATCTTTGGTCAGAGCAAGTTTAGATGCACCAAATACATTAAAAGACTCATATTTAAGGACATCTTTAGCTGGTACTGAAGATACATCACCATATCGAATAGGCAATGTATATAAATGACTTTCTAAAGCTTCGCCTGTAGAGAATTCAACTGAGATATCGGGGTGCAATTGATAAAATTCATTTATAGAAGGAATTAACAGCATTGCAGCGAGTGAAGATGTACTAGCCACTCTCACTACATTTCCATTTACTGTTATTTCATCTAATGCATCTTCAATTTTACGAAACCCTTCAGAAATTGCCCCAGCAAGTCTCTCTCCGGTGGTTGTAAGCGTTATTTTTCTTACTTGTCGATGAAATAAATCAACATTTAATCTGCTTTCTAAATTAGTAATATGATGTGAAATCGCAGTTGGTGTTAGCGAAAGTTCTTCAGCAGCCAATTTAAAACTCCCCAATCGAGCGGCTGATTCAAATGCCTTAAGTGCTTGCAAAGAGACTTGCATGCTTTCTCCAAAGTTTATATTTATAGATGATCTAAACTCATCTATAAATGTAATTTTCTCGTTTGTCTACTTATCTTTTAAAACTCAAAATAAATTAAATCTTAACTTTTTTGGAATTTATGATGAGTAAAATATTACATATAGATGCTAGTGTAAGAGCTGCGATTAACCCCAATCCAAACCATAATTCGATTTCTAAAAATATTGCCAGCCGATTGGTCAGCTCATGGAAAAAGCAACTGGCTATAGATGAGTATATCTATCGTGATGTAGGAATGAATCCGCCACCATTTATTACTCAAGACTGGATTGATGCTGTATTCACACCTGAAAATAAAAGAACTCAAGCTCAATGTAATGTTTTATCTATATCAGATCAGTTAATAGCGGAAGTTTCGAGTTCAGATATCATTTTAATTTCTTCCCCTATGTACAATTATGGTATGCCTGCTCAACTTAAAGCATGGTTTGACCAAATTATTCGGATTAATAAAACATTTGATTTTGACCTTGCTCGAGGAGACTTTCCTTTACAACCGCTTCTATATGGAAAAATTTTAATCATTATCACCTCTAGTGGAGAGTTTGGTTTTGAGAAAGAAGGCATCCGCCATCACATGAATCATCTGATACCTCACCTTCGCACGCTCAGCAAATATTTAGGCGTAGAGAAAGTTTATGAAATTGCTTCAGAATATCAAGAATTTGGAGATGCACGACATCTAAAATCTTTAGAAAATGCTTTTCAAAAAGCAGAGAAACTCGTAGCTGAACTTTCCGCTTCATATACAGAAAGTTCGTAAAATATGAGTCCTTAATTTTTAAAATTTAATAACCTACTGACTTTTTAACTGAATTGTATGATTAAAAATAAAAAGCCAACCCAATTGGGTTGGCTTTTTTATTTCTGCACCGAAACAAACTTATAGTTATATATTATTTATATTGAAATTGTTTTTCTTACAACCAAGAATATACAGACCTGTATGTTTAATCAATTGAATTTTTCTCATTGAAGAAGTTAATTTAATTCATTATCAATTTTACAAATTAAAATTACTTCAACCCATCACTTTACTAGCTTTTTAATAAGGTTAATTATTTAATATAGCTAATATAAACATTTACTTTATTAACTATTAATATTGAATATCTATTATTTATAAATAAAAACTACTCAATTTAAATTATTCATTACTCTTCATTAAAAAAGCCCATCACGAAGATGAGCTTTTAAATTTTAACTGTCACATCATTTTAAATGGATAGACTTTGTTTTTCTTCTTGAAATAACTGAATTAATGGTTGAGTTAATAGCTCGTAACGCCAACCCAAAAGATAATCAGGCAAATCTTGTTCATCCCCTTGAGAAAGAACATGTTGATGAATTGCATTTAGCCATTTCTTTCTAAGCAATACTTCTTTAGGAATAGACGTCTCACTTATTGCATGGGCAAGTACCATATCCATTTTACGCAAAGTTTCTTTAGATGTTACTTTAAAAGGTTTGGCAATTCTTGTTGGCCATTCACTTTCAATCGGTAAATCTTTAAGTAATTCTAAAATAGTTTTTCCATATTCACGAACTACATTTGGGCAAATATCTTTAACTTGCGAGAGTTGAAAACTATTACGTGGATTCTTTTCAACCATATCAATCATGGTCGAGTTTCTAAGAATAAAACTGCGTGGCTGATTCGTTGCTTTAACAATGTATTCGCGCCATTCACTTAAATTTTGCAGTTGCATCAATTGACGGCGCGAATGACGATAATTACCAACATCGGTATAAAGAAACTCTGTCGGTGTTTCACTAATAATTTCTTTAGTTAAACTACTACAATCTTCAAGAACGTAATCATAAAGCCCTTTCTGCTTAAGCTGTTCTTGAATATGGTGAGCTAACTTCATTATATATAGAACATCATTTGCCGCATAACAAAGTTGCTGAGGCGATAAAGGTCGAGCTAACCAATCAGATCTTGTTTGATCTTTTTCAATATCAATGTCGAGGCAAAGCTTCAACGCACCTTGGTAACTTACTTGCAGCCCATGGCCCAAGAAAGAAAGCCCCACTTGAGTATCAAACACATTAAGCAGATCTTCTTGATCAGCGTAATGATAGATTAAATCAATGTCTTCCCCGCATGCATGAAAAATGTTCTGCTGAGCGAGAAATATTTTTTTCCAAAACTGACTTAGATCTAATGAAACACCATCCAACAGATAGACATCGCCATTTACATTAACTTGGCATACTCCAAGTTTAGGCCAGAGTGTGTCAACCTTAATAAATTCTGTATCAAGTCCATATATCGAACATTGATCCATTTTTTGAAGAACATCAACCAAATCGGTTTGCTGTTGGATAAACTGAAACATGCTTTCTCAAGTAAATGCAAAGAGTGCTTAGAACTCTGGTATATATAACATAGAAGTAGGAAATTACCACTTAAACCTTTATGAATACTCTATTTTTGAACAATTTTTCGAAAATAGATAACTTTTTGATCTTTTATTTATATTTTTAAAGTTAACTCCAAATATTCATTGTTTAAAATCTATAAGATCTTTTTCATTCTTATGGGCTTTCATATTTTATTTAAACTTTTTTAATTAAAGACAAAATAACATTCATCTTTTATAACTAAATTAATAAATCTAATTCAATTTTATATGACATCAATGAAACAAGCATCGAAATGCTTATTTCATTCTCATACGATTATGAACTGCCTGACTTAAGGTATGGCTATCTACATACTCAAGTTCACCACCTTGCGGTACACCTTGAGCAATACGTGTCATTTGTATAGGTAAATGCTTAGTCGCTTCTACCAAATAATGAGCGGTTGCCTGTCCCTCTACAGTCGCATTTGTTGCCAGAATCACTTCTTCAATTTTGCCTTGGCTTAAACGCTGAATCAGATAAGGAATACCAATTTCTTCTGGACCAATACCATCTAAAGGTGATAGATGCCCACCTAAAACATGGTATTTACCACGGAAACTTCCGCTTTGCTCAATCGCCATTACATCTGCTGGTGATTCAACCACACACAATAGTTGATCTTCTCGCTCAGTTGAGGCGCAAATATCACAAATTTCATGTTCAGTTAAAGAATGGCAAACGCTGCACTCATGAATATAACTTGAAGCTTCATGTAAAGCATGGGCTAATGCAAACGCACCTTCTCGATTTTTCATCAAAAGATGTAATGCCATACGTTGAGCCGATTTCGGACCAACGCTAGGCAATATACGTAAAGCTTGAACGAGTTGTTCAAATCTATCGCTAAACACAGAATTTCCTTAGAACATGCCCGCTAAGCCAGGTGGCAAGCCCATACCAGAATTCGCTTTTTGCATTTTTTCTTCAGAAATAACTTCTGCTTGACGTACAGCATCATTTACCGCTGCAGCAATCAAATCTTCAATCATATCTGGTTCATCTTGAAGTAATTCAGGGTTAATTTCGATACGTTTTACAAGATAGCGCCCAGTCATGGTTACTTTAACCAAACCGCCACCAGCTTCTGCATGAACTTCAGTTTGAGCAAGCTCTTCTTTCGCCTTTTTTATATTTGTTTCCATATCTTTTTGCATGCGCTGCGCTTGCTGCATGAGCATATTGATATTCATAACTTTACTCCGTATCTCTATCAAATCTTTAAAGTATTATGCGTTATCTGGTAATACTTTATAAAAACTTAATCTCATTGAACCAACCTATGCGATTAAAATACATACAGATTAGTGCATTGAACTCAAATTAATCCGTAATTCTGACACAATAGGCTAATGTTTTCTATCAGTATCTCTAGCTCTATTTTACGTAGCGACATGAGTAACATGCTCATACTTAGGTACACTTCCTAAATATTTAGATGGCATACATTAAAGTCTTGTAAAAACTCATAGCACTATTGAGATGCCTGTAGACCTTTATCAATTGTTTTATATTCACTTAAGGGAACTTTCTTAAAGGAGGTATTTGCTTCTTGAATAGATTTATCTGCTTCTTGAACAGACTTCTCTGCATTGTTGATCAATAAAGTTGTCTCATTCACTGGGTGCTGACTCGGTTTCGTCAGCAATTTGTATCCAACTACCCCGATTACCCCCACTACAACGACAATAGCAATAGGCTTAAGCATTTTAAAACTCACATTTCTTTTAATTAAATTTACAGTCTTTATACCTTGTACTCTTACCCCTCATTTAAACAAAAATGTAGTTTTTTTATTGTAATTCTGAAATTTGAGTAACATTTAAATATAAAAACCATCTCAATTAAAGAGATGGTTTAAGGATAATTAAATCAGATCAAGACCACGTGAGATATCACGAATAATATCGTTAATATCTTCTAAGCCCACAGATACACGGATTAAACCCTCTTGAATACCGGCCGCAGCTTTTGCATCAGCAGAAAGTTTGCCATGTGTAGTCGTTGCAGGATGGGTAATTGTTGATTTCACATCACCTAGGTTACCAGTAATCGAAATAAACTTAGTATTATCAATAACCTTCCAAGCACCTTCACGTTCACCTTTAACAACGAAAGAAACAATCCCACCAAAACCAGTTTGCTGTTTAGCGGCAAGTTCATGACCTTCTTGGGTTGGTAAACCAGCGTAGTAAACTTTTTCTACTTTTTCATGAGTAGATAACCACTCTGCAAGAATTTGAGCACTCTCACAGTGTGCCTTCATACGTAAGCGTAAAGTTTCTAGGCCTTTTAAGAAAACCCATGCATTAAATGGACTCATTGATGGTCCAAGTGTACGGACAACACCAAAAACTTCTTCTAATAACTGATGATTACCGACAACAGCACCACCTAATGCGCGCCCTTGCCCATCTAAATATTTAGTCGCAGAGTAAATGACAAGGTCGGCCCCAAACTTTAATGGTTGCTGTAAAACAGGAGTACAGAAGCTGTTATCAACCGCAAGTAATGCGCCATTCGCATGAGCAATATTTGCAAGTGCTTGAATATCTGCAATCTCGGCTAGAGGATTAGACGGCGACTCAACAAATAAAAGTTTAGTTTCTGGACGTACTGCGTTTTTCCAATCGTCCAAATCACATAAATCGACAAATGTAATATCTACACCAAACTTGGCAATATATTTTTCAAACAAAGCAACAACTGAACCAAAAACTGCTCTTGAGCAAATAACATGATCACCCGCTTTGAGATATGCCATAGTAACTGACAAAATCGCGCCCATTCCTGAGCTTGTCGCAACAGCACGTTCAGCACCATCTAAAGCTGCTAAACGTTTTTCGAACATCGATACAGTCGGATTGGTAAAACGAGAATAGATATTTCCTTGAACTTGACCAGAAAATTTTGCTGCAGCTTCTTCTGCATTTTCATATACAAAAGATGATGTCAAAAAAATCGGTTCGCCATGCTCACCTTCAAAACTACGAGTATGTCCGGTACGAATGGCTAAAGTATCAAGTTGGTATTCTAAATCATCAGACTGGTTCATTAAATGTTCGCCTTTACTGGTCATGTACTAAAAAACTATCATCATTTTGAGTGTCTAAGGTATTTAAGGTCAAGGTAAACCTGAAAATTATCGCTTAGACTTTATTTAATTTTAGTAAATAGTTGGTAAAGCAAGATGAAACGCTTAAAGTCCCTTGTCTCAGAACAAAGCCAAATCAAGCACCTTTCTGCCCGACTATTTCATTCAAAAACATTAGTACTATCTCAAAGCACCCCCTTTGAGGTGATTGGCGAATTCAATCAAACCCGTATTCGTTATTACTCAGCAACACAAAAAAAATTTAAAGAACCATTAGTTTTTGTTGCGCCACTCGCAATTAATATGGCGATTTATGATTTATATCCTTATCGTTCTCTTATTAAATACTTTCAAAATGCAGGTTTTGATGTCTATTTGGTCGATTGGGGACGCTTAAAGTTTAAAGATAGACACCTTAACTTTTTATCATTTATTGAAGATTTCATTCCTAAAGCAATAGAACTCGTTCGCGCACATTCAGGAAGTGAGCAAATCTCGCTCCATGGTTGGAGCATGGCAGGCATATTCGTGACTTTATATGCTGCTCTAAACCAACCCAACTACATTAAAAATTTAATTGTTCTTGGTAGTCCAATAGATAGTTATGCATCTGGCCATATTGGTAAGCTCTATCAAACCATAAATCATTTGATTAGTCGCAATAAGAAAATACAGGAACGTATTTACTCTGGATTGCCAAAACGCCTGATCCACAGTCCCGGAATTTTAAATTCATTAGGTTTCAAAATTCTTGATCCTAAAGGTTGGTTAGATGGACATGTGCAATTGCTAAAGAATCTTGATGACCTTCAATTTGTACAAGAGCATGCCACCCTAAGTAACTTTTTAAACAATATGATTGACTATCCGGGTGGCATTAATCAGGACATGTTGTTTAATGTCTGGCTACAAAATCCGCTAAAACGCGGCTTTATTCAGTTAAAAGATAAGAAAATCGAATTAAAAAATATAGATTGTTCCCTCTTAGTTGGCGCGGGTCGTAGTGATCAGTTAGTCACTGCTGACGCTGCTTCGCCATTAAGTCAATTGACAAGCAGTCAGGATGTCACGTTTACTCTCATCCCCGGTGGTCATTTAGGCCTAATGTCGAGTCAAGCAAGTGCTCTGGAGTTTTGGCCGAAACTGGCTGCATGGCTCGCCGAACGTTCAACACAAATTTAAGGATAAGGTCATGAGTCAATCTGTTGCATTTATTGGTTTGGGTGCAATGGGCTACCGTATGGCAGCGCATTTACCAAAACACTTCGATACTGTCTATGTATGGAATCGAAATTTTGAAAAAGCCAAACAACATGCAGCAGACTATGGCACTCAGGCTGTCTCATTAGAGCAAGCTGTACAAGCAGATATTATCTTTTCATGCTTACCGACAAGTACTGATGTAGAAACGCTTATTAGTAGTGTAGAAATTAAATCTGGAGCAATCTGGATAGACTGTACCAGCGGGGTTCCTGACTCTGCCCGCGCCTTAGCCAGCTCATTAAAGCAATTAAATGTTGATTTTCTGGATGCTCCAGTAAGCGGTCAAACCGTAGGAGCTGAAAACGCAACTTTGACTGTAATGGTGGGTGGTGATGTAGCAGCTTTCGAACACGCATTACCAGCTCTACAAGCGGTAGGAAAATTAATTAAACATGTCGGTGAGTCTGGCGCTGGATTTGCAGTAAAAGCAGTTAATAATATGCTACTTGCGGTCAACCTTTGGTCTGTTGCAGAAGGTTTCAGTGCTTTAAAAGCGCATGGGGTAAGTTTGAACGAAGCTTTAGAATGTATTAACGCTTCAAGTGGTAAAAGTCTGGTAACAGAAACTATCTTCCCACAGCGTGTATTGAGTCGTGAATTTCCAGTAACCTTTGGCTTACCTCTTCTTGCCAAAGACACAGGAATTGCTTTGGATTTAGTCAAGCAAGCAAAGCTTCCTGCCCCACTTTTGTCATTAACACAAAGTTTAATCCAAGCTGCTCATTTAACTGCTGAAGACAACAGTGACTTCTCTGCGGCAGTTAAAATGTATGAAGCGTGGACAAAGATTACATTAGAGTAAATTTAATCTTTTAGAAGGCTGCCTATTAAACTTAGTTTTAATAGGCTCAATAATGAATAGCAGGAAATCTCAAACATGCAAACTCATGTCATTCATTACGAAAATTTTTCTATATAAAAACATTAAGTATCTGAAAGATTATTATTTTTATACTACGTAGGTACTTTATTAACCTTTTTATAATCGGAGGATCTAAAATAATTTACAATCATTTGTGCACTTTTTTCGGATACAACCTTAGCCTGTTCCATTTTTGCTGAATAAGGATTGGCAAGCATACAGCTAGGAAGCAAAGTATTAGCAAGTGGTGGGAACTTTTCTCTTCCTCCCAAAGTAATCTTTTCAATAAAACTAGCCAACCACATAATATATTCACTTTTATTTTTATATGTTGGCATTAAACTAATATCGAGTTTAGCTGAACATTCATTTGCTGGCTTATTTAAACATTCTTCAAAATCAATAAAGTTATATTTTAATTTATATGAAGTATCTTTTATCTCTTTTCGAATCATACTAACTAAGCGATTCAAGTGCTCAATAATATCCTCTGAGAAAAGCTTTTCTTCTTCAGATTTCTCATAAATGCTTTCAGCAATGAGTAAAAATTGTGGCATTCTCTATTTCCTTTTAATCTTGTCTCCGATGAATAATCAGGTCCTTTAAGGAAGTATGATGAATATAACATTGCTATATGTAAGTTAGTTAGATTAAAAAGTAACCACAACAGTAAAAGTGAAAGTTGTATGCCTAATGCATCACACTAATTAAACATATAGCTAATTACCACTCACAAGAGTGGGGTTAAATTAATATATTTCGAAATAACTTAAATAAAAAAAACCCATCTCAATTTTAGAAATGGGCTACAAAAACAAAAAACTATCAAACGCAGCAATTTAAGGACTATATAATAGAAGTTAAAACATGCAAAATCAATACATCTTTCAATTGAAGTGTAAAATAAGATTACTTTTGGTCTATTAATATTTTACAGCTTAAAAGAAAAAGCCCATTTCCGTCTAAATTAAAATGGGCCCAGTGAATTCCACTTAATCCTAAAAACACAAACTGTGATAATTATCACGTTTTGTGTTTTTGATAATGTCATTGCTAATCCCCTTTTTCATTGACCTAATTTCAAACTTCATTTGTCTATTTAGCAAATGGAATAGGCTATAAGATCTCATCTTTTGCTAAAATTTTTTATATCTGATCACCTTAATCTTAGGCATATTTTTATATCGCCAATAAAAGTTAAAAGTGAATTTAAAAGAATCAAATTCTAAAAAAATATATATAATTTCTCTTAAGTTTATGTTTTTATTTGATTTTTATAAATTATTGATATCTAAAGTTTTTATTTGTTTTATGAACAAATTATCACCCAAAATGACATTTGAGTAATTAATAATCATTGAAATATTGGTAATAAACCTTATATTGAGTACAGGTTCATACCTTTAACTGAGGAAACGCTCATGAATAAATTTATGGTTGCAGTCTTTACTGGCGTGGTGAGCATGGCTGGTTTAAGCGTTCAAGCTGCAACGCCTGAGCAAGAATGTCAGAAATTGCAAGACGACTATAATTTGATTTATGCATCAAAAGGCTTTTGTTTTAAAGATCCTGATGCTAAAGAAAAATATGGTAATGAAAACTGTCATACGACAAAACCAAAGTTTTCTGACAAAGAGCAACAACGTCTTGATGCTATTAAAGAGCGTCAGAAAGAATTGAAATGTAAATAATTTTAAAGGACTAATACATGGCATATGATGATCAAAATATCTTCGCAAAAATTTTACGTGGAGAACTTCCAGCGATAAAAATCTATGAAGATGATCAAGTTCTAGCTTTTATGGATATTATGCCTCAAGCCGATGGTCATACATTAGTTATTCCAAAAACACCAGCTGTAACGCTGCTTGATTTACCCCCAGAAGCAGCCGCATATACCATCCAAATTGTTCAGAAAATTGCGAAAGCAATGGAAAAAGCCTTCAATTTAGAAGGTATTGTTTTGATGCAACTTTCTGGAGCAGCGGCTGGACAAACTGTTCCACATGTTCATTTTCACCTTATTCCTACAAATGTGCATCAACTAGGAAGACATGCTGTAGAGTTAGGCGATCAAGAAAAAATTAAAGCTTTAGCTGAGAAAATTAAAGCAGCTCTTTGATTTTTAATATATTAAAGCGGAGTTTTGACTCCGCTTTTTTTCGTCTAAAAAATATAAAAACCTAAAATAATTAATTTATTTCTAAATTTTAATCGTCATAAAACTGTCATTTATTTTTCACGCCCCTGTCACAAAGTTTGCCGATACTGCTTAGCAAGTTGGTGAGCTTTTGTAACTTTTTGTACATAAGTCAACTACAAAATAAATAGTTAACTAGGCATACGCCATTTTTAAATACCTTTTGGAGAAATCTCAATGAAGAAATTGCTACTCGCTGCCGCAGTTGCAACTTTGAGCATAAACGCGGTGCAAGCAGCGCCAACTTTGTATGGCAAACTAAATGTTTCTATTAACCAAGTTGATAATAAAAATTTCGATGGTAAAAGTGATGTTACCGAAGTTAACTCAAACTCTTCTCGCATTGGGGTAAAAGGCGAAGAGAAATTAACTGACAAGTTATCTGCTGTTTATTTAGCTGAATGGGCAATTTCTACTGATGGTTCAGGTTCTGATAGTGACCTTAGCGCTCGTAACCGTTTCATCGGTTTAAAAACTGAAGGTGTTGGTACCTTAAAAGTAGGTAAATACGACTCTTACTTTAAAACTGCTGCTGGTGGTAACCAAGACATCTTTAATGACGATACACGTTTAGATATTACCAATATCATGTACGGTGAAAACCGCTTAGATAACGTAGTTGGTTTTGAATTAGACCCTAAATTATTAGCTGGTTTAACTTTCAACATCATGGCTCAAACTGGTGAAAGCACCTCTGACAGCAAACAAGGTGAAACTGGTAAAGACAGCAAGAATGACAGCTTTGACTCTGTGTCTACTGCGCTTGGTTATGAAAACAAAGATCTTGGTTTAGCAGTAGCTGCCGCTGGTGACTTTGGTATTAAAGGTAAATATGCTGCTTACGGTTTGAAAGATGTTTATACAGATGCTTACCGTGTAACTGGTTCTTATGACATCGCAAAATCAGGTTTTGTGGTAGGTGCTTTATGGCAACATGCTGAACCTACTGATGAATTGACTGCATATGGTCAATCATATAAATCAGATGGTTCAATCGATAAAGCTGGTAAAGCTTACCGTGGTTTAGAGGAACAAGCATATGCAGTAACAGCTGCTTATAAAATTCCTAACACTAAACTTAAAGTGAAAGCAGAATATGCTTCAGCTGAAACACAAGTAAGTGGTCAAGCAGATCGTAAAATCGACTTGTATGGTTTAGGTCTTGACTACCAAATCAACAAGCAAGCTCGTTTCTATGGCATTGTTGCTCAACAAAAACGCGATTGGTTGAATGATGATGACAAGCAAACTGTTGTAGGTACAGGTATCGAATATAACTTCTAATTAGTTATCTTCGATTCAAATCTAAAATAAAAGGGCTAATGCCCTTTTATTTTATTGTTCAGATTAAAAAGCCGATATTTTTATATCGGCTTTTTTTACTTTGTAGCTTACTTTAAGAAACCACTTACAAGATTCATAACGTTTTGAATGTCTTGGTTCGCTTCTTGATGATCGGTACTTTCACCCTGAGGTGTTAATGAGTCAATGACTTGAGGTAAGACTGAAGCAATTGCACTGTAAACTTGCTCTTTTGGAGCTTGAGCTTGCACAGCAACTTGCTCAATGTCAGCTGGATTAAATAAACTCTGCAATTGTTGAGTAGGAACTTCGCTATTACTTTGATTTGGATCAACCCAGCTTTGAACTTGATTACCTAAACCTGCACCTTTTAGCTTTTCTAAAGCAGCCTGCAAACCACCTTGTTGTTGAACCCAACCTAAGATTAAAGGTACAACTGCAATTAATAAACTTTGTACGCCACCACCTGCTTGAGGTGCGTTATTATTATTTCCAGTCACTTGACCTAATACAGAACCTAGTACTCCTCCAAGACCACCTTGTGCGCCAGAAGAAGTATTGCCCCCCATTTGTCCGAGTACTGAACCTAAAATTCCACCTAAACCACCTTGACCTGATGCTTGCTGGTTCCCACCTAAAGCCTGCTGAGCCAAAACTTCTACAATGTTGCTTAAATTTGTCATGTGTAACTCTTATGTATGGTTTATACACGAGCATACGCGGATTCTTGTGAAGACAGCAAAAGCCAAATTGTTAAATTTTGAAAGAGATTTAGTGCTCTTTTACCAGCGGAATTTATTCCAGTTCTCTGGGTTTGCCCAGAACTTTGAATTAAACCAATCTGGAACATGCTTATAAGTCAAGATGTTAAATTGCCATAAAGCAAAATCACTATCATGTGAAGTTTTATCAATGAGTTGCGTGAAACCTAAAGAACGTAATAACTGTTCATCACTGCGTTTACTCACTACAACAATTCGCTTTGCTAATAAATCTCTTAGCTTCACTAATAATTGTGACTTTTGTAGTTCAGTTATGTTCTGCATTTCATCTGTATCAAACAATACAAAACCCAAGTCATAACGCTGAGTAAAAGGCAGACTTAAAAGCTCAGTTACGGTAAAATAGTGCCATTGAATTGCGTTATTCTGGTCAATTTTCTGGCCAATACAAAGTGCAGTATGAATGGGCTGTTCGTTTGATAAATCGTCTAGCATAGAAGTGATGACATTTTGTTCAGCCATAACTGCAACCCTTAATTGAAAGATGTGAGTTTAAACTTTATGGAACTACAAGGCATTTGCCATAAAATGCATGCAGGCCTAAAAGATGCTAGTGTAACTGATCAACAGACAACCAAGGCAAATGTTGAATACAAATTTGTATTAGACCGTTCAGAAATTGATCTTCCTTTTAATTTAGGACAAGAACTAGAAATCGAATGGACAGGTAATATTTATTGCACTTCTTGTGGCACTAAAACACCAAAATCTTATTCTCAAGGCCACTGCTTTAAATGCTTTAAAACTAAAGCAGAATGTGACCTATGCATTATGAAACCTGAAACATGCCACTATCATTTAGGTACATGTCGTGAAGATGACTTTGCCCACAATGTTTGTTTCCAACCTCATATTGTATATTTGGCAAATTCGAGTGCTTTAAAAGTGGGTATTACTCGTGTTAGCCATATGCCAGGCCGTTGGTTAGATCAAGGTGCAACACAAGCCTTACCAATTTTAAAAGTTGGATCCCGCCGTTTATCTGGTCAGCTTGAAACTATGTTTGGTTCTTTAGTTGCTGACAAAACTGACTGGCGTAAACTCCTTAAAGGAGAAGCTGAACCTCTAAAACTGACTGAACAACGTGATCAGTTAATCGAAGAGTTTGCACCGAAAATTCAAACTATTCGTGAGGAATTCAGTCAAAACCTTGAATTTAACGAAACGGTTGAACTACTAGAAAATGAATTGCCACGTGAGTTTGTTTATCCAGTTGAACAATATCCTGAAAAAATTAAGTCTTTAAACTTAGATAAAACACCAAAAATTCGCGGTGTATTACAAGGTATTAAAGGTCAATATTTAATTTTTGATATCGGTGTTATCAATATCCGTAAATATACAGGTTACGAGCTGATTGTACGTGCTTAAGTGAGTTTTAAAGCCCCTAAAATGGGGCTTTTTAATTAAGATAATCTGTTTCTAAATAACCAAGCTGCCAAAGGTAAAGTGACCAGTCCAAGTATGATCATTGGAATAAAGTTGAATTTAACTTGTGCAAAGCTTGCACCTTCCAAATAAACTCGTTGTACCAAGTTAATTCCAAACCTTAAAGGATTTGCGTACGTTGCTATTTGTAGTGCTTCTGGCATGTTTTCTACAGGAGTTAATAAACCTGAAAGCAACATTAAAGGCATAATGATTAAAAACGTAAATAACATAGCTTGTTGCATATTTAAAGATAATGCCGAAATTGATAAGCCCACACCAACTACAGCCACATTAAAACTCAATAAACCAAAATAAAGCAGCCCTATAGAGCCATTCATGGGAATTTTAAACCAGAACAAAATAATCAATAAAATAATGGTTGATTGCATCAGCCCTACAAAAATTGGCGGTAAGGCTTTACCAATCATAATTTGTAATGGTGTATACGGTGTCACTAATAACTGATCAAATGTACCTTGCTCACGTTCACGCGCGACTGATAAAGCTGATAAAAGTAATGTTTGCATCATACTTAAGGCTGCAATTAATGAGGGCATTAGGCTCCATCGAGACTCTTGATTTGGGTTATACCATGTTCTTGTTTCAAGGCTAATCGGCAGAGCTGAGTTAAATTTTTGCTGATTAAACTGACCAACAATTTTATTTAGATATGAACCAGCTACAACAGCAGTTGATGAGTTCCTGCCATCAACAATCACTTGTATAGATGAACTTTGGTTATTATTTAATTTACTCTCAAAGTCAGACGGTATCGTAATTACAACCAGTGCCTGACGATTATCAATAACTTGTTTGATTTGATCGGTATATTCAAGTGTTGCAACACGCTTAAAAATACCAGAACCATCTAATTTTGAGATGAGTTCATGTGAGACCTGCCCATTGCTCTGGTCTAAAATTGCATAATCGACATGGTTAACATCATAAGTAGCAGCATAACCAAATAAAAGTGCTTGCATGAGGGCTGGTACAAATAAAATGACTCTATTTGCAGGGTCACTAAAAATGGTTAAGAATTCTTTTTTGACCAAAAAACTTAAATGTTTTAGCCAAGAGATTAGTTGCTGCCACATAACTTTATCTCAACCGTTTTTTCAGTGAAAAGTTCACAGCACATATCAAAACAACGATATATCCCAACAGAAAACCGCACTCTTTAAACCATAACTTCCAATCATCACCTCCCATAAATAAGGTTTTAATTAAAATCATAAAATGTGTAGCCGGTAGTAACTGACTAATAATTTGCACAACCAAAGGTAAATTACGGGTATCAAAAACAAATCCTGAAAGCATAAGTGCGGGCATAAAACTTGCCAATAAAGCAATTTGACTTGCCTGAAACTGACTTTGAGCAAAGCCAGATATAGTTAAACCAAGTAATAAAGAAACAACTAAATAGAGAAATGAAGCCGATAAAATTGAAAATAATGAACCGCGCATAGGTACTTCAAAAATAAAATATGCAGCAACAATACAGATCACGATATCAATCATGCCGATCACCACATAAGGAATGAGTTTTGCTAATACAATTTCAAATGGCCGTACAGGTGTGACAAATAAAGCTTCTAGAGTTCCCCGTTCCCTTTCACGGGCAATAAGTAAACCAGATAAAAATGCGCCAATTAAAGTTAAAATGAGTACCATTAAGCCAGGGACTAAAAACCAAGTACTGTTACCAGATTCGTTAAACCATATTCGTTGTTCAATATTAACGGCACTTGACGTTGCTAATATTGGGCTACGGTCAAACTGTATAGACGGCGCGGTAGCTAAAGCACCTGCAACATATCCCTCTAGAGCTGTTGCTATGGTAGTGGATGTACCATTTAATAATAGTTGAACCTTGGCATTACCTTGCTGTACCTGACTGGCAAAATCTGAATGAAAATGCAAAATGGCATCAATTTCGCCATCTCTAATGGCCTGCTCTGCTTCAGGCAAATTATGAAACTCTTGACTGGCTAAATATCGTGAGCCATTTAAACCAGCTAAAGCCTGATTGATCTGCGGTGAAGACTGATCGACAACAACACCGACTCGGGCCTGATTTAAGTCAAAGGAAAGTCCATAACCAAACAGTAGAATTAAAATAACAGGCAAAACGAGTCCAATCCCGAGGCTGCTTTTATCACGAATGAGCTGCTTAGTTTCTTTACGAACTAATGCTGTCAGCCGATTCCAAAATCCAAAGCTCATTGTAGACCTCCTAACCAGCGTGCCTTAACGCGCGTGCTTGTTCCACAATTGCTATAAAAGCCTCATTCATGTCAGCAATATGTTTATCTTTACTTGCCAATTTACGGACTTGTTGGGGAGAGCCTAAGGCTAATAACTTTCCAACATCTTGTATGGCAATGCGGTCGCAATACTCTGCTTCTTCCATAAAGTGCGTGGTAATAATGATGGTAATGCCCTGATTTGCCAGTTCACCAATGCTGTACCAAAATGAACGCCGTGCAAGCGGGTCAATTCCGCTCGTGGGTTCGTCTAAAAATAAAATTTCTGGTTCATGTAATAGTGCAGCAGCCATTGATAGCCGTTGTTTATATCCACCCGGTAAATCACCACTTTTACTATGAGGCTTTAAATCGTATTGCTGTAAGGCTTTATCAATTTGTTGATTTAGTTTTTTGCCAGATAGCCCATATGCTCCACCAAAAAACTTCAAGTTTTCTAAGACAGTTAAATTGCTATACAGTGCAAATTTTTGAGAGACATACCCCACTTTGGCTCTTGCCTCAGCACGAGCTGTCCGTAAATTTTTACCAGCAACTTCCAAATACCCGCTACTTGCCGGTAGTAATCCACATAACATTCGAAATGTTGTCGTTTTACCCGCGCCATTGGGCCCAAGTAATCCAAATATTTCGCCACGTTGTACAGTAAATGATGTATTGGCAACAGCAGTAAAATCTCCAAAAGTTCGGACTAAATCTTTAACTACAATGATAGGTTGCTCTGACTTGGAATTATTGTTTTGTTCTAATTGAAAAGCTTGCTCAGAAATAGGTATATGTTTTGGTTGCTTTTGAGTCTGCTGTAACAACAACATAAACGCATCTTCAAGTTCTGCTGGTCGCACATTGGCTTTTAGCCCTTCAGGTAAAATATCGGCTGATAGCTCTTTTTGACGACTAATAAAGTTTACTTGTTCACCCTTTGGAACAGCATCAATAATCTCTACATGGTTATCAAGTAACTGGGCTTGTAAGGTCCGAGCCTTAATCAGCTCTGAAGGTTTTATATTCCACGTTTGTCCACTTACTATTTCTTTTAATTGTTCAGGTGAACCTTGTTTTAAAATTTTGCCTTCGTGCATGATATACACGTGAGCACATTTTTCTGCTTCATCCATATAAGCAGTACTTATAATTACGCTTAAGTTTTCTTCTTGAACAAGCTGTTCAATAATGATCCATAAATCCCGCCTTGATAAAGGGTCCACTCCAACACTAGGCTCGTCAAGTAACAGTAACTCTGGGGAACGAACTAAAGTACATGCCAGCCCTAGTTTTTGTTTCATCCCACCAGAAAGTTGCCCAGCTAGGCGTTGAGTGAATTGAGTAAGATCCGTTATTTCCAATAAGCGTTTAAACCTTTGCCCCCGTACATCCTTTGAAACGCCATGTAAGTCGGCATATAAATCTAAATTCTCTTGTACGCTTAAGTCTTCATATAGTCCAAAACGTTGTGGCATATAGCTAATACGGTCTTGTACAGCTTGCGGATTTTTACTTACTTCAATTCCAAGTACATTTAATGAACCAGAAGTCGCTTTATATAATCCTGCAATTAATCTTAATAAAGTTGTTTTTCCCGAGCCATCCGGACCTACCAAAGCGGTAAGTTCTCCGTTGTTAATTTGCATATTCAAATCAACAATTGCCGTAATTTCTGCTGTCTTTTTACTCTCAGCCTTAAAAGTCATGAACAAATTTTGAGCTTGAACCACTACTGTTCCATCAGTCATGAGCTTTTTCACCTGAAGCAAGTGGCACTTTTACAGACACAGGTTGGCCCATGTTCAATTGATCACTCGGATCATTTACATACACTCGAACCTCATAAACCAGTGTTGTCCTAATCTCTTCGGTCTGTACTGTTTTAGGGGTGAACTCTGCCACTGAAGATATATAACCAATTTTTCCATTAATGGGCTGATTAGAATCAGAATCACGAATAACTTGGGCCGTGCCACCCATCTTGATAGAACTTAAATCTTGTTCATTTACATACACACGAATCCATTTGGGATCGGTCAAAGCCAATGTATAAACGGCCTTTTGCGCAGTTGTCATATCCCCAACTTCTTGTAACCGAGCTCTTACCACTGCATTTACAGGAGACTTTAGTTCAGCTTGAGTAAGGTTATAGTTAATTAAATCTAAATTAGCTTTGGTTACTTCATACTGTGCTTTGGTCGCTTCACGATCTTCTTGTCTAGCACCTTTAATGATCAATTCTAAATTAGCTTGTCTTTCACGGACTGCTGCCTCGGCACTATCTTTATTACTTTTGGCATAGTCGAGCTCCTGTTGGCTAATTGCCCGACCATCAGTACTACTTACCAAAATTTGTAAGCGTTGCAGGTTTTTATTGGTTTTATCAAGCTCAGCTTGGGCAGATGCAAGTTGTGCTTTTGCTTGAGTGATTTCTTCTGGGCGAGCACCCACATCTTGTTTAACAATTGCCTCTTGTTGAGCTTTAAGTTGTGCTTGAGCTTGCTTTGCCTGAATGTGTAGTGCATTGGTATTCAGAGTCGCTAGTACTTGCCCTGCTTTAACTTTATCACCCTCTTGTACTAACAGTTTCTCTATACGACCAGACTGTTCAAATGCAAGTGAAACTTGGCGAATATCAACATTTCCATATAATGTTAATACATTATCTTTTTGATTTTTATTATTATATTTCCATGCCCAAAAGCCGATGATAACCACAGCTATAACAACCAAGACGACGACAATCAGTTTTTTATTCATCTTATTGGCCTTCTTATTAAATTCAAATTTTATTAGTTTAAATTCAATTTAAATTTAAATTACTCCAATCTTTGAATAAAAGATATACTTTTATGGTGAATCAAAGTTAGGGTTAAATATGTCCAGATCTAGACGAAGTGATGGTGACTTAACCAAGTCCAAAATTATTGAGGCAGCAGGACCTTTAATTGCCCAATATGGTTTTGCAAAGACAGCGAACAAAACAATTGCTAACGCTGCGAATGTTGATTTGGCTGCAATTAATTATCACTTTGATGGTCGAGAAGGGCTGTATCAAGCTGTGTTAGTGGAAGCTCACGCTCACTATCTAGATGAAAAATATTTACTAGAACTTGTTGAAAGCACTCAGTCACCAGAAGAAAAGCTAAGCTTATTACTTGAGACCTTGCTGCATAAATTAACCGAAAAAGATGTTTGGCATGGCAAAGTCTTTATTCGTGAACTCTTTTCACCTTCTGAGCATTTATTAAATTTTATTGAACTTGCAGGTATGAGGAAATTTTTTCTTATTCGTAGGCTCATTAGTCAAGTTGCTGGTTTAGATGAAAATGATCCAGCTGTTTTGCCTTGTATTTTAAGCGTGATGACACCTTGCATGATGCTCATTATTGCCGGACCTAATGCTCAAGCACCTGAGCCGCTTAAAAATATTGCCCAGATGCCATTACATGATTTAGTTGAACATTTTAAAAAATTTTCATTAGCAGGATTAAAAGCAATTAGCCAATCAAATCTTAAAAATTAGCGATTCAAACATTGCAAAATGGCTTGTACCGGATCTTCTGTATTTCCAGAAATAAGCTGTTTATGCATGGTTAAATGTTGCATCACTTGAATTTGAGCTGTCTCAACATTCATTAGTTTTTCTATTTCAGTAGCTAAATGTTCTGGTGTTGCATCAGCCTGAATCAGCTCTTCAATGACTTTCTTACCCGCAATAATATTAGGCAAAGAATAATAAGGAATTTTCACCAAAAGCTTAGCAATTATATAGGTCAACCAATGCAATTTATAGAAAGTGACCATCGGTCTATGCATGAGCATGGCTTCTAATGTTGCAGTCCCAGAAGCTAAGGCAATGATATCACTTGCATTCATGACCATACGGCCAACTTTAGACTCACTATCTGTATTTTCTAAAATATGAATTACAGTTTTCAAATTAGGCGCTAATTGTTCAACACCCTGCTCAATCTGCTGTTTACGCGCATCGTTAATTGCGGGAATTAAAAATTGAATGTTTGGATATTTCTTATGCAGAATATTGGCAGTTCCAAGCAACATAGGCAAAAGTCGTTCTACCTCACCTTTTCGGCTGCCTGGTAATAACGCAATATGTTTTTGATTTTCATTAAGACCTAATTGCTGTTTGGCAATTTGGATTGGATTTTCAAGTGGCAATTGTTTAGCTAATGGATGGCCTACAAATGCTGCTGGAACTTCATATCGTTCATAAAAAACTTTTTCAAAAGGAAATAAGCAAAGTACTAAATCTATGCTCTGCTTAATGCCATGAACACGTCCTTGACGCCACGCCCAAACTGAAGGACTGACATATTGAACTGTTTTTATTGGAAGATTCTTTTCTTTAATACTTTTCGAAAGTCTAAGGTTAAAGTCTGGTGCATCAATACCAATAAAAATATCAACTGGATTTTGAGTCCATTGATTGATTAAACCATCACGTACAGCGAATAATTTTTTTAAGTCTTTTAATACCTCAACAATCCCCATCACAGACAGAGTTTCCATTGGGTAATAACTGTTAAAACCTTCAGCAATCATTTGAGGACCACCGATTCCCTCAAATTCGGCATCGATTCCTTGTTCTCGAAAACTACGCATAAGTTTCACACCAAGCGTATCTCCAGAAACTTCCCCAACTACAATGCCTATTTTAAGTTTTCGGTTTGCCAAGGCGATTTACCCAAGAATTTGAAATAATGCATTCTAGCATAGAGGTTTATCAATCTTGAACTTGATCGATATGTACTTACCAAAAGCAGTCACAGCACAAACTATCTAAAATTACATTCATTCACCATCTTTTAATCTAAATTAACAATGCAATTTGAATTGTAGCTTACATTTACAAACAATAAAATAAATGAGAATTATTTACATTATCTTTAATCTTATGAATATCCCACCTCGACCATTTAAGCTTACCGTAATCGCCTGCGCGATTTGTTATGCGAACCTCTCTTATGCTCAAGACTCAGAGGTACAATCTTTACAGACGATCCAAGTTAAAGCATCAAATGCTGAGCAGTCTTCTGAACAAACCAAAGCATATAATGTTAAGAACTCGAGTAGCGCAACCAAGCTTAATATTGAGGCTAAAGAAACCCCTCAAACTATTAATGTCGTTACTCGTCAGCAAATTGAAGATTTCGGACTTACCAGTACACGAGATGTTTTAAAAAATACTCCCGGTGTAACCGTATCTAATCAAGAAACTGAGCGAACTACTTATATGGCTCGCGGTTTTGAGATTTCAAATATATTAACTGACGGCGTGGGTTTTCCCCTCTCAGGTTATAACTATAACAATACGAATCCTGATACTTATTTCTATGATCGTGTAGAAGTCGTTAAAGGTGCTGATTCTTTAACTAACGCCTTCGGTGACCCGAGCGCAACAATCAACAATATTAGAAAACGCCCGACTCAAGAATTCCAAGCAAGTGGCGGTGTAAGTTATGGTTCTTGGGATACTCAGCGTTATGAAGCTGATGTCTCTGGCGCAATCATACAGAGTGGAAAAGTACGTGGCCGTATTATGGGCTATGAGCAAACTGGTGATTCTTACCTTAATCGATATTCGTCAGAGAGAAATGGTTTCGCAGGTATTATTGAAGCTGATTTGACAGATAGTACTTTACTGACCGCTGGTTATAGCCAAGAACAAAATAAACCCAATGCAAACAACTGGGGTGCTCTGCCTTTGTTAGATGCCAATGGTAAACAAATTTCATATGACCGCTCATATAATCCAAACCCCGACTGGGCACACTGGGATAATGAAACACAAAATGCTTTTGTTGAATTAAAGCAAAAAATTAATGATCAGTGGACCGCTAAGCTGACCTATAACTATCTTGATACCAAACATAATAGTCGTCTTCTTTATTATTATGGTTATCCAAAAGCTGATGGATCAGGTGTTTCTCTAACCCCTTGGGGTGGTCAAGAGCACCAAGAAAAACATGCTGTCGATTTAAATCTCGAAGGAACATATAAACTTTTCAATCGAGAACATGAAGCATCTTTAGGCTATAGCTATGTACGTAGTCATCAGCAAGATAAACAATCTACAGGAACGATTAACGATAGTAACGTCATAAAATCAACCACTACGGATTGGTCAAGTTGGACACCTCAATCTATAACTTGGTCAGATTTCACAGAAGCTGCAAACTATAAGCAGAATATTAATTCCATCTATGCTGCGACACGCTTACATCTTAATGAAGATTTAAAACTTTTACTTGGTGCAAACTATGTCCAAGCTGAAAGTAAAGGTGAAAGTTATGGTTCCCCAATGTCATATAGTGAAAGTAAAGTCTCACCCTATGTTGGACTAACTTATAACTTTACACCTGAATATACAGGTTATATGAGTTACACCTCAATTTTCCGTCCTCAAACTGGTATTGATAAAGATACCAATCAAGCTTTAAAACCTATTGATGGTAAAAGCTATGAAATGGGCGTAAAAAGTTCATGGTTAGATGACCGTTTAACAGGAACACTTTCAGTATTTAAAACTGAACAAAATAATTACCCTCTACGCAGCTCTGATGGAAATCCACTTAATCGAAAAGTACCAACCAGTGATTTAGAGTCACAAGGTGTAGAAGTCGGCTTATCAGGTCAAATCACAAATAATGTGAATCTTTCTTTCGGCTATGCTCAATTTAGTATTAAAGATATTAAGAATGGCGGCGAAGCAAGAACTTATAATCCAAACCAGACACTTAACGTGCTAACCACCTACACGCCACCAGTTTTACCGAAGCTAAAAGTTGGTGCAGGGTTACAATGGCAAGATGGGATAAAGTTATATGATTCAAATGTTAACAGTACGATTAAACAAGATGCATATGCTTTAGTTAATTTAATGGCCAGCTATGAAGTCAACGATCATATTACACTTCAAGCAAATGGTAATAATATTTTTGACAAGAAATATTTAAATAGTTTTCCAGATGGCCAAGCTTTTTATGGTCCTTCTGCCAACTATACAGTTGCTGTAAAGTTTAAATATTAATATCGTAGCCAATCCCAATTTAGGGATTGGCTTTACTTATTATTCTTTGTGTATGTGTCAGTAAAGATGTCCAAAACTGTAAATCTCCCAGTGTCATATCGTATAAAAGTTTTCTATCGATTCTTGCTAGTTTTCGGTATGGGCTTTGCCTGTATGGCGTATTTAAGTCTTGGACTCATTGGAATTTTCCTTTTGACCCTCGACAAAGCTGAAGCTATATATCTCGCAGCATTTATAGCAATTCTATTTTACGTCATCTTTGTGATTGTTGGTTTCTGCGTTCAATCACTTTTGAAACTCACTGGGCTATCAATTGTTTTGTGCGCCCTTTTCTTTTTTGTGACACGTGTGGTGGGTTATGCATAAAGGTATACGTCAATCTATGGCATGGCTACACTCATGGACTGGCTTAATATTTGGATGGCTCGTATTTGCTATTTTCTTAATGGGTAGCCTATCTTATTACCGCCACGAAATTAATTTATGGATGCAGCCTGCACTTGCACAATATGATGTAAAGCAAGATATTGCTATTAAAACAGCATATCATTATTTACAAGAAAACGCTCCAGATGCCAAATCTTGGTATTTAACAGTTGCTACACCAGAAAGCCCCGTCAACACTATGTATTGGGAAAAAGCTGACGGCGGTTATGGCAATACCACACTTGATGCTAACACGGGAAAAGAACTTCAACTTTCGGCAACTCTAGGCGGAGATTTTTTTTACCGCTTCCATTACCAACTTTTTGGCATTCCAATCATAGTTGGGCGATTAGTCGTATGTCTTGCCGCATTTATTATGCTGATTGCTTTGGTTTCAGGCATTATTACCCATAAAAAAATATTTACCGACTTTTTTACTTTACGCACATTTAAGTCTCAGCGTTCATGGCTAGACTTTCACAATATTTCTTCAGTCGTTGCACTGCCCTTCTTTTTAACCATTACATTTACGGGCTTAGCTATTTTCTTTTATTTATATCTACCTTGGGGAATGCAAAAGATTTACCCTGAAAACCCTTATCAATATTTTACGGAAATCCGCACAAAGACTGTACTTGAGAATCAATCAATTCAGCCTGCTCAAAACTTAGCTATTGATAAGCTATTGAATCAAGTTCAACAAAGTTGGGGTAATCAACCTTTATCAACGATTAGTGTAAAAAATCCGAATACCAATCAGGCGCAAATTACATTTATTCAGCAAGAAGACCGCTCTATTACTCGTAATCAAGCTCAAATTACATTAAATGCTTCAACCGGCAAAGTCTTAGAAGACACACGTAATAATAGCCCTATTGCGACATTGAATGCGGGTGTTTATGGCCTGCACATGGCAACATTTGCTCAACCTTTACTTCGTTTAGGATTCTTTTTCTCAGGCATTTTAGGCTGTGTAATGATTGCCTCTGGTTTGTTACTGTGGAGTCTTAAACGACAAATTCAAAATAAGAATTGTAAGTTTCATTTCGGGCATTACTTAGTTGACCGATTAAATGTTGCAGCGTTTGTTGGATTACCTTGTGCAACTGTCGCCTATTTAAGCGCGAATCGATTGTTTACAGTCACATCAACCACCATCAATTATGAAATTTATAGTTTTTTCTTAGTTTGGTTAATCAGCTTGATCATTGCTTTATTCACTAAAAAGCAGCATTTGTGGCGAACTCAACTTTGCGTTTTTATTATGCTTTGTATTGCACTTCCCATCTTAAATCTAAGTTATTTACTTAAACATGAGTATGTTCAAAGCCTCAGAGATTATTGGACCTTTGCACGTGTAGATGTATTTTTGTGGATCTTTGCAGCTTTAGCAATTTTTATATTCTGCAAAATTCAACCTATCCAGCATAAAGCTGTCGCAAAGATTCAAAAAAAGCTGAATAAACTAGATACTGAGGTGAGCTCATGATTCTTATAGCTTTCATCTTAATTTTATTAGGTATGTATTTACTATTTATGGCGAGCGAAAAATATCGATCGCCGAAATCAACAGGTCATTTCAAATCGTTAGCTCAAAAATATTACCGACACATTAAAATAGCTGCATTCATGCTATTTGGTTTATGTGCATTTATTCTTATTCAACACTATAAATTTTCAATTGGTTTTGTCAGTTGGTGGATCTTTGCAACGCCATTAACTTTTATTCTTATACTTTTAGTTAATCCTCTAAAGTCTTCAAAATAATCTTTTTCTTTAAAAAATGATGAAAAATAGAACAAGCTAAGCAATATTTTGATTGCTTAGCTTTTTTTTGCATAAGCAAATCATTATTCATGACAACTGTTTATCTCTAAAAGGAATAAGATATGTGCGTTTCGTGATAAGTGGCGATAAAGATGTCTGGTGCTTTTGAATTTATCTTAGCAGGTATGTTAGTTGGTTTCTGTGTAGGGATTACAGGAGTTGGTGGTGGATCATTAATGACACCAATTTTAATTGGCCTTTTTAGAATTGAACCTCATATCGCAATTGGTACCGATTTACTTTATGCCGCAATTTCAAAATTTTGTGGATCAATGGTTCACGCTAGAAAGCTCAATATTGTCTGGCCAATTGTTTTATGGTTAGCAGTAGGCAGTATTCCTGCATCTTTCGGTACCACATGGATACTTGAGCATTATTTAAGTCAGTCAACACACTATAAAGCTGTACTCACCATGGTATTAGGTTTTATGCTGACTTTAACTGGTGTATCTATCATTTTCCGCTCTCGTATTGAGAAGTTCTTTAGTCGTTTTAGAAGTAAAGAAGTCACTCAAACTGAGACTGAGCATTTAGCTATCCATAAGAAACGTAGCTTTATCGTGGTGATGGGTATCATCTTAGGTGTATTCGTAACGCTTTCATCAGTCGGTGCTGGTGCATTTGGGATTATGGCACTCGTGATCATGTTCCCGAACTTGCCAATGATTCGAATTATTGGTTCAGATGTTGTACATGCCGTATTACTCACTTTAGTGGCTGGCCTTGGACATATGAGTGCTGGTAACGTCGACTTTACGCTTCTTATGTGGTTATTGGTGGGTTCAATTCCTGCAATTATTGTTGGTACGCTCATTAGTTCTCGTATGCCAGAACGTTTAATCCGAAAAATTTTAGGGATTACCTTATTTGCCCTCGGTGTTAACTTTATGGTTCACCCAGTCAAAGCAAAACCGAAAGCACCTGTGGTACAACAACAAGCTGTAGTTGCCGAAAAAACAAGCAACTCAACTGAAAGATAGCAAAATCAATAAGATTTTTCCAAACTGAAATACCATGAGATGTAGGATTTTCATAATTATTTCATGGTATATTCAGTACACAAAACAACCTTTAGTATGATCGAACCAGTGACAGCAATGACTACACATTCAAATTCCGTTTCAAAGCCAGATATCGACGACGTTAATATTAAAAGCATTCAAACTCTTGTAACACCAGCCGAGCTTAAATCAGAACTTCCTTTATCTGATGTTGCTTCACAAACTGTTCTAAAAGGTCGCGATACCATTCGTAATATTTTAGATGGTTCAGATAAGCGTTTGTTTGTCGTTATTGGTCCTTGCTCTATTCATGATCCAAAAGCTGCTCACGAATATGCCGATCGTTTAAAAGCATTAAGTGAAAAGGTTAAAGATTCACTATATTTAGTTATGCGTGTTTATTTTGAAAAACCACGTACAACAATTGGTTGGAAAGGTCTCATTAATGATCCTGACATGAATGACTCTTTTAATATTGAAAAAGGTTTACGTATTGGTCGTAAGCTTTTGCTTGAATTAAATGAAAAAGGTTTACCATGTGCAACTGAAGCACTTGACCCGAACTCTCCGCAGTATTACCAAGACTTAATTTCGTGGTCTGCAATTGGTGCACGTACAACTGAAAGCCAAACTCACCGCGAAATGTCTTCTGGTCTATCATCACCAGTAGGTTTTAAAAATGGTACAGATGGCGGTTTAACTGTTGCAACCAATGCGATGCAGTCTGTTAAATATGGTCATAGCTTCTTAGGTCTTAATGAAGACGGACAAGTTTCGATTATTAATACGAGTGGTAACCCTTACGCACACGTAGTATTACGTGGTGGTAATGGTAAGCCGAACTACGATGCTGGCTCTGTTGAAGAAGCTGAAAATGCTTTAGCGAAAGCAAAAGTTAGCACTAAAATCATGATTGATGCGAGCCACGCAAACTCAAATAAAGACCCATACTTACAACCACTTGTTCTTAAAAATATTACTGAACAAATTTTAGATGGTAATAAGTCAATTGTTGGTCTTATGGTTGAAAGTCACTTAAAAGGCGGCCGCCAAGATATTCCTGAGAATCTTTGTGATCTCGAATATGGTAAATCAGTGACTGATGGCTGTATTGACTGGGAAACGACTGAAAAAACATTACTTGAAATGCATGAAGCTTTAAAAGACGTTTTACCAAATCGTTAATACATCTTTTTAAGAAGATCAATTAAGCCCTCATTTTTGAGGGCTTTTTTATTTTTCTTTGTCGGAATTCAACATCAAACTAAATAAAAATAACTCACCACAAAAGAAAAAAGCAGCACGGTTTCGCTAAGCTCAATTGCTGCCCCTACTGTATCACCTGTAATACCGCCAATTCTTTTAATAAACAGATGTCTTAAATAAACCAGGCTGATCAAAAAGCCAATAATGGCGATGAGCCCTTGCCATTCCCAATATAAAGCCAATAACAAAACTATCGCAGTTATTATCCATGAGGCTGTTTTAGGTAAATGATCAGTCAACGAACGACCTAAACCTTTTTCACGGACATATGGTGTAGTTAAAAACAAAATAGACGGCACAACACGGCCAAGTACGGGAACAAAGACTAAAAATAACGTTTGATGCTGTTCAATCAACACATAAATCAGTACAAACTTGAGCAAACAAATAATAACTAAACTTAGCACTCCAATTGGACCACAACTTGGATCCTTCATAATTTGCAAAGTGCGTAGTTTGTCTCCAAAACCACCTACCCATGCATCTGCCGTATCTGCTAGCCCGTCTAGATGTAATCCCCCTGTCAGCCAAATCCATAAAGTCATTATGATAGCAGTAAGCAAAATAACGGGTAATTTAACTAAAAGACACGAGATAAGAAAAAGAATGCCGCCAATAATCAGCCCGACCAGTGGATAAAACAAAATAGCTCGACCATTTTGTTGCGCCGTAGGCATTGTCTTTAGCTCAATAGGCAGAACAGTTAAAAATTGCAATGCAATCCAAAAAGGTGTCATATCCAAGTCTCTAACTGATCTATATTTAAAAGCAAATTGGATTATGAAGAAATAAAAATGGGAATAGCAATCCCTATTCCCATTAAAGACTTCAAAAACTAAAAATCTATTGCATTTGATAGCACTGTTTCAATTTGATGTAGTCGTAGTAAAAACTAGTTGGTGTATAACGTGCATAGTTACATGCAGATTTGAACAAAGTTTCTTTTTCGTTATAAAGCATTTTTACCAAAGTATTGCCTTGGCTATTTTGGTAAATATCCCATTGAACATTTGCCGCCATAGGTGAAACTACTTCACCACGCCATGCGCTAGTTGAGTAATTATAGGTCTGACGTAGTGGTAAAGGCTGCATCATATTATGTAAATCTAGGCTGGTTGCTAAAGGAATAATAATTTCAGCATGGGCAAACCGTAAAACTGCTTTGTAAGGCTGAGCTTTATTCACCACGGCGTCAACTTGTTGGAATAGGTCCTGTTTAAGTCCTTGAGCAATTTCACTCGTGACTTGATTTGACTCTGTAAAACTTGGACCTTTTTCGTAAAAATCGTTTGCATCATTAAATTCAGCGTAGAATTTCGCAGCATCTAACGGCATATATTTATCAAAATCGATACCTTTTAACTCATCTTTCATGCCACCAGAAATTGAATAGAGCTCATAAATATAAGCTGCAGCATCAACTGCACTGGCAATTGTATTTTTACCCTTACCTTTTTCTGTAATTTGCTCACCTTTTGGTGAAGTTATAGTAAAGGATCCGGTATTGCTAAAGCTATAACCTGTTGTACCCAGTTTTTTCATAAAGTCTGCTTTAAAAATCGGATTAAGTACAGTTTGGGCAGTTTTTTCAGCTGCTGTATTTTTTGATAACTCATCTAACTTTTGGGCTAAATCTTTATTATTTTCTTCAAAATCTTGATAGGTCTGACTAGCATTATAAATTTTTTGTTGACTAGCACTAAGTGGTTGAGTCAAGTCTTCATCTGCATTCAAACTATGAAAATAGAGTTTAAAACGATCAACACCACCATCTTCAACATTTGGAACGCTTTCACTCGATAAACTAGTATAAGACGTTGGCACAATTTTATCTTTAAGTTGCGGTTGTTGTTGAATGAGTTCAGCAGTGAAGAATTTAGCACTATCAACTGCACGATCTACCCCAGAACTTTGTACCAATATAGATGCTTGCGAATTTAAAAGACTTGGTAAGCGTTGTAATAAACGATCTGCAATGCCGCGGTGTTCTAAAATACCAGTCATGGTTTCATTTCCATAACCGTACTGGCGAATTCCTTCCACGCCATAGCCTAATAAGATATTGGCTTTCATCATTGCTTCTAAATCAGCACCCAATTGTTCACCTAATGGTGTTAAGGCATTTTCTGCTTTTGCCTGTTTCCATAAATTATAAAGTGCCAAATCATATTTCAGACTTGAGAGACCTCTTGAACCGTGACGTGCCACTAATTCTGTAAAAACTGGCTGGAACCCATTGGGTGCTGTTTCATAATTTTTTATTTCTTGTTGTGGTTGATAAGGTGTTTTTGTTTGATAATATTTTGATGAGTTTGTTAGGGCAGTTGTTTGATCATCATTATTGTTACAAGCCACAAGTAATAATGAGGCTGCAAGCACAGTCGTTTTAAATAAAATATTCATAAGTCAGATGAGTGATTAATAAGAAATGCCAATAGCTTAATTTTTGGCAATGACAGCTCTATTACAAATACTCAAATATTTTTATAAAAATAATAACTTACATATGTATAAAAATATAAATTTGCTATCTCAACATGAAAGTTAATTGACCATCTGTTTCAGAAAATTCGAATGAATATAATTTCCCAAGCTCTGCCGGCATTTTCAGTAAATCATCTAAAGATTGTTGCTTGGCTAAACAAGCCAATAGCTTAATTACACCACCGTGGGTAACAACCAATCCATGTTGCCAGTTTTGGTTTTGCATTTCTATGAGTAGTTCTTGAAAGCCTTTAAGAACCCTTGTTTGAAACTGCATTAATGTTTCTGCACGAGGTGGGCAATACTGACTCGGTTTTTGCCAAAAATTTGCCAGTAATTCTGGTGAAGTTTCATAAATTTGCTGAGTTGAGACGCCTTCCCACTCACCAAAATACATTTCTTTTAAGTCATGGTTTAAAAGTAAAGGTAGCTGAGTTGTCTTTGCAAGTTGCTCAGCAAAACAAGCACAACGTTTTAATGATGAACTTATAATGACATCCCATGACTGATTTGCAACTTGCTCAATGGTTGACTGCATTTCCTGCCAACCTTTTTCCGTTAACTCATCATCCAAATGGCCACGTAAAGTATGGCTATATTGACTCTCGCCATGTCTGAGTAAATCGATTCTGAATTTACCCAATTTTATCCCCGCTTACGGCAGCTTGAGCAAAAGTAGCCATTTGATTGTGTAATACACATGCCATTTTAACTAATGACAAAGCAGTACCTGCACCACTCCCTTCACCTAACCGCAAATTCATTTTTAAAATCGGCTCAGCATTGAGTTCTTGTAAAATACGATGGTGGCCATATTCTGCCGATTGATGGCCAAATAACATCCAATCACGTACTTTAGGGTTCATTCGTACCGCGCACAAAGCTGCGACCGAACTAATAAAGCCATCCACAATGATAGGTAAACCAATCTGTGCACATCGAATATAAGCACCTACAATTGCAGCAATTTCCAATCCACCAACTGCACACAATGTTTTAAACGCATCACCAGCAACATGTTTATGATGAAGCTCAATTGCTTGTTCAATTACTTCAATTTTATGTCTTAACTGATCGGCACCAATTCCTGTCCCTACTCCAGTTAATTGCTCAGCAGTATCATTTAATAAAAGACATGCTAAGGCAGAAGCAGAACAGGTATTTCCAATTCCCATTTCACCGGCAATATAAATATCCGCGCCGTCGGCTTTAGCCGTGTCTACACTATTTTTACCTAACTCTAGAGCAGCACGACATTCTTCAGTATTCATTGCAGCTTGTTTAGCAAAATTTGCTGTACCAGCTCGAATACAATGACGTTCAACGCCTGAGTATTGGTATGCTTCACCTACGGTACCGCAATCAATCACTTGCAAATGAGCTTGATGATATTTGGCAATTACACTAATTGCTGCCCCGCCAGTCGTGAAGTTTTGCAGCATTTGACGAGTTACAGCTTGAGGGTATGCAGAGATATTTTCTTCAACCACGCCATGATCGCCCGCAAAAATCGTAATCCAGGGATGGCTAACTTGTGGATGTGCATTTGACTGTAAACTGGCAAGTTTAACTGCTATCAGTTCTAAATCACCTAAGGCACCAGTAGGTTTTGTGAGTTGGAGTTGATGTTGCTCTGCTTGTTGTTTTGCGTCCAAATTTGGTTGCTGTACAGACTCTAACCACCAGTTCATTTTATTTCTCACCTTTTAAAATCATTGGAAAACCCGCCACACAAAACACAACCTTATCTGCAATTTGCCCTAGAGCTTGATGTAGTCTGCCTGCTTCATCGACAAATCGTCGACTTATCTCACCGAGTGGCACAACGCCTAAACCCGTTTCATTACTTACTAAAATAACTTCTGACTCAAGCGTAGGTAAAACTTTTAACAGCTGCTCACACTCAAGTTGTTGAACACTTTGATCATCTAAAAGTAACAAATTGGTTAGCCAAAGCGTTAAACAATCCACCAGAATAATTTGATTAGGTCTATCAATTTTTTGCAGAGCATTTGCTAAATATAATGGTTCTTCAACCAAAGACCAGTGAGCAGGACGCTGATTTTGATGATGTTCAATTCGACTGTGCATTTCTGGGTCAAGCGCTTGCGCCGTAGCAACATAAGTCACAGCTAATTGCTTATTTATTGCCGTTTGTTCAGCCAGTCGACTTTTACCAGAACGGGCTCCACCTAAAATCAGTTGCAACATGAATCACCTAAAAACAAATGCTGAGATGGATATAACTTACCTTGTAAAGTTTGAGCTTGATAATAACCAAACGTTAGATGCTCGAACTTAAGATCAAATTCAGCGTGTTTGTATTGTACAGGTAATTCAGAAATTTTATGTAAAATCAAATCACTACTATAGGCATTTTCATATAATCCCAATGTAATGTGTGGGCAATACTCTAAAGCGGCAATTTCATTAGAAACTAAACCTAACTTTTGACGTATTTGAGATAAAATATTTTCGGTGTCTTGGATTTCTACAAATAAAGCACTAGTAAAACTATCAATTGAACCAATTTTTAATTGAAATGAGGAAAAATTCTCTTTTCTTAAGATTTCTCTTTGCTGCTCAAATTCACTCAAACTAAAGTCATCACTATAGAGTTCAGTTTCGTGTGTTAAAAATCCACATATAAACAGCGTGATATGATATTGACGGCTATTGGGTTCTAATAAGAATTCTGAAAAATGCGCGCGCAAGGCATCTAAATAATCAACTACTTTTTGATCATTAATTTCTAAATACCATAAAGCATAATTTTGGCGCCCAAGATGCCATTCGGGATAATCCCGTATAGATGTTGGCACCATGAACGTCGAAGGTTTTAGCAACACAGCTTTAATTCAAAATCATTCAATTTTCATATTAAAGCACGTTTGCCTTTCAGTTGTAGAACATTAATTATTTAAACGAACTTAAGCATACTGAGTACGCGTACTTTTCGAGTTGGTAATATTCATGTTTAAAGGCTGTTTGCCTTGTTCAGAAAATAAATATTGAACTAATTGCGTTAACTCAACTTCAAGTTGTCTTTTTTGGGTAGTATTCATATCCATTTTTTGAATTTGCTGTTGTAAATGTTTGATTACATCAGCCTCTTCAATTTCTAAATATTGAATTGCATACGCATACCCTAGCGCAGCGCCTTTTAATAAGTTTTTATAAGGCAAATCATGACCTATATTCACCTCAATTGACGCAATTACTCTTTCATTATGAGTTAATTTGCGAAGTGGATCTCTGGCCACTCGTTGACAAGGGTCTTTAAAAGCATATTCACATGAGTCTAGAAAGCTTTGTGCCATACGATCCAAATCTTTTGCATAGTTAGGTAATACAATTGCAAGCCCTTGCTTTACTTCTCTAATTAAGTTTTCTGCAAATGCTTTAACTGAATGATCACCCATGGCAATACCAATAGATTCATAACCTAGTAAAGATGCGTACCAAGCAAGCATGGCATGCACGCCATTCCATAGTCGATTTTTGATTAATTGAATATCTGTAATCTGATTAACCAAGACAACTTGACGTAACTTTTCGAGTAAAGGGCTGCCTTTTTCTACATAAATTGGCATATCCGTTTCACTATGAAACAGAATTAGGTCCATGCTTTGTAATATATGACCTGGCTGGAAATTACGGCGCATGTTATCAACATATAAAGATGCCTGGTTTTGCTGATCTTGAGTCAGTTTATTGCAATCTTCAATTTCGACTTGTTCTTCATGCTCGACATCAGATAAATGCTGTTCAAGAAAGTGATGCTTAATGCGAAGTTGGCGATATAAATTTTGATTAGATAGCTTTGAAACCATGCGGTTTACAACAGTGTCGCAAAAGTAATGTTCTTTTAAAATATGCTCAGTTACATCTTCATCGTTAGTTAACTCTAGTAGAGCGTCTCTAAGATGCTTCATAACCAAATATTTCGCACCGACTTTATTTAAAATAATTAGAAAAGTTAACGGTTCAATACATGTTTCAAGTGGCGAGTTAAAACGCGCATATAATCCTTTTGCAATTATTTTTGACTCAACCTCTATAGCTTGCTCAGGTAAGCAAAGTGCAATCAAACTTGAATGTGTATACATCTCTAACATTTGTTGTTCATTGTCAGAATCAACAATAGTCATATTCTCAATACGTTCATCATAAGAAAATTGACCATAGCGAATACTATAAGTTCCAAATGCATTCACAGCCTCTCGAAAAAGACTATTACGTGTTGAAGCAATAATTCTCTTTGGTTTTGTGTACCCATCCCAATGTGACAAGATTTGCGCTATATAACCACCGCCAATAGCACCGAAACCATGTATTCCAACCGTCAGTTGATTTAGGCTTTGCGGAAAAGGCTCCTGCATATCTGGCATATCCATAACAGGAATAAATTGGTCGAGATCAGTTAACAAGTCATACATCTGATCATAATAAAAATGTGCTTTTTCCAGCATTTCATCATTTGGTTCTTTAATATCTTTTAATAAAATCGTCAAACCTTTTGAAGTGTGAGCCGAAGTTAAACCATTTTCAGAATCTTCAAACATAAGACACTGGTTAGCATCCAAGTGAAGTTGACTAGCAGCTTTTAAAAAGATTTCAGGATGCGGCTTTCCTTGTTCGACTTCATCACCACAGGTAATCACATCAAAAAATTTATAAACATTCGCATTAATTAAATATTCTTCGGCAATTGCTCTACGGCTTGAAGTCGCAACAGCCATTCTTAAACCAGATTTTCGTAAACGTTCTAAAACTTGAACTAAACCTTTTTTAATCGGTACACCGTGTTTCCGAATATATTCAAGTTCCATCTCATCAGCTTTTTTTCGAATTTCCTTATAGGGAACATTTACCCCATATAACCGTTGAGCCAATTGTTCAGCCGTAGTTGCACTTAAACCTAAACATTGCATTAAATATTCGTGTGAAAATTCCTGTCCAATGAGTTCTTGAGATGCTTGTTGCAATGTTTGAAACCGCAACCTCTCAGTATCAAACATTGTCCCATCCATATCAAAAATTGCTCCATGAACAGGTTTTCCATGAAAAATAAGCACGCTTTTACCTCTTTTTTGATCATGTTTTATTCAGGGTATACAAAAAATTGGTTTAAAAGGCAGGATATTAATAAATGAAACATTAGTGGTTATTTTTTAGTCAAAAATATAATAGATCTGTTACTGAATAGCGTTAATACTCTAAAAAGGTTGAACAATATGAATAAGTATGAAGCTAACTGTAAATACAAGAGTGGCAAGCCATCCTCGCTTGCCACTCTTGGTTTATTCTTTTTGTTGCGCTGATAGTATTTATTTTTCTTAGTTCCATTTACCGCTACTTGAACCTGCATATTTTTATAATGTCTCGCAGGTGTCATATACCAGAAATCAACTCACCTTTCGCTATTCTCATTGTTGGTGCTTCTGGTATAACTCTAAAATTCATAAGAAAATGAGCATGAACGAATAGAATATAAGATTGATATTACAACCAATGTCTTTGCTCCTTTAGAAAATAGCTATATCGCCATTAACAATAATGATAATCATTTTCATTTGATAGTTCAAGCTTTTTCTTCATTATTTGTGCTTCTCTCTTTTAAAAAAAGATCTGCAATAAAGTACTTTCTCAATACAGATAGAGAATCATGGTTAGTTCTTAAAGTAAGTTTTTAAGCCATTATTATTGATCAAGTACATCAACAAATTGAGCATTTAAAAGCTGAGCTAAATCTTTTGGATTTAAACCAATATCCAGCCCTCTTTTTCCACCACTTACATAAATTTTATTAAAGTTTTGAGCTGATGCATCAATGACCGTTTTTAATCGTTTCTTTTGACCTAAAGGACTAATCCCTCCTACTAAATATCCTGTTAAACGTTCAGCATCTTTAGGATTAGCCATCTGTAATTTTTTACATCCAAACGCCGTAGCTACTTTTTTTAAATTTAATTGATGATTAACTGGTAAGACAGCAACGAAATAATTTTTATCGTCACTTACCATTAGAGTTTTAAATACTTCGTTTACATCTAAATCTAATTTTTCGGCTGCTTCTAATCCAAAACTTTTAGCATTTGAATCATGTTCATATTCATGAATAGAAAATTCGATTTTATTACTTTTTAACAATCTACATGCAGGAGTCATAATAAGTGGTGTTATAGATGAAATTGTTTCGATTATAGTTTTTTTAGAAAAATTTTTAAATTTGCTTAGGCTATTTACAAGAGTTACATAAAAATTCAAACAGCAACTGAAGAAAAAATAATCTCAACTTGATATTCGTTGCTCGACTCCATATATTTTATTTAGATTTGAAGTCTGAGCTGACAATTTTATGAGTTATAAACACAACAATCTGATGGCTATGCGTCACCGTTTTTGGGATGAATCTTCAGATTCTGTATTAAATGAAAAGCAATTTTTGCAGCAGACGTTAATTGAACAAGGTATTTTTAATAATGCAACTCTTGATGATGTTAAGTACTTCTTTTACACCCTTCCTAGCATCATTATAGTAAAAGCTCATGCACTTGGTTTTATGCATGATTCAGTCAAACAGATGTTATTGCAACATATTCAGACCAATCGCCTGCATTTGATGCAGAAATCTGAATTAAAGATTCAATTTAAAATGTAATCCATTTTGTTATCAAAGATCTGTTTTATCTTAGTTTTACTCATCTGAATTGTTTTAATTTCTTAAATTTCCACATTGCTTAGGCTATTTAAGAATTATTGGAATAAAGATGACCATTTCGGCCTATCATTCAGTCTGAGAGAACTATTTTAATACGCTCAAAACATGTAATATTCGTTACAATTTTAGATCACCAGCGTTTGGCTGCATGATGCGCATAGGATTCTATTTTCATGTCAAATCAGAAAGATAAGCTTAAGAGTTTAAAAACTTCTTCCATGGATCGACGCTTATCAATCGCGAAAGCTTCTTTACTTGCAGGAACACGTTGGGCAACTGCAAGTGCCTCTTCTTTATTTTCTAATGAAGAAGAAAAAGAAAAGAAACGCAAAAAAGCGATGAGCGAACAAGCTAATTATCTGGTTTCTGAAATAGGTAAACTTAAGGGTTCTATTGTTAAAATTGGCCAAATGATGGCTCTTTATGGTGAACACTTTTTACCAGAAGAGATTACACAAGCATTAAATACCCTAAATAACCAAACCGTTGCCTTAGATTGGCCTGCAATTAAGCCACATCTACAAGAGCAACTGGGTGCTAAATTAAATGATTTAACGATTGATCATGAACCAATTGGTACTGCATCTCTCGCACAAGTACATCGTGCAACACGTAAATCAGACGGCTTAGAGTTAGTTTTAAAAATCCAATATCCTGGCGTTGCAAATGCAATTGATTCAGATATGAGCTTGTTTAAGAACATGCTTAAACTGACACGTATGGTGCCACAAACCCGTGAATTTGATCAGTGGTTTGATGAAGTACGTGAAATGATGCATCGTGAAGTTGATTATGATGTTGAAGCTGCCACTACCCGTCGTTTCGGTGAACGCTTAAAAGATGACGAGCGTTATATTGTTCCGACAATTGTAGATGAATACTGTACCAATCAAGTACTTTGCATGACTTTTGAACGTGGTGTTCCAATCAATAGCCCTGTGATGTTGTCTTTACCTCAAGAGCGTCGTAATCAGCTCGGTGAAGCTTCACTCGAAATTGCAGTTCGTGAAATTTTTGAATGGGGTGAAATGCAGACTGACCCTAACTTTGGTAATTACCTTGTTCGTTTGGGTAATGGCCAAGACGTTCAAGACAAAATTGTGTTATTAGATTTTGGTGCTATCCGTCAGTTTGATGAACATCTGTTAGCAGTTGCACGTCAACTCATTCAGGCAGGTTATCAGCATGATAAAAATGCGATGGTACAAGCCATGACTGGATATGAGTTTTTTGATGGAATGCCTGAAAGTATTAAACCAGGCATGGCCGATGTCTTTTTAATCGCGACAGAAGCATTTAGTACCCCTGCAAATAATCCAGATATGCCTGCTGGCCTTATGGATGAAAATGAACGTTATGACTGGAAGAAAAGTCAGTTACATAGCCGTGTCATGCAGCAAGCAAGTAAATCAATGGCATCACGTTATTTCTCAGTTCCTCCAAAAGAATTTATGTTTATTAGCCGTAAGTTTATTGGAGCCTATACGTTTATGACAGTTATTGATGCAAAAACAAATGTGCGACGTATGATTCGTAACTTTGCTTAATTTAATAAAGGACTAGAATGATTCCATGTCATTCTAGTCAATACCTCTCAACCCACCCAATCATCAAATAATTTTAAACAAATAAAATCAAAAACTTATAATTTTATTATTTTCTATTTGCCATTTATCTACTCATTTTTTGAATGTCAGTAACGACATAGTTTTTTAATATAAGGCGTGTCAGCATAAAACAATAACAACGTGTTAGGACACCATAATCATGACAAGTATGATCAATAAAGCTCAGGGTTTGGGTTTATCGCTGATCACCAGATTGGCTGGAAGCGATGTACTTGATCAACTCAAGTTACGTAAATTTGTTGAAAAATCTCTTTATCAAGGTTCAAAAGCTGGTTTTAAAGCATTAAGCCAGACTCAAAAAGCATTTAAACCAAAACAGATATCCCAACAGCGATTACCTCGCCAACAAAAAAATCTATTTGATTTAAGCCTAACTGAAGAACAACAAATGACCTCTGATGCAATGTCTCAATTTGCTCAAGAGGTTTTATTAGGATTAGCACATGAAGCTGACCAGAATGCTCAGTTTCCTGAAAGTCTTTGGCAATATGTTGAGGATTTAGGTCTTAACTACTATGCGCTTCCAGAGGCATTAGGTGGTGTCGCGACCGAACAAAATATTGTAAGTAATCTATTAATAGCTGAAAAACTAGCTGAAGGTGATTTTAGCCTAACGGCAGGATTACTCAGTACATTTAGCGTTATCAATGCAATCACACGTTGGGGTTCTGCTGAAGTTCAGTCAATTTACCTACCATGTTTTGCAGAAGACTCAGATATTACAGCAACCTTTGCAGTTCAAGAAGCAACTCCAGCATTTAATCCTTATGCTTTAAAAACAAAAGCATTACTTGAAAATGATCAGTTTTTTATTGATGGCGAAAAAACATTAGTAATTTTAGGTGATTTAGCTGATGTATTTTTAGTAAGTGCAGACTTTAACGGCAAACCAGACGTATTTGTCGTGCAATGCGGTGACACAATTTCAATTAAAAACACTTCGGCCATGGGTCTTAAAGCCACAGAAACTGCAACTCTTCGCTTTAATCACACACCTGCTCTACGCTTAGGTGCAACAGATTTTGATTACACTGCTTTTTTAGATTTGGGTAACTTAATGTGGTGTGCAATGGCTGTAGGTACATGTGAAGCTGTAAAAGCTTATTGTATTAAATATGCCAATGAACGAACTGCTTTCGGTGAACCAATTTCTCATCGCCAAAGTGTCGCTTTCATGATTGCAGATATGGCTATTGAAATTGATGCGATGCGTATGTTGATTTTAAATGCGGCAAGTCTTGCAGAGTCAGGCAAGCCATTTCACCGCGAAGCTTATCTAGCCCAACTACTTTGTGCTGAAAAATCCATGAAAATCGGTACAGATGGTGTGCAAATTCTTGGTGGACATGGTTTCACAAAAGAACATCCAGTTGAACGTTGGTACCGTGATCTACGCGCTACTGCAATTGTACAATCTGGCTTACATGCTTAAATGATCAATCAGAGGATACTTTAATGAATTTACAAAATCCTAAAAAATTCAAAATGATGATTGATCAAGCACATGATGTTGCGATCAATGTTTTACGCCCTATTTCTCGTAAATATGATAAAGCTGAACATGCTTATCCCAAAGAGCTGGATATGCTCGCTTCACTCATTGATGGTATGAATGAAGGTGGCGAAGGAATTAATGCTGGAGCTGCAGGTGCTGGAAAGCGCGGTGATACAGAAAGTGAAGGTGTTCGTAACGGAACCAACATGTCGACCGCTCTTGGAATCATTGAGATGTGTTATGGCGATACAGGCTTATTGCTGAGTATGCCGCGTCAGGGGCTTGGAAACTCAGCAATCGCTGCTGTGGCAAATGATGAACAATTGGAGCTTTTCAAAGGAACATGGGCAGCAATGGCCATTACTGAGCCAGGATGCGGCTCTGACTCTGCTGCGATCCGCACCACTGCAACCAAAGATGGCAATGACTATATTTTAAATGGTGAAAAGATTTTTGTGACTTCTGGCGAACGTGCAGATTCTGTCGTCGTTTGGGCCACGCTTGATCGCAAACTTGGACGTGCAGCGATTAAGTCATTTGTGGTACCTAAAGGTACACCGGGAATGAAGGTTGAACGTCTCGAACATAAATTAGGAATTAAAGCTTCAGATACGGCAGTGATTAGTTTTATTGATTGCCGTGTGCCAGCCGAAAACCTTTTAGGTAATGCCGAAGTAGATGTCGCTAAAGGTTTTGCTGGAGTAATGGAAACTTTTGACAATACTCGTCCCTTAGTTGCAGCAATGGCAATCGGTTGTGCTAAAGCTTCACTAGAACGTATTAAAGAGATTTTTAAAGATCAACTCGATCCTAATTACTCTACCCCCTACCTACATGCTTCTAACCTTGCAGCTCAAATCTACCGTATGGAAGCTGAGTGGGAAGCCGCTCGCCTACTCATGTTAAAAGCAACGTGGATGGCAGATAACAAAAAACCAAACTCTAAGGAAGCTTCTATTGCAAAAGCTAAAGCAGGTCGTGTGGGTAATGAGATCACTTTAAAATGTGTCGAATTGGCAGCAAGTGTTGGCTATAACGAAGATGAGTTACTTGAAAAATGGGCACGTGATTCGAAAATTCTCGATATCTTTGAAGGTACTCAGCAAATCCAGCAATTAATCATTGCCCGCCGAGAACTGGGTAAATCTTCTAGCGAACTAAAATAATAATTAAGGGAAATTTCTCCTTCTTTTATTAGCTTTTTATGTAAAAACTTAAAAGCCCTCTAGTGATTAAACTAGAGGGCTTCGTATTTCAGGAATTAAATTTTTTATTTATTCGGTAGTTGTACTGTCTAACGCTTTATCAACTACACCAAATTTCTTAAAGATTTTTGCACGTCGTTTTGACGAAATATTTGCTTTGTTTAAATCACCTTTATAATGATCAAAAACTCGCTTATCCATTATTTTAAACCACAATGAAGGGATTAATGCTGGTAGTAACATACTTGCATAACCGCTTGGTAGCTCAGGTGCCTCGTCAAAATGACGTAATGCTTGGAATGGACGAGTCGGATAAGCATGATGGTCTGAATGACGCTGCAATTGGTACAAGAATAAGTTTGTTACAACGTTATTATTGTTCCAGCTATGCTCTGGCATTGTACGCTCATATTGACCATTTTCTTTTTTCTGACGTAATAAACCATAATGCTCAATATAGTTAATAATCTCAAAAAGACTAATGCCATAAAATGCTTGTGTCGCTAAATATGGAATTGTACGTTTACCAAAGATTCCAACCATAGAACCATGAAAAGCAGCAGTCATTCCCCAGCCTTGTAATAGTTCATTATCTGAAGACCAGAATTCTTTACCTTTACGTTTCAAACGATTTTTTTCAATTTCTATTGCAGATTTAAAAGAACCAACAACAGTACGTGGCCAGAACTCATAGAATGTTTCACCCATACGTGATGAAGCTGGATCTTCTGGTGTTGCTGCACGCTTATGATGACCGTAAGGATGCTCAATACGAAAATGATTATAGCCAGTTGGAACTAAAGCAAGATGAGACAGAATATGGTCTATACGATCATGCTTATGACTTAACTCATGGGCTGTATTAATCGCAATACCATTGATTGCACCCATTGAGATACCAAGTAAAATCTTATCAATAAAAGATGTTGTTTTACGACTTGTTAAATAACATGCATAAACATTCGCAGCATACTGTAGAGGAATAAAACTCTTCACAAGACGTGAGTAATATGGATCTTTTTCTAATAGCTTAATTTCTTCATCTGTCGGATTTCGAGCATCTTTCCCAATAATAGTATCAATTGCAGGAATCACGACATGTAATAAAAGTGGACCACCTAATGCGAAAACTTTCTTCAAAGGACGTGGACCAAACTGATAACCAGCTAAAATACCCAAACCGATAGCAGGTAAAGCAGGACTAATCATCCATAAAAAGCGTTTGCGATCTATTTCACGCATAGACGCAGGCACTGGCATAAGTTCTTGCTGAACATTTACTGGTGCATTCATAGCTATATTTCCTTTTTCTATATGTCTATATAGTTAAAGAAATAGTGTTTAGTTAACAGTAGTAACCGTCCAAAAAACCTATGTTAAAGTCTTTGGCATTTTCTTCCACTTTTCTGTCCTAAAAACACATGTTGATCTATTCTTATAGCTCACTATAATTTTATTAAAATAATGATTGATCATTTAAATATGGATGCACTAAGTAAATTTTTTGATGATATTCACCTGAATAAGTCTGAATACATATATTTAAAAGCGCAAGGAGAATGGGCTTTTAAAACACAAGATCAATCTGCTCTACTTGCTTATATTGTTTTAACTGGTTCAGTATATATTCAACTTAACACTTCAGAAAAAATAACAGCGACTGCTGGCGATATTATTTTGATTCCTTCGGGGAAAGCACATAGTGCGACTGACTCAAAATCAACAGCGAGTAAATTGGTAGATTCTTTAGATATAACGTCGCTTTTTAATGGTCATAGACAAGATGCCATCGAATTTGGTACTTCATCTCCAGATAATACATTATTGCTATCTTTACGCTGTCAAATCGATACCCATATGGCTGGGCCACTTATTAATGCCCTGCCGTCCATCATGCATATTCAGCATGAAAATCAAACTACCCCACCTGAATGGCTACAAATTGGACTTTATTTTCTAGCAATCGAAACTCAAAAAATCAGGCCGGGTCACGACAAAATTATTGATCACTTAGTCAGTATTTTGCTCATCGAATGCATTCGTGATCATATTCAACAGATGACAGATCAACAAAACTGGTTAAGTGCTTTAACTCATCCCGAACTAAGCAATGCGCTATCTGCTATTCATAGCCAGCCAGAAGTCACATGGACAGTTGAATCTTTAGCTGAACAATGCTGTATGTCACGTTCTAAATTTGCAAACTTATTTAGCAGTATTATTGGTGAGCCACCTCTAACTTATTTACAACATTACCGTTTCCGTTTAGCCAGCCAGTATTTACGCACAAGTAACTTATCAATTCAGCAAATATCAAATAAGGTTGGCTATTCATCCGAAACAGCATTTAGTCAGGCATTTAAACGAATTTTTGATTTATCTCCTAAACAATATAGACAGCAATATATTGGGCACAGCTTAGATTAACTGCCAATAAAAAAAAGCGCCGAGGCGCTTTTTTTTATTGAATCAAATTATTATTTAATTTTCGCATGTGATTTTAAATATTGACTGTAATCTTCCAATATTTGTTGACCACGTGACTGACGATAAAGTTGCTTTAATTGCTGTAACTGATCAGCAGGGATAGCATTCGCAGCAGATGAATTTACATTTGAAACTGCAACAACAACTAGCTCATTTGGTAAATTTGCAGTTGTAACAGACCACATACCTGGCTTAGGTGTAGTTGCACTAAATGCCGCGCGCTCAATTTCACGCTTTAATCCTTGTGAACGACTAAATACGCCAGCCGATTCAAATGCTACTTTATTTTTAGCAACTACTTGATCTGCTGGTTGAGTTTTAAATTCAGCTAGCATTGTAGCAATTTTAGCTTGAACAGCTTTACGCGCTTTTTCATCGATAACTTTTGCTTTTGCTTCATTCATCGCCTGTGCTAAAGGTTTTACACCAGCAGCATGATAATCACGTACTTTAACCCATACCGTATCACCATTCGCTAACTGAATATTAGATGATGCATTACGGTCACCATTTTTCACGTCATCATTAAACAATTTAATTTTAACGTTTGGATCACTTAAATATGGATTTTGTGTAGCTAAAGTTACGCCATTTAATGATTCAACTTTTGTACCTTTTACTTCTTGTACAACAGCTTCTAAAGAATCATTACCAACAATCGTTTCATTTAAACTGTTTACGGTATCTGAATAAACAGTTGCAACTTTATTCTTTTCAACCTCAGCAGTTAAACGCGCCTTCTCTGCTTCGAATGAAGGGATTTGACTAGCTTGAGTTTCTGCCTCAATAATATGATAACCATATTGAGTTTTTACTGGTTGAGAAATCTGTCCATTTTTCAAGCTCACTACAGTTTTATCAAATGCATCGGAAAAAACACCTGGTGCATATGCTTCAACTAAACCACCTTTTGCTTTCGAACTTGGATCTTCAGAGAACTGAGATGCAGCTTGTGCAAATGTCAGACCGCCTTGAATTTTCGCATATACTTCTTTAGCAAGTTTTTGAGCTGCGGCATCATCACGAGCATCTGTAGTAATTAAAATATGCTTCACAGTACGTTTAGCATCTTTTTTCTGAGTTTCAACAAACTTACTATACGCTTGTTGAAGTTCAGCTTCAGTTGCAGGAGCTGGTTTAGCCATTAGTGATGGCGACACAACCACATAATCCACATCAACAGAAGATTGTTGTTTAAACTCATTTTGGTGTTTGTTGTAATAATCTGTAGCTTCTTGATTAGAAGCAGTTAAACCAGTTTTATAACCATCTAATTTAATACTAGCCAAATGTAACGTACGTTGTTCAGTTTGCAAATTCGCAATTTGCATTAAATCAACTTTACTTACTAAAGAGTAATCAGAAAAAGTTGACGTTAGCATTTTTAAAGCATGATCTTGACGAAGACTAGCAATTAAGCCCTGACTTGTCATACCAATAGAACGTAAATAATTTTCATAGAGTTTTTGCGAGAACTGTCCATTCTCTTGCAAACTAGGCTGTTGAGCTAACATTTGCTCAATTTGAGTATCACTAAGTGAGATACCTAATTTCTCAGCTTGTTGAATTAGCAAATTACGCGACACTAAAATATCGAGTGCCTTAGCCTGAATAACAGGCAAATTAAGTAAACTCTCATCGCCTTTAACAGCAGCTAAATATTGTTCTTTGTAAGACTGAGTTAAAGTTTCAAGGTCTTTTTTAGATATTTCTTGGCCATTTACTGTTTTTGCAACATCAGCCTTGTTTCCCCTATTAAAATATCCTTCAATACCTACAAGTGCTAAAGGGGTCAAAAACAAAATTAGAAGGACTTTGCCGAGCCAACCCTTAATGACTGTACGAAACGATTCCATAAGTATTCCAATATTTTATTTCGAGGAGAATTTTAACTGAAAAACCACAATCAATGAATGAGCAATATTGGTCAATTCAGATTTTTAATAAAAAACGCGCCTATATTGGCGCGTTTAATCATCTTAAAAGATTAAGCTACTGAATCTTTAAGACCTTTACCAGCTTTGAAGCTAGGTACTTTTGTTGCTTTAATTTGAAGCTCTTCACCAGTTTTAGGGTTACGACCAGTGCGTGCAGCACGTTCTTTAACACTGAAAGTACCAAAACCAACTAAAGTTACTGTGTCACCTTTTTTAAGTGCTTCAGTAATTGACGCAATTGTCGCATCGAGTGCCTTGCCTGCATCAGTCTTAGATACTCCCCCTTTTTCAGCAATTGCATCGATTAATTCTGATTTATTCATGAATAAAACATCCTCTTAATATCGTTTGTTTAAGGTCCAAGGCTATAGTTTAAAAGGCCATGACGCCTTTATAGCAATGCTTTGGGGGAAAACGCAATACTAGAGCAGGGCTTTTAGCGAAAATAAATGCTAAAAAACTGTTATATATTTGCTAAATCCCAACATTTTTTACTTTTTATTCAATTTTTCTTTCAATTGTTGGTTTTCTTCTATTAAAGCATCCACCTTAATATGAAGCTGTACCAAGAGCTGTTCAATGTGCTGTAAATCCTTCGGAGTGACCAATCCAATCCGGTTTAAAGAATGGTTCACACTGGTATCAAGAATTTTCTCTACTTTATCTTTTGTTTCAGATACAGATTCTTTTGCTTTTTCTGTGACTTTACCTACGGTGTTATCTGCTAAGTCTCCAGTTTTTGACTCTAGTTCTTCACCAACTTTGACTAAGGAATCAAAGAGTTTGTTGCCCTCTTCTTCTGCGCGTGAAAAAGCTCCTAACCCAGCCAACCAAATTTGCTTGGTATACTTTCTAAAATCCAAAGCTGATTTTCTTGAACTTCTTGATTTTAATTTATTTTTTTCTTCTGACTCTTCTACCTGTGTCTCTATATTTGCATTATCCATTAATCTAAACTCCTAATCAGATGAGAGAGATGATGACTGATTTGACCACAAAATATTTCTATAATATCAAAGTAAAGACTTGATCCATTTACAAAACTGTTCTACAAAGCAATTAAGTCATGTAAATATATTTAACACGACATTGTGTTAAGTTTGGGATAGGATGTCCCATTCTTCGGTTAACTGCTATTTGTAAGGATAAACTTTTATGAGTGAAACGCAACAAAGACAAAAACATCCCCGTCTGTTGCTGAATATCGTTCTAATTATTTTAGAAACTTTCTTTTCATTTATTCTCACCCACGATGGTGTCCTCCGCTTGCAAGCGAAAAAGTTTATTTCAAACAAAACGACTATTCGTATCAATAGCTATCTACCTTTTTTTGACTTTTATGTTCAATTTACAGAAAAGGGTTTGTTGTTCGATATCCATTCTTTTGACCGACGTATTGATCTTGAAATCAATAGTACACTTATCGATTTAATTAAGATTTTCGCTTTTTCAAACCAGCGCAGTCTTAAAAATATGCGTATCGATGGTGATGAAGAAACTAAAAAAGAGTTATTAGATTTAATTTCTCACCTTACTCTGCCTAAACTTTTAGCAGACTGGAAGCAATGGTTTAATACACCTGATGATGAAGCTGAAGCCCTTGCTTCACGCAAAAGAATTGCCCCATTGCTTGAAAAAATTGATCAACAACGATCAGAAATCAATTCACTTCATGTGGAAATTAAACAATATCAAAATCGAATTACTCGCTTACAGCAGCGTCAACGAAATATTAACTTCTCCTTTGGTATAATTAGCCTGATATTTATTGTTTATTTCATATATAATTTGTGGGTTGCTTAAATTATTTTTCCATTTTGTTCCTGCACTTGAATTAAAAATAAAAAAACTTGACTATTTTAGTCGGGATTCATAAAATCCTATTATCTAGTCTTAACATGTGTATCGAATCATGCGCCTTACAACTCGCGGTCGCTACGCAGTGACTGCTCTACTTGATTTAGCTTTGCAGCCAACTGAACAAACGATCACGCTCGCCGAAATTGCAGCTCGCCAATCCATTTCAGTTGCTTATTTAGAACAGTTATTCGCAAAACTTAAGCGTCATGGGTTAGTTTCTAGTGTTCGTGGTGCAAATGGTGGTTATCATTTGGCTCGAAATGCTGATGAAATTACTGTGTTAGAAATTATTGAAGCTGTAAATGAAACTGTTGATGCAACTCGTTGCGACCATAAAGGTAACTGCCAAAATGGTGCAATGTGTCTCACACACGATTTATGGCAAGAACTCTCTCATCATATTGCCGACTATTTAGCAAAAATCTCTCTTGCCGACCTCATTAGCCGAGACAACGTTCAAACTGTTGCATTACGCCAAAATGTGACTGGCATAGATTCAGCTCTTTTATCGGGTACAGGTATTTGATATGAAACGTCCAATTTATCTTGATTACGCAGCAACCACTCCAGTAGATCCGCAAGTTGCAGAACGTATGATGGAGTGTTTAACTTTCGACGGTACCTTTGGTAATGCTGCATCTCGTTCCCACGCTTATGGCTGGCAGGCAGAAGAGAAAGTTGAATATGCACGTGAGCAAGTTGCAAATTTAATTAAAGCTGATCCACGTGAAATCGTTTGGACTTCTGGTGCAACTGAATCAGATAACCTTGCTCTAAAAGGTGTAGCACAATTTTATGCATCTAAAGGCAAGCATATCATTACAAGTAAAATTGAACACAAAGCTGTTCTAGATCCTTGTCGTGAATTAGAAGACCAAGGTTTTGAAATTACTTATTTAGAACCAGAACCACAAACTGGTTTAATTACCCCTGAAATGGTAAAAGCTGCCCTTCGTCCTGATACTATTCTTGTTTCTCTTATGATGGTAAACAACGAAATCGGTACAGTTACAGATGTAGCAGCAATTGGTGAATTAACACGTGCCAATAAAACCTTCTTTCATGTAGATGCTGCTCAAGCTGCTGGTAAAGTTGAAATTGACCTATCTACTATGAAAATTGACCTAATGAGTTTCTCAGCTCATAAAATTTATGGTCCAAAAGGTATCGGTGCATTATATGTACGTCGTAGTCCACGTGTTCGTTTAAAAGCACAAATTCATGGCGGTGGTCATGAGCGTGGTATGCGTTCTGGTACTTTAGCTACCCATCAAATTGTAGGTATGGGTGAAGCTTTTGAAATTGCTGGCAAAAGAATGCAAGCAGAACAAGAGCGTATTCGCAAGCTTCGCGACAAGCTTTGGAATGGTTTACAAGATCTTGAACAAGTTTTCTTAAATGGCCATCCAACTCAAAACGTTGCTAACTATTTAAATGTCAGCTTTAACTTTGTTGAAGGTGAATCTTTAATGATGTCGCTCAAAGATGCTGCAGTATCAAGTGGTTCTGCTTGTACTTCTGCAACTTTAGAGCCTTCATACGTTCTTCGCGCATTAGGTTTATCTGATGAGCTAGCACACAGCTCTATCCGCTTCAGTTTTGGTAAATACACAACTGAAGAAGATATTGACCATGTGCTTACAATTACCAAAGCCGCTGTTGAGAAATTACGTGAACTTTCTCCGCTTTGGGATATGTACAAAGAAGGTATCGATCTTTCTACAGTTGAATGGGCTGAACACTAATTCATTGAAATTAGTGTTTTTACCCTCATATTAATATTAGGCTGACCCCGAGGTTTGGAGAAGCGAAATGGCTTATAGCGAAAAGGTAATTGATCATTACGAAAACCCTCGTAATGTTGGTGTTTTAGACAAAAACTCTGAAAATGTAGGTACAGGCATGGTGGGTGCACCAGCATGTGGCGACGTGATGCGTTTACAAATTCAAGTAAACGATAGCGGTGTGATTGAAGAAGCACGCTTTAAAACTTATGGCTGTGGTTCAGCAATTGCTTCTAGCTCACTTGTAACTGAGTGGTTAAAAGGTAAAACTCTTGATGAAGCTCAAGCAATCAAGAATATTGATATCGCAACCGAGCTTGCTCTTCCACCAGTAAAAGTTCACTGCTCTGTACTAGCTGAAGATGCGATTAAAGCTGCGATTGAAGATTACCGCACTAAAAAATCAAAAGCTTAATTTGTTATTACTGTAAACGTTGGAGTTTTCATGATTCATTTAACTGAAAATGCTGCGACTCATATTAGCAATTACCTCAAAAACCGAGGTAAGGGTGAAGGCATTCGCGTGGGTGTGAAAACTTCTGGCTGTTCTGGGTTGGCTTACGTTCTTGAATTTGTTGATTCTGTCGATGAACATGACGAAGTTTTCGAACAATTTGGCGTTAAGGTATTTGTAGATCCAAAAAGTCATGTCTATTTAGAAGGCTTAGAAATGGACTACGTCAAAAATGGCCTTAATGAAGGGTTCGAATTTAACAACCCCAATAAAAAAGGCGAATGTGGTTGTGGTGAGTCTTTCACTGTATAACCCTTCTCCTTCCATCTCTCATTAAAACAGTGTCTTTTTAGCACTGTTTTAATGTATTTAATTAACGTGGACCTCCTTTCTAATGAATCATTTTGAGTTGTTCAATTTACCCGTAGAACTCGATATCGATTTGGCGAGCTTAAAATCTAGTTTCTTGAATTTGCAGCAGCAATATCATCCAGATAAAGCAGAAGATAAAAATCAGGCATTGATCAAATCAAGTGAAATCAATCAAGCTTTTAAAACATTATCGCAAGTAGATAGCCGCGCAGCTTATCTTTTAGCATTAAAAAAGCAAGATCATCACCTTGATCAATCTATTAGCGATTTTGAGTTCTTACAATCAGCTTTGGAACTTCGTGAGCAACTGGATGAAGCAACCTCCCCAGAACATCTAAGCACTCTTAAACAAGAAGTGTTTCAATGGATAGAAAGTTTAGTTCGCGAATTTAAAATTGATTACTCAGATGAAGACTGGGGTGAAGCTCGCGATACTGTACGTAAATTACGGTTCTTTCAGCGCGTTCTTAATGATATTGAAAAAGCAGAAGATCAAATGTTGGATGACGAAGACAACTTTGATTTAGACGACGATTTTTAATTTTGCTTTTTCCAATTTATATTCAAGGGATTTAACTCATGGCACTTTTGCAAATTGCTGAACCGGGTCAATCCAGTGCCCCACACCAACACCGCATTGCGATTGGTATCGACCTAGGAACAACACACTCCTTAGTTGCGACAGTGTTATCAGGCAAGCCTAAAGTACTCAATGATGAAAAAGAAAGAAGACTCCTTCCTTCTATTGTGCACTATGGAAACGATGCAACTCACTACGGTGAAGAAGCAAAGCCTTTCCTTATTGCCGACCCGAAAAATACAATTGTCTCTGTAAAACGCTTTATGGGTCGTTCAAAAGCGGATATCAAATTTCAGCATCCATATGAATTAATGGGTTCTGAAAATGAGATGCCAGCTTTTGAAACACGTGCTGGTCGTAAAACCCCTGTTGAAATTTCTGCAGAAATTTTAAAACAATTAAAAGATCGTGCTGAAACTAGCCTACAAAATCCAGTAAATGGTGCAGTTATTACTGTTCCTGCCTATTTTGATGAAGCTCAGCGACAAGCAACTCGTGATGCAGCACAACTTGCTGGTTTGAATGTATTACGTTTATTAAATGAGCCAACCGCTGCTGCTGTGGCTTATGGTTTAGACCAAGAAACTAATTTAGCTACAGATCATAACTATGTAATTTATGATTTAGGTGGTGGTACTTTTGACGTATCAATCTTGCGTTTTTCACAAGGTGTCTTTGAAGTATTAGCTACCGGTGGCCACACTGCTCTAGGTGGTGACGATTTAGACCGTCTCATTGTTAAATGGGCTAAAAAGCAGTTAGATATTGATACTTTGAGCGATGAAGCATATGCAGTATTTATGGTTGCTGCTCGTCAAGCTAAAGAACAATTATCTACTCAAGAATCAGTTCAGTTAAAATTACTTGAAAATGTATTAACACTGGACCGTCCAACTTTTGAAAGTATTATTCAAGTTGCTTTAGATAAAACAATCAGTGTTTGTAAGCGTGTTTTACGTGATGCAAAACTTGAATTATCAGATATTCAAAATGTTGTTTTAGTTGGTGGCTCTACGCGTTCGTATGCTGTTCAACAAGCGGTTCGTAATGTATTTAATCAAGAACCTCTTTGCACGATCAACCCTGATGAAGTGGTTGCAATTGGTGCTTCGATTACTGCCAACCAATTAATTGGAAACAGTCAAGACGGTTCATTACTTTTAGACGTAACTCCTCTCTCACTTGGTCTAGAAACCATGGGTGGATTAGTAGAGCGCCTTATTTCACGTAATACTGCTATTCCTGTTGCTCGTCGTCAAGAATTCACAACTTATCAAGATGGCCAAACCGCCATGCTTATTCATGTGGTTCAAGGTGAACGAGATTTGGTAGAACATTGTCGTTCATTAGGAAAATTTGTCCTTCACGGCATTCCACCAATGACTGCTGGTCAAGCACGTATTGAAGTTACCTTTCAGGTAGATGCAGATGGTCTACTTACTGTTTCAGCTCGTGAAACAACTTCTGGTGTACAGGCTCAAATTGATATTAAACCATCTTATGGTTTATCAGAATCTGACACTGAGCGCTTATTAATTGAAGGTTTCCAACACGCGGAAGAAGATAAAAATCTACGCCATTTAAAAGAAACCAAAGTTGAAGCCCAACGTGAACTTGAAGCATTAGAACAAGCTCTCAAAGTTGATGCTGATTTGCTTAATGATGAGCAGCTTGAAGCACTTAAAACTGCTGAAAATTTGCTAAAAGTTCAGCTTGAAGGCAATGATATTCAAGCAATTGAAAAAGCTGTAGAACAACTTAAAGTACATAGTGATGCTTTTGCCGCACTACGTATGAATCGACATATTGACCACGCCTTAAAAGGTACAAAACTTGAAGATTGGTCAAATTCAAACTAAAGGTATAGGTGATCAATATGCCCCGTATTAAAGTACTTCCTCATGCTCAGTTCTGTCCTGAAGGTGCAGAATTTGAAGTTGAACAAAATGCAAATCTTTGTCAAAGTTTGCTTGATCGAGGAATTAAAATTGAACACGCTTGTGACATGTCGTGTGCATGTACAACTTGTCACGTAGTCGTTCGCAAGGGTTTTGACAGCCTAGAAGAAATGGATGATGTTGAAGCAGATCTTTTAGATCGCGCTTGGGGTCTTGAACCAGATTCTCGTCTCTCTTGCCAAGTGAAGATTGTTGATGAAGATTTAGAAATTGAGATTCCTAAATATACAATCAATCACGCTTCCGAAAGCCATTAAAATAAAAAAAGCTGCTTTTAAAGGCAGCTTTTTTTTACTTCACGTTTTAAGCTTTACACCTGATCTTGCTGATCAATTTCAATAGGCTTAACTTCATCTTCAAGTCTTAAACGTGCAATACCTTGAGTATTAATTAAAGTTTGTTGAACTTTAAGTCGTTGAATCATTTTCTCAAGTACTTCTACTAATTCAGGGTACTCATAGTTTTGTACTTCTTCTAAATTAAGGACTAAATGGAAGCCTTTATATTCATAGTCGAACCATTGCTGATGATCTGACTTATTCCCTGTATATTTCTCCATTACTTGCCATGTCTTCACAGCACCTTGAATACCTTTTAAGTAAATTGGTGTTTTTGGAGCACAAAGAAAATCACTTTTAATTAATTGATAAGTATCATCTGAAATTAAAATTTCATCTATTTCAGCAGCGTATTGTAAACGAGCTGCCAAATTCACATCACGACCTACAATAGTATAAGCCATACGATGTGTTGCCCCATAGTTCCCTACGTGGCAGTAACCAGTACTAATTCCCATGCGAATATGTAAGGCTGAGTAGCCCATTTTTTTCCAACGCTCACGCAGCAATTTCATTTGCTGACGCATAGCGATTGCCATTTCTACACAGGCTTTTGCATCTTGCTCTACACCCTGAGAATTCGGATCACCAAAAAATATGAGGATGGCATCCCCCATAAATTTGTCGACCGTAGCTTCATACTGCTTGGCAATTTCCGTCATATGGCTTAAATAGTCATTAAGCAAAAATGCCAAATCGTCAGGAATTAAAGTTTCTGATAATTCTGTAAAACCCTGAATATCAGAAAAAAATACAGTCATTTTTTTTCGTTTATATTCAATTTTTGCTTCTGCCTCACCGCGCATGATAGATTGCCACAACTGTAGTGGTGCATATCGGCTTAACTGATTAGCAAAAGCAATATAGCGGGTCATTTGGTCATAGTAATGTTGACGCTGCTGACTGATTTTTTTAACCCAACGATGTTGGTAGTAATTTCCAATGGTAATAAACATGACCAAACCCAAGAGTGTAATTACAGTTAACTCTTGGCTAGTAGGTTCAAAATATGTATAAAAACCGAATAGGAAAAAAGTACTTAAATAAAAAATAATCGCGCCTAGCAGGCTCGTCAAACAAATAACTGCGAAAGAAATACGACTATTAATTGCAGAATAAAATAATGCAAATACCGCAATAAATGTAGGGACTAAATTAAGATGCAACCCTGCCAAGGTAACCGCTACAACAATTGCATCAATTGCAAAAAAGACACTTTTTTGAGTTTTCTTATCGAATTGGTATTGAAGCCAATGTTCTAACTTCGAACTAATAAAAAGTAAAAAGAGAAAAAAAGGAGGAACGTAGATCTGATAATTTGTATTAGGTGAGGTAAAAGCATAGATCACTAAAATTAAGGACAGAATTGAATATCCCATCAAACGATGAAAATATGCAAACTGCTTAGGCTCTCTATCGATAAACCTCTCTAATTGCACCCTGTCCTCCATACCTCAATGTAGCCACATTCGTATAAATGTGGCATTTCATTGATTTAATCCATGCGCCAATCAAAAGGCATATCACCTTGACCACGTAAAGCAAGCATAAGGGTTTGACGCATATGAGCCAGTACATCATTTGTATATGGAACTGCAGGTGTTCCCCAAACTGGCTTAGGCCATGCAACATCATTTTGATAACGTACAACATGATGGAAATGCAACTGAGGTACCATGTTACCTAAAGCTGCAACATTCATTTTATCAGCACGGAATACTCGAGCTAGCTGGCTAGATAACCAACTTGATTCACGTAAAAACTGTTCTTGATCAGCTTGGCTCAATTCATATAATTCTGTGATTCCCGGTACACGAGGGATTAAAATCAACCACGGGAATTGCATATCATTCATTAAACGACATGTTGAAAGCGGAAAATCGCCGACAAAAAAAGTATCTTGAGCAAGTTGTGGATGCAAACTAAACATATCTTTTATAAATGACAATAAACAATAATGGCTAATACTATCACATCAGTTTTGATGTGAGTATTGCTAGTGGCTGGTTTGATTACAAATAACAATGATTTTATGCACTTATTCCTCCTCTGATCCGAGAAATCGTGCATAAAATTCTGATATCAGCTTTTAAAAAATTTGTATGAGATTAAAATCACTTTGAAACACTATTTAAGCATGTAATTCATTTAATAATTTAGCTAATAAATCATTAATAAATTGGATGCGCTTTTCCTGTTCTTCTAACTGAACCATAACTTTTAAACGCTGTCCGCCCTCCATACGATAATAGGTCGGATGCTTTTGCATCAGCTGAATGATACTAATCGCTTGAACAGGTGTATCAGGTGAGAATTCAATATTACCACCTTGAGTATTAATATCGATTTTTGTGATACCCAGTTGCTCTGCTTTCAAGCGAATCTGATGGACAGTAAACAAATGTTTAACCGATTGCGGCGGAACCCCAAAACGATCAATAAGTTCCATACGGATATTATCGAGTTTTTCTTGTGTATCTGTATTACTAATACGTTTATAGAACAATAAACGCTGATGCACATCTCCTAAATACTCATCTGGAATCAATGCCGGAATATGTAAATTAATTTCCGCAGTCAGCGATAAAGGTGCATCAAAATTCGGTGTTTTACCTTGCTGAATTGCTTTAGTGGCTTTTTCCAGCATCTCCATATACAAGCTATAACCGATTGCCTGCATTGAACCGCTTTGTTGTTCACCTAAAAGTTCACCAGCACCACGAATTTCTAAATCCTCTGTAGCTAACATAAAGCCAGCACCGAGAGTGGAAGCTCTCTGAATTGCATCCAAACGTTTTTCTGCATCGCCTTTTAAGTGTTTTATAGAAGGAACTAACAAATAAGCATAGGCTTGATGATGTGAGCGCCCTACACGTCCACGTAATTGATGTAATTGAGCCAAACCGAGTTTGTCAGCCCGTTCTATCAAAATTGTATTGGCATTTGGAACATCAATTCCGGTTTCAATAATGGTTGAACATACCAATACGTTAAATTCTTTGTGATAGAACTGCTGCATCACTTGTTCGAGCTCTCTTTCTCTCATTTGCCCATGAGCAACTGCCACACGAGCTTCAGGTACAAGAACACGGATGTTTTCAGCAGCCCGTTCAATCGTATCGACTTCATTGTGTAAGAAATATACTTGGCCACCACGTAGTAACTCACGCAAAATCGCCTCTTTCACAGAGGCTTCTGTATGCTCTTGCACAAAGGTTTTAACAGCTAAACGACGGGCTGGCGGTGTAGCAATGATAGATAGATCACGCATTCCAGAAAAAGCCATATTTAAAGTTCGTGGAATAGGCGTTGCGGTAAGCGTCAACATGTCCACATCTGCTCGTAAAGCTTTGATACGCTCTTTATCACGCACACCGAATCGATGTTCTTCATCGACTACCATTAGGCCCAGATCTTTAAATTGCACATTTTCTTGTAAAAGTTTATGTGTTCCCACCACAATATCGACTTTACCAGCAATTAGATCTTCAATATTTTTTGTATGGGTTTTACTTGAGCCAAAGCGTGATAGCACTTCTATACGCACAGGCCAATCAGCAAAACGATCTTTAAAAGATTCATAATGTTGTTGTGCAAGTAAAGTCGTAGGCACTAAAACAGCAACTTGCTTACCATTTTGCACAGCAACAAATGCGGCTCGCATTGCCACTTCAGTTTTACCAAAACCGACATCACCACAAACAAGTCGATCCATAGGTCTAGCTTGCTGCATATCATGAAGAGTCGCTTCAATAGCATTCGCCTGATCGAGTGTTTCTTCGTAGGCAAATCCACTAGCAAATTGCATATAAAGCGATTGATCGAGTTCGAAACCAAAACCAGGTTTTGACTGACGACGTGCTTGTATATGTAATAGTTCGGCTGCAACATCATGAATTTGTTCTAAAGCTTTACGTTTAGCTTTACTCCACGCATCACTTCCAATTTTATGAAGTGGCGCTAGATCGGGATCGCCACCACTATAGCGACTGATCAGATGCAAATTAGTCACAGGAACATAAACTTTTGCCCCTTCAGCATAATTGAGTTGCAAGAATTCATAATCTTGCCCTTCAATTGCTAAAGTAACTAATCCTGCATAACGTCCCACACCATGATCAATATGAACAACTGGGGCATCAATACTGAGTTCAGTCAAACTGCGAATTAAGAACTCTTCTGAAACTTCTTGCTGACGTTTACGACGACGCTGAACTACCCGATGTTCATATAACTGATTTTCTGAAATTACAGTTAATTGGTCTGTTAAAACTAAGCCACGGTCGAGCGGTGCATTTGTAATAGCAATCGCAAACTGACTCGTTTGAAATTGTTCAAAACTGTCTACACTAGGGATATCTCCCAGACTAGCACGTAAACCATCTCTTAAGCTTTCACGTCGGCCTGCACTTTCTGCAACCAATAAAACAGGATGATTTGCTTCATCAATATATTTTTTGACGACGGTAAACGGTTTTTCCTTTTTCGGATCGACTGCTAATTTTGGCGGCTGCTCAGCCTTAAGATTTAATGCGCCAGCTTTTTCTTCAACCAATTCGGCACTTACAAGCATACGCGGGAACTGGTTTAAAGCACTCAGTAAATGGTTTGGAGCAATAAATAGTTCTTCAGGAGGAAGAATTGGCTGATCTACATTATGACGTCTGTCTTCGTAACGACGGAAAACTTCTTTCCAAAAATTAGTTAAATCGGTGTCTACATCATTAGTTGTAATTACAATGCAATTCTTTGGTAAGTACGTTGTAAGTGTACTTTGCGATTGCATTTGTGCTTTATCAAAAAATAATGGTAAGTAAAATTCAATTCCTGGAGAAGCAATTCCCTCTAAGACATCTTGATAAATCGGGTTTTTCTTAGGATTAGCAGTAGGAAAAAGTTCAGAATATCGATCTCTAAAAATTGAGCGGGCTTCTTTTAATGGGAATTCTTTTGCAGGTAAAACTGTAAAACTTTTTAAAGCTGTAGTCGTTCTTTGTGTTTCTGGATCAAAGAATTTTAATGTATCAATTTCATCATCAAACAAATCAATACGGATAGGTGCTTCTTGTCCTGAGGCAAAAATATCCATAATACTGCCACGCACAGCAAACTCACCGTGATCATAAACAGTATCTACTAAATGATAACCAGCTTGTACTAAACGTAATTTTTGCTGTTCTAAATCAAATTTTTGACCTACATGAATATCAAAATGCTCACCTAAAACCCATGAATATGGTGCAACTCTTTGGGCTAAAGTGCTTGCTGAAAGGAGCAACACACCCTTCTGAGGCATATTAGATAAAATTGCGAGGCGTTCTGAAACAATATCTTGATGAGGTGACAAACGATCATACGGTAAGATTTCCCAATCAGGGAAAATTGTTGGTTTTATGCCATAAAATTCAAGTTCACTTTCTAATTGAGCTACATGCTGGTTATTTCTGGCAACCACAACAAGTAAAGACGAATGCTGAACAGCAATTTCCTTAAATAATAATGCAGCAGATGAACCTAATAACGACCCCACCCAACGCTTTTCACCGGCCTTGAGCTGTTGTAAATTCAATTGAGAGATTTCTTGTTGAAACATGTATATGGCTTTTATCAGCTAAGAAGATATAGGCCTAATAGTAGCATGATGTTTTTAGTGAATTGAGTTATTTTTTTGAAAATCAAACTACTAGTTAGCCCTACTTTTTATATTTTTTAATCAATTAACTATGATTATTTATCACGCAAAAACAAAACGTAATATTGATTTAATATTTGTATAATCGCTTTAAGCTGAAGTAGCTTTTCTTGTGTATTTCCTAATCTTTCTACATAACGTTGTGTTGCTATTTCCAGATCAATTTTTTCATTAATTTGTGGAGTGATGAGGAATAACTTCTGAAGATTATCAAAATTTTGTAATTTACGATTTGAGAAATACTCAAGATGTTCTGACCATTTCTCATTGATTACTACATCGTTAATGATAGGTCCTCGTTCAGAATCAAATTTTAATTGATTCTCTTGTAAGTAAAGTTGTTCTGGCGTTTCTTTTGAGCCTTGAAAAAGCTGAGTTATCTTCTTAAACATTTCATCACATCATATTAATTTTAAATTTATGTCATGGAAGCAATCTAACTACTTCCATGACATAATCCTTCTAATTTAACGACTATTCATCGCCTAAATCATCGAGAAAATCGACAGTTGGTACAAAAAACAAGGTACCAGTCTGAGCAGTACTAAAGTCAAGCAACCGATCAAGATTACCATCCTCATTACCTAAAAACATGTTTTCAAGCATTTGTCGGGTTGTACTAAATTTACGCGAGTAACCAATAAAGAATGTGCCATATTCATTTCTAGAAGGATTTGAAAAAGGCATATTAGCTCGCATAATTTTAAGCTCATTGCCTTCTGCATCATGAGCTTTACTTACAACATTATGAGCAGTTAAAGGCTTTTCATCATCACCGAGTTCAACATCATTAAACTTTTTGCGCCCAATCACTTTTTCTTGCTCTTCATCGGTTAATGAACGCCATTTCTCCATGTCATGTGTATATTTTTGAATAAAAGCATAACTTCCCCCGATAAAATCAGGATCTTCATTACCCACTAATGCCCACTGCGCCGCAATAACGGGTTCTGGATTCTCAGTCCCATCAACAAAACCAATAATTGCACGTCCGTCAAAATAACGAAAACCATGAACTTCATCAATTGGATACGTTACTTTACCAAGCTGTTGATTAATTATATTGCCCAGCTCGTAACATAAAGCCTGATGATCGGCACGAATATGAAAAAATAAATCACCTGGAGTTGAGACAGCCGTATATTTCGGGCCTCTAATTTCTTGAAATGGTTGTAACTCTTGAGGCTTCGCTTGCTCTGGGAATAAAATATCCCATGCGTTTGAACTAAAACCCAACGTAGCATTAAATTTACTTTCTGGATAACGGTTAGATAGACTTCTGGTTAGTGCTGAAAAATTAGCAGCAAAATCTTTTACTTTTTCTATTACAGAATCACCTTGAGCCAGTCCCAATACAATAAATAATGCATTTTCACCAGGAGCGCTCGTTACAGGCTGAATTCTCATACATTCCATAAAATATGCCTTTTAGGTAATTAACCTTATTAATTTAGCATACTCATTTTCTTTTCATACATCTTGTAATGAAATCTGAGGTTGTAAAGAGTTTAAGTAAAGCGCCTTAAACTCTTACTAAAATAGATATTAATTAACGCCCATACTGCTTCTTTAAATATTTTACGATTTGAGCAGACTCAAACATCTTCACTCCAGTATTTGGATCTACCAAATAAGGGACCTGCATTTTACATTGCATGACAGGCAATATTTTTTCTCTTTTTCCACCTTTTAAAGGTACATATTTACCCGGTTTTAAACGAAGAATAGCTGGACCCTGATCTTGCCATCTTTCTTTTGCCACATTATGCAAAATATATGGAAGCTCAAGTTCACAGAGCAAACCTCTTACGACTCTTGAATAAGGACTTGCCTCAAAACTCCATAACTCAAGTTTTTGCTCAGGCGCAGCTCTATCAACAATTTTTTTATTTATCCAAACTCCACGAGCACCATTTAATATGGTCCCTGCAAATGCCACATACGGCATGTTCGGGTAACTCGAAAATTTCTGAGGTGTCTTTCCAGTCTTACCGTAGTGTTTAAATAAATGATGAATAATATCTTGTGATTCATATAGCTCATCACCAGTATTTTCATCAATTAAAAAAGGAAATTGTAATTTCCCGCCTTTTTCTTTTACAACTGAACGATACTTTGTTCCACCTTTAGGACATGGATAAATTTCGACATCCAGATTCAAAAGTGTAATCACTTCACGAACGCGGCGGCAAAATGGTGAACCTTCAAATTCATATAGTTTCAAAGCTTTTACAGGTTGCTGAGGAAAAGCAGTGCCTGTTACGCCCCTACCGCCTTCAGCAATTGCAGATACAACCGCTTGAAGTACTTTAATTTGATGAATCACCATCATGCGTTCCTTTATATTAGAGAATTAGACTAATTTTTCTTTTGCAATCACAATTCCATTATTATCAGCATAGATAAAATCACCTGATTGAATTGTGACACCACCAAAATACAAATTAATATCTACTTCACCAATGCCTTTACGATTACTTTTTTGCGGAATTGCAGCCAATGCATGTACGCCTAAATCCAAAGTTGCAAGCGCATCTACATCTCGTACACAACCGTAAATCACGACACCATTCCAGTTATTTTTAACTGCTGACTCAGCAATCAAATCACCCATCAGTGCACAGCGCATAGAGGCACCACCATCTACCACTAATACTTTATCTGTACCATCTGTTGCCAATAACTCTTTTACACGTGAGTTATCTTCAAAGCACTTTACTGTTACAACTCGCCCCCCAAAAGTTTTACGTGCACCATAGCTTTGAAAGAACTTTCCATCCATTGAAGGAATTACAACCTGTAAGTCTTTTTCAGGGTTATCATCTAATAAATCACATGTTACAAATGGCACTGTCGACACTTTTATTCTCCCTTATCGAGTTTTCTGTATGCTCAGATTATCATATCGTTTAAAGGCTTCAATTTGCGTTAGCGCCGCTACGACCATCGTATGAGCCAATTGCTCCGCAGTTACAGGTTTATATTTGAATGGTTTTTGTAATTTATTCTCAATAAATTTAAATAGACTTTGCCCTAAATCTTCAATGAATCGTACGTCACTGCGTTTACCAATAAGTAAAGATGGTCTAAAGATAGACAATTTCTCAAGTTGTAGACTTTCAATATAATCTTCTAGTTGTCCTTTCACTTTATTATAAAAAATCGGTGAATTGGCATTTGCACCAAGTGCACTCACTAACAATAAATGAATATGTTTATCTTGTACTAAATCTGCCAAATGAGCATTGATTTCATAATCCACAGCGTAAAAGGCCTGTTTTGAGCCTGCATTTTTCAATGTAGTTCCCAAACAGCTAAATGCATGGGTATGACCGTTCACATCTTCATCATTCAACATTAAAAAATCTTCTACAACCAGCTGATTAACTTTTTTATATGTATTAAGTAGTTGTGATTCTTTTCTTACCACAACAGTAATCTCTTCAAATTCTGGTGTCTGCTCAAGCTGTTCGACAAGAGCTAAACCCACAAGTCCTGTAGCACCTATCACAATTGCTTTTTTCGTACTTATAGTCATTTTTTATCCAACCCTCTTTAAGTTTGTATCAAATTTAACCTTTTCTTACGGTTTTAGCAGCCCCTAAAACCGCTTAAAATGCTCTCAAGGCTTGACTTCACGGTGTCTATTCATCACAATATGGCACTTGTTTACGGGCTGGTGATGGTTGCACCAGTTTACTGGATTGACCACAGCCCGCCCAGACCAACTTATTTTCAAGGAGTGCAAGAGTGGCAAACTCTGCTCAAGCTAAAAAACGTGCGCGTCAAAACGTTACTGCACGTAAACACAACGCAAGCTTGCGTTCTATGGTTCGTACATACATCAAACGTACTTTAAGTGCAATTGCTGGTGGTGATCATGCTGTTGCTACAGAAGCTTACAAAAAAGCTGTTCCTGTAATCGACCGTATGGCTGATAAAGGCATCATCCACAAAAATAAAGCTGCTCGTCATAAGAGCCGTTTAAATGCTCAAGTTAAAGCGTTAGCTAACTAATTGAAGCATGTAAAAAAAGCCCTATTGGGCTTTTTTTATTACCTATCGTTTTTGAGCTTATAGCCCTGTGTTAAATTTGGCTACATTCAGCTCATAGGCCTTACCTCTCCAAATCCATTTTAATTTGCAATTTGGAAACTCTTCGCCCTCAAACCATACAAATAAGCCTTCCATCATTTCAGGCCAATCTTCTTTCTTAATTTTATTTTCACCAGAAATTACAGCAACAATTGCAGCAATAATAGTGTCATGACTGACAGCTAAACTAAGTCCACCTTGAGTTTTGGGATGAGTACGGTAAATAAGCTCTAGCACGTCTAGAACACCAGTAATGGGGTGTTTCATGCCAGGTAATGCATTATTAACAAAACTATTAATAAAACCCAAAGCGCCTTGTTTTTTAAAATAAGGAGCAGCTTGCTGTATATCTAGTACAAAGCTACCAGGTTCAACCAGTAGTCCCTGCTCAATAATTTCAATGGTATGTGTATTAGATTCGGGACTTACATCATCAGCCCCTTCAATCATGAGCGCAGCCGTATCGACACAACGTTGTATTGGACTTGAAATACAATGCTGGATAACACGATCTGTATTTTTAATTAAATAATTACCCCATGCCTGCGCAAGCTCACGCCCTTGAGGAGTAAGTTGGAGGTCATATCCTGCTAAACCCTGCCCATCCACAAGTTCTCTTAGAGAATGGCGCGTAAATAAGGTCACGGGAGTTGAAGCATCGGGCAATAAATCAATTGCTTCAAACATACTTTTAGGCAATAAATCGAGTGCCATTGTTATCTTGTCATCTTTTTTCAATACTTTGCCACTATAACATGTCTGGCATAACTCTCAATCTATAACACCTGATTGGGCTAATGCTTCAAATGCTATTTTTTTGCTTTCTTGATCACGAAATGCGATAAAGCCCTTATTTAAAACCGTGTGTCTCTGGTTATATTCAAAAGGTTTTCCATCAAGAGTAAGTAAACCACCACCTATACTTTCCAACAACCCTTGACCAGAACTTGTGTCCCATTCAGAAGTTGGATGGAATCGCGGGTAAATATCTATTTCACCTTCCAACATCATGCAAAATTTATAGGCACTTCCTGCTTCTCTTCTAATAATGTTATGTTCTTTTTCGATAGGCTGAATAAATCTTTGATATTTCGGATTTTTACTGCCATGACTAAGTCCTATTTGTATAGGTACATCTAGCGAAGGCGAAGTTATCTGATATTGATACCACTGCTTTTGAGTAAAGCTATATTTAAAAGGTAAATCTTGCAGATATCCTAAATACACGACTTGTTCACATGGCACCGCAATAACTGAAAAGATTGTCTCTTTACCTTTAATCAAGCTTAGGTTAATCGTGAATTCATCACGCTCATGAATAAACTCTTTAGTTCCATCAAGCGGATCTAACATCCAACACGTAGACCAGTCATGGCGAGCACTATAATCGCTTTCTTCAGACAAAACAGGCAAGTCTGGGGTAATCTCTGCCAAGTGCTTTAATAAGAAAAGATTCACTTTTAAATCTGCTTGAGTTACAGGTGAATCATCTTGTTTTTCATGAATAGTAAACTCATAACCCGCAGAATAATTTTGATATTCTTGTAATAGGATCTGGCTCGCTTGTTCCAAGACTGGAAGAAGCTGATTAATCAAAGTATCTTGTGGGCGCGTAGTTGTTATAAACATAAATATGCTCTACATAGTTTCATTTCTATTATAGGTGAATTATGAACAATTCAATATTCGCCAACAGTTTGATTTACTAAAAAAGTAATTTATCTTAATGATTAGATGAACAATGCTTTTTGTGCACACTGTATAGTTAATATGAAAAATGATGATGTTAAAAAAACCATTATTATGTACAAAAAACAATCTATAAGTTATGAAAAATAAACAACTTAAATCAGATCCATCCATTTCCTTTTCATGTATTTCTTGCTATGTTCAATCACACAATAACAAGATGGAAGAAAGCGCACATGATGCTATATGGATATCATTTCTCGACAATAGAACGTAACTGGGAAGAACTTACGCCCTTAAATGAGTTCCTACAAACATTTGCAGATGATGATGGTGATGTTTCAACAAGAGATAAAGAATCTCTTAAAGAAATTATTGCAAAATCAGATACAGCTTTAGCTTTAGCAAGAGAAATGGGTTGGGATGGTAGTTATACAGGATGTCCTTATCTATTCTGGTTACCAAACAAAAGTAGCCAGTCTTTTGAATATGGTTTTGTATTTAAACAGACCTCAGATAATACAACTTTTGTTATTTCACCCATTGAATTAAGTTATCTAGCTCAGGATTCTGAAGTACAAACATTAAGTAAAAATATTGAATAAACAATATAGGTTATTGATTCAGAGTTGATATCAATAACCTCATCTTATTTTAGATAGATTAATCAAACATGCTTAACTGTGGTGTCGGTTTTATAACTTTTTCTTTTGGCACATGAGAGCATTCAAATTCTTCAACCGGAAAGCCTTCGATAAAGCTGGAAATATCAGGTGATTCTAAACTTAACCACTCTTCTAGTCGGTCATGTGGAATCACAATCACTGATCTTTTGACATCGCCTGGTTCGTGAAAGTCTTTCATCATGGGATGGTCAATCGCGTCCATGGTCAACATGCTTGCAGAACGAATAACCGTCTCATTGATTTTGCAAATTTCATAGATCGCTGCAATAAAAAAAGCTTGCCCATCTTTACGGCGTACACCCCATCGTTCCGGCTTATCATTTATATATTTACTTTCATAAAACTCGGTCACTGGAATTACACCAAACTTACATTTAAGAGCAGCCTCTTGAAAACTCGGTTTTTGGAAAATCGTTTCATGACGGGCATTGTAGGTATGTTTCGCTATGTTGGTATCTTCAGCCCACTTTGGAACCAAGCCAAACATGACTTCACGCCATTCAAGACCTTGTGGTGATTTGAATAATAGTGGCATTGTTCCTGCAGGATAAACCTCTTCGGGATAGCTAAAGCCAACCACAGGCAACTGAAGTTGCTGTAATTGAGCAAGAGTTAAAGGTTTAAAGTTGGCACACATAGCAAGAATAAAATACTCTATATTTACTTCTGTTATTTTATAAGCATTTAGGCAATAAACCAAATAAAAAGGCACTCGAAAGTGCCCTTAACGACATAACTTTACGCTTATGAAATGTGTTGAATCCCTTGAGGAATCGCCTGCAATAGACGTTTAGTGTAATCATGTTGAGGATGTGCATAAAGCTCATCCGAATTGGCAATTTCCACAACTTCTCCATGATTCATGACCATGACCTGATCAGAGATATATTTCACAACCGATAAGTCATGTGAAATAAAGATATAACTAAGCCCAAACTCATCTTGTAAGTCTTGTAATAAGTTAAGTACCTGCGCTTGGACTGAAACATCGAGCGCAGAAACTGATTCATCACAAATCAAAATTTCAGGCTTTAGCGTTAAACAGCGTGCAATCGCAATACGTTGGCGTTGTCCACCCGAGAACTCATGTGGGTATCGATAATAAGCTTGTTCAGGTAAATTCACTCTATCAAGTAAACCAAGTGCAATTTGTTTGCGCTCAGCATCATCTTTACCAATACCATGAATTTGCATAGGCTCTAATAATATTTGCCCAATGGTAAAACGTGGATTAAGAGAGGCATATGGGTTTTGAAAAATGATCTGGATTTTCCGTTGATATTTAGCAAACTCTTTTTCAGTTAATGAAAGGATATCTTTACCTTCGATGAAAGCCTGCCCACCAGATGCCTGATGTAAGCGCATGAGTAATAGTCCAACAGTCGTTTTACCTGAACCTGACTCACCGACTAAAACCAAAGTTTTTCCTTTAGCGAGTTTAAAAGAAACTCCTTTAACGGCCTGAAACTCTTCTTTGCCAAATAGACCTTTACGACTATAAAAGCTTTTTTTCAGATCTTTTACTTCTAAGATGATTTGCTCATCACCATTTAAGCCACGTTTGCGCTCGGGAATTTCTGAAGCATCAAAGCTTTGTTCGACCAAGATGTTGTCTTCTTGACGCATAAAATCGCTGGTCACTGGTAAACGATAAGGTCGTTGCGACATTTGCGGGCGACAATAAAGTAATGCTCTCGTATATACATCTTTAGGCTGTTCAAGAACCTCTTCAGCAACGCCTTGCTCTCTAATCTCGCCATGACGCATCACAATGACTTTATCTGCAATTTCACCAACCAACGCTAAATCGTGAGTAATGAAAAGCATCGACATTTGACGGCGCTTACGCAATGACTCAAGTAAATCAATAATCTGTTTTTGGATCGTGACATCAAGTGCCGTAGTCGGCTCATCGGCAATGAGTAGTTTAGGCTCACACGCAATCGCCATAGCAATCATGACACGTTGTTGTTGACCACCCGAAAGTTGGTTTGGATAGGCATCAATTTTAGTTTCAGGTGAAGGAATACCTACTTCTTTAAGCAACTCTAAAACGCGTTGTCGGGCCTGTTTACGGCTCAATCCCATATGCAAACACAACACTTCTGCAATTTGATTGCCAACCGTAAAAACAGGATTTAATGATGACATCGGCTCCTGAAAAATCATCGCAATATCTTTGCCACAAATTTTACGCATCTCTGTACGAGATAAGCTCAGTAAATCTTTGCCTTCAAATATAATTTTACTTTGCTCGTCAATTTTACTCTGACCTACAGGCAGTAATCCCATAGTTGCCAAAGAAGTAACCGATTTTCCGCTACCCGACTCACCTACTAAAGCAACCGTGGTGTTTTCTGGAATGTCAAAGCTAATTCCTTTTACGGTTTCAATATATTGTTTATCTTCACCTTTAAAACTTACTCGTAGATTTTTAACGTGCAATAACGGCGCATTCTTATTTTCTTGTTCGATCATTTGGATCTTCCTCTTATTTTAGTTTTGGATCTAATGCATCACGGAGTGCATCAGTAAACATTGAAAATGCCGTTACCAAAACAGCCATCGCGACAGAGGCTGCGACAAGCTGCCACCACTTACCTAAAAGAAGTTCACTTTGTGCTTCATTTAACATGCTCCCCCAAGACACTACGCCTACTGGCACACCAAAACCTAAGAAACTCAAGATGACCTCAGATTTAATGAAAGACACCACCAAAATTGACATTTGGACCAAAGCGATATGGCTGACATTAGGGAAAATATGAATGAACATACGGCGAAAGTGTCCAACGCCAATTGCTTTAGCAGCAAGAACGTACTCACGTGCAGTATGTTTCATATATTCGGCACGAATTAAACGATAAACACCCGTCCAGCCCGTTAAACCTAAAATCAGAACAATGGATAAAATGCCTTTTTGTTGAAGTACGGCAGCAATAGCAAGCACTAATAATAAATATGGAATTGAAGTAAAAATGTTATAAAACCAGTTGAGAATGTCATCAACCCAACCACCAAAATATCCAGAAATTGCGCCTAAAAGTGTACCGATACCTACTGCAAGTAAAGCGGATATCACCCCAACAATAATTGATGTTTCAGCACCTTTAATGGTCTTTTTAAGGACATCTTGTCCCCATTTGTCAGCTCCAAATATTAGTGTGCTTTTAAGTTCACTTTGCTGATCAAGTAAATGTCCTCCGAGTTGTTGATCAATTGCTTTCATATCCTCAGCTAAAGGGTCAACTACACCATAATAATCAATTGCACTTCCCTCACTCTTTTCTTGTTTAATTTCAGCCTTGAGTTGGTGAATTACATCTTTTAAAGGATCAACAGGATTTTCTGGTAACTCTTCTTCAATCGCTGCTGCATTTTGCCCTGCACCTGTTGTCTTATCTGCGCCTATAAATGTAGGTGGTGCATAACTTACTGCAACCTCTTTATTCCAGTCAGATGCAATCACACCCGTCATTGATAGAACCAAGATAATAAAATAAAGCAATACAATCACTAGCGATGACATTGCGATCTTGTCGGCCCGAAGACGACGCATGGCAAGTTTCCACAGGCCAGATGAATGAGCTTCGGTTTTTGTTTGTTGTTTTCTTTTTGATAAAACGCTCAGCATAGCCCACCTACTTCAACTGTACACGTGGATCAACCACTTTGTAGACCAAATCGGCAATCAGATTAAAAATCATGGTTGCAGCTGCGATGTAAACTGTAATTGCTTTAATAACAGGAAAATCACTCCGCTCAACTGCAATAATTACCTCTCGACCAATCCCGGGAATACCAAAAAAACGTTCAATTAAAAATGCGCCTATGAGCAATGCAGGTAAAGTTGACATCACATCGGTAATAATAGGAATTGAAGCGTTCCGCAGTACATGTACACCTAAGATTCGGCTTTCACCTACACCTTTAGCACGTGCTGTTCGAACATAGTCCTGATTAATTTCATCAAGCACAAAGCTACGATATAAACGTAAAGTCGGTGCAATACTCACCACCAGCATGATTAGAATCGGCAGTAAGGCAAACTTAAATAAATTATCAGTAAAGCTATCGCTCCAGCCTTGTACAGGAAACCAACTTAGCTGATAAGCCAGAACATATTGAAAAACGATAATGTAAACTAAGATGCTGATCGACATGCCGATGGTACATAACATCATGACCATACGGTCGGTTAGAGAACCACGTACAGCTGCAACAGCTAATGCCAAAATAATTGAAATAACCGTCTGTAAAATAGTCAGTGGAATTAAAAGCGCGAGCGATGGCCCTAATCGAGTTAAAATAATTTGAGAAACAGGTTCGCCAGTACTCCAACTTGCACCATAGTCAAAAGTCAGTATTTGTTTAATGAAAATCCAGAGCTGAACGTAATAAGGCTGATCGACACCAAGCTGCTTACGAATGTTTTCAATCTGCTCAGGATTAGACATCTTGCCCGCTAAAATATAAGCAGGATCGCCACCTACCCAGTTAAAAAGAATAAAAATAAGTAAGACTACCCCCAACATGGTTGGAATCATCTGCCATAAACGCCGAATAACATATGCTAGCATAGTGATAATTCCTTATTTAACCCGTTGTCCGGTAATTTCATTAAAGAACGCTTTGTTATCAGGTTCACGGCCAAGGAAATCTTTAACTAATTCAGCTGCCGGTTTTTGGCTACCTTGTGACAAAATGGTTTGACGGTAACGCTGTCCAACTTGCGGGTTATTAAGGTTGTCCCCATAGGCAGAAAGCATGTCTAAAGCTAAAACCTCAGACCACATATATCCGTAATAACCTGCTTGATAACCACCCATCAAATGCCCAAACTGCCCCGGGAATTCGGTTGTTGGTACATAACCTAAAGCTGTAGCAGCTTCCATTTTTTGCCAATTTTCTAAAGGTTTTACTTTTAAGGCATCAGCAGTATGCAATGACATATCGTACTGTGCATAAAGAGTCTGACGCGCATAGCGCAAGCCACGACCATAGTTATGTACAGCTTTTAAACGGGCAATTAGTTCATCATCAACACGTGGACATGCTGGATCACAATAATCGGCCACTTTAGATAAAGTCTCTTTACGGCGTGCCCACTCTTCATACATTTGAGACGGCGCTTCTACAAAATCACGCTCTACGGATGTTCCTGACTGACTGGCATAACGTGTATTTGATAAAATGCCATGTAAGGCATGACCAAACTCATGAACAAAAGTTTCAAGCTCGTCACTGTTTAAACCTTTACGGTTAAAATTGGTAACTAATGCTGAAACTGGTAATCGATTGGTTAAAGTGCTGCCACCGTATACTCCCCAAACAGCGGCATGGCCATACTTCCCTTCACGAGGAAATTTATCCATATATAAGCCGCCAAGAAGCTTTCCTGTTTTTTTGTCAACTACATCGTAATATTCAACTTCATCCTGCCATGCTTTCACTTTGACTGGTTTAAAATCAATACCATAAAGGTCAGATGAAATGGCAAACAACCATTTTTGAGCAGCTAAAGTTGGGAAATAATCACGAAGTTTTTCCTGATCAATCTGATATTTATTCTTACGAAGTTTTTCACTCCAGTAAGCTTCACTCCAACGTGTGATCTCGGTTTTTTCTAATGGGGTTTTTAAGGTTTGTGCTTTAAACTCACGGAGTTCTTCTACTTCTTTACGTTCAAGTGGTGCTACTGTTTTTTGAACTTCTGCTAAAAATTGATTTACAGCCTCAGGCGTTTTAGCCATACGGTCTTTTAAAACCCAATCTGCATAACTTGCTTTTCCAAATAACTGCGCAAGCTCATAACGCAAATCAATTGCTTGTTTAAGTAGTTTTAAATTTTGCTCAGTACCACGTCGAGTAAAGGCAATTTGATATCTTTTCCGAGCATCATCATTATCTGCCAACTCCATAAAAGGACGATATTCAGGATATTCAAACCCTAATAAATAATTGCCTTTAGCATTTTTCTTTAATGCTGAAATATAACTTTGAGGTAAGCCTTTCATCTCTTCAGGAGTAAACTCAAGTTTCTCCGGATTATCACGGACGTTACGGGCATATTCTTGCTCAAGTTTAGTCAGCTCATCCAGAATGGCCTTCATTCGTGCACGCTTTACCGGTTCAAGTTGAACACCTGTGTCTTCAAACTGATCTAGAATATCTTGGCGGTATTTTTGGTCAATTGGGTCTGTTGCTTGTGTATTTTTAATTAAGTTATATAGCTTCGGGTTCTGAAATATATCAGTGTGAAACTGATTAATTTTGATTTCACAGTCTTCAGATGCCTTACGTAATTTTGCATCTGGGTCTACGTTACTATATAGACTTATCGGACCTGAGAAATCTTCAAAATGCGCAAAAATTTTATCCCATTTTGCCAATATAGGTGCCGCTGCTGCATTATCTTTCACAGGCGTTTTTTCAAAAATAGTAATCTGTTGTTGAATCTTTTTTAAATTAGCATCACACCATGCCGGGAGCTGTTGTGCTTTAAGTAATGGCAAAGTAGGACGTGTTGTCTCTGCCGTTGCAAACTGACTTATACCTATGGTCAACATACATAAAGTTGTCATTTTCAATGCATTATTTTTCATCATATCTCCAATTTTTTTCATTTAATGATTAGATTTAGTATGTGTATCGATATCAAAATACATCCACTCAGCATGTAAAATTGGATGCTTTTTATATCCAATGATTTGTGGTTGAGCCAGCATATTTCGGTAGCGTGCATAAGAGACTTGAACAGGCATATACACTTCTAATAAACGTGTCATTTTTCGATAAAGCGCGTCTCTCTCAGGACCTGCTTGCATTTGTTGTGTCTGACGATATAACTGATCAAACTCTGGTGTCGAACCACAAGACCAGTTCGTCATATGCGTATTGGGTCCATAAAAATTCTGCATAAAATTATCCCCATCTGGATAATCGGCGATCCATGCAGAAGAACCAAACATACCTTCACATTGTTTTTGCGCTCGAATGAGGTCTGCAAAAAGCATGGGTTTAAAGACCATGCGAATATTTAAACTATCAAAGTTCTTTTTCCAAAGCTCAGCGCTTTGCTGACCAATACTGTCACTGCGCGCCATATATTCAATGACGAGAGGCTTACCGTCTGGTTGTGTACGCCAACCTGAAGCATCTTTTTTATAGTGATATCGATCTAATAATAAATTTGCTGCTTTCACGGAATATGGCGTACTGGTTCTATACTGTGGATCGTTACCCACTACCCCTGGTGGAACTGGAAAATCTAAACGCTGAGCATCATCATTTCTTACTAATTTAATTTCTTGATCTATTGAACGAGACATTGCTATTGCACGGCGCAAAGCAATCTTTTCTTTACTCATTCCGCCAACGACCGGATTTTTAAGGTTCCAATAGATATAGCTAATTTCAGGATCAACAATACGAGATAGCTGCACACCTTCTTTAGCAAGTTCAGGTCTTAATTTACCGTCTTTAATTGCTTTTGCGACCAGTTGACCTTCAAGCTGAAATATATCAATTTCACCACGCTGAAATGCCAGCCATCGCGATTGATTTTCTTCCATAACCTGAATATCAATTGTGCCTATTTGAGGCATTTTTTTACCTTTAAGGCGTTTTACAATTGCCTCATCCTCAGGGCTACTGGCAGCAAAGTTCCAAGTAAAACCACGGAAATCAGGATTCGCTTTTAAAACAATTCGTGATGCTGGTACCCATTTACTGAGTACATAAGGTCCAGTCCCTACAGGATGGCCCATTACATAACCTGCTTTATCTTTATATTTTTCGATGACTTCACGTGCCACCGCACCTGTAGGGTCATGTGCCAGTAACAAAGGAAAGTTATAATCTGGCTTAACTAAACGAATCACCAAGGTGTATTTATCTGGTGTTTGTAAACCAATTACTTTTTGGTCATAGTTAAATTTTCCAGTTTTATTGGCTGCGTTTATTAATGCATCCATACCTTCAATTTTGTTCTCTAGCAACCAGCTATTTGGAGAACGTAAATTCGGGTCCAATAAACGCTTAAAAGAGTACGCATAATCATTGGCTGTTAATTCTCGTGGTTTACCTTTGAAAACAGGGTCCTGTGTAAAATAAATACCCTTTTTTATGTGAATGGTATAAGTCAGACCATCGGGACTGACTTCTGGCATGGCTGTGGCTATTTTCGGAACAAGTTTTGCTGGCCTTGCTAAGTAGTCATAGGTATATAAAGTTTCAAATATTGAAGTGGTTACATGTGCTGAATATAGATCATGAATATAAGCTGGGTCGAAACCTGTTTCTGCTGTCGGGAATACGTAACGTAGAACTTTATTGGGATCGGCTGGGCTTTTAGCACATAGAGCTGTAGAACCAGTTAATGCCATGCTAGCAAGTAAAAAACTGACACCACAATGCTTGAGCTGTTTTATTAAATTTTCAGTCATATTTATCTTTATCTAAAATTATTTTTTATCAGGGGTAATATCAAGATATTGCCAGTTTGTGTTCATTATTGGATGAGGTTTAAAACCCTGAACTTGTGGCCGTATCAACCAATTACGAATTCGCGTTACATGAATAATCCAGGGATTATCAGCTTCAATCTGGCGGTTAAGCTTTTCATAATATGGTAGACGTTGTTGGGGTGGTAAATGAGTGGCTTGATTATAAAGGGCATCATATGTTTTAGACTGGTAACAAGCATGGTTTCCCTGACCAGCATTTGGTCCATACAGTAATTGTGCAAAATTGTCTCCTTCAGGATAGTCAGCAATCCATGCGCCGCTCCAAATCATATATTTACATTGAGTTGCAGCCTTTAAGTTATCTGCAAAATTACTCACTTTGAATTCTGCGCGAATACCAATCGCGTCTAAATTTTTTTTCCAGAGTTCGGAGTGAATAACCGATGCTGAACTATTTTCATTATTAATTTTTAAAACCAAAGGTTTTCCGTTTGGCAAGTTTCGATAGCCATCAGCCCCTTTTTTATAACCATAATAATCAAGTAATTTATTTGCCAATAATGGATTATACCCTACGCTACTTCTGTACTTGGGGTTATATCCATTTACACCTTCAGGTATGAACATTTCTGCTCTAACAGCTTGGCCTTTGTAAGCCTGTCTTATACTTTCTTTTTGATTATATGCCAACGTAATTGCTCTACGAAGTGCAATCTTTTCTGGGCTAAAACCACCAATGACCGGATCACGCATGTTCATCATCGTATAGGTCATTTCAGGTTCTTTATTTGGAAAATGCTTAATTCCCCTTTTCTGAAAAGAAGTCTTAAGTTGATTTCCATCTAAAGCTTGAGGAACAGCATCTGCTGTAAGTCTGTCAAAATCTAATTGACCAGACTGAAAAGCTAACCATCGTGACTGTTGTTCCTCAATAATACTGACTACAACCTTACCAATTTGGGGCATTTTCTTACCGCTCATTTCTTTAATAAGCTGGTTATCCCACGGCGTGCCTGTTGACTTAAAATTCCAGACAAAACCTCGATAATCAGGATTGGCAACTAATTCGACCTTACTTCTCGGTACATATTTACTTAGCATGTACGGTCCGGTACCAACTGGATGCATACCGATACGGTCACCGTAATAGTCAACAACCTCTTTTGCAACGCCACCAAAGGTAATATAGGCAAGAATATAAGGAAAATTAAAATCTTGGCGAGTCAAAGTAAATTGTAAAGTATATCGATCAAGTGCTTTAACCCCAGTAATTGGAGTAGCATAATTAAACTTTCCCGTTTTCTTTGCTTGAGCTACAACTGCATCTGCACCTAATAATTTACCCTCAATAAAAGAAACTGAAGGTGCCCTATTTTCAGGATCTAAAATGCGTTTAATTGTATAGACGTAGTCTTCAGCTACTAGCTCACGGCGTTTACCTTTAAAAGCAGGGTCATTGGTAAAATAAATACCGGGCCTAATTTTAAATGTATAAACTTTACCGTCTTGTTCAACCTTAGGCAGGCTTTCAGCCGTATATGGAACTAACTGTACTGGACGAGCTAAATAATCATATTTGAGTAAAGGCTCAAATATGGTTTCCGCGATACTGGCACTATAAAAATTGGTGGTTTTAACCATGTCAAAACCATCATCTGGGGCTTCATAGGCAACGTGTAATATTTTGTTTGGTTGCGCAGGCGTTTGGGCGAAAGCACAAGAAACTGATGTAATAGCCAGACTTAGAATTGCGAGCTTAAAAATTTTTAATTTCAAGTTCCTACCTACTTAATTAATTTTTTAAAGATATTATCCTTTTGAGTAACATCTAAATCCGAATAAGAAAAGTTCTTTCTCAATGGACTACTTTCTTCTTTGTAAATTATTAACCTTTCTATTCAATCTTTTATTTGATCGAATGGAAAACATCATAATGAAATTAGAAAGCTGTAACTATCTAATATAAAGCGAATTTCATGCCATATTTTATGATCAAGAATAATTCATATAGAAATATTTAAAATTTACATTTTAATTAGGCACTTAAAACTTCTGGGACTATATAAATAAAAGTAAGTTTTTGCCAAATATTATATTTATATAACTTATCCATTATTAGCCTATAATGCACAATTAAAAGTCATGAATGTTTCATTCTAGTTCATAATTTTTTTATAGACCAAACAAGAAATATCAACATAAGATGCTAATTTATATTAAAAAATAAAAAAACAAAAGAAATGTTACATTATACAATTACATTTAAAAAAGTTCTAAAAAGATACAAAAGATACGAATCGATACATGAACAATCCAATAATGATTACTTTTTGTACAAATAATTTTGGAACTTTTGGCCACTGTATGAAAACTTACCAAATGGAAAATTTTTTAGGTGAAGATAAAACACTAAATCCTCACCACAAACATAATAAAATCAATATATATCAATATTTTGCATAAACTAAAAAAGAAAAATATATAGTTGGCACTTGCTTTGCTTAAAAACTTTCCAGCAATATCGCTAACTACAACAAAAAGGGATCAAATCCACGATGAAAAAAAAATACAATGTTCGATCTCAGGTAACCCCCAAGATTGGCAAAACAATTCTTAAATTAAGTACCCTTAGTTTAAGCATGATGTGTCTTACCATGGCACAAGCAGCAGAAACAGAACAATCAAGCAATGATGATAAACCCGTCAAAGTTGTAAAAGTTGCTGTGACAGGCTCTTCAATCAAGGGAGTTGCAGCTCAAAGTGCTTCACCAATTACTATCGTAAAAGTGGATGAAATTTTAAAACAAGGGGTAACTACAACTGAAGAAGCTTTAGCCAAAATTAGTGCAAACCAATCTAATTTTGTTACTGCCAGTAACGTGGGTGCAAGTAAAACAGCTGGTTCAGCGGCAAACTTGAGAGCCTTAGGTGCCAATAAAACACTTGTTTTACTTAATGGTCGTCGATTAGCTGCAAATGCATATGACAGTGGCGTCACAAACTTAAATATTATCCCACTCGCAATGTTAGACCGCATTGAGGTTCTAAGAGATGGCGCCTCTTCCATTTATGGAACAGATGCAATTGGCGGGGTAATTAACTTTATTACCAAAAAGCAATTTACCGGACTTAATCTGACCGCTGGTTATCAAAAACCAGAACAAAAAGGCGGTGAGCAGCAAGACTACAGCATCTTTGGTGGCTTCGGTGATTTAGACGAAAATGGCTATAACGTTTTTGGTGTGGTGGACTATCGCAAAGGCGATGATGTCATGGCCAAAGACCGTAAAGTTAGTCGGCGTGGAGGCATATTACCCGAATTAGGTGTCAATAGAACCAGTAGTGGTTCATTCCCTGCCAATGTCCCAGGTTTAGGTAACCCTTACGCATCCACTGGTTGTGGTAATAACCCTCTTAATAGTGTCGATGATGGAACTTGTCGATATAACAGTCAAGCTGTGATTGGAATTGTTCCAAAAACAGAAGACATCTCAGCTATGGGCCGAGCTACATTTAAACTAAATGATAATTTTAACGCGATTGCAGAATATTTATATGCAAGAAGTGAAGTCACTACTTCAGTTGCGCCAGATGTATTTTTTGATCTGACGCTTGACTCTAATAGTAAATATTATCCAGGAAACGGCATAACTCCAGCTTTAGCAGGCGCGAAGGGAACTATCCCTTTATATCTGCGTTCACAATCGGGTAATCGTATAAGTAACAGTATTAACCAATCACATAGATTGTTTGCTGGTATTGAGGGTGAAACTCATGGTTGGGACATTAATTCAGGCGTTACCTATGCACATAGTAGTGCATCGGATGCTATCGTAAGTGGCTATTTAAACTTTGATAAAACACAAGAAGCTTTAAATAATGGTATTTTAAACCCATTCGGACCACAAAACCCTGAAGATGCTAATGTATGGAATGAGTTAGGAGTTGAAGGTAAATATTTAAAAGCCAACCTAGATACAACTACGGTTGATTTCACTGCAAGCCGACCTATATTTAAATTACCAGCTGGAGATGTTGGTTTTGCAGTTGGAGCAAGCTATCGTTATGAAGATTGGACTTCAAAAGTCGTTACTGATGTTGCCCGAGTAGCACCTAGTACAGGTGTCGATCCTGATGAACCAGTAAATACTGGCGATCGTAATATTAAATCGGTATTTACTGAATTTCATATCCCACTTCTTAAAACTTTAGAAGCTCAAATTGCCGCTCGTTATGATGACTACAACGATTTTGGTGATACGTTTAATCCAAAATTTGCACTTCGTTGGGAACCTATTAAACAGTTAATGTTCCGTACAACTTATAGTACAGGTTTCAGAGCACCAACACTTTGGGAAGTTAATGGCGCAAATTCGATAACCAATACAGGTGCATCATATAATGATCCACTGCTTTGCCCTGGTGGAGTTGTACAACCAGGAGGGCAAAAAGAACGTGATTGTAAGATGCAATTTGATAGACAAAATGGAGGTAATAAAACTCTAGATCCAGAAGAGTCAAAGTCTTTTACTGCAGGTTTAGTATTTGAACCAATTAAAAATTTAGCCTTCACTCTTGATTACTTCAATATCGAAGTCGACAAGCAAATTGCTACACTTTCGGAAACTGCTATTTTTAATGACCCTGTGAAATATGCAGACAAATTTGTACGTAATCCTGATGGCTCATTAGATTATATTATTACAACACAACAAAATTTAGGTGGAATTAAAACTTCTGGTTTCGACGTCGGCTTAAGTTGGGTTTCTCCAATGACTGCTACAGGTCGATTCGGTTTCAACATTGATGGTACATATATAACAGACTACAAATACCAAGCCGAGCCAGATGGAGAATGGATAGGTGTTGCTGGGTCATATAGCGGCTTAGACTATCAATCTATTATTCTGCGTTGGAAACATACCGCAAACCTAAATTGGAATTATGAAAACTGGGCTTTAAATCTGCAACAAAACTTCTCTCGTGGGTACCAAGATCAAAACTCTAACGACCAAAACCATAGAGTCAGCGACTATACAACATACAATATTTCAGGCACTTATAAAGGCTTTAAAAATCTAGAAGTGACCGCTGGTATTAAAAATATTTTTGATGAAGACCCTCCTGCTTCTAATGTAATTGATAACTTTCAAATGGGATATGACCCACGTTACGCAGATCCTTTAGGGCGTACGTACTTTGTACGAGGTACATATAAGTTCTAAATGGTTGTTCTGCAAACATGACTTAAACATCGTGTTTGCAGAACAAATACTCACCCTTAGTCAAACATTAATTTAAGAATTGTTTGTCTCAAGTTTCAGGAGTAACTATGGGCATGACTTTTACAGACATAGAAAATAAATCTGCAAAGCGCCTTATTGGTATTGCCGCAGTACTTTTTCTGCATCTTATTGTTGCCTATATTCTGATGTCAGGTTTAGCAAACAATATTCAAAAACCAGCAGAAAAACCTGTGGAATTACAAATTATTCAAGACATTAAACCACCTCCTCCACCTAAACCGGAGGAGCCAAAACCTAAGGAAAAACCACCTGAGCCACCTAAAATGGTAGAAAAAGTTGCCAAAGTTCCTGAGCCGCCTAAACAAGTAGAGAAAGTAGCGACACCGGTACAAAAAACGACACCAGTAGCTCAACCAACTAAAGTTGCTACTCCAGCTCCTGCTGCACCTAGCACCCCATCACCAAGCCCTGTTGCCGCACCAGCTCCAGTGGCAGCTGCCCCAGCTCCTAAACCAGCTGGCGTAACTCGCGGTGTTTCGGAAGGTTCTGCTGGCTGTGAAAAACCGGAATATCCTCGTGAAGCACTGATGAATGAAGAACAAGGTACGGTGCGTATACGTGTTTTGGTTGATACTTCAGGCAAAGTCATTGATGCCAAAGTAAAAAAATCAAGTGGCAGCAAAACCTTAGATAAAGCAGCAACTAAAGCTTACAGCTTATGTACATTCAAACCAGCAATGAAAGATGGCGTGCCTCAGCAAGACTGGTATGAAATTGAATATCCATTCGTAATTGAATAAACAATTGAATTAGTCAGAAATTAAAAAATATTGGAGATAATATGATGAAAAAATCAACTCAACCGCTAGTACGTTTCGCTTCTGCAAGTTTAATCGCAGCTTGCTCATTACTTCCATTAAACTCGGTTTTTGCAGAAGAAACGAGTAATACTCCTGTGGCAACAGCAACCGCTGAAGCTACTTCAAATGCAAATACTCCAACTCCACCACCGAAACCAGCAACAAGCGAAACTGTTAAAAACCCTTATGGTCTAGAAGCGCTTTGGCGTGAAGGAGACTTAGTCGCTAAATCTACCTTATTTATATTAGTACTGATGTCTATTGGCACGTGGTACATCATTATTTCAAAATTCTTACAACAAGCTAAAGTAAAACGACAAGGCAAAGAGGCAGAGAAAAGTTTTTGGGAAGCAACTTCACTAGATAATGCAGCTGATAATTTAGAACAAAGTAGCGCATATCGCTTTATTGCTGAAAAAGGCATTAACTCAACTAAATCGCACGGCGGCTCTTTACTTGAGCGAATCGATTTTAATACATGGGTGAGCATATCAATTCAACGTGCAATTGAAAAAATACAAAATCATTTAGGTGGTGGTTTAGCTTTCTTAGCAACCGTTGGATCAACGGCACCCTTTGTTGGTCTTTTTGGTACGGTTTGGGGAATTTATCACGCATTAACTGCCATCGGAATTTCAGGTCAGGCATCTATTGATAAAGTTGCTGGTCCTGTCGGTGAAGCTTTAATTATGACAGCTATTGGTCTTGCAGTCGCAGTACCCGCTGTACTTGGTTACAACTGGCTAACTCGCCGTAATAAAGCCGTTATGGAAAATGTTCGTTCATTTGGTTCAGATTTACACGCAGTTTTATTAAGCGGAGAAATTAGTACCAATAATTCGGTTAACCGCAGCATTAAATAACGAGGAGCAAACGTTATGGGTATGAGTGTTGGTTCTGAAGATGACGATGAAATGATTGGTGCAATTAATACGACGCCTCTGGTTGATGTCATGTTGGTTTTACTTATTATTTTTCTAATTACGATTCCGGTAGTTACACATACGGTTCCAGTGAAACTACCAGAAGAAAAAAATACGCCATATGCCACCACACCTGAAAATATTCAACTTTCTGTGAACAAGAAAGGAGATATTTTCTGGAATGAAAGTTATGTGCCTAATAAAGAAATATTGCTATCAAAGCTTCAAGCAGTTGCGCAAAAAAGGCCTCAGCCAGAAGTTCATATTCGTGGAGACCAGCTTACTCATTTTGAGGCGATAGATCAGGTCATTAGCACGACCAAACAAGCTGGTATTGGCAAAATTGCATTTGTTACTACCCCTCCAGCCTCCCAGTAATTATTTTAAGGAGAATTTTATGGGTATGAATGTCGGTTCAAATAATGATGACGATGTGATGTTAGAAGTTAACATGACGCCTCTTATTGATGTCATGTTGGTACTTATTATTATGTTCATTATTACCATCCCAGCACCAAACAATGCGATTAATATTAATTTGCCAAACGGCACACCGCCTCCAACAAATGAAAAGCCACCTGAAGTGATTGATGTAAGAATTGACGCAGCAGGTAAAGTGTTTTGGAATAACCAGCAGGTTTCAGACCGCACCGCACTAGAGACTTTATTTCAAAGTGTGGTTGCCAAAAAAGATCAAGACCAGATCAAACTTAAACCAGATCAAATGGCTGAATATAAGAATGTAGCGATGGTCATGGCTACAGCGCAGCGTTTAGGTGTCACCAAAATTGGAATTGTGAGCAGTAACTAATATTGCTTTTAAATCTATTCTATTACTTCATACGCTAACTGGAATTTTCGGTTAGCGTTTTTTTTGAAGGGAAATATTCAACTCTAAAATAATATCTCCACATTCATCATATTCTCCAGTTTCTATAAAACCCAATTTTTTATAAAGTTTTCCAGCATAATGATTAGATGATTTATACATAGTTCGAATTTGTTTAGCTCCTTTTGTAAATATTTCATCAATTGCAATTTGCAATGCTTCGGTACCATAACCTTTAGCTTGATTATTTTTATCAATCATAAAACGAAATAACCAGAATAATGTCTCATCAGGTGGATCAATTTCGACGCAATACATTAAGAACCCAATGACGTCATTATTGAAACAGATCACTCTTGGACAGTAATGTTCTTCCACTTTAGACTCAGCAATAGAATAAACATTTGGTGCAACATAGTCTTTTTGAGATTCATCCAATGATAATTTTGCGCATAGAAGCCAATTCTCACGATCTAGACTTTTCAAGTTAATCAAATTCAAAAATCCTTTAGAGATACATTTTCTTAGTTTAAGCAAAAAATATACCGAGACTAAAAAAAGCCTCCGAAGAGGCTTTTTTTATGACAGGTTAAAATTAGTCACCTGTATAACCTTTTAACTTTAAACGAGCAGCATGAAGTAACGGCTCAGTATAACCTGAAGGCTGTTCACAACCTTTAAAGATGAGATCAGAAGCGGCTTGGAAAGCAATGTTAGTTTCAAAATTAGCAGCCATTGGTTTATACAATGGATCATTCGCATTTTGCTCATCAACAATTTTTGCCATGCGTTTAAGTACTTCTTCAACTTGTTCACGAGTCACAATACCGTGACGTAACCAGTTTGCTACGTGTTGAGAAGAAATACGTAATGTTGCACGGTCTTCCATTAAGCCTACATTATTAATGTCAGGAACTTTCGAACAACCCACGCCTAAGTCAACCCAACGAACAACGTAACCTAAAATACCTTGGCAGTTATTTTCAAGCTCATTGTTGATTTCTTCTGCTGACCAGTTTGTTTCTGGTGCAAAGGGAGGAGTTAACAAGTCATCTAATGACAACATTTCTTCAGCTTTCAACTGATCTTGACGTGCTTTAACATTCACTTGATGGTAATGCATCGCATGAAGTACTGCACCTGCTGGAGATGGAACCCAAGCACATGAAGCACCCGCATTTGGATGTGCAGCTTTAGTTGCCAACATATCTTTCATGCTATCTGGTTTTGGCCACATGCCTTTACCAATTTGTGCTTTACCTTGTAAACCTGACTTCAAACCAATTGCAACGTTACGGTTTTCGTAAGCAGCAATCCATTTTTGTGTTTTTACGGCTTCTTTACGAACAACTGGTGCAGCTTCCATTGAAGTATGAATTTCATCACCAGTACGGTCCATGAAACCAGTATTAATAAAGATCGTGCGGTCTTTTGCAGCAGCAATACAGTTTTTCAAGTTTACAGATGTACGGCGCTCTTCATCCATAATACCGATTTTTAACGATTTAGGCGGTAAGCCAATCGCTTGTTCAGCACGTTCAAACAACTCTACAGCAAACGCAACTTCTTCTGGACCATGCATTTTTGGCTTAACAATATACATAGAACCTTTACGAGAGTTCTTATTTTCGTTTTCACTACGAATGTCCGCAACTGACAACAATGGTGTTACCAATGCATCCATAATACCTTCGAAAATCTCTTCACCATCTACTAAAATCGCTGGGTTAGTCATTAAATGGCCTACATTACGAAGTAACATAAGTGAACGACCATGAAGTTTCGTTGTACCACCAATTAAGTTTTTAATTTCGCGATCTTTATTTAAATCACGAACAATCGTTTTACCATTTTTCTCGATAGATTCTTGAAGCGTACCTTTCATTAAACCTAACCAGTTACGGTAACCTTCAACTTTTTCTTCAGCATCTACTGCCGCAACAGAATCTTCTAAATCCTGAATAGTAGTTACAGCCGCTTCAAATGTTAAGTCTTTTACACCCGCTAAATCAGTTTGACCAATTGGGCTAGATGCATCAATTTCGATAATGACATGAAGGCCATTACTTAAAAGAACAACTTCTGTAGGGTTCGCTTCTTCACCGTTGAAACCAACGAACTGAGCTTCATGAGCTAAACCTGTTTTTGAACCATCTTTCAAAGTCACAACAAGTTTGTTTTGCTCAATTGCATATTTTGTCGCATCTGCATGTGAGCCTTGTGCAAGTGGGAAAACTTCATTTAAGAAGTTTTTAGCGAACTCAATCACTTTTGCACCACGTACAGGGTTATATCCTTTACCTTTTTCAGCTCCGCCTTCTTCAGAAATTACATCGAAGCCATAAAGTGCATCATATAAAGAGCCCCAACGAGCATTTGCTGCGTTTAAGCTATAACGTGCATTACGTACAGGTACAACTAACTGCGGCCCTGCCAATAATGCGATTTCTTCATCAACGTTTTCAGTTGTAATTTGAAAGTCTTCAACTTCTGGCAATAAATAACCAATTTCTGTTAAGAACGCCTTATAAGCACCTAATTCAAATTTATTGTTGCGATGCCATTCATCAATTTTTGCTTGTAATTCATCACGCTTAGCCAATAATGCTTTATTTTTTGGGCTAAGATCGACAACAACTTGCTCAAAGTTCTTCCAGTAAGTTTCACTATCTAAACCAGAACCTGGTAAAGCTTCATTTTCGATAAAATCGTAAAGTTCTTTAGCAATCGCTAACTTGCCTTTTTGAATACGTGCAGTCATTGTCTTTCCTGAAGTTGCTACTTTTTATACCAAGAGAATCCTAGTATACCGATTTAAATTAAGCTGAATACTAATATCACATTCCTAAATAGTAAGCATTTTCCCTTGTAAAACTATTGACAAAGATAAATTTTTCTATATAGGAAATATTAAAATTCTAACTAGGATTCCCAACAATTTATTCAATATTTAAAGATACTGAAACTAGACTTTTTGTTAACAGACAAAAAATTCCACTATCTTATTTTTCTAAAGCGTATTTAGTTATATCAAACTTTGCAGTCTGAAAAAGCATTATTTAACTAAATTTATCTATTTTTGTTGTAAAAAAAGCGCCCTATAAAGAGCGCTTTTCATATCTATTTTTTATGCGTTTTTAGTTTCATCAATATGGCGATGTTCAGAATGCAAATATTCATCTGATTGCATTTCCAATAAACGCGAACGAGTACGCTCAATTTCAAAGGCTAATTTTTCACCTTGATAAATATCAATAATACTATCTTGCGAAGTTAAAAGTAGTTTTACTCCACGATCATAAAACTCATCGACTAAGTAGATAAAACGACGTGTACCTTCAGACAAGAAATCTGTTAAATGCGGAACATTACTTACCAGAACCGTATTATAGATATTTGCAATTTCAATAAAATCTGCTGGGCTGCGTGGTTTAAAGCAAAGTTCAGAAAACTCACACCACAACACATCTTCTGTATGACCCAGAGTCTCGACCACACGATTATTAATCACAATCGGCTCTTGAGAGTGAGCTTGTGTGTGAGTTAAAGCGCTAAAACGTTCCGCCATCCAACTTTGCACTTCATTACTTAATGGAGATTTAAATAATTGAGCTTGTTTTAAGACACGTAAACGATAATCCACACCTGCATCTACATTTAAAACAGTACAATTCTTTTTAACCATTTCAATTGTTGGCAAGAAACGATCACGATGAATACCGTTTTTATATAAACCGTCTGGTGCAATGTTTGATGTAGCAATCAATGTCACACCACGAACAAACAATTTTTGGAATAAATCACTCAAGATCATTGCATCAGTTACGTTTGATACAAAGAACTCATCAAAACAAATAACGACTGCATCTTTATAAATTTGGTCAGCCACAATTTCAAGTGGATTACGTTGACCAGAAAGCTTGTTTAATTCTTTATGAACATGTTGCATGAAATGATGAAAATGCATACGTGTTTTACGACGAAATGGCACTGACTCATAAAATTGATCCATAAGCCAAGTTTTTCCACGGCCTACTCCACCCCACATATAAACACCTTTAGGTGAAGTTTGGCGGCGAAAACGACGGAAAGCTTTTTTAGAGGCTTTATAACGGTTTAAAAGTTCTTTCCATACACGGTCTAATTCTTGCACTGCCTGTGCTTGCGCTTCATCTGCCATAAACTGGCCTGAAGCTAAAGCCTCAGCATAGCGTTCTGCTGGGGAAGAAGGTGAGAATGCAGTACTATGAGAAGATTTTAAATTTAACATATCGTTTTATTTCAATTTTAACTGATAGGAGTATAGCGAACATTTTGTTCAACCACATTAGCTTTTAGCATCAAGAATTACGACGATGACTCTTTGCCATATTGTCGAGGACTCTGCCCAAACCATCGTTTAAATGCATGATTAAATGCCGCTGGTTCAGAATAACCGAGTAAGTCGGCAATAACTTCTATTGAGTATTCTCTATATTCCATAAGCTTTAATGCCTTATTCTTGATAATTTGTTCACGAATTTGCTTATAACTCGTATTTAACTGTTGCAATTGATGCCTTAATGTCCTTTCAGGCATTTTCAATGCAAAAGCTGTTTCCGCCATGCTCGGGATAATTCCTTGTTGCAACTCAAGATAATCTTGCACACATTGTATGATATGTGGAGTTTGGTGATCTTGTTGATTTAATCTTGTTATTTCTGTAATACATTTTGATTCATAAATACGATGTGTAATGATGTCTGCAGAAGGAATTTTGATTTCAAGTACATCCTTGCTTAGGCTAAATGCTGCATATTTACCATTAAAGTGCACATCATCGCCATAGTATGCAAAATAGCGAGATAAGGTCTCTGAGTCCGTTGGTTTTTCAAATGGAAGTTCTATACGCATAGCGGGCATTTCTAATCCCATCATCATATAAATATCTTGAATAAATTTATAAGTTCCTGAAACTTCACATTGTGCCCGCAACTGTCCCACTTGGGTTTTCAAATCAACAGGCAAATAATTTAAGATCGTGCGCTCATCCGTTTCATAAAGCCCTAAAGCACCAAACAAATGAGTAAGTCTTTGATATTTTATTCCTTTACTTAATGCAGTTTGAACATCATTACTTGTTACAAGCAACATAAGTAGTGGTCCGTAACCGGCCAAAGCATAATGCTGTCCAATGAATAGCCCCTTTTCAGGCTCAACATTTTCGCTAATAATTTGTTGAATATCCCATTCTAAGCGATCATGAATTGTGGAGCTCGGATCTAAAGCATCAACCTTAATTCCTATACCAGCCAAACGTGAGTCGACATCAATGCCCGCATTGCGCATTCCTTGAATTAAATACATTAAACCAAGTATCGACCGTTTCATTCTTCTATCAATTTCCCTAGACTCAAATGTTTTACTATAAAGAAGAAAGAAAATTAATTGCCGAATCTATCAATTTTCACGTCGATCCAATCATGTTTAAACTGATCAAAAAACGTTAGTCTTGCATGCAATCCTCTTTTCAGCTTATGTAGGGTTTCCAATGCTAAACGCAAAGCAAGATGCTATTCAAAAAACTAAAATCGCTATTATTGGTGCTGGATTTGGTGGCCTAGCAATGGCAATTCGCTTACTGCAAAATCAACAGCAAGACTTTGTTATTTTAGAAAAATCAAACGATGTCGGCGGAACATGGCGCGAAAATCGCTACCCTGGTGCGGCATGTGATGTTCAATCTCATATGTATTCTCTCTCGTTTGCCCCTAAAACAGACTGGTCGAAACGTTACGCTGAGGGACCTGAGATATTTGAATATATTCAAGATATTACAGAAAAATATAAGATTAAAAATTACTGTAAGTTTAACCACGATGTAACTCATGTCCAATATGATGAAATGCGTCATGTGTGGACTCTTGATTTTAAAAATCAGCCTTCGATTGAAGCTCAATTTGTTGTTTTTGCATCAGGTCCCCTACACATCCCACAAATCCCCCATATTCAAGGCATCGAAAAATTCAAAGGGAAAGTTTTTCATTCATCACAGTGGGAACATGATTATAACCTAAATGGTAAATCAGTCGCATCTATTGGTACTGGTGGTAGCGCGATTCAATATATTCCAGAAATAGCTGGAAATGTTAAACAGCTCTATGTATTCCAAAGAACAGCAGCTTGGGTAATACCACGAGATGAACGCAAATACTCTCGTTTGAGTAAAGCATTATTCAAATCTTCTAATCTTTATCGTCAAATTCATCGTAGTCGTCTTTATTGGAGTAATGAGTCGCGCGTTGTACCTATTGTTCAACCCCAAATTATGAAATATGGTCAGAAATTGGCAGAAGCTTTCATTCGCTTCCAAGTGAAAGATAAAGAAGTAGCCAAGAAACTTACACCTGACTTTGTGATGGGATGTAAACGTATTCTTATTTCAAATAAATATTTCCCTACATTTAACCGTAAAAATGTTGAGCTAGTAACGGATAATATTCAAGAAATCAAAGAAAACAGTATTGTCACTAAAGATGGTAAAGAACGATCTATTGATTGTTTAATTTATGGTACTGGTTTTATTACTGACCCACGTATTTACTTGAAACATTTCACTTGTATTGGACGCAATCAAATAGAGTTAAAACAGGCGTGGAAAAATGGTGCTGAAAGTTATTATGGCATTATGACTAAAAACTTTCCTAATCTGTTTCAATTAGTCGGCCCTAATACAGTATTAGGTCATAATTCGGTTATTTTTATGATTGAATCTCAAGTAAATTACATTTTACAACTCATCCAACTTGTAGAAAAAACAGGCCAAAAAGCTGTTGAGATTAAACCAGAAGTTCAAGATGCTTTTAACGAACGGGTTCAAATTCAGCTTCAAGGAACTGTGTGGCAAGCTGGAGGTTGTAGTAGCTGGTATCAATCTGCCGATGGAAAAAACTTTTCACTATGGCCCACCTATACATGGAAGTACTGGTTAGAAACGCGCAAAGTTAATCCTAAAGATTATTTACTCTTAAATAAAAGCGCACAGAGCTATGCAGCTTAAAATGTTCAAGACATAATAGGTGGGTTAAAACAATCCACCTATTATTATATGCAATCTTTTTATCTCATCATTCAAATATTTTTAGCACTCGCTTTCGGCTATTTTCTAGCACCCAAACTATCTTTAAATATCCAAAAGTTTATTTTTAAAATACTGCCCTATTTTTCTTATATTCTCTTAGCAAGTGTAGCTTTAGAATTAACACTAGCACTTGATCAAATTGAGAATCCTTCTGCCATACTTCCACCCGCTATTATTATTGCACTTACCACATCTTTTGGTTCTTTCTTTACCTGTTTATTGGCTTATACAATTTTTGATAAACAAAGTGTCAAAGGCAAAATTTCACTTCAACTTTTTGTAAATGCTTTAAAAAATATTGCAAAGGCCTTTCTTGCTTTAGGCGTCGGTGTTCTATTAGGAGCTATTGCCACTCAATTCAATTCACATATAGCCTTTAATAGTTGGTATTTATTATTACTCTTTATTTTCTTAATTGGTATTGAACTTGCCTTCACTCATTTCAACCGTACGTGGTTAAGCTGGAAGATTTTAATTGTACCTTTGGCTGCATTTATCGGCTCATGTATAGCGGGCTTCTTTAACTACTTTTTGCTTAGCAAGCATTTTGCACTGAATGAGACGTTAGCATTAGCACAAGGTTATGGCTGGTATTCAATGTCAGGGATCTTATTTACGCAATTACACTCAGCAGAACTAGGTGGTATTGCATTATTAACTGATTTATTTAGAGAAATTGTGGCTATATTTTTAATGTATACAATGGGATGGCGTTTTCCACGCCCTGCTATCTCAAGTGCTGGCGCAACGTCAATGGATGTTACCTTAGCCATGGTAAAACAGTCATGCGGTACACATTATGTACCACATGCCATGATGAGCGGCTTATTATTAAGCCTACTCGCCCCACTATTAATTAGCTTATTCCTAAATTTTTAAGCAATTGAACTAAGAATAGACTTCAACATTTCTGTTGGATTTTCTGCTTTAGTAATTGGTCGACCAATAACCAAGTGTGTAGAACCATCAAGCATAGCCTGCTTCGGAGTCACAATACGTTTTTGGTCGTCCGCATTTGAACCTTCTGGACGAATACCAGGTGTTACTAAAGAGAAGTCTTGTCCAATCAATTCACGTAGAATTTTAGCTTCTTGTGCAGAACAAACCACACCATCTAATCCACTTTCTTTAGTGAGTTTAGCTAAGCGTTTTACCTGCTCTACTGGCTCAACATCTAGACCAATATCTTTTAAATCTTCACGGCCCATTGAAGTTAGCACAGTTACCGCAATTAATTGAGTTTGATAGTTACCTGCTTTTAAGCGTTCTACAGAAGTTTCCATCATTTTACGGCCGCCTGAAGCATGGACGTTGACCATCCACACGCCTAGATCAGCTGCTGCACAAACAGCCTGAGCGGTAGTATTTGGAATATCATGAAATTTAAGATCAAGAAAAACTTCAAAGTTTTGTTCTTGAAGTTTTTTTACAACAGATGGGCCTTCATGAGTAAAAAGCTCTTTACCCACTTTTACACGACATAAAGTAGGATCAAGTTGTTCAACAATTTTTAAAGCGTCATATTGGCTTTTTGCATCTAACGCAACAATGATACTCAAGAGACTTTCTTCCATCATATAAAATCAGCATCATTATAATAGACAAGTCATCAAGTAATAAAGAAATGTATAAGGAAGGCTTTCAAATTTAGAGACAATAATGTTATGGGGACTTATTTTTAGAAAAATACAAAGAAGAACAGGCGAATAAATTAAGGAATTTACTACTCTTTACCCGTAAATAAAGAGTAGTGTTCAAATTATAACGGAGTAGAGTTTTTATCTTGGGGATAAACATCTAAAACGGTTTTTTCATGTCTTACATTCGCAGCGGCTTCTGCTGCTGCTAATTGAGCACTTTGAATCTGTTCTTTTCTCAAATGGTCAATATCTTTGCGAAGACGTTTAATTTCCCAGCCTTTTTGAAATACTCTGAAAACTTGCACGCCTAACAAAAGACCAACCACTGTTCCAAGCACCAATGTGAGTAGCAATAATAAGCCTAAACGCATAGCTGGAACTTGGGTAAATAACAAATCAACAGACAGCTCTGTTGGATTTTGCAATACAAGTGCTAAAGAATAACCAAATACAACAATAAGCAATGCAATTAAAATATAACGCATAGGCACCCCGCTTATAAATTTTTATTTATTTCCCGGATTCGTTGACTGCATCACGCAGTGCTTTACCCGGTTTGAAATGTGGAACAGCTTTAGCTGCCACTTCTACTGATCTTCCTGTTTTAGGATTACGACCAACTCTTGGATCACGGTGGTGTAAAGCAAAGCTACCGAAACCACGGATTTCAATTCGATTATCAGTTGATAGGGCCTCTATCATTTGATCAATCATAATTTTAACCGCCTCTTCCACCAAAGGTTCAGCTAAGTGTGGGTTTTTCAGCGCAATGCGTTCAATCAAATCAGACTTATTAAGAGCTTCAGTAGTCATCTACGACCTCGTTATTTATTGCTACTCTATGTCGTCTGATAATAACCTGTTTAAATACAAAACGGTAGCGCAGTATGTTGAATACTAGGCTACCGTTTACAGTAATTTGTATAAAAAGTACAATTCCGTTACATGAAACTGTACTTTGTTAACCTATTACTTCATTTGTGCTTTAATCAAATCACCAATAGTCTTAGGACCATTTTCTTGATTTGTTGTTGCTGTACGCAAGCTAGCAACTGCTTCTTTCTCTTCAGCTTCGTCTTTTGCTTTAACAGACAAGTTGATAGAGCGAGATTTACGATCAACGTTGATGATTTTCGCTTCAACTTCTTGACCAACTTCTAAGAATTTAGTTGCATCTTCAACGCGGTCACGGTTGATTTCAGAAGCTTTAAGAGTAGCTTCTACTTCGTCAGCCAACTTAACAGTTGCGCCACGAGCATCAACTGCAGTTACAGTACCTTTAACTAAAGCACCGCGTTCGTTAGCAGCTAAGAAATCATTGAACGGATCGCTGTTCAATTGCTTGATACCAAGGCTGATACGGTTACCTTCAGCGTCTACAGACAAGATAACAGCTTCAACAGTGTCACCTTTCTTGTAACGACGAATAGCTTCTTCACCTTGCTCGTTCCAAGAAATATCAGACAAGTGTACTAAACCGTCGATACCGCCGTTCAAGCCAATGAAGATACCAAAGTCAGTGATAGACTTGATAGTACCAGATACTTTTTCGCCTTTCTCATGAGCTTTAGCAAACTCTTCCCATGGGTTAGCACGAGTTTGTTTGATACCAAGGCTGATACGACGACGTTCTTCGTCAACTTCAAGAACCATAACATCAACTTCATCACCAATCTGAACAACTTTAGATGGGTGGATGTTTTTGTTAGTGTGGTCCATTTCAGAAACGTGAACTAAACCTTCAACGCCTTCAGCGATTTCAGCGAAACAACCGTAGTCAGTTAAGTTAGTTACACGAGCTTTAACGATAGAACCTTTAGGGTAACGGCTCATGATCGCTAACCATGGATCTTCGCCTAATTGCTTAAGGCCTAAAGATACGCGGTTACGCTCACGGTCAAATTTAAGTACTTTAACAGTAACTTCTTGACCAACTTCAACAACTTCTGAAGGGTGCTTGATACGTTTCCAAGCCATATCTGTGATATGGAGAAGACCGTCAATACCGCCAAGATCAACGAATGCACCGTAATCAGTAAGATTTTTGATTGTACCTGTAACTGTTTGACCTTCTTCAAGTTGAGCAAGTAATGCTTCACGGTCAGCAGAAGATTCAGCTTCCATAACAGCACGACGAGATACAACAACGTTATTACGTTTAGCATCAAGTTTGATTACTTTAAACTCTAACTCTTTACCTTCAAGGTGAGTAGTGTCACGGATAGGACGAGTGTCAACTAATGAACCTGGTAAGAATGCACGAACAGGACCGATGTCAACAGTGAAACCGCCTTTAACTTTACCAGAGATAACACCAGTAACGATTTCGCCATCTTCAAAGATTTTTTCAAGTTTAGTCCAAGTTTCAGCACGCTTAGCTTTTTCACGTGATAAAACTGTTTGACCCATACCGTTGTCAAGAGCTTCAACAACTACGTCAACAGTATCACCAACCTGAACTTCAAGTTCACGTTGTTCATTTAAAAATTCAGCACGGTCAACAATGCCTTCAGACTTTAGGCCAGTGTCAACAGTTACCCAGTCGCTATCGATGTTTACAACAACACCTTGGATGACTGCACCCTTTTCAACGTTGAGGTTTAATTCACTTTCTTCAAAGAGGGCTGCAAAAGATTCGGTCATGATATACCTGATAAATTCAGCGGTCTTGGATCAGACAAGGCCGGTTTAGTTAAGTATCAACATAGTCTTTATAGACTGATCAAGCTATGCGTCAACTGATAATTCTATTTGCTAAATGGTACGGCTATCGACATAATCAACCATCAACTTAAATACCTGATCGATCGTTAATTCCGAACTATCAATGATATAAGCGTCTTTGGCTGGCTTGAGCGGAGCAACTTCTCGCTCCATATCTCTTTTGTCACGCGCCTGTATATTAGCTAAAATGTCGTTTATTTTAGCATCTAGGCCCATGCCCTGCAACTGTTTTACTCTTCGCTCAGCACGTGACTCAGCCGAAGCAGTCAGATAAATTTTTGCATTTGCTTCTGGAAAAATAGCTGTAGCCATATCACGGCCATCTGCAACTAAGCCAGGTTGTTGTGCAAAAGCTCTTTGTCTCTCAAATAATGCCTGTCTAAGTTCAGGAATTGCCGCAACCTTCGATGCATATTCACCCACACGTTCTGTACGAATTGTTTGAGATACATCTTCGCCATCTAGAAAAACTAGAATGCCTGCTGCGGAAGTTTCAAATTTAATATCCAATTGACGTGCATATTGAATACATTCGTCAAGTTGACTGTCTAATTTCTCTAATAAATCGTGTTTATGTAATGACAACCCTAATAAACGATATAAGGCACCAGAATCGAGTAAATGATATTGATAATATGCTGCAAGTTTTGCTGCCAATGTTCCTTTACCCGAACCACTCGGACCATCAATAGTAATAATTTGAACTGTCATTGAACTCTCACTAAGAAGCAACTGCTTTAGCTAATCTCGAAAAGCCTAGTGTAATGGCTAGTTTTAGCTGTGCAAGGATTAATTTACTTACCACTGGAGCTTTTGCCGTTAACTCGATGCGATATGTAACTAAAGTTATGTATGGGGTGATTTCAGAAAACTCGATTCGACCTAAATGGTGTTTAATCAAAGGATTGTCTATTAATTTATATTCAATGCTTTTATTTTCTTCAAGCAAGGTAATTTCTTCTTTAATTGGCTTGATTGGGCCAAACCCCATACGACGAACTGAACCTAAACCATCAGGTCTTTTAGAATCTGCTGAATCTTTCACACGTACAACTTGTAATGGTGCAAAAGCAGTATTGTAAGTTGCATGTTTAGAAAGCAAATTAAATACGTCACTAAGAGGAGCATTAAATTCTTTTTTTACGGTAATTACATTACGCATTGAATATTCCTTATTAAAAAACATGGCAGTAAAATCGCGTTAGTTTGCCATAAGCTCGTGTTACTTTTTAATCATTTAAGGACGTTTTCTGTTGTTTTTCTTGTTTCTTTTGCTCGCGTCTTTGTTTAAAAAAATGACTGAGTTGTTGGGCACATTTTTCTTGTAAACAACCTTGTTGAAAGGTAAACCGATGATTGTAATAACCATCTTGTAGTAACTGACGAGCACTTACCAATGAACCTGCTTTAGGTTCTGTTGTACCAAAAACCACATGTTTAATTCTTGCATGTACTAATGCACCTACGCACATTGTGCATGGTTCAAGAGTGACATATAAAGTCGCATCGTCAGGTAATCGATAATTATTTAATGATAAGCATGCTGCACGGATAGCTTGAATTTCTGCATGTGCAGTTGGGTCTAACAAACTAATTGGAGCATTATAGCCAGATCCAATCACTCGATTTTGGCTTACTACAATCGCACCAACAGGAATTTCACCCTGCTGTGCAGCTAATTCAGCTTGCTCGTAAGCAAGCTGCATCCAGTATTCATCACTAAATTCAGTCATGTATTTTAGGTGATCACACCGTGTTGTCTAAGTAACGCATTCCAGCTATCTATTGAAGTCACTGGCGGACAATCAGCTAATATGCCTCTTAAGCTTAAGTCTTCACATGGTTTCCATTCTGGTGATAAATCTTTATCAACTAACCGTGCACGAACCCCTTCAACAAAGTCAGGATGACGAATTTTCCACTCAGAGATCTGAGCTTCAAGATCAAAAACCTCATCCCAAGAATGTATCTGTTTACCCCATTGCCACAACAACCAAGTGATCGCCGCAGTACTAGGAGATCCTTTTTGTAAGTTCTCACTCGCTTGACGTAACCAGTCACTGCTCGCATCACGCAAACTCACAATAGCTTGATAATCTTGTTCAAAATTAAAACCGCGGCAAACGCTATGAATCACATCAAGTGAGTTTTGTAATGGACCTGCCGCAACCGGACGATGCAAACTATTTAAAGTATCATCAATTGCGCGGAAATCCCCTGCAGGATAATGAGCCCAATTAATATTTAAAACTTTTTGCAAAACATTATCACGTTGTGCTTCACAAATGTGTGTTGCCCAACCGATGCTATATGCTCCAGCGGCTGTCATGATTGAACCAGTTAAACCAGTAAACAACCCTATTGGACCACGATCTGCTAAGAAGCGGCTCGCCCCTACATCCGGATATAAACCAATATTAATTTCAGGCATTGCCAGACGAGAATATGGAGTTACTAAACGGAATGGTGCTGCCATAAACAAGCCCAAACCACCACCCATAACATAGCCTTCGCCCCAAACAACTACAGGCTTAGCATAATTATGTAAGAGTAAATCTAAAGCATATTCTTGCTGGAAAAACTTATTCGCTGTGTCTACTTCTTGATTGATAACAAGTTGACGTAATTTTCTAACATCACCACCTGCACAAAAAGCTTTTGGTGTTGTTGAATCTAACCAAATTGCTTTAACGTTCTCATCATCACGGAAATCTTCAAATACCCGTAATAATGCCGTTACGATTGATTCATCTAAAGCATGCAATGATTTAGGACGATTCAAACGTACTATACGCCAGCCGTTTTTTGCTTCTTCGACCACCAAGTCCGGGTGATAGTTATTTAGATTGGGAGAGTTCATCATGCGTCCAATTGCCAGTCTATGGGCTCAATGCCATGTTGTTTCAAATATTGATTTGTTTTTGAGAACACTTTGCATCCAAAAAAACCACCTCTGTTTGCAGCAAGGGGCGATGGATGTGCAGCGGTTAAAACCAAGTGTTTATCTCTATTTATACGTTGTCCTTTGCGCTGTGCATAAGCACCCCACAAAATAAATACTATATGCTCTCTTTGCTCATTCAGGACATCAATGACTTCATCAGTAAATGCTTCCCAACCTTGCTTTTGATGTGAGGTTGGCTGTCCAGCTTCAACAGTAAGCACACTGTTCAGTAAAAGTACACCTTGCGTAGCCCATTTCGTTAAGTCGCCATGACGAGGAGCTGGAATACCCAAATCTGTATGTAATTCATGAAAAATATTACGTAAAGATGGTGGTAATGCAATACCTTTTTGAACGGAGAAACTTAATCCATTTGCTTGGTTTGGTCCATGATATGGATCTTGTCCAAGAATAACGACCTTCACATCAGCCAATGGTGTCGTATTTAGAGCACTAAAGATTTGTTTACTCGGTGGATATATTATTTTTTGTGCTTGTTTCTCTTGAAATAAGAAGTCGCGCAAATTATCCATTTGAGGGCTTAACAAAAAAGGCGCTAAAGATATTTTCCAGCTTTCTTCTAATTGAACTTTACTGAGTTTATCTTGCTGTTGCTCAGTTAATTGCATTAATGTCATCCTAGATCAATTTTCAATTCTACAAATACTGTAAGTAATTCGATTTATACTTCGACTTGTAAATCAACTTGAGGATTATTAAATTTAATCCCATTTTTCAAGTCTTCATACATTTGAGGATTTGCCCACTCTATCTGGATTTGTTCTGAAAAAATAATTCCATCGAGACTTAAAATCCCCATTTGTTCATTTTGAATATCTTCAATAAAGCTTTGTGCATATCCAGTATCAGTCTCATGAACAATAACTGAATAAACCTCAACATCACCTTCCCCATTTTGAGTGATGGTTGATTGTAAAACTTGCTGAGCTAGATAAAAGAAAATACGTGAAAACTGTTCAGCCGAAGGTGAAACAGGTAAAGAAATCCAACGAGCACTAAAAGTCTGACAAGCATCAATGTATTGAGAATCATCTTTTTCCCAAAAACAGATTGCATGATCAAAGCTGTCAATAAGGTCTTTTATTACTCCTTTTAGAAGCCCAAAATCATAAACCATTTGTCCATGATCTAATTTCGAAGCTTTAAGCAATAATTCGACTTTATAGCTATGTCCATGAATTGATCGCTTACAACGATCCGATGTACAGTTACGTACAACATGTGCATTTTCAAACTTAAATAACTTACGAATTAACATGTGCCAAATCGATCATTCCTTCTAGGAACATTATTATAAAGCAAAAGACGAAAACTTCGCACCACTTTTCAATTAGAAACAATTAGCGAAAAGTATGATAAGACTTGTGAAGAAATATTGAAGATAAATATATAGAAAATTTATCTTCATTTTATTTAATCATCAGAGAAGTTTCTAAATATGACTTTTTAACAACATGATAAAAACAAATAAACTAAAATTTTTCAATCAGTTAAATGGTGACATGTTTCTAGAATAAACATAAACCTGCTTATCATTACGCATTAGTGCACTTGTAAATTGTCTTTTCCGATTATTTAGCACGACCTCAATTTGTGCTTGAAAAAAACTCGACTTTACATCTAACAAGCTATTCACTTCAGTTCTCTTTTGAGTGTCGACTGTTGAAAAAGCATTCAATTGCCATAATTCATCAACATTTTGAAAGAATTTTAAATTTTGTTGGCGCATCTGGAGCTCTTTTTCTACCGCCCCTAAATCTAATTTTGGATCAATACTCGCCAGAACTAATGGCGAGGCTGTATTAATATTCACTTTTGTATTTTCAGGTAATGCAGAAATATAAGGAGCAATTAAATCATATTTCTTACCATCAAACCCTCTTACTAATTTTAACTCTTCAATACGATGAAATTTAGCATTTGAAGCTAAATAGCTAGGATCAAGACCTTCATAATAACTGCTTTCAGCACCCATAGGCCCAGATGGTTCGTCATCTGGATCTTGCCAATCGATGACTGCTTGACTTAATTCTGCTGGCAAGCCTACACGTACAAGTAATCGCTCAAACCAATTTTTAGCAGCTTCGTTTACCTTACCTTCATTCGTCGTCAAATTGTTTAGGTTAAATTTGCCTGACTCATCCAGTAAACGCCCTGATACTGTTCCATCTTCTATTGGAAAAGGTGGCATCGGCTGTGCCCATGTTTCTTTTAAATGATCAACGCCACCAGCATTATTTGCATCTTGAATTAATAATTCAGAAAAAAAGGCCTCTGCACTTTTTGCATAGAGTAATGACTGATTTTGACGCATCAAATAGCCAGTATTTTCCATGGTATTAGTTTGATGCTTTGCAATAGAGGCAGCCAAAATTGTAGCCAAAGCAACCATAATTAGAATGGTGAGCAAAGCAACGCCTTGCTGGCTTTTTTTATAATGCAACACTATCCCACTCCTTTATTGGAGAGCGATAAATCACCTTGATTTAAGCTATAAATCCACTCATAACTTACACCGGCAACTGTAAGTTGTATTTTTATTCCTTTCGGCAACTTTCTAAATTCTTCAGGTTTTGTGGGATCAATATTAATTTCTGGCCACTTTGTCACTTCTTGAGGCGTTAGCACCATAATTTGAAATTGTTCAACTTGGCTCAACAGCGTACTTGATAGTGGTTGCTCTCTGTTTGAAGTATTTAAATTACTATATTTAAGGCGATAAAGCTTTTTTTGATCAGGATCATATCGATATTCGATACGCTCAAAAGGTGACAACCCTTGTTTTAAGGGATCCGTAACACCAGCCTTACTAAAGTGAAGAACTTGATTATCAAGTTCTAAGGCTGGACGTAGTTGCCCGCCTTGATTAGCCGATAAAGGTATAATTTGCAACGTATCACGTAAAATTTGTTGATAAGCATCTTGTAATTCGAATAACTGTACTTCGTGTTGTGCATTACGATCACGGACTTTTAATAAATAATCAAAGATCTTCCAGCCCAACAAAGATAGAACAGCAAAAATTGCAATTGCGACTAAAAGCTCAACTAAAGTAAATCCTGAGGCACGAGTTAATCGAGCACTGCTCGATCGTGCCGTAAGACGAGAAACTGTGTTTCGAGTGTGAGAGTCTTTAAAGCCACGCTTTGTCTGAGCGCAAGACGAAGAGCTTTGCTCGGAGTAACCTCTCATCATCTGCTCCGATCGTGCAGCAAGATGAGAAACTGGACTTCTCGAGCGAAGATATTTATTTTTTATCATTATTTTGCTTTCATTGGATAATTAAAAAATACCAAGTGGGTAATACCATTTTGAACTTTCCCTTTATCAGAATCATATAAGCTAATTTGCAAATCTACTTTCTGAACATTCGGGCTGACTGTAGATTCAGCAGATTTATCAATCTGCCAGGTTTCACCTTGAGAAGTAACTTGCTTACTTTGAGTACCTTGAAGCCATTCTTGATTTATCTCCATTAAGGCAACTTCATTCATAGCCACAAACTGAGCTTTTGTTCTAAGAATTGCATTTGAGGTAGATTGGGTATATTGCATGGCCACTTTAGTTAATGCGACGGCAGCTACCGCAAAAATTGCTAAAGCTACCATTACCTCTAATAGAGTAAAGCCTTTAGATTTCATTTATTTTACCCAAATGATCAATCTGTATTTCTGAACCAATTGGTTTTTGTTCAAAGTAAAACTGTATTTTAACTGTTTTAGCTTCACCATTTCCAAACCAGATTAACTGCGGAGCCTGCCCGCCAATTAAATCTGTATTCGTAGCTTTTGAATAGGTTTGACCGTCTAGAGGTTGTACTGTAAACGATACATGTTTAGGCAATTCGCGCGTAGTAAATTCTGGGTATTTCTGCCAACGGTTTTTTAAATCTTGTACCTGTAATTTACTCTGATCGTGGTATTCATACAGCTCATAAGAAAATGGAGAAACGTCAGTTTCACTCATAGTAGATAGAGCTAAAACACGAGACTGATCAAGTGACTCTTTACCAATTTTATGTGCATCAAGCAAAAATAACTCTCTTGCTTGCATCGCTTTCTTTTGATCAACCCCACCTATATTAAGTACAACAAGAGAGGTCATAATCGTCATAATAACAATCACCACCATCACTTCAATGAGGGTAAAACCTTTTTGTGATTTAGGCGGTGATTGAGATTTCATATCGACCTATTAAGCATATTGCTCAGCAGTTTGTTTAGGTAAGGCTAATGCCTGATCAATATAAGCCACTCTTAAGGTGTCCCGTGAACCTAAATAGCGTTGGTAAAAACTTGAGTTGAGAATAGCTGCTGCACCATGAGTTAACGACCAAATAGAAGCCAGATAATCTCGAGTTGTCATATTGCTTTGAATCGATTCTAAATAGTGATCTGTCATGCGAATGATAATTCGTAATCGCTGTTTACGCACTTGATAAAGCTCATTAAAAAGGTGATGCACACCTTGAGCTGTAATCGAAAGTTTTTCCTCAATTTGATGAAATAAAACTGTCCGTTCAGGATGGTGTAAATGATGCAGCATAAAAAAGGCCAAATGTTCTGGAAAGGCCTTTTCAGTATCTTGAACCATTTCGAGTAACATACGTTCATTACGAATAATCAACAGCATGTACAATTCATCTTTACTTTGAAAGTGTTTGTACAAAGTTCCTTTTGCTAAATCAAGCTCAGCAGCCAAGACATCAAGTGTCATTCCGGCTTCGCCATTTTCTAGCAATAATTGCTCCGCAACCTGAAATATTAATACTTCTCTTGCTCGGAACTGAGCCTGACGATCCATCTTCACGCAATTACTCTCTTATATAGTTTCTATAACTTAAATCGCTTTTAGCAAGTTCTCAAAATTTTGTGAGGTGATCATTGCAATTTCCTCAACCGATTTATCATATACATCGCTGAGCGCTTTGGCTACATAAGGTACATATTTTGGTTCATTTGTTTTTCCACGGTATGGAACAGGTGCCAAATAAGGGCTATCTGTTTCAATTAAAAGACGATCTAATGGCACTTGTTTAGCTACATCACGCAAGTCTTGTGCATTTTTAAATGACACAATACCTGAAAAAGAAATGTAATAACCACAATCCAGAACAGCCTTTGCTGTTTCCCAATCTTCGGTAAAACAATGCAAAATTCCATGAGTGGAGTTTTCAGCACGAATAATATCTACCGTATCATGCTTTGCTGAACGCGTATGAACGACAACCGGTTTTTTTACAATTTTCGAAGCTTGGATATGTCTTGCAAAACATGCCTTTTGCTCTTCAACAAAATCTGTACTGTGGTAGTAGTCCAGTCCAGTTTCACCCAGAGCCCATACTTTTTTCGACTGAGCCAATTCAATCAAGTATTCGGTCGTGGCACGAGCCATTGTATCGGCATCTTCACAAGGATGAACACCTACTGTATAACCAACGTCTTCATGTCTCTTTGCAATCTCTGCTAGTGCAATGTGGTCATCAAGATCAACGGATATTGCCATAAATTTAGACACACCTTCTGCTCGCGCTGCTGCAAGCGCAAGGTCCAGATCGCCGTTATAAGGCGTTAAATCTAACATCGTTAAATGGCAATGCGTATCAACAAACACTTTTCTATCCTATTTGATTACATGGTATAACTTGGACGATCTAGAGACATACTACCAGCCAAAACTCTTTCTGCCTCAGCTTTATAGTAAATTCCCTTATCTCCACTTAATTGAATAGCAAAACCTTGAGGTTTAAATCCACTCTGCTTGTGCGATATCCAAATCACCTTACCCGTAAGAGGAATTTTTTGAGACTGCTCAGGCAAAGTAGCTAAAATGAAAATTTCTTGTCCCATTTTTACTTTTTGTTTTGATGGTACAAATAGGCCTCCACCTTGCACATATCCCATATAGCTTGCTTGTAAAGTAGCTCTATCAGGAATATTTACCTGAATAATCCCCCCCATTTGCGGCTGCATAATCTTCCCCTTAAACATTCATTAACGTTATAAACAATTGATCTATAATAAGTTGACTTTGTACATTTTGCTCAACAAGCTTTTTTGCTTGTTGTAGTTCACTATAAATATTGAATAAGCTTTCCAAATCGTAATATGGAATTAATTGATCAAAATCTAAATCTGTATTTTTCTGCGGTTGATTTAGCTTGACACAAATTAAATCTCCCAACAAGTACTCAAAAAGTACGATAAAATCGCTAAAACTTAATTCTTTTTGCCATTTTCCTGAGAAAAATAAAGGCATATTTTTTTGAGCTACAATTTTTAGCCAGTCATTTAAGAAAATCTGTCGTTTAGTAAACCAATCACTTTTTGCAATTTCTATGGCTTGTAAAGGCATATCATTAGATAGACCAAGTAATAAATCAGGTTGGACTTCTGCAATTTCAGATAAATGCTCATTCAAATATGAAGTAGCCTGCTCATATGAAATGCGATCTAAAGCAAAGTGCTGCAATCGGCTACGAATAGTGGCTGGTAATTTAAGGTAGTGATCGGCCAATAAAATTAAAACAACGCGCTCACCTGGTTCTTCCAAGGTTTTTAATAGCGCATTTGAAGATGCCAAGTTTAGAGCTTCAGCAGGTTCAATAAGAATAACGCGCCAACCCTCTCCTGTTTGTTGCACAAAAGGCAGCAAATCTCGAATCTTTTCGATTTTTATTTTTGCATTTTGCTTTTTATTTTCTTCATCTGTTGTGATATGGACATAATTTGGATGAGTATCCGATTTTAACCATTGGCAGCTGCTACACTCACCACAAGCACCATGAGGCTGCTTATTTAGACAAAGCACCCAAGCCAAGAAATGCTTAGCAAAAGCATGTTTCCCACAGCCTTCCTTGCCATAAAATAACAGACCATGTCCAATATTGGGAAACCTTGTTGTTAAGGTGTCCCAAGTTGTTTTCTGCCAAGGATAAATCTTTGAAGTTACATTCGGATTCATTAAAAATTAACGCTTATTCAAAAGATTCGACTGGCATATTATTTAAGCGATCAAGATCAGCTTGAATATCTACACCAGGTGGTAAATTTGCTTGAGCAACAGCAATCGCAATACGATGTCCATTTTCTAAAACACGTAATTGTTCAAGACTTTCTAATTTTTCAAGCTTACCCATATCCCAATTCACATATTCTTGTAATAAGCTCACTCGATACGCATATAAACCTAAATGACGAAATGCTTGTGTATGTAAAGTCGGTTCATCATGTTTAGCTCCATCCCGATCATAAGGAATAGTTGCTCGGCTAAAATATAAGGCTTCATTTTGTTTAGACATGACTACTTTTACAATACTATCGCGCTGAAATTCATCTAAGGTATGAATAGGCTCGCACAACGTCGACATTGAACAATTTGGTTTATCAACCAAAAGTTTTGCAACTTGCTTAACAAGTTGGGCTGGCAATAAAGGTTCATCTCCCTGAACATTTACAATAATGTCATTAGCATCCCAACCTTTTATACGCGCAACTTCACTTAATCGGTCTGTTCCTGATGGATGATCAGGACTTGTAAGAACAACATCTACACCATCTGCACGACAAATCTCAGCAATACGTTCATCATCTGTTGCCACACATAGATCATCAAAACCCTCGACTTTTTTGGCTTGATCCACTACGCGTAAAATCATAGGACGGTCATGAATAAGCAACAATGGTTTACCTGGCAAACGCGAACTTGAGAAGCGTGCTGGAATGACGATGTGTTTCATTTTTTCTTCCTAAGATAATTGGATATCAAGTTGTTGCAGTTGCTGCTTTAAAACCTGATAACACTCTACAGACAGGATAGCTTTAACAGGAACAACCCAAATAGGCTGTTTAAATTCTGGATATTTTTCAAGCAATGGCAATAATTTAACCGCATCTTTTTCAGTTGTAATAAGTGGCAGTTCATCATTAAAAATTAAATCATCGATTGAGTAATCATGATGGTCGCGAAACGCATGTTCTTGAAATTGTTTCAGGCCTAAATCTTTAAGTGTTTGATAAAAACGCTGTGGAAAGCCAATACCCACTACAGCGTGATAATTACTTTGAGGATTAAAACGGTGTTCGTCCCTTGGCGAAGGATTGAGTAAATATGGCTGCCCAGTCTCAAGATGCATATTTAATTTTGTAGTTGGTTTATAAGCATGTGCAATTACTGTTCCAGTTTCTAAACGCTCAACTGGCTCTCTCAAATATCCTTCAGGTAATAGTTTTTGATTTCCTAAGCCTCGATTTTGGTCAAGTACAATCCACTCGATTTGTCGTCCCAATGCCCAATGCTGCAAACCATCATCACTAATAATTAAATCTACTGATGTTGATGCTAATAAAAGTTCTATTGCAGCCTGCCTATTAGGCCCCACTGCCATTGGTACACTTGTCGATTGAACAATTAATGCAGGCTCATCTCCAACCTGAGTTGCTTGAGCACCCGAAGTAACCAACATTGGAAAAGGACCTATACCACCATATCCACGGCTAATGACCCCAACTTTGACATTATGCTGTTGTAGATAATTCACCAGTTGTATTAATAATGGGGTTTTGCCACTTCCACCTACAGTAATATTACCAATCACCATGACAGGTACAGGTGCCTTATAAACTTTCTTTAAACCCGCAGTATAAAAATTACGATTTAATAGAAACCCAGCACGATACAAACAAGATAATGGACGTAAAGCAATCAACCAACTTGATTGCTTATTCCATGCATTCTGGATCAGCTGGGCCAATGACATGCTTAGTTATCCTCAAAATTACGCTGATGTAATTGATAATAAGCACCATGTTTCTCAAGAAGCTCTTTATGAGTACCTTGCTCAACGATTTGCCCTTGATCCATCACTACAATACGATCAGCATTTTCAATTGTTGATAAACGGTGTGCAATAACGATCGTTGTACGGTCTTGCATCGCTTCATCAAATGCTTGCTGAATAAAATGTTCAGATTCATTATCGAGAGCACTTGTAGCTTCATCTAAAATTAGAATTGGAGCATTCTTTAAGATTGCTCGAGCAATTGCAATTCGTTGACGCTGGCCACCCGATAGATTTAAACCTTGTGCGCCTAAAACAGTATCGTAACCATTTGGCAAATTCATAATGAAGTCATGTGCATAGGCTGCTTTTGCCGCTGCATAGATTTTTTCATCTGATGCGCCTTCCAACTGACCATATGCAATATTTTCACGAACAGTACGGTTAAACAATATAACCTGTTGATTTACCATTGCAATTTGCGTGCGCAGACAAGAAAGTTCAATATTATTAATTGGCAAATCATCTAAATAGATTTGTCCACTCGATACTTCTTGAAAACGTACCAACATATTCACTAATGAACTTTTACCAGCTCCTGAACGACCAACCAATGCTACTGTTTGACCTGGGAGAATATCTAAAGAAAAATCTTTAATAGCTGCTACACCATCAGCATAATTTAATGTCACATGATCAAAACGGATTGCACCATTTAATTTAGGCTTCAATTGACCATTATTTTGCTCTTCAGGTAAATCTAGTAATTCAAAAACAGAATGAGCTGCTGCTAAACCACGTTGTAACTTTTCATTAACATCAGTCAAGCTTTTAACTGGTTTTGCTAATAGACCAGCAGCGGTAAGATAGGCTACAAATTCACCAGCACTTGTATTACCTAAAATCTGAGGTCGCAAAGCTAACCATACAATAAGGGCCATAGCACAAGCCATTACCACCTGAACAACAGGACTATTCAGGTTTTGTACAATCACCATTTTTAAACCACGTTTTAAGTTCTCTTCCGATGACTTATAGAAACGTTTTTGTTCAGATTCTTCACCAGCAAAAGTTTTTACTACAGCATTACCATTAATACTTTCTTGGACAACATGGTTCACATCACCCATCGTATCTTGAACTTGTAACGAAAGCTTTCGCATACGTTTCGAAGCTTTACGTACCAATACACCAATTACTGGTAAAAACACAAAAACGCATAAGGTAAGACGCCAATTGGTATAGAACAGATAGCCTAATAGTCCAATAGTAATCATCCCATCCCTAACAATGGTTCTTAATGATTCTGAAGAAGCAGCTGTTAGCTGTTCAACGTTATACATAATTTTGGCAGTAATATGGCCAGATGAGTTATCTAAGTAATATTGTGCTGGGAGTCTTAAAAGTTTGGCGTAAACTTCCTGACGAATACTAAAAACTAAACTACGGGAAATCACAGCAGTATAGTAGCCGCCCATAAATAGGCCTAAGCCGCGGAAGAATACTAATAAAATAATTAATAACGGGAACCAATCCAAATCTGCTCTACTACTGTTTTGGATTGCATCAATAATAAATTTAATCAATTTAGCAACGGAAACTTCTGTTGCTGAGTTAATACCGAACCCGATAAGTACTAATAAGGCCACGCCCCAATAAGGTTTTAAATAGGCTAAGAGACGCGTATAAACCTTAAAATCTTGATTCACTCAGAAAAACCTCTAGAAGGAACTTTGGTACTAATATTGATGTTAACAAAACCGAGTTGTCCTGCCACATCCATAACGCGAATAACATCCTGATGAGACGCTTTGGCATCCGCAGCAATGATGAACATAAAGTCACGGTGCTCTTGAGCAACTTGCTTAATTGCAGTACTCAGATCAGCAACCTCTTTAGATGAAAGCGCTTGACCATTCACAGCATAATGACCAGCAGAGTCTACCACGACTTCAATTTTATGATCGTACTGTTTTGGTGGAACACCTTGTGCATCTGGTAATGTTAAATTGATGCGACTTGGCTGATTAAAAGTGGTCGACAGCAATAAAAAAACCAAAATGAATAACAAACAGTCAATCATAGGCGTTAAATTGATATGAATGTCTTCAACTTGAGAACGTTTAAACTTCATTTGGCGTCCACCTCTTAACCAACACGGCGGTGTTCAGCTACAGACGAAGAACGTTTATAGAACAATGAAGCATGAAACAAGGTCGATTGCTGTTCTAATTCAGCAATATAATCTTGCACTACTCTTTGGAAATACCGATAAGCAATTAGAGCAGGAATTGCAATTAACATTCCAACAGCCGTGGTAATTAATGCTTTAGAGATACCAGGGATCATTAAACTTGGACTACCAGCCGATCCAAAATCAATCACAAGAAATGACTCAATAATTCCCACCACAGTGCCAAGCAATCCGAGTAACGGCGCTACAGCACTTAAAGTGCCCAAGAAATTAATATTTTTTTCTAAATAGGAAATTTCTTGAGAAGCAGCAACTTCCATTTGCGCGCGAGCAAATTGCTCACCATGTTCGCGATGCTCAAAGCCTGCTTTTAAAATGTGTCCCAATGCACTATTTTGCACTTCTACATTTTGTTCTAAACTTTCCACTATATCTTCAGCTCTTAAAGAGCTCTTACCGCTTAATGCTTCGGGTAGAACTTGTGAACGTCTTAACCGAACAAAACGTTCAATACTGATCGCAACAGTTAAAATTGAGCATAGAATTAAGGGCAGCATCAACCAGCCACCCGCTCTCACAAGTTCCCACATATGTTCTTCCCCAAGAATATAAAATTAGAAATACATGACCCAACTGCAAATTATTCTGGCAAGCAAATATTTAAAATGCCATCTAACTCATCCAAGGTATGATAATGAATAACAAGTTTACCCTTACCTTTTTGGTTATGATCAATTTTTACATTAGCGCCAAAACGCTCTGATAATTTTTGTGTCAATTGCTCAATATCTGGTGCTACAGGCGCTTTTTCCTTTTCCTGCTTAGGCTCACTTCTATCACGCACCAATTGCTCTGTTTGACGAACGGACAATCCTTTCTCGATTACAATTTTAGCAACTTCTAATTGATCTTTACCTTTCAATGTCAAAATTGCTCGAGCATGCCCCATATCAAGCTGCCCTTGCTGCATGAAATCTTTAATATCATCAGCTAAACTCAATAAGCGCAGTAGATTACTGACAGTGGTGCGTGCTTTACCAACTGTGTCGGCAATTTCCTGATGACTTAAACCAAATTCATCATGAAAGCGTTGTAGAGCTATTGCTTGATCAATTGGATTTAAATCTTGACGCTGAATGTTTTCAATTAACGCTAATGCAATTGCAACCTGATCATTTAAATCACGAACAATTGCAGGAATTTCGGTTAAGCCCGCAAGTTGAGCTGCACGCCAACGACGCTCACCGGCAATGATTTCATATGGATGTGTTTCATCATCAACTGGACGGATTACAATAGGCTGCATCACGCCATGTTTTTCAATAGAAGATGCTAACTCTTGTAAATCATGTTCATGAATAAAACGACGTGGTTGATATTCACCACGTTTCAGTAAATTCACATCAATTTGCTTTAACTGTCCGTGGTCTAACGCCTGCGCTTCCAGTTGTAGTTTTTCTTTTTGAATTGAACCAAGTAATGCATCTAAACCACGTCCTTTAGCCAATCCGCGTTTTTTGATGCTCATACTTTACTTCCTTTCTTCACTTTACTTCTCTTTAACATCTCAGCTGCAAGATTTAAGTATGCAACTGCACCTTTAGAACTTTTTTCGAAATAGATAACAGGTAAACCGTGTGCTGGTGCTTCTGCTAAGCGGACATTTCGTGGAACAACAGTATCATAAAGTTTCTTGCCAAAATATTGCTCTAGTTCTGCAGACACATCACGTGTTAAAGCATTTCGTGCATCGTACATCGTACGTAATACACCAATAATTTCTAAATCAGGATTGAGTGCTTTTTGAATACGATCAATAGTCTGAGTTAAATCAGCCAAACCCTCTAGCGCATAATATTCACATTGCATGGGAATAATTACACTATCTACAGCCGCCAAAGCATTGACAGTAATCAAACTCAAGCTTGGAGCACAATCCACAATGATATAGTCAAATGAGTTTCTGATTTCATTCAAAGCATTCTTTAGAATGTATTCACGACCTTCCTGCTCTGCGATAGCGAGCTCTACACCTGAAAGCTCACGATTTGAGCCTAGAACTTTATATCCAACTTCTGCTTTTTGAATGGCTGTTTCAATTGGAACTTCGCCAAGAAGAACATCTGTAATTGAATACAAAAGATCGTTCTTTTGAATACCAGACCCCATCGTAGCATTACCTTGTGAATCCATATCTACAAGTAATACACGTTTTTTTAATACAGCTAGAGACGCTGCAAGATTTACTGCAGTCGTTGTTTTACCAACACCACCCTTTTGGTTTGCAATCGCAATAATTTGAGCCATGGTAACCTTAATACTTTTTATTTAGATACGTTGAAGTAAAAGTAAATGACGTTGTTCATCAAGTCTTGGTACGCGCAGTTCAATCACTTTACATGAAAAGTCCTGCTTGAGCTGCTCAATTTCCTCAACTGGCACTACACCTTTCATCGCTGCGATTATACTGCTCTGATGAAGATATGGCTGAGCTGCATCTACAAAGTCCGTTAAAGAAGCAAAAGCTCGACTTGTTATGACGTCAAACTGGCCAAGCTCATCAATTGTATCTTGATTCTCAACACGTGTTTGCACTGCCACAACGTTACTCAATTTTAGATCAGCAATAAATTGCTTCAAAAAACGAATTTTTTTACCATTAGAATCTAAAAGAACACATTGGCGTTGTGGCTGACAAAGAGCAATAATCATGCCAGGCATTCCACCACCTGTACCCACATCAAGTAGTCTACCTTCAGGTAAGTCATTTAAAATACTTAGACTATCCAACAAATGCTTCACTAACATTTCTTTCGGATCACGAATTGCTGTCAGATTATATGCTTTATTCCAAAGTACCAAAGCATCTTGATACTTTAACAATAATGCCAAAGCTTCATCGCTAAGCGATAAACCTAATTTTTGACTACCCTGTTGTAACTCTTGAAAAAACGGATGCATAAACAGATAACATCTAAGTAAAATTTAAAACAAAGTATACCCATTTATGCATCGTGGAACACTAGTTAACGATTAGGGATTACACACTTAATCGTAGAAGCCTTCACGAATTTGCAAATCTAGCTCCATTAAACGCTCAGGCGTTCCCACATCGACCCATGCACCTTTAAGCTTTTCACCAGATATTTTTTGATTGTGCATCGCTTGCTTCAAGAGTGGAGCTAAAGGACGTTTACCAGGTTCCAATCCATCAAAAAGCTTAGGATGGATAACAGATACACCACTAAAAGTGAGGTTCTCACCTGTCACATCTTGATCGAATGTAAAAGCGCGTCCATCCAATAATGTAAAGTCACCTTCAGGATGCTGTTTAGGGTTATCAACCAATACAAGATGTGCTAAATCATCATTTAACTTAATATGGGGTAAAACTTCAAAATCCATTGTGGTCCATACATCTCCATTCACCAGAATAAACGGATCTGTTCCAAGTAGTGGCAAAGCATTAATAATTCCACCAGCTGTTTCTAGCCCCTCATCCTCTCGTGTCCAACGGATATCCACACCAAATTGCGAACCATCACCTAAGCTACCGATGAGTTTATCTGCCAACCATGCAGAATTGATGACGATTTCAGTTACACCAATTTTCTTAAGTTTTTCAATATGCCACACAATTAGAGGCTTACCGCCCACCTCAAGCAGAGGCTTTGGTGTATATAGCGTAAGTGGACGCATACGATTACCCAAGCCAGCAGCAAGAATCATTGCTTTCATTATGCTGCCACCTCATAGCTACCATATTTCTCGATAAATTTAGGTATGACTACGTTATTTATAAATACCATAAATTCTTCAAGTTCAGCGTAACCACGACTTTCTTCGAGTAAATACCACATGACTCGCGGTAAGTCTTTCAAGTATCCAGACTTACCATCACGCTCAAACAAACGAACAAAAATGCCAAGAATTTTAATATGGCGTTGAATAGCCATTAAATCTGCATCACGCTTGAATTGCTCAAAACTGCGGTTCTGTTTGGCAGACTCAGGCAATAAGTCATAAAAGGTTCTAAACCATTGATAAACATGCTCAGCATTCCATTGAACATATGCATCACGAGTAATCGAAATTAAGTCATATGTATCAGCCCCAATAACAGCATCCTGAAAATCAATTACCCCAAGCTCTAGTTCATTTTCAATTTTCATCAGATTACGACTGTGAAAATCTCGATGTACAATAACTTGTGGTTGGGCTACTGCGGCACGAGCCAAGAAATCAAATGCATCATCAATCGTTTTTTTCTGCTCAGCAGTCGGCTGAATAGCAAGCGATGGCAACATCCAGTCTGTGAGCAACTGCATTTCCGACATTAATTTTTCGTAGGAATAAGCTGGAAACTGGTTAGTCCCATCAATAGATTGCAATTGAATAAGTTGTTTAAAACTTTGTTCATAGTATTTATCGACTGTTTCATCATTTAATAATGTAGACAACAGTACATCACCAAAATCTTCCAATAGCAGAAAACCTTGAGCCAAATCTTTCGCGACGATCTGCGGTACGCGTACACCATGGCCTGCAAAAAATTCGTCAATGGTCACAAACGGAACACAGTCTTCTTTTTCTGGAGGGGCATCCATAAGCATATACGTTTTATTTTGTAACTGGATACGCGCATAACGTCGGAAGCTTGCATCACCTGCTAAAAAAGCGATCTTAAATTGATCATTTTTAAGAACAGATGTAAGCCATGTATATATCAATTGTTCACGTTGTGTATTCATTTGCAATAAAATCTAAAACAAGCTGAGATTTTTGAAGGGTTAAGTGTAGCCACTTATAAACTTTTTCTCTATGATGCGACAATAATTAATTGTGAATTAGCATACTTGGTTAATGAGACAATGAAGCATCAGTTTAAATTTAATCCTTTAGCGACAGCTATTTTTACGCTCTTATGTGGCTCCATACAATCAAGTTATGCTGAGTCAGCTGATGTTGTCTCCAATATAGACAATAATCAACTTAAAGCGAGCATCAAAGAAGCCTACCCGGGTCAAGAATTCTTTCAACAGTACTATGTTGATAAATCTGCACCTGAGGCCCAGCTTCGTGACAATAAATATTTAAGCTCGGCATTTTGCCAAGGTACTTGGGTTACACCGATTAACCCACAGACCAAAGCCGTAGATGCCGATAAGACGACTTCTGTCGTTACGGCTAATTATGGACATTATAATCCTGCCGGCGACTCGGTTTTAGAAGGCGATGTCGTTATTGATCAGGAAGGACGCACAGTTCGTGCTGATAAGGTTACGATTGATAAGACCCAAACCTTTGCACACGCACAAGGCCGAGTACAACTCGCTCAAGGTGGGTTGCTTTCACAGAGTGACGAAATTAATTACAACCTAAAAAACCAGACTGGTAATTTAGAAAATAGTTTTTATATTTCTGAACAGCAACATGCTCATGGTCACGCAGGGAAAATCGAAAGAACATCACCAAATGTGATGGTTCTTAACGATGCGACCTACTCGACTTGTCCACCGGGTCAAAAACCTGGTTGGAAAATTCAAGCAAATAAAATTGAGTTAAATCAGGAAACTGGACGTGGTACAACCCACGGAACAAAACTATATGTTAAAGATGTTCCAGTTCTAGCAATTCCCTACTTTAACTTCCCAATTGATGATCGCCGAACTACAGGTATTCTTAATCCACAGTTTGGTTTCTCAAACGATGGTGGTGTTGAGCTTTCTGTTCCGGTTTATTTAAACCTTGCACCTAACTATGATCTGACACTTACTCCGCGCTATTTAGCAGACCGCGGTGCAATGTTAAAAGGTGACTTTAGATATTTAACCGATGGCTTTGGTGCGGGTGAAATATGGGGTGGCATGTTGCCATCTGACAAAGAATATGATGATAAAGATCGTAAAGATTTCCATTTCTTACATAACTGGAATATCAACGATCAATGGTCGACCAATCTAGAGTACAACTATGCTTCAGATAAAGACTATTTCTCAGATTTAGATAGCAGCCCTAACTCTAAAACAGACCTAAACTTACGCAGAGCATGGGAACTTAACTATCAACACGGTATTCCGGGTTTAAAAGCTCAGCTTAAAGTCGAAGATTTCCAGACACTTGATCCTGACATTGCCGATGTTGATAAGCCTTATGCACGCTTGCCACAATTCTTATTAAATTATGTCACGGGTAATCCATTAGGTTTACAATACGAATTTAATAACGATACTGCATACTTCAAGAAATCAATTAATGATGATTCTGCTCAGGAAAGTAGCGGTACACGTATCTACAACCAGTTTGCAACACGCTACAACTACCGCACACCAGCTGCATTTGTAATCCCTGAAGTTTCAGTACGTTCTATTCAAACATTCTACGATAAGGACAGTATCGCATCTCAAGGTCTGGATGGCGGTTCTGAAAATAAATCAGTCGTTGTACCTCAATTCACATTGGATACTGGACTGAATTTTGAACGTGAGGGCAAGTACCTACAAACACTTACCCCTCGTGCGTTTTATGCATATGCTCCATACAAAAACCAAGACAACTATCCAAATTTTGACTCAACTTCAGCATCAGTAAGTTACGATCAATTATTTAACCCTTACCGCTTCTACGGACATGACCGTCTTGAAGACAACAACTTTCTATCACTTGGCGTAAGCTATAGCCTTTTTGACACAGTCGGCTTAGAGCGTTTACGTGCAAGTGTTGGTCAAAGTTATTATTTTGAAGATCGTCGTGTGACATTAAAGCAACAAGATGAGATTGATACTGAAAGTAACACTGGTCCAGTTGTAAGTTTAACAAGCCAGTTAAACCAAAACTTCACCATTGCTGCCAACTCAGCATGGATGTCTAATGGTGACAATGCTCAGCGTGATTTCCAAGTTTATTATACTGGAGATAAAGGAAACCTATATAACTTAGGCTATTTCTACCGTAAAGACATTGCAGGACGTCAAGATACTTACGATCAGGTTGTTGCATCGTTTATACAACCAGTTAAAGATAATTGGCGTATTATGGGCCACGTACAATATGACATGGACAATGATGTTGCCCGCGAGATATTACTAGGGGTTAACTATGAGTCATGTTGCTGGGGCATTTCTGTCTATGGTCGCTCATACTATAACGATCTAGATGATCCAAAATCTCCAGATGTTAGTGAAAAACGTGCCATTATGGCCGAAATTACGCTAAAAGGTTTAGGTGGTTTAAACAATAAACTCGCGTCTTTACTTGAAAATCGCGTTTTAGGTTTTAACAAAATTAATCAATCTTGGACACAACGTTAATGAAGACAAAGCATCTTAAACAGTTTTTTAAAGCAACTACCCTTGCTGCCCTAATCTCTTCATCAATGCATAGTTTTGCCCAACCCGCTGATGAAGTTGTGGCAATTGTGGACAATAGCGTAATTTTAAAAAGTGATCTTCAACAAGGGATGGCTGAAGCCGCTCACGAACTACAAGCACAAAAAAAAGAGGTTCCACCTCAGCAATATTTACAATTTCAGGTGTTAGATCAACTCATCTTGCGTGAGGCACAACTTGAACAAGTTAAAAAATATGGCATCAAACCTGATGAAAAAAGCTTAAATGAAGCAGTCTTAAAAGTAGCAAGTCAATCTGGAAGTAAAAGTTTAGAAGCTTTCCAGCAAAAGTTGGATGCTATGGCACCAGGAACTTATGAAAGTTTACGTGGCCGAATCGCTGAGGATTTAGCGATTAGCCGTTTGCGCCAACAACAAGTTATGTCTCGTATTAAAATTAGTGACCAAGATGTAGAAAACTTCTTGAAATCACCTCAGGGACAGGCTGCTTTAGGCAACCAAGCGCATGTAATTCATATGCGTATTACTGGCGATAATCCGCAGGAAGTTCAATCTGTAGCTCAAGAGGTACGCTCAAAGCTTGCACAAAGTAATGATATAAACGTATTGAAAAAGCTTTCAACTGCAAATGCAAAAGTTGATGGGGCTGACATGGGATTCCGCCCACTTTCAGATATTCCTGCCGAGCTTGCAGCCCGTATTACCCCATTACAAGAAGGTCAAACAACCGACTTAATTTCAGTACGTGATGGTGTACATGTTTTAAAGCTTATTGAACGCAAACAAAATGAGCAAAAAGCTTTAGTACCTCAATATCAAACTCGCCATATTCTTATTCAACCGTCTGAAGTGGTTAGCCTTGATAATGCCAAGCAAATTATTGACAACATCTATAAGCGCTTAAAAGCTGGCGATGATTTTGCAACTCTTGCAGCGACCTACTCAAATGACACAGGCTCTGCGCGTGATGGCGGCAGTTTAGGTTGGGTGACGCCTGGCATGATGGTGCCTGAATTTGACAAAAAAATGCAGGAAATTCCTGTCGGTGAAATCAGCGAACCATTCCAAACTCAATTCGGTTGGCACATTTTACAAGTAACTGAAAAACGTGAAAAAGATATGACTCATGAATATCAAGAGCGTATGGCACGTCAAATTTTAGGTGAACGTCAATTTAATACTGAAATCGACAGTTGGTTGCGTGAAGTGCGTGCGAATGCTTATGTAGAAATTAAAGATCCAAGTCTAGACAAAAAGAACTTACAAAAGTAAGTCTTTTGTCTTCATTAAAACCTGCGTTCATCGCAGGTTTTTTTATGAATAAAATTCACTTAATAAAAAACCGGTTATAAATAACCGGTTTTTTTAAATTAAACCCTAACGGGAATTATTTATAACGATCAACCATTTTCTCTAAAGAAATTGGACGAATCTTGTCAGCATTTCCAGCTGTACCAAATGCTTCATAACGATCGATACAAATTTGCTTCATTGTATCAACGGTTTTAGCAAAGTATTTGCGTGGATCAAACTCAGATGGATTCTCTGCCAAAAATTGACGAATCGCACCTGTTGAAGCTAAACGTAAATCAGTATCAATGTTGATTTTACGTACACCGTGTTTGATTGCCTCTACAAGCTGCTCAACAGGTACGCCATAAGTTTCGCCAATATTACCGCCAAACTCATTGATTACCTTTAACCATTCTTGCGGAACAGAACTCGAACCATGCATTACAAGGTGAGTATTTGGTAATGCCGCATGAATTTCTTTAATGCGGTCAATTGCCAAAATATCGCCTGTAGGTGGACGCGTAAATTTATAAGCGCCGTGTGAAGTACCAACTGCAATTGCTAGTGCATCAACATTTGTATCAGCAACGAACTGAGTCGCTTCTTCAACAGAAGTTAAAAGTTGTGAGTGGTCTAGCACACCTTCTGCGCCAACACCATCTTCTTCACCAGCCATACCAGTTTCAAGGCTACCTAGACAGCCAATCTCACCTTCAACAGAAACACCACATGCATGTGCTAAAGCAACAACATTACGAGTTACATCAACGTTGTATTCATAAGATGTAGGTGTTTTACCGTCTACACCTAATGAACCATCCATCATCACCGAGCTAAAGCCAAGCTGAATTGAACGCTGACAGATATCAGGGCTTGTACCATGATCTTGGTGCATTACCACTGGAATATGTGGCCATTCTTCAATTGCAGCCAAAATAAGATGGCGTAAGAATGGAGCGCCTGCATATTTGCGAGCTCCAGCTGATGCTTGAACAATTACAGGTGAATTGGTTGCATCCGCGGCAAGCATGATTGCGCGCATTTGTTCTAAGTTATTTACGTTAAATGCTGGTACGCCGTAGTTATGTTCAGCAGCGTGATCCAAGAGCTGGCGCATTGAAATGAGTGCCATAATATCCTCCCAGGTAGTGCGGGTTATTCTACCCTTTCATTTATTTCAATTCAGCAACAAATCACAGTATTTCAAAAAAAATCCCCGCAAATGCAGGGATTTTTTAACAAAAAACAACAAATTAATGTGTTTCTGAAGCAGCAGCCTCACTGGATGCACTACCTTCAACCACATCAGTATTCTTTTCATCTAAAACTGGCTTATCAATTGCATCAATTGCTGCTTGTTGCTCAGGCGTTACTTTTTCAGAAACAGCAGTAGAAGCTGCCGATTCTTGTCCAGCCTGAGATGCTTCATCTTTCTTAGCACAAGCAGTCAACATCATCGGTACAATTAACACGGCAGCAAATGTAAGCTTTAAATTCATCACTATTGTCCACAGTTGGTGATTTAATGCTCGCTATTTTATTGCAGATATATGACAGTTTAATGACCTATCCATGAAAAAAGGGACTGGCAACCCAATCCCTTCTTCTTTTTAGATAACAGTATTAAGCGCGCTCAAGTAAAACCGCAACTGCTGGTAAAGTCTTTCCTTCAACAAACTCAAGGAAGGCACCACCACCTGTAGAAATATAACCGATTTGATCAGCAACGTTATATTTATCAATCGCAGCTAAAGTATCTCCGCCACCAGCAATAGAGAAACCAGCAGATTCAGCAACAGCAAGCGAAAGTGCTTTCGTACCTTCACCAAACTGATCAACTTCAAATACGCCTACAGGACCATTCCAAAGAATCGTTTTTGACGTTGTTAAAATATTTGCAAATGCTTTAGCTGTTTCCGGACCAACATCTAAAATCATGTCATTTGATGTTACATCTTCTACTTTCTTCACAACTGCTTGCGCTGCTGCTAAAGAACCCAAGAAATCTTCAAAGTTAATTTGCGAAGCATCCGCAACTACCACATCTGTAGGAAGTGGAACACTTACTTTAGCTGCAATTTGTTTTGCAGTTTCAACCAAGTCAGCTTCGTATAGTGACTTACCAACATTGAAACCAGCAGCTGCCAAGAATGTATTTGCAATACCACCACCAACGATAAGTTGATCACAAATACTAGAAAGTGAGTTTAAAACATCAAGTTTAGTTGAAACTTTAGAACCTGCAACAATTGCAACCATTGGTTTTTCAGGAGTTTGCATTGCACGGCCTAATGCATCTAACTCAGCTGCCAATAAAGGGCCAGCTGCTGCAACTGGAGCAAAGCGAGCAACACCTTCAGTAGACGCTTCTGCACGGTGAGCAGTACCAAATGCATCCATTACAAATACATCGCATAATGCAGCATATTTTTGTGCAAGCTCTGGATTATTTTTCTTTTCGCCATGGTTAAAGCGTACATTCTCAAGCAATACAACTTGACCAGCTTCAACTTCTACGCCTTCTAGGTAATCAGTTAACAATTTAACTTCTTGACCCAATACTTCTGTTAAATAAGCAGCGACTGGTGCAAGTGATTGTTCCGGCTTTGGTTCACCTTCAACAGGACGACCTAGATGTGAAAACACCATCACTGCTGCGCCTTTTTCTAAAGCAGCCTTGATAGTTGGTAATGCTGCACGTAAGCGAGCATCACTAGTAATCACACCATTTTTGACAGGAACGTTTAAATCTTCACGAATAAGGACGCGTTTACCTGTTAAGTTAAGGTCAGTCATACGCTGAAAATTCATGTAAAGCTCTCTTTATGATTTTAAAAACGCGCCAATTTTAAATGATTACATCAAAAAAGGTTAGTTTTTTTGCATAAAAGCTGTAGAAAGCCTGAGTTTTGATTATGATAGAGATAGTCATTTGATATTTCATCCATTATGTCTATTCATCCAGATCCACAAATCAATCGTTTAAATGTTTTAGGGGAACCTTTAGCAAGCTGTTGTTTCGACCCTATTACTGGCTATTTTAGAAATGGCTTCTGCCACACAGCAGTAACAGACCTTGGTCAGCATACCGTATGTGCGCAAATGACCTCTGATTTCTTAAATTTTTCACAAAAAATAGGTAATGATCTTATTACCCCGTTACCAGAAGTAGATTTCCCTGGTCTAAAACCCGGTGATTTCTGGTGTATCTGTGTAACCCGTTGGGTTGAAGCATATCAAGCAGGTCAAGCACCTCCTATCAAAATACATGCATGTCACCAAGCTGTTTTAAGCTATGTGCCTTTAGATGTTTTAATGGAATTTGCAGTGTAATGGTTCAGGCACAAATTATTTTGGCATCAAGCAGTCAAACGCGTAAAGCCTTAATGGATCGCTTAGGGATTAACTATATCTGTATTAGTCCTGATATTGATGAGAGCCCTCGCAATGAAACCCATGCCGATGAACTTGCGAAAAGGCTAGCTTTCACAAAAGCTCAAGTGGTTGCTGCACAAAACCCACATGCAATTATTATTGGTTCCGATCAAGTCGCATGGCGAGAACACGCTCCTAACGACTTTATTGGTAAACCAATGACCACTGAGAATGCCAAAATACAGTTAGCAGAAAACTCAGGTCGAACTGTCTTCTTTAGTACGGCACTCAGTGTGCAATGGCTTGATGGGAATTTTGAGCAAACGCTTGTTGAACATTATCAAGTTAAATTCCGAACCCTAACTCAAGCTGAAATTGAACGATATATTGCATTAGATCAACCACTCCATTGCGCTGGTAGCTTTAAGTGTGAAAGTTTAGGAATTAGTTTGTTCGAAAAAATGACAGGCCTAGATCAGACGACACTTATGGGGTTACCCATGATTCAACTTTGCCATATCTTAAGGCAGCTTGGTCTACAAATTCCTTAATTTTAGATGTTTTTATAAATAGGTTATTTCCATGACAGAACCTTTAGCAGTTTTAGGCGGTATTACTGCCGAACAATTTTTAGCAGAATATTGGCAGAAAAAACCTTTACTGGTACGTAACGGGTTGCCAGAAATTGTCGGTCTTTTAGAACCCCAAGATGTGCAAGAACTTGCTTTGGAAGAACATGCGAGTGCCCGACTCATTCGCCAAAAAGATAAAAATCCAAATGAATGGCACGTCAAGTCTTCACCTTTAACCAAGGGTGATTTTCAAAAGCTACCAAAACTATGGACGCTTTTAGTACAAGCTGTAGATCATTATTCATTTGATTTGTCTGAACTTTGGAAAAAATTTCCATTTATTCCTCAATGGCGCCGTGATGACATTATGGTCTCTTACGCCCCTAAAGGTGGTTCGGTAGGAAAGCATTTTGATTTTTATGATGTGTTTCTAGTTCAAGGTCATGGACATCGTCGCTGGCAGTTAGGACAAATGTGCGATGCAAATACTGCCTTTGTACCAAATCAACCATTAAAACTATTGCCAGAAATAGATGTGCAATTTGATGAAATTTTGGCACCTGGTGATTTGCTATATGTTCCGCCTGGAATGGCACATTATGGCGTTGCTGAAGATGATTGCCTAACGTTCTCATTTGGTTTTCGCATGCCAAACGTTGCAGGGATGATGGAACGTATTAGTGATCAATTTTCAGCTAATAGTTTATTGCAAAATCCTGTTGTCGACATCACGCGCAAACAGATGAGTCAAATTGGGGAAATTAATGCCTCTGAACTTAGCCACCTAAAAGACTTAGTATTAGCTCAATTACAAGATTCGGCAACACTTGATGCCGCTATCATGTCTTATATGAGTGAACCTAAATATCCGGATAATATTCCAGAGGCTGATGAAATCGAAGCCGATGACTTGAAGGAAATTTTACACGAAGGTTACGAAGTTCTTTTAGAGCCTGCCTCTCGCCTACTCTATACAGAAAAAAACGGCACCCTAAACTTTTGGGGCAATGGTGAAGCGCTATTTATAGCTGAGTCCTTTGAGCAAAAATTAAAAGCAATTGCTAATGGAGAAAGTCTAGCTTTCGATAGCCAATTTGATAATGATGAAACGCTAGAAAACGTTGCTCACTTGTTAAATGAATCTATTCTGATGCTTTTACCTCCTGCAGAGTAAACATCTTAATAAAAGTAGACTTTTACATGACCGTGGAAAAGTCTACTTTTTAAATTAACAACCCAACTCAAAATAAACTCGATTATTACTCATTAAATTTACCTGCAAATCCTTAAATAGCGCGTAATTAAAGTTATTAAGCGTAAGAAATTTTGAAATCAAAATTAAAAATAGAAAACCTTATTATTAGAGAAATAGCATACCTCTTACTTACTTTTTCCTTAAAATTTAAACGAGACCGTTTAAAAAAATAATATCTTTTTTCTATCAATAACAAACAATACCTTGTAAAATTAAAGATCCAGATTCTCATTAATACAGATCACAGTTCAAGCGAATAGCAATTCATTTGTGAGAGGCTAAAAAATATGTCGAAAAAAGATGACATTATTAACACCGCATTAAGACTTTTTAACTCGTATAGCTATAATTCTATAGGGGTAGATCGCATCATTAATGAATCTGGCGTTGCAAAAATGACTTTCTATAAGCATTTTCCATCAAAAGAAAAATTAATTGAAGAATGCCTACTTCTACGGAATACGCTTTTACAAAACTCTCTGACTTCTGCCTTATCACAACATGATGAGTTAGACCCTCTCGCGAGAATTAAAGCAGTATTCTTATGGTATTCCGACTGGTTTAATAGTGAAGATTTTAATGGCTGTATGTTTCAAAAAGCTTTGGAAGAAGTTTTAAAACAGTATCCGTCAACACACCAACCTGCTACATTGTATAAAGCTTGGTTGACTCAACTTATGCAAAATCTTCTTAATCAATATGATGTAAAAGAACCTGGTCCTTTATCTTTACTACTCGTTAATATATTGGAAGGTATGACCATTCAAGCTCAGGTCGAACATGGTTCAATAAAAATTTATGATTATTGGAATCGAGTTGAAAAGTTAATCGACTTTGAAAGAGCCGCTTAAAAATAAAGCGTGATGTTCTTCTTCTTATATTAATGTTCTTCTTATCTATCACGCTGCGTCTGAAAGTCATTTTGGTTCAAAATTAGACGTTTTTTTCGACCCTACCGAACCAAAATATACAGACCTGTCTGTACAAAACAGATTATATATTTAAAAAATAAAAACTCAATCATTTTTTATGATTCATTTAAAGATAAATTAGATTTAACTATTTATCAGAGTGAAATAGCAGTTATTTCATATTAGCTTCAATTCACTTATACTTAACAATTAAACTTATAACACAATGCAACACTTTAGACACAAAAGAACTACAAACAACTGTTTTTAATTAAAAATACTACTTATTTATCAGTTCCCCTTATATTGCTTTTCAACAAAAACAATTGGATTGATTAGTTTTGCTACATTCATTTGTGCAAGATCAATCTATACTATGCCCGCTATATTGATATAGGTATAAAGTATGAAAGATGGACTCCAAATTGAAGAAATGAAAAATGCGGCTGATTCAGTCGTTGGAATTCTCAAATCTTTGGCGAATACAGATCGTTTATTAATTTTATGTCATTTAGCTTATGAAGAGCTAAATGTCTCACAAATTGAAGAGAAGACCCAAATTACACAGCCCACTCTTTCACAACAACTTATGATGCTACGTAAAAGTGACGTTGTATCAACTCGTCGTGATGGTAAGCAAATTTTTTATTCTATTAAGGACGACAATATGCATTCAATTTTAAATACGCTTCACCAACTGTACTGTGCAAGTAAATAATATCTTTAAACTATAAATTTATAATAATATTAGTAATTTCCTGAAATATGCGATTTTTCAGCTTGAAAGCTTAGAGTTTAGTCCAAGCACAGAGTTTTGAAAATTCGCGTAGCTTTTCCAAAGTCTCACTGATCCCCTTTATTATTTCATCTATTCATTTCTCTGCGATTTGATAATTATTTGATATAACTCTTTTTCTGACGAACAATTAACAAGCAAAACAATTAACGTAAAAAGTTAAATTCCAATAATAAATAAAATTAAAACAATGGTTTAATATTACCAATCACTATAAAAAAATCTAGTTAGCATAAAAAAGCTTAAGATTCACTTAACTTAAGTATAAAATACTCCGCTTGTTCAACCTTTAGCCATGATTAGGTTAATAAGGCCTTTATATGCTTGCATTCTTTTCTCGATTAAGCTTAGTCACTAAGATTATTATCGCCATTATTTTAGGTATTGGCGTTGCATTATTATTTCCAAACGTTACGCCTTATTTAAGTTTATTTGGTGAGCTTTTTATTAAAGCCTTAAAATCGGTTGCCCCTATTTTAGTTTTTGTATTGGTACTTTCCTCTATCGCCAACTTCCAAGTGGGTCATAGTGCAAATTTACGTCCAATCTTGATTTTATATGTAGTCGGTATGTTGCTTGCTGCTTTCACAGCTGTGATTGTTAGTCTTTCTTTTCCTAGCACTTTGTTCCTTAACACTGTTTCGCACAATGATTTGCAAGCCCCAGGAAGTTTAGCCGATATTTTAAAAAATCTGCTTTTGAGCTTTATTGCAAACCCTGTTCAAGCAATCAGTGAAGCAAACTTTATCGGTATTTTAGCTTGGGCAATTGGCTTAGGTTTGGCTATGCGCCATAGCTCAGACACCACTAAAGAAGTAATGCAAGATGTTGCTCATGCTGTCAGCGCTATTATTCATAAAGTAATTGCTTTTGCACCTGTTGGTATTTTCGGTTTGGTTGCAGTAACTTTTGCTGACGCTGGCCTCGCGACTCTTGAAAGTTACGCACAATTATTAATAGTCCTATTGGGTACGATGTTCTTTGTTGCTTTAGTTATCAATCCAATTCTTGTTGCACTTACCATACGCGGGAATCCGTACCCTCTTGTGTTTAAGTGTCTTAAAGAAAGTGGGATTACTGCTTTTTTCACACGAAGTTCAGCAGCCAACATTCCAGTTAACTTAGATTTAGCAGAACGCTTAGGTGTTAATCCATCTACAGCAAGTGTGTCCATTCCATTAGGTGCCACAATTAATATGGCGGGTGCAGCAGTAACAATTACTGTACTTACGCTAGCAACTGTACATACGCTTGGAATTCATGTTGATTTTGCAACAATGCTTATTTTATCAGTTGTTGCTACAGTTTCAGCATGTGGTGCTTCTGGTGTAGCAGGTGGTTCTTTACTTCTGATTCCAGTAGCTTGTAGTCTATTTGGTATTTCAACTGAAATTGCTATGCAAGTCGTGGCTATTGGTATGATTATTAGTGTATTACAAGACTCTACAGAAACAGCGCTTAACTCTTCTACGGATGTTTTATTTACCGCAGCTGTAGATATTCGCTCTAAACAAGCTTCATAAACACATGCCATTTCAACGTCTACCAAACTGGTTCCAACTCGGAGCCTTTTTACTGGCATTCAATGCCGGAATGATTAATGTATTAGGGTTAATTACCCTTTTGCATCAATCTATTTCACATATGACTGGCAACGTTAGTATGCTAGCTATGAGTTTGGTAGAGTGGCAGCCAGAACATATCATTTTCTTGGTTCTGGTAATTATTTGTTATGTTTGCGGTTCATTTTATAGTGGTTTTATTTTAGGCAGCAGCCATTTTCGATTAGGTCGTCGCTATGGACTACCTTTGAGTCTGGTTGCCTTATTCATTTTTCTTTGTTGGCTATTACTTCCTTATTTTCCACGCTATGGATTATTATGGGCTTGTACAGCGATGGGCTTACAAAATGCAATGGTAAGCCATTATAAAGGAACCATTATTCGAACTACCCATCTATCTGGTGTTTTAACAGATATTGGTTTAGCACTTGGATATAAAGCTAGAGGCTTACCAGTAGAAAACCGACGTATTGTTTTACACTTACTTATTTTTACAGGTTTTCTATTTGGTGGGATACTCGCCGCGCTCGTACATCCGTATTTAAAGTTACAAGCATTTTTATTGCCAGCAACTTTAAGCTTAGTCTTGAGTATTTCTTACTGGGTAGTTTATCTCTATAGCCCTTCAACTTCACATAAGGATTAAGTCATGGTTAAAAATGCCTTACAAGCACAGCTACTAAAAGCTGGGTTAGTGGATAATAAAAAAGCAAAAAAACTAACAAAACAAGCTCACCATGAGCAACGTATCGGTCAAAGTGATGAACCAGCAATCAAAGCGAATATTGAAAAAGCTCAACAAGAAAAGTTAGCTAAAGATCAGGCTTTAAACTTAGAAAAACAACAACAACTTGAGGAAAAAGCCCTCAAAGCATCAATCATTCAAATGATTAAACATCATAAAATTTCAAATACTGATGGTGATAGTGTTTATCAATTTATTGATGAGGGTAAGATCAAGAAGGTATACATTTCTCAGCAAGTATATAATGCACTTGTTAGCGGTAGCTTAGTGATTGCTAAAGATCAAGATCAATACGCTTATTTGCCAAAAGCTTTAGCTGAAAAAATCGATCAAAAAATGCAAGGTTTCATTTTAATGAATAATGCTGAGAAAAATGAACAAGCCACTGATGAAGAAGATCCTTATGCAGCGTATGTTATTCCTGATGATTTGATGTGGTAATGCATACAAGGGCCTTTATGATGCAAATCTAAGGGCCTTTTTTGATTTGGGTTAAAAATATTAATTTAACAAATGTTCAAAATATTAAGAAAAAATACTTAAAGAATAAATTCCTTCACCACTTTATCTATTAATCCCGATATAATAAATCATAATTTTTTAAGTCCTCGCGACATTCTTGAAGATTTCTTCAGGTATCCAAATTTTACGTCATGTACAAATGAATGACGTACAACGTAATCAGTTCTGTGTATTTACACATACTCAAAAGATCGAAAACTAAGTGATATTGATCTGACTGACTTTCTTGTAAATTTAATTGCAAAGATTTAATTAAGTGGCTTTTGTCTTAAAGGTAGTAATTCATGCTGAAGTGGTTTGAAAAACTTGTAGATCCCTACCCAACAAAAGGTCTGGATGAACCTTTACCAACTCGTTTTTTTCCATTTATTTGGCAAGCGACAGAAGGCTTACGCCCTTACTTATTATTACTTATTCTGTTTACAGCAGGTGCTGCAAGCTTTGAAGCCTTACTTTTTTCAAAGATTGGACAACTCGTAGATTGGTTAAGTAAAAGTCATCCTGAAAGTTTTTTAAGTCAACATGCAACTGATCTATTGCTTTTAATTGGTGTTTTATTTGCCAATATCTTCTTCGTAAATATTCAATCTATTATTAAACACCAGATTTTATATAGTACTTTTCCAATGCGTTTGCGTTGGCGGTTCCATAATCTTTTATTAAAACAAAGCTTAGATTTTTTCCATAATGACTTTGCTGGAAGGCTTTCCGCAAAAGTTATGCAAACGGCTCTGGCAATCCGTGAATTCTGGATTATTTTGGGTGACATGTTGGCTTATGTCGCTATTTACTTTATTACGGTTAGCATTGTCCTTGGGGCTATTTCTCCTATTTTGTTAATACCACTTTTAGTTTGGTTAGCTTTATTTCTCTTAAGTGCATGGTTCTTTATTCCTCGTTTAAGTAAAGTTTCACAGCAACAAGCTGATGCCAGAGCAGTGATGACTGGCCGCATTACCGATGCTTACACCAATATTCAAACTGTTAAATTGTTTGCTCATGCAGGACGTGAGAGCCAATATGCCAAAGCATCAATGAAAGAGTTTATGACAACAGTCTATGCTCAGATGCGTTTAGGTACTCTTTTTGAAATAAGTATCAACATGCTATCAGCTGTTTTATTTATTGGCGTTATTGGCACTTCAGTTTGGCTATGGACTCAAGGTTTAGCAGCATTAGGTGTCATTGCAGCGACTACTGCCATGATTTTAAAGCTTAATAGTATGGCTGAATTTATGATGTGGCATATGTCCGCGTTATTTGAAAATGTTGGAACTATTCAAGATGGTATGCAAACATTAGGTAAAAAAATCAATATTCAAGACAAAGCAGATGCAAAAACTCTTGAAGTTGCCAAAGGTGAAATTGTATTCAAAGATGTGAGTTTTGCTTATAACAATAAAAATGTAATTGATCATTTCAATTTACATATTAAAGCAGGCGAAAAGATTGGTATTGTTGGGCGTTCAGGTGCAGGTAAATCCACTCTAATCCAACTACTTTTACATTTTTATCATCTTAAAGACGGTGAAATTTTAATTGATGGGCAAAATATTGAAAATGTGACTCAAGATAGTCTAAGAGCGAATATTGCCTTAGTAACCCAAGATACGTCTTTATTACATCGCTCAGTGGCTGAAAATATTAAATATGGCCGTCCAGATGCATCTGATGCCGAGATGGAGAATGCTGTAAATAAAGCCAAAGCAGCCGAATTTATACCTCAATTGGTTGATTTAAAAGGTCGTAATGGATATCACGCCCAAGTTGGTGAACGTGGTGTAAAACTTTCTGGCGGTCAAAGACAACGTATTGCTATCGCACGTGTATTCTTAAAAGATGCTCCTATTCTCATTTTAGATGAAGCGACCAGTGCACTAGATTCAGAAGTTGAAGCAGCAATTCAATCTAGTTTAAATGACCTTATGGTTGATAAAACGGTTATTGCAATTGCACACCGATTATCTACTATTGCACAAATGGACCGTTTAATTGTTCTTGATGAAGGTCGAATTGCTGAGCAAGGAACACACGAAGAGTTAATTGCTCAAAATGGAATATATGCACAATTATGGAAACGCCAAACAGGCGGCTTCCTGTTTGAACAAAAAGTTTTACAGGGTCAAGATTAATGCTTTATTTAGAAGATTTGAAAATTGGTGATCGTTTCATCAGCCGTGAATATGAAATCACCTTAGATGAAATCAAAAAATTTGCAAACTCCTATGACCCTCAAATATTTCACACAGATGAAGAGCAAGCTAAGCATGACCCTATTTTTCAGGGGATTGCTGCAAGTGGTTGGCATACGTCAGCCATCACTATGCGTTTATGGACAGAATGCATGCCAATTCATGGCGGCCTCATAGGTTCCGAATCTAGTCTACGATGGCCACGCCCCACTCGACCTGGCGACAGAATTCATGTTGAAGCTGAAATTTCAGCTATCACACCATCCAAAACAAAATTAGATCGTGGTATTGTTAGTTACGTTACTCAAGCCTTAAATCAACACGGGGATGTTTTACTTATTTCAACAACAAAAATTGTTGTCTTTAAAAAAAATGTTTAAAAATGGTTGATATGATTGTCTAACAGTTTTTATAAACTCAGATTATATTTCATGACAAGATGTGTAAGAAATGCATGTGAAAAATTGATGAGAGCAATGGAACGCATATGAAAATTACCTCAGCTCGTCAAGATCAGGGTATTCCGGGTGTCTATGGCTTATTGCTATTAGATGTTGTTTCACGTTGGGGATACAACGACGAAACATTATTTGCTCCATTTCATCTTACCAGCGAGCAACTGGCTGACCCTGACTATCGTATTTCTACACCAGTAGCAAATGAACTAGTAAAACACGCTCTTAATTTAACTGGCGAAACTACGTTGGGTTACCATCTTGGTACTCAAATGCGTATTTCAATTCATGGCTTCATTGGCTATGCAATTATGACAGCCAAAGATATTACTGAAGCAATTGCTCTTGCGGCTCGCTTTATTCAGCTACGCTTACCCTTTTTACAATTATATTTTTCAACTTTTGGGCCTAAAGCAACCTTACAATTACAGTGTGATATTGAACTTGAACCTTTACGTACAGAAATCGTTTTAGGTTTAACCATTGGTATCATGAGCATGGCCAAAGCGATTACTGGTATTGAAGATTTAGCTGGTGATGTAGATTTAGATTTCCCAGAACCAGAAGGTTTTGACAAATATAGAAATAAGCTAAGCAGCACAATTCGCTTTAACCAACCTCATTTAATTTCAAGTTTTGATAAAAAATATTTAGGAATTAAATTGGTTAATGCTGACCCTATCGCAAGTCAAGTTGCTATTAATCAGTGCGAAGCTGAACTATCCGCTTTAGGTGAACGCCGTCGTTTAGCAATGCGAGTTCGTGATATTTTAAGTAATTCTGAACAACATTATTTAAGCATCGAAAATGTAGCTGAATGTCTACATATGTCTGATCGAACGCTCAAACGTCAATTAGCAGCAGAAGGAACATCATTTTCAACGTTAGTTGATGAAGTACGTTATCGACATGCAACATCTTTACTTTCACGTACAGATTATAGTCTTGAACAAATTGCTGATGAACTTGGCTATTCGGATGTTGCAAACTTTAGCCGTGCTTTTAAACGCTGGAGCGGCCGCAGTCCGAGCAACTGGCGTAAAGACCCATACTTATAATTTTTAAAACTATTGGACACAAGCTTAAGGAGTTACCATGAATCATCCTTCAGAACTGAAGTATGCACGTACACATGAGTGGGTAAAGATTGAGGGTGATCTTGTTATTACAGGGATTACCGATCATGCACAAGATGAACTTGGCGATTTGGTTTACGTTGAAACTCCAGAAGTTGGGAGTAAAGTTACTGCTGGCGAACAAGCTGGTGTGGTTGAATCAGTAAAAACTGCCTCTGATATCCATGCTCCTGTTTCAGGCACTGTAGTAGAAGTAAATACTGACCTTGAAGATGATCCTGATTTTGTAAATGACGATCCATATGGTAAAGGTTGGATTTATAAAATCAAACCAGACAGCATTGCAGATGTTGAAAAACTTTTAACAAATGCAGAATATGAAGCTGGCTTATAAAAGATAGCTAAAGCTTTTCATATTTAATAAAAACCAGTTTAGTCTTAAACTGGTTTTTTCTTTATCTATTCAAATTCAGTTTTACGAATCGGTGACCTCTATGACAAAGCTTGTTTTATTCTCTGGCGCTGGCATGAGTGCCGAAAGTGGAATTAGCACTTTTCGTGACAGTAATGGTCTATGGGAAAATTACGACATCCAACAAGTTGCCACACCTGAAGCATGGCAAAAGAACCCTGCTCTAGTTCAACGCTTTTACAATGAACGACGTAAAAATATTTTAGAATCTCAACCCAATTCAGCTCATCAATATATTGCAAAGTTACAAGACTATTTTGACGTACAAGTTATTACTCAAAACATTGATGATTTACATGAACGTGCTGGAAGTACCAAAGTTTTACATTTGCATGGAAACATTCGTTTAGCAAAAAGTTCTGGCCCAAATGCACAATTTACAACTCAGTTTTATGACATTAACGGTTGGAAATTAGATTTAGAACATGACCTGTGTCCAGATGGTTATCCCCTTCGCCCACATGTTGTTTGGTTTGGTGAAGCTGTACCTGCTTATGAAGAAGCCATTACAGTCGTGCAAAGTGCAGATATTTTTATTGTAATCGGCTCTACATTAAGCGTTTATCCGGTTGCGGGTTTAGTGCATGAAATTGCAGCTCAATGTAAAGCTTACTATATAGATCCCAAAGCAGATCATGGACGTGTTCCTCAACAATACGAATTATTAAAGATGTCAGCGACTCAAGGAATGCATGAACTTTTTGAGAATTTAACCAATTAATTGCTATTTTTAAGGACTAAATAAATTTAATTTGAATAAAAATTACTATTTTTTAGATAAAATTTTTTAACATTGTTCTAATTTTGCTCAATAAAACTTTATCCCCAAAGTCCGTTGTAACTAAATTTAGAGTTATTTTTTTAAAAATATTTTTATTTTCCACAAAATCTTAAAAAAATAAATATTAAAAAATTATAAGTTAATGATTAATATTATAATTTTCCTCTTAAAAAAATCACTTATTTCAAATTACACAAAGATACAAAAGTATAATATAAAAATAACAGAGCAAAAAAAATCTTTTGTGGTTGAATCTCAACCTCTTGAATGCCGTACAAGAAAACAGCGACCTGGATTAGGTTACAATCACGGATTATGGATATAAGGACACACATCCATCATGAGTTATTTTGATCCCACCCTCATCATGTTTATGGTGTACATCGTAGCAATGGTACTTATTGGCTTATTTGCCTACCGTGCTACAAGCGACTTCTCAGATTATATTCTCGGTGGTCGTAGTTTAGGCAGTTTCGTTACTGCGTTATCCGCAGGCGCATCAGACATGAGTGGTTGGCTACTCATGGGTTTACCAGGAGCAATTTATCTTTCTGGTTTATCTGAAGCGTGGATTGCAATTGGTCTTATTATCGGTGCTTGGCTTAACTGGCTACTGGTTGCTGGTCGATTACGCGTTCATACTGAAATTCAAAACAATGCATTAACTTTGCCAGATTATTTTACAAGCCGTTTTGATGACCAGAAAAAAGTACTTCGTATTTTCTCTGCCGTTATCATCTTGGTTTTCTTCGCTATTTACTGTGCTTCAGGCATGGTAGCGGGTGCCCGTTTATTTGAAAATCTATTCGGCATGTCTTACAACACAGCTATTTGGCTCAGTGCTATTGCAACCATCAGTTATGTTTGTATCGGTGGATTCTTAGCAATTAGCTGGACTGATACATTCCAAGCTGGATTGATGATTTTTGCCCTGATTTTAACACCAATCGTGACTTACCTTGCGATCGGGGACACAACTCATTTTGTTACCCTCATTGAAACTGCACGCCCGCATGCATTTAATCTCATCTCAGATTTTGGTGTGGTAGCAGTTTTATCCTCCATGGCTTGGGGTCTTGGTTACTTTGGTCAACCACACATCCTTGTACGTTTCATGGCAGCTGACTCAGTAAAATCTATTCCTGCTGCTCGTCGTATTGGTATGACTTGGATGATCTTGTGTTTAGGTGGTGCTGTCGGTGCTGGTTTCTTCGGTATTGCTTATTTCGAGCAACATCCTGAATTAGCAGCAGTTGTAAGCAAAAACCCTGAAACTGTATTTATGGAATTGACTAAAATTTTATTCAATCCATGGATTGTGGGTATCATTTTGGCTGCAATTTTAGCTGCTGTTATGAGTACGCTAAGCTGTCAACTTTTAGTATGTTCAAGTGCTTTAACTGAAGATTTATACAAAGGTTTCCTTCGTAAAAATGCATCTCAAAAAGAACTTGTATGGGTTGGCCGTGTCATGGTTCTTGTTATTGCTGTTCTTGCAATTATTCTTGCAGGCAACCCTGATAGCAAGGTTCTTGGTCTTGTTGCTTATGCATGGGCTGGTTTCGGCGCAGCGTTTGGTCCGCTTATCATCTTGTCATTGTTCTGGAAACGTATGAATTTACAAGGTGCATTAGCTGGTATGATCGTTGGTGCAGTTGTGGTTATTGGTTGGAAAAATCTTTTCGCAAGCACAGGTGTTTACGAAATCATTCCTGGCTTTATCCTTGCATTTATCAGCATCATTGTAGTGAGTCTTTTAACTAAAGCGCCAAATACGACTGTAACTGGACGCTTTGAAGAAGCAGATAAACTCTACAAAGAAAGCGTATAAATCATTGAAATAAATAAAGGGGCTTTAGCCCCTTTATTTATTTTTGGTTTTAATTTTAATTTTTGAAGTATCTTTGACTACCTGCATTACTGGATAACTCCGAGTTTCTTTCACGCCCGGTAACTGCCATAGCACCTGCCCCGCAATACGTCTAAATTCTTCCATACTGCCACTTCGTAATTTAATTAAAAAATCAAACCCTCCACTCACCATATGACATTCAACAATTTCCGGATAGTGAACCACAGCATCAATAAACTCATCTAGAACATTAGGTGTGGTTTTATCTAGTAATACTTCAACAAACACCAAAAAATTTGCATTTAATTTGACTGGATTTAATTTTGCTTCATAACCCAAAATGAAATCATCTTTTGTCAGCTTTTGAACTCGGGCCATCACAGCAGTTGGAGATAAATTCACAAGTTCGGCTAATTTACTGTTAGAAATACGCCCATCTGTTTGAAGAATATCCAAAATTTTTAAATCAGTGCGATCAAGGCTTAATATTGGGCCATTCATCTGAATTTTCCTCTAAAAAATGGGCTAAATATAGTGAGTTATTCGGTGTTTCTTCTGTAATGATAAATTATCTAAACCTCTCTACTCAAGATCTTTGTACGAGAGTCGGTTGGCGGAAACAGATATGAACACAATGGATACTTTTCATCAAATGGATAAATCTCACCAAGGCTATATCACCGAATTCAACGATAAAAGTGAGTTTGAACAACGCATCAATACAGCTTGGCGACGTGCTGAACCAGAAGCTGTAGAAGAGCTATTACAAGCTGCTGCGGTATCTGATGATTTAGATCATAAAATTTATGACCTTGCTTTTAATCTTGCTAATAATTTACGTGAACGTAAGACCTCTTCGGGTAAAGCAGGTATTGTTCAAGGGTTATTACAAGAATTCTCTCTTTCTTCACAAGAAGGCGTGGCACTCATGTGTCTTGCTGAAGCTTTGCTTCGTATTCCAGATTCTGCAACACGTGATTTACTTATTCGAGATAAGATCAATCAAGGTAACTGGAAAGAACACGTTGGCCAAAGCAGCTTAATGTTTGTAAATGCTGCGGCATGGGGCCTCATGTTAACTGGTAAGCTTATGGAAACTCCAAAGCAAACCAGTCTTTCAAGTGTACTTACTGGCCTTTTAGCACGTAGTGGACGTGGCATTATTCGTAAAGCTGTTGACGTTGCAATGCGTATGATGGGTGAGCAGTTTGTAACTGGTGAAACCATTGAAGAAGCTGTAGACCATGCGAAAGTACTCGAAGAAAAAGGTTTTCGCTATTCGTACGACATGTTGGGTGAAGCAGCATTAACCGAACATGATGCTGAACGTTACTTTAACGATTATACGCAAGCCATTCATGCAATTGGTAAAGCATCGAATGGTAAAGGCGTTTATGATGGCCCGGGTATTTCAATCAAGCTTTCTGCTTTACACCCTCGCTATCAACGTGCACAAATTGAACGTGTTCATCAAGAACTCTACGGCAAAGTATTTGAACTCGCTCTTTTAGCTAAAAATTACAATATTGGTTTAAATATTGATGCAGAAGAATCAGAACGCTTAGAAATTTCACTTGAGTTACTTGAACGTCTTTGTTTCGAGCCAGAACTTGCAAACTGGAAAGGCATTGGCTTCGTTATTCAGGCTTACCAAAAACGCTGTTTCTTCGTGGTTGATTATATTATTGACCTTGCTAAACGCAGCCAAAAACGTCTCATGATCCGTCTTGTGAAAGGTGCATATTGGGATAGCGAAATTAAGAAAGCACAAATCGAAGGTATGGATGACTACCCTGTCTTCACACGTAAAGTACATACAGATTTATCTTATATCGCTTGTGCAAAAAAATTACTTGCTGCGCCAGATTTCATCTATCCTCAATTTGCAACTCATAATGCTCAAACATTGGCAACGATCTATCAGTTAGCTGATCCAAGCAAATATTATGCGGGTCAATATGAATTCCAATGCTTACATGGCATGGGTGAACCGCTTTATGAACAAGTTGTTGGTCCACGTGAGCAAAATAAATTAGGCGTGCCATGCCGTATTTATGCTCCTGTTGGTAACCATGAAACATTGTTAGCTTATTTAGTTCGTCGTTTACTTGAAAATGGCGCGAATACTTCATTCGTTAACCGTATTGCCGATAAAACACTTAAAGTTGAAGATCTTATCCAGTCTCCAATTTATGATATTCGTCATGCTGCTAAGCTTGAAGGTTCAGTTGGTTTAAAACACCCATCAATTCCATTACCTTTAGATATGTACGGATCACTCCGTAAAAACTCTAAAGGCTATGATTTAGCAAATGATGCCCCACTTGAAGCTTTAGATAGCACAGCTCAACAGCTCCGTAATCGTATTTGGCAAAGCCATCCATTATTGGCAAATAACGATTCATTAGAGCAAGGTCATTCTGTTGCAATTACAAACCCAGCACAAAATGATGAAATTGTTGGGCACGTGCAAGAAGCTGATCTTAAGCATGTCGAAATTGCATTGAATGCAGCTGAACAAGCTCAATCTGAATGGTCAAACACGCCTAAAGAACAACGTGCTCAATACTTAAAACGTGCAGCAGACCTCATGGAAAGCCGCATTCAAGAATTGATGGTTTTGCTTTGCCGTGAAAGTGGTAAAACTTATGCAAATGCGATTGCAGAAGTTCGTGAAGCTGTAGATTTCTTACGTTACTACGCAACTCAAGTTGAGAATCTTCCTGCGAATACAGCGATTGAACCTTTAGGTACAGTACTTTGTATTAGCCCATGGAACTTCCCTCTTGCAATTTTCTCTGGTCAAATTGCTGCCGCATTAGTGAGTGGTAACTGTGTTATTGCTAAACCTGCTGAACAAACGCCATTGATCGCAGCTCAAGCCGTTCAGATTTTATGGGAAGCTGGTATTCCACATGGTGCTGTACAGCTACTTCCCGGCCGTGGTGAAACAGTGGGTGCACAGCTTAGCCAAGATAGTCGTATCAATGGCATCATGTTTACTGGCTCGACTGAAGTTGCCAAAATTTTACAGAAAACTGTTGCAAAACGTTTATCTGATAATGGCCAATCTATTCCTCTCATTGCAGAGACTGGCGGTCAAAACGCCATGATTGTGGATTCATCCGCATTAACTGAACAAGTCGTACTCGATGTTGTAAGTTCTGCTTTTGATAGCGCGGGTCAGCGTTGCTCTGCTTTACGTATTTTATGTGTGCAAGAAGACAGTGCTGCAAGCGTAATTAAAATGCTTAAAGGTGCAATGCAACAGTTGATCGTAGGTAACCCTGCAATTTTAAAAACTGACATTGGTCCTGTTATTGATGATGAAGCAAAGCAGACGATTGACCAGCACATCAAAAAAATGAAATCTAAAGGCTACCCTGTACATCAGTTGATGTTTGGTGCAACAAGCCAGAATGAATTAGATAAAGGAACTTTTGTTATACCAACGGCAATTGAGTTACCTAATCTTGATGATTTGCAACGTGAAGTCTTTGGTCCAGTTTTACACATCATTACCTATAAGTATGGTGAACTCGAACAACTCATTTCACGTATTAATGCCAAAGGATATGGTTTAACAATGGGTCTACATACCCGTATTGATGAAACCATCCAAACCGTCATTCAGCATGCTGAAGTTGGTAACCTCTATATCAACCGTAATATTGTTGGTGCTGTAGTTGGTGTACAACCATTCGGTGGTGAAGGTCTATCTGGTACAGGTCCAAAAGCTGGTGGTCCGCTCTATATGTACCGCTTAATGCAGCACTGTTCAAACAAAGTACTGGCAACACCATTTGCCATGAAGAATGAGCAAACTGCTTTTGAAGGCTTTAACCGTGAGGTTTATCAGAGCTTACAAAATTGGGCGAAACAGCATTTACCGCAAGCAAATCGTGAGATTGAACCATTTGGTGTGGGTAAATTCTATGAGTTACAAGGCCCTACTGGGGAAAGTAACCAATATATTATTTTGCCGCGCCATCGTGTGCTTTCAATTGCAGACACTGAACAAAATCAATTGCATCAGTTGCTCGCAATTTTTGCAGTGGGTAGCCAAGCAGCAGTAATGCCAAATAGTCCATTATTGGCAAAATACAAACAAACTTTGCCAAAAGATGTACTTGCAGCAATTACTACGGTTAAAAATATTACATCAGATGATTTTGATGCAGTTTTACATCATGGTAACCGTGAAGAAATCTTCTCATTACAGCAAGAAGTTGCTAAACGTTCTGGTGCAATTGTTGGTATTACGCACGTTGAGCCAAATGAGAATATTCCACTTGAACGTTTAGTGATTGAGCGTGCGATTAGTGTGAATACAGCTGCAGCTGGTGGTAACGCAAGCTTAATGACAATGACTGATTAATCCATCATTTTTCTAAAAAAGCCCAAATCTCAGTATTTGGGCTTTTTTATTTAATAAAGTAATCTATTCTTAAATATATAAATTTTATCAAATTGAGATTTTCATAATGGTCTTTTTAGAACCAGAACAATATCAACAAAGATGCACTCAACTTTTTAATTCGTATAAAAAAGATATTTCCTCACTTCTACAATTTGCCCAAATTGAGCACATTGGTTCATCTGCAATACCTAATGCAATTTCAAAAGGTGATCTAGATATTTACATTGAAGTTAAACCTGAGCATTTTGAATTCGCAATAGCGAAGTTAAAAACCCTTAATTTTGTAGAGAAGCAAAACACACTAAGAACACATGAGCTTTGTATGCTCGAATCACTCAATAACGATGATGTGGCATTTCAAATTGTAGTAACGGATTCAGTATTCACATTTTTCTTAACATTTAGAAATAAGCTTATGGATTCTCCAGCTCTAGTCAACGAATATAACCAATTAAAATTAGAATGTAGCCATTTAGATCATGATCAATATAGAACAATAAAAGCAGATTTTATTAATCGCGTTTTGAAACATCCTTAATTTTAACGTTAGTCTTGCTTATTGATATCTAGCTAAAATTGGCTCCTGTAACCCCATTTTTTTTGATACCATTCACTATTTGATTCTGTCTAAATTTTCTTTGTCTATGACCTCTTCTTATCATCAACAACTTCAAACTAAAATTGACCGCATTACTGCCCAATTTTCTGAATTTACTCCACCTACATTAGAAGTGTTTGAGTCACCTGAACAACATTTCCGTATGCGTGCTGAGTTTCGTATCTGGCATACAGAAAATGACATGTTCTATGCCATGTTTGAACGTAACGATGATGACAAGCAAAAAACAGTTGTACGCATTGATGAATTTCCTATTGCGGACCAAAGCATTAATGATTTAATGCCAAAACTTTTGGAAGAACTCAAAGCGGAACCCAAGCTTTCTAGCCGTATATTCGAAGCTGATTTCCTCGCTACACTTAGCGGAGAAATGTTAGTTACCTTAATTTACCACCGTAAACTAGATCAAGAATGGGAACAGGCAGCTAAAGCGCTTGCTGAGAAGTTAGACATTAAAATTATGGGCCGCAGTCGTGGCCAGAAAATTATTATTGGCAATGATTTCGTCGTTGAAGAATTCGAACTTTTAAACCGTTCATTTAAATACAAACAAATTGAAAGTAGCTTTACTCAGCCAAATGCACAAGTTTGCAAAAAAATGCTGCAATGGGCATGTGATGCGGCAGAAGGATCGAAAAAGCATTTATTAGAGCTGTACTGTGGTAACGGTAACTTTACTCTTCCACTTTCTTTAAAGTTTGAACGCGTTTTAGCAACAGAACTTGCAAAATCTTCCGTTTATGCCGCTCAATGGAACATTGAACAAAATCAGATTGATAATATTCAAGTAGCCCGTCTTTCAGCTGAAGAATTCACTCAAGCTTATCAAGGTGAGCGCGAATTCCGCCGTCTACAAGAAGCAAATATTGATATTCAGAGCTATGATTTTGATACCGTATTTGTTGATCCCCCACGTGCAGGGATTGATGATGAAACTTTGAAATTATTACAAGGTTTTGAACGTATTATTTACATTTCATGCAACCCAGATACATTGTATGAGAACTTAAAAATATTAGGTTTAACTCACCGTATTACTAAGTTTGCATTGTTCGATCAATTCCCTTATACGCATCATGTTGAGTCAGGTGTTTTACTTGAGAAGATTTAAACAAAATCTTTCATTGTAAAGTTTAAAATAAGGAGGTTTTGTACCTCCTTATTTTTTAACACTTTATTAGTTAAGTATTTAAATTTTCAAAAAATATCAAGTCATCTATTCGTCATAATTTCGTTTAACTCGAGCATTCCTATCGAAAATTCTTGAGTTCAATTGGTGGATTTATCACTTATAGAGACTTGTATTTTATTTTAAATTGGCTATATTTCGAGCTATGTTAGGTTGTATATGAAGGCTCTATGAGTTTTTGGCAAAAGCTGTTCTTAGCAGATCAACAGCATAACGAGCATAAAAACCAAACTGCTTGTGTTGAAAATGACTGCTCATGTAAAACAAATGAACAACTTCTAAGTGCTCTTGCACTAGCAACAGATGAAGATGTCATTAAGGGAATAAAAAAAGTTCTTATTTCCCGTGGTTATAGCCGAAAAGAGTTAAATGAACTCACTCAAAAACCATCTATTCACTAATAAAAAAGCCAGTCTTGTACTGGCTTTTTTATATTTCACTTTATTCGGCAATCTGTTTGTTCAACCGAACCAACAATTGGCCCCATTTCAAACAATTGATCATTACGCTTGTTTTTTTGAATATATAAACTAGAAATAGAACCATCGAGATATAAAGCCTGCTCTGCCTTAAGATTTCTTTGAAAGAACTGAGCAAATCTGTAGAAACTCACACTATTTTTCGATATTACAAAGTAAAGCTTATTATTTCGAATACCAACACCATTACGAATTTTATTCGATTGAGAGTCTGGTAAAAAAAGGGAGTTTATCTTCCCATCAATAACTAACATCGGGCCAGATTGTGTCGCATACTCAAGGTTGAAATCTCGTTGGCTATATTGATGCGTTGTTAAAATAAAGGCCTGTTTTTTATTCCAACCTAGCACACCATTCGGCTGTAAAAAGAAATTTCCCAATCCTTTATTTTCATTCAATGGCTGAATCACTTTAGCTTGTTCAACAAATAGCCCTACTGGAGAAAATCCCGGATGAAACATCCCTGCATTCATTGCAAAAGAAAGACGTTCACATCGCTTTAAATTTTTCTGAATATTACTAAAGCTTTTGTAATATTGTTGATTATTGGAATTCTTAAGAAACAGACGTAACTGTTTTAAATTGCTAATTGCAATCACATCATATTGGTCACCTTCCGCTGTTTTAACTTGCTGATGTTCTATGGCATAGACAGACTGAATCAAAAGACCATATATCGTTAAGCACCACATCAACCATTTCATTTAGTACCACCAAGCATGACATTTTTCCTTCATATGAAATCTTTAAATTATATACAATAAAGACAAATAGATTGGGTATGTGCCAAACTCATTCATTCGACGTAATCAATACACTCTGCATTGCTGATATTGGTTATAATGGTTGGCAGCTTTTCAATAAAAGCCATTTACACTTTATTGGATCAGCGTAAGCATGCAGCAATCGAATAAACGCTACCCTCTAGGGGCTCATCTCATCGTAAAGCATCTCGGCTATAGCCACCATGGTATATATGCTGGGAGAGGTCGAGTTATCCATTATTCTGGCTTAGCACATTTCATCAAAAAACGTCCGATTGAGATCACCTCAATAGATGCATTCTCGCATGGCAAAAAAATTCACGTTCGCTCTTATGACACACCACGCTATAAAGGAAAAGCAGTCGTGCGTCGAATGCGTTCACGCATGCATGAAAACCACTATCATCTCATTATTAACAACTGCGAACATTTATGTAGCTGGGCAATTACCGGAATTGAAAGTAGTACTCAGGTTGAACGTATGATGCACCGATTAACCACCATCGGTTATGTAAGTTCAATTATGAGCTATATGAATGGTATGATGCTCACTGTTGCAACAACATGTTTTGCTCTTGTTCTTTATATAAAAAAGAAATTACGTGATCAGGCAAAAATGAAGGTTCCTACTTACCAATTCCTAAGAGAAAAATCTGAAAAAAGGAATATTGATCCTTCAGTCCCTTTAGTATTTATAGATCCAGATAAAAAAGAACCAATCTAAATAAAAAAGCCCTCAAAGATGAGGGCTTTTTAGAAAACTTATAACTTATTTTTTAGCTGCATTAGCAACAGTTGCTTCAGTCGTAATGTTTACAGTAATTTTATCACCCACGTTTGGAACGTAGTTACCTAGACCAAAATCAGAGCGCTTAAATGAAGTTGTAGCATTGAAACCAATCGCTGGAACTTTTGCCATTGGGTGTTCGCCTTGCTTGTTTAAAATAGCATCAAGTACAACAGGCTTCGTTACACCTTTAACAGTTAAGTCACCAGTAATTTTAAAGTGCTTTTTGTCTTTGGTTTCAACTTTAGTACTTTTAAAAGTAATGTTTGGATATTTAGCTGCATTAAACCAAGCTTCTTCTTGGAACTCTTTATCCAAAGCAGGAACGTTTGTATTTACGCTGCTTAAAGGAATAGTTACATTAACAGATGAGTTTGCTGGTTTAGCATTATCAACTTTAATTACACCTTGGATATCCGAGAAGTTAGCGCTTGGAGTAGAGAAACCAAAGTGATTCCACGAGAAAACAGTAGCTGTATGTGTTGGATCAATTTTGTAGTCGACTGGTGCAGCTAAAGTAACTGAACTAGCTAATGCTACTGCCAAACCGAAGCTTAATGTTTTAAGATGCATTTTTCGTATCCTTTATTGATATAGTCGTTAGTGTATACATCAAGTAATTTAATTCACTATTCTTTATAAAACGATATGTTTCATCCATGCAACAATAAAAGCGTTACAGTTATTATTTAAAAACAATATTATAAAGTATAGGTACTATCGTACCGTGTCTGGACTCTTAAATTAATTCGTTTTTACTTCGATTTTTGATTAATAATAAGGTAAAACATGGCTAACACTGCTCAAGCACAAAGTACTTCCACTCCATATCGAGTAACTCTTACCGATCCTTCAGGTCATCAATGGTTTGCTGATGAACCTACAGACAAAGGTGGGCAAGATACTGCACCAAACCCAGTTCAAATCTTACTATCTGCTTTAGGTGCTTGCACTACCATCACATTAGAGATGTATGCGAATCTTAAAGGTATTAAGATTGATCATGTTCAAGTGGACTTAGCATTAAACCCAAATGGTGAACCAGAGAAAGGCCAAAATAATATTGAACGCAAAATCACACTCAAAGGTGAATTCACGGAAGACCAACACAAGCGCTTATTAAAAGTTGCCGAGAACTGCCCTATCCATAAATTACTGACGTCTCAAATCAGTATTCAAACCGAACTTAGCATTTAATCTTCAAATATAAAAAAGCGCTCCATGAGGAGCGCTTTTTACACTACTTTAATATTTAAGCAGTTAATTCTTTTACCGCTGCAACAACAGCTTCAGTTGTAATACCAAAGAATTGGAACAAGTCTTTTGCTGGTGCAGACTCACCATAAGTTGTCATACCAATTACTTTGCCATCAAGACCAACAAACTTCCACCAGTAGTCAACATGAGCTGCTTCAACTGCAACACGTGCACGGATATGAGCTGGTAATACAGCTTCACGATATGCAGCATCTTGTTTCATAAACTCTTCTGCACATGGCATAGAAACTACACGCACACCGTCAAGTTGAGCATAAGCTTCCATTGCTAAAGAAATTTCAGAACCAGTTGCAATAATGATTGCTTTCAATTCGCCTTTTTCTTGAGCAAGAACGTAACCACCTTTTGCAACATTTTGAATTTGTTCTTCAGAACGTGCTTGGAATGGTAAGTTTTGACGAGAGAAAATAAGTGCTGTAGGGCCATCTTTACGTTCTAAAGCAGATTTCCACGCAGTAGCAGTTTCTACAGTATCAGCAGGACGCCATGTATTTAGGTTCGGTGTACCACGTAAAGAAGCAATTTGTTCGATTGGTTGGTGAGTTGGACCATCTTCACCTAGACCAATTGAGTCATGTGTATAAACATGAATTACACGTTGTTTCATCAATGCAGACATACGTACTGCATTACGCGCATATTCCATAAACATTAAGAATGTTGCAACGTAAGGAACAAAACCGCCATGCAATGCAACGCCATTCGCAATTGCAGTCATACCGAACTCACGTACGCCATAATATACGTAGTTACCAGCTGGGTTTTCTTGAATGCCTTGGCAACCTTTCCAAAGCGTTAAGTTAGAACCAGCTAAGTCAGCAGAACCACCTAGTAATTCAGGCAATAAAGGACCAAATGCTTGTAATGTGTTTTGGCTCGCTTTACGTGTTGCGATGGTTTCGCCTTTCGCATTTGTTTCACGAATGAATGCATCTGCTTGCGCTGCAAATTCTGCTGGTAAATCACCGCTAATACGACGAAGTAATTCAGCTGCTTCAGTTGGATATTTTGCTTGATATTGTGCAAATACCGCATCCCAAGCTGCTTCAGATTCAGTACCTTTTGCTTTCGCGTCCCATGCAGCATATACATCAGCAGGAATAACGAATGCTTCTTCTTTCCAGCCTAATGCTTCACGAGTTAAAGTAATCTCATCTTTACCTAATGGCGCACCATGACAATCTTCTTTACCTTGCTTATTTGGTGAACCTAAACCAATAATCGTTTTACACATAATGATTGTTGGTTTTTGAGTTTCAGCTTTTGCTTCGATTGTTGCTTGACGAATCGCATCAGCATCATGCCCATCTACACGAAGAACTTGCCAACCATAGGCTTTAAAACGCTCTTCTGTATCATCGCTGAACCAGCCTTCTACTTCACCATCAATTGAAATGCCATTGTCATCATAATAAGCAATCAATTTACCAAGCTGTAAAGTACCTGCTAAAGAACATACTTCGTGAGAAATACCTTCCATTAAACAGCCATCACCCAAGAAACAATAAGTAAAGTGATCAACTACTTTTAAATCATCTTTATTGAACTGGGCAGCTAAAGTCTTTTCTGCCAATGCAAAACCAACTGCATTAGCAATACCTTGACCTAAAGGACCAGTCGTAGTTTCGATACCTGGTGCATAACCATATTCAGGGTGACCTGGAGTTTTTGAATGTAATTGACGGAACTGTTTTAAATCTTCAATTGAAAGATCATAACCTGTTAAATGAAGCAAAGCATATTGCAACATTGAACCATGGCCGTTTGATAAAACGAAACGGTCGCGGTTTGCCCATTGTGGGTTAGTTGGGTTGTGATTTAAAAACTCGCGCCAGACGACGTCAGCAATATCTGCCATCCCCATTGGAGCACCAGGATGCCCTGAGTTTGCCTGTTGCACAGCATCCATTGCCAATACACGAATTGCATTTGCAATACGACGTTCGTTTAAAGGGGTCGTCATAAGATCAGAATCCAATTTTAATAGATTGATGAAAAGAAGAAGATGAATAACAATTCAATGCCGCTATATTGTCTTAAAAAAAAGGCTGAGGGTAAACCCCAACATAGTATATTTCTTTATTTTTAACCGTTTCTTGGTTACACAAAAATCATTTGGACCTTTAAGTTATACAAAACAGTGCTCATTTTCTTAAATACTGCTCCCCTATACGAACAGGCACTTCTATTAGACTTTGATATATAGATAAAATATTTTGAAATCTCTATATAGGTCGATCATGTTTCTTTTCTTTAAAATCCTACTTAATAAGACATAACCTTTTTGTTAATTCATATGTCTAAAAAGTACTCTAATAACTTGTTATTAAAATACCAATACTTTAAATAAACATTCTTTATATCAATTTTACTAATACACTTATCAATTAAAACACAGTATAAATGAAACAAATTCATGCTTTTTGGTCAGTATGAACTGGTCCTTAAGCTCAAGTCGATGTAACATATTATGTCTTTTGAAATAACCAAGATAGGACTTTCATGCGCGAGTACGCTGTTTTTACCTCGGAATCTGTAAGCGAAGGTCATCCCGATAAAATGGCCGACCAAATTAGCGACGCTATTTTGGATGCAATCTTAAAAGAAGACCCATACGCACGTGTTGCATGTGAAACACTGGTAAAAACAGGCGCTGTTGTACTTGCTGGTGAAGTAACAACGACTGCTAATATTGATGTTGAAGCTGTTGTTCGTAATACTGTTAACGGTATTGGATACCACCACTCTGATCTTGGCTTTGATGGATCAACATGTGCTGTAATCAATATGATTGGTAAACAATCACCAGAGATTGCACAAGGTGTAGACCGTCAAAAACCTGAAGATCAAGGTGCCGGCGACCAAGGTTTAATGTTCGGTTATGCAAGCCGTGAAACAGATGTTTTAATGCCTGCTCCGATTTCTTATGCTCACCGTTTAATGGAACGTCAGGCTGAGCTTCGTCGCTCAGGCACACTTCCATGGTTACGCCCAGATGCAAAAAGCCAAGTTACTTTTGCATATGAAAATGGCAAGCCTGTACGCCTAGATGCAGTTGTTTTATCGACTCAACATGATCCTGAAATTACTCAAAGCCAGCTTAAAGAAGCTGTTATTGAAGAAATTATCAAGCCGATCATTCCTGCTGAAATGTTCCACGCTGCGACTAAATTCCACATTAACCCAACAGGTATGTTCGTTATTGGCGGCCCTGTAGGTGACTGTGGTTTAACAGGTCGTAAAATTATTGTTGATACATACGGTGGTATGGCTCGTCACGGCGGTGGTGCTTTCTCTGGTAAAGATCCATCTAAAGTTGACCGTTCTGCTGCATATGCAGGCCGTTATGTTGCAAAAAATATTGTAGCAGCTGGTCTTGCTGACAAATGTGAAATTCAGGTGAGTTACGCAATTGGTGTAGCAGAACCTACTTCAATTTCAATTAATACATTTGGTACAGCAAAAGTTTCTGATGAGTTGATTATTCAACTTGTACGTGATCATTTCGATTTAAGACCGTTTGGTATTACTCGTATGCTGGATCTTATTCAGCCAATGTATAAACAAACTGCGGCTTATGGCCACTTTGGTCGCGAAGGATCAGATACTGCATTTACATGGGAAAAAACTGATAAAGTTGAAGCTCTTAAAGATGCTGCTGGCCTCTAATATAAAGTCATAAAAAAGCCCGCCAATGAGCGGGCTTTTTTACAGTTCAAATTTCATAATATGCAGGGTTTACTCTTTTAGCAACCATCCTTGATGCCATATCATTTGTAGCTCTGATCAAAATTTATTGTCTTGTGGTTTTATCATCCTGATTTAATACATCAAGTAATGTTGACTGCGTCGGAGTATCTTGATGGTTCTGGACATAAATATGGACAACTTTAAATACAACGACAACTGCTAGACAAGCCATCACACAAAACATCCACAAACCATACGGGCTTCGAATATGTTGCGAACCACAATATGGACATGATTTATCAGTTGATGCCACAACTTTGTCGCAACACGCACAATGGTATTGATATAGCATAGGTAACCCTCCTTCCCTCATTTCAACCGTTGTTTTTTTAATAGGTTTGCTGCATTTTTAATTTATACATCCTTTATATTTATCCTATGTGAAATGAAAAGATAATTCAATCTGAATGAACAATTGAGTCAATTAAAAAATATTATTAAAATACAAAAAGATAAGTTAAATATTATTTTTTTGGCACTATTTTTCTTATTTTGATATTTTGCCAAATTTGCTAAAATAAGCGAATAATCTCATATTTTAGGCAAATGCATGTCTCATACACAGCTGATTAATAAAGGTGGCTTTCGCGAAAGAGCAAACCGAAGTCGAGGTTATCAACAATCTGAAAACAAGCAAACCGCTCTACCTTCAAATAAATATCAACCGCAGTCAAAACCACAAGAAGAAACTAAATTAGAAATAGACGATAGTGATTCATCTACTTCGGTTTCACAGAATCAATGATAATTTTAAAAATAAAAAAAGCTTAAACCCATCAGGTTTAAGCTTTTTCATAACATCATTACTTATTAATCTTTATTTTTATGCTCAATTGTTTTGTGGTTTGGCGTAACATCTCGCGCTTCGCCATCAATAATGTTTGAATCATGGTATTGGCCTTGACCACCACCTTGCTGATTCTGCATATCTTGCATTTGGCGCATTAAATCAGCAAATGGATTTTGTCCCGAAGCATTACCGCCCATACCACCCATCATTTTATTCATCATGGCTTGTTGGCGTTTTGCAAGAGTTCTCATCGCTATGTTACGGAATGCGGTTTGAACACCAGGAATCAAAATTAAAACAGCCAAAACATCAGATACAAGACCTGGCAACATTAATAAGAAACCTGCAAAAGCGTAAGCAAGTTTTTTAGTTACAGTTGGGTCACTACCTAGCTGGCCTGTCATCTGCATTTGCTGTAATTGAGGCATAATACCAGCAGTACTTCTGCGAATAAGCCCCAAACCAATAAAGAAAGCAATAATGAACCAAAAGAACACGTACCATCCACTGATGAACTGTGCTACGCCAATCCATAAGGCAATTTCAACAATCGCGCCCAGAACTACAATAAGAAGTAAATTCATGTAAAACTTTATCTATCTCAAAAAGAAAATTCATTGCAGTTTTATTTGACCTAACCCTATCTAAGTTTCACATAAGGATTAAGCATTTCTCTTAACTCTGATTGTTTTGTCTAATTTCTAAAAAATTAACAATACTATCGGATCAATAAGAGTCTGCAATACTGGAGTACATTTGATTTTAACTCGATAAAAACAAACATGCTTTCTTATTAATGAGTGCTGTATCAGGTTTATCAAGTGCCACTTCAATCAGATTTTAAATTTTTTACTTTATTTGAGAGGAAAGTTCTTCGAAAAAGAACATATTTAGTCAAAAAAGATCTTATTTACTTAGCAAAGTTCAGATTGTTTCTTTATTTCCGCTATACATATAGAGAACTTTAAAAGTTCCACAGACATGTAAACTTCCCTAAAGAGCTTACATTTTACCTATCTAAAGTCAGTTCTATTCAAGTTAAATTAATTAATAACACTTCACAAATTACACTTAGTCAGAACTATGTATAAAAAAGTCCTTGTCGTTGCAACAGCTACTCTCTTTTTATCTGCCTGCTCTTCTAACATAGTAAAACAACATCAAATACATTCTATTTCTGCCAATAAAAATTCAGAAGAAATTAAATCTCTGTTTGATCAGGCACAGACCACGGGAGTTTTAGTGATTAAGCGTGGGCAGACCGAAGAAATTTATGGCAATGATCTTAAAAGAGCATCAACAGAATATGTTCCCGCCTCTACCTTTAAAATGCTAAATGCTTTAATTGGACTTGAACATCATAAAGCAACGACAACTGAAGTATTTAAATGGGACGGGCAAAAGCGTTTATTTCCTGATTGGGAAAAGGACATGACTTTAGGCGATGCAATGAAAGCTTCTGCTATTCCAGTTTATCAAGAACTAGCGCGAAGAATTGGACTTGATCTTATGTCTAAAGAGGTAAAACGTATTGGTTTCGGTAATGCAGACATTGGTTCAAAAGTAGATAATTTTTGGCTTGTCGGCCCACTTAAAATTACTCCTGAGCAAGAAACCCAATTTGCTTATGAATTAGCTAATAAAACTCTTCCATTTAGTAAAAATGTACAAGAACAAGTCCAATCAATGGTGTTTATAGAAGAAAAAAATGGACGTAAAATTTATGCTAAAAGTGGTTGGGGATGGGATGTTGAACCACAAGTTGGCTGGTTAACCGGCTGGGTCGTTCAACCACAAGGAGAAATTGTGGCATTCTCGCTCAATTTAGAAATGAAAAAAGGAATTCCCAGTTCTATTCGAAAAGAAATTGCTTATAAAGGATTAGAACAACTCGGTATTTTATAATTTAGGCTCTATAGCCCTGTTTTTATTTCATCACAAACTGGGCTATTTTCTTAAACTTGAGATTTGAGCTTTATGATTTACCCATCAACTGGCTGCTGTGGCGTATTTAAATTTAACTGATAAAAAGCGGCATCCAACCATTGTCCAAACTTAAACCCGACTTGTTTAAAAGTACCTGCATGGATAAAGCCCATTTTTTCATGTAAACCAATGCTTGCCTGATTGGTCGCATCAATACAGCCTATCAATACATGTAGCTCAGCCTCTTGAGCACGCTTAATCAACTCTTGCATTAAAATTTTGCTTAGCCCACAACCACGATGCTCATGATGAATATAAATACTATGTTCAACAGTATATTTATAGGCAGGAAAAGCCCTGAAAGTTCCCCAGCTCGCAAAACCTAATAACTTGTTTGTTTCATCAATAATACCAATCACTGGAAAACCATTTTCTCGTTTCACTGAAAACCAGTTTTTCATCGATTCTTCAGAGCGCGGTAAATAGTCATATAGAGCGGTAGAGTTGATAATTGCCTCATTCAGAATCTCTAATATAGCCCCAGAATATTCTGCTTCATTACAATCAATTAAACGAAAATTAGAATTGAGGGAATAGGTCATAAAGATTCCTTAACGACAGAAACAAGTTGATTAGAGACGACTAAAATATAGCGAGCGACTTGAGATGAATTATTGCTATATATGACGGGCTGGTTGAGTTGCATTGCCAAGCAATCCCCTGTGCTTAAAGCATAAGAAGAATCACCTAATTGAATATCAATTTCCCCTTCAACCACCCAGAGTTGCTGTTGTACCACCTTGGAGGTTTCACTAATTTCATAAGTAATTCGTGACTGAGGCGGGAATTCGATTTCAACGATTTGAAATGGAGATTTCCAATTTGGCGGTGAAACCTGACGGCGAATATAACCTGTTTCGGGATCTTTCCATTCTGATTGTTGAGTACGCCGAACCATAGGTTGAGGTGATTGATTGTTTTGTGGGATATCAAATAGCTGAGTCAAAGGCACACCTAAACCATTTGCCAGCTTTTCAAGGACAACAGCTGTAGGACTCGCCTCACCTCGTTCAATTAACGAAATTGCAGAACGACTTACCTGACATCGAGTTGCAAGAATATCTAAGGTATATCCACGGGCTAGACGCAATTCACGTACTTGCTGCGCAATGCGTATATTTATATCTTCCATCTGCCGACAGACTTTAATTCCAAAATTATAGATAAGTATTCCATTAAAATAGAATTACATCAAATAATTTTAGAAAATATAATTTGGTTCAATAAAAACCGAAAAATAACCATTCATCACAGCATTCTTTAAATTACTCATGCAGAACCGTTTTGGCTATGTAACAATACCTACTGAACTATTTATATAAGTCTTCACATGGCATTGATTATTGGAATTGACCCGGGTTCACGCTTAACAGGTTATGGAATCATTGAAAAAGATGGTAGTAAACTGCGTTTTGTTGATGCTGGTACAATCCGAACTGAAACTCAAGAAATGCCAGAACGCTTAAAGCGTATTTTTGCTGGCGTTGAGCGAATTGTGAAATTTCATGGTCCCACGGAAGCTGCGGTTGAGCAGGTCTTTATGGCTCAAAACCCAGACTCTGCTTTAAAACTGGGGCAAGCTCGTGGTGCTGCCATAGCCGCATTAGTTAATTTAGATTTACAAGTTGCAGAATATACTGCCCGTCAAATTAAACAGTCTGTCGTTGGGTATGGTGCAGCAGACAAAGAACAAGTACAAATGATGGTCATGCGATTACTTAACTTGACGATTAAACCTCAATCCGATGCAGCCGATGCTCTTGCTGCCGCTATTTGCCATGCTCATGCATCGGGAAGTATGAGTAAACTTTCTGTCCTTAATGCCTTAGGTGGTATGGCACGTGGACGAAGCCGCTCTAGCAGTCGTAGACGTTAAAACTTTTTTAGTTCACTACTTGAGTAATTGCTTCATTCATTTGATAAGCCTGTAAACCACGCATACCTTGTTTTGCAAGTTCATCACCTGCTTGAGCATGAAGGGTAACAATCTCATGTAATGCAATTGCCTTATGGAACTGGGCTTTTAGACTTGCAATCATTCCAGCTAATACATCGCCCATTCCACCAGTTCCCATACCAGCATTACCTTCGGTACAAATATACAAGTTATCCTCTAAAATTAAGCTACCCGCTCCTTTAAGTACCCACTGACCCGCATATTTATGTCGTAACGCATAAATTGCAGCAATTCGGTCATTTTCAATTTGTGCTGTAGAGAAACCAAGTAAGGTAGCAGCTTCCCCCGGATGCGGTGTCGCATAAACATGTTCCCCCAATTTTTCAGGCTGCTTGGCAAGAAACCATAAAGCATCTGCATCTAAAACAGTTTCTAGGTGTGTACTTTGATTTAACAAATTAAACCATTGCTGATAAATTTGCTTTGCCCAATCGTCACGGCCTAGGCCCATTCCAAAACATACCGCATCAACTTGAAATAAAATCTCTCTAATATTTTCTTCATCTAAAGCATTAATATCACGGAGCATAATATTAGGTGCCCGCGACAAAATAGCTTGATGATGCTTTTGATGACAAATCACGGTCACTTTACCTGCACCTGCATGAAAAGCAGCCTCAGCAGCCATAATGACAGCGCCACCCATTTGCTCATGTCCACCAACCACTAAGACATGACCATAGCTCCCTTTATGACCAAAAGCCAAACGTTTAGGAAGCTTAATATTTGTAGATGTCAAATAAGCTAATGGTTTCAGGTCTTCATCTATTGGAATTAAATTAACTAAATGAACTTGCCCCACATATTCTTTACCTTGACCTGTAAATAATCCAGCTTTAAGACCTAAAACAGTAAAGGTATGATCAGCTCGTATTGCAAAAGGTAAAGCACAGCCTGTATTTGCATGTAAGCCACTCGGTATATCAATCGAAACTTTTAAACCAGATTGTTCATTAAATTGTTGAATAGCTTGTTGCCAATTAGTATTTAATTCACGATTTAAGCCTATGCCAAATAGAGCATCAATATGGCAATCGAATGTTCTTTTAATATCAAAATCTGAATGAATTTGAACTTTCTTTTCTATAGCAAATTGCGCTGCACAATGTAAATCGTTTGATTCACCCAATTGAGCCGCAAATATTTCAACGTGAAATCCAGCTTGCTTTAGATAACCTGCTATGAAGTAGCCATCACCTGCGTTATTGCCTTGCCCGCACCAAACAGCAATATTATTAATGCTACGATCTTTAAAAAGCTCGATGAACTGCTGAGCGATTGACCAAGCTGCTTGTTGCATTAAACCTAATGAGGAGTTTTGTGCAGCAAACCAACGCTGCTCCCATGCTCGAATATCATCGCTATGGTAAACTACCGCCTGCATATTATTATCCTCTTGCATTTTGGTTTATGACATCTTCCGACACATCACGCATTGCAGTGCAACAACTTGATCCTCATGAATTAAAAGCATGGATCAAAGCTCAGGCCTTAGACTTGGGTTTTGCTGATTGTGTCATTGCAAAACCAGATGCTCAAGAGCAAATGCCACGTTTTTTAGAATATCTAGAACGTGGTTATCATGCAGACATGACCTATTTAGAAGAAAATCTAGAAAAACGAGCCAACCCTACATTATTAGTTCCTGGCACAAAAAGTATTATTTGCGTTCGTATGAACTATCTTGTGGAATCTCCAAAACCTCGATATGTACCTTTCGAACCCAACTCTGCGATTATCGCCCGTTATGCACGTGGCCGTGATTACCATAAAGTCATGCGTGGCAGATTGAAAACTTTAGCAACAAGAATTCGTGAAAAAGTCGGCGATTTTGAATCTCGCCCTTTTGCAGATTCGGCTCCTATTTTTGAGAAATCATTAGCTGAAAGTGCCGGTATGGGTTGGACAGGTAAGCATACTTTGCTCATTCATAAAAAGTCGGGTTCTTTTTTCGTTTTAGGTGAATTGTTTACATCACTCGACCTACCTTTTGACGAACCTGCAACAGCACATTGTGGCTCTTGTAGCGCGTGTATCGACATTTGCCCAACGCAAGCAATTGTCGAACCTTATATGCTAGATGCAAGACGTTGTATTGCTTACTTAACTATCGAATACAAAGGAATTATTGCTGAAGAATTACGTGCAGGGATTGGTAATCGAATTTTTGGTTGTGACGACTGCCAATTAATTTGTCCATGGAATAGTTTTGCCAAAACTGCGTCCATTAGCGATTTCAATCCTAGAAATGGATTAGACAATATTAGTCTACTGGATATCTGGCAGTGGGATGAAGCCACTTTTTTAGCCAATACAGAAGGTAGCCCTATTCGTAGGACGGGTTATCAGTCATTTAAACGTAATATTGCTATCGGATTAGGAAATGCTCCTTATTCAAAAGAAATTGTAGATCAGCTACACAAAGGCAAAAATTTACATGACGAAATCGTCAATGTGCATATTGATTGGGCAATTGAACAGCAACTTAATCAACTTCAGCTATCAAATTAAAAAAATGATGTTTTTTGCCCTATAGCTTTAATACGAATTCTGTATGATTATGTGTAGTGAATTAATGCCATCATCATGGATATGACAATGACTCTACGTAATGATTGGAATCGTGAAGAAATCCAAGCTTTATATGAACAACCTTTTTTGGATTTAGTTTTCAAGGCTCAGCAAGTACATCGTGAGCACTTCACTGCCAATTCGATTCAGGTCAGTACCCTTTTATCTATTAAAACGGGTAAATGTCCTGAAGATTGCAAATACTGCTCACAATCCGCACATTACGAATCAAAATTAGAAGCAGAAAAACGTATCGCTGTAGAAAAAGTGATTAGCGAAGCAAAAGCTGCAAAAGATTCAGGTTCGTCTCGTTTTTGTATGGGTGCTGCTTGGCGTAACCCACATGAGCGCGATATGCCTTATGTTTTAGAAATGGTACGTGAAGTAAAAGCGTTAGGTTTAGAAACATGCATGACTTTAGGCATGCTTAACCAATCTCAAGCAGAGCGTCTACAAGTTGCTGGTTTAGATTATTACAATCACAACCTAGATACATCTCGTGAGTACTACTCTCACATCATTAGCACACGTACTTTTGATGATCGTTTAAATACCCTAGATTATGTTCGCCAAGCTGGTATGAAAGTTTGTAGTGGCGGTATTGTAGGTCTAGGTGAAAGCCGTGATGACCGTGTTGGTTTATTGCATGAACTAGCTACCTTGCCAATTCATCCTGAATCAGTGCCAATTAACATGCTTGTTCCAATTGAAGGAACACCTTTAGCAGATGTTGAAAAGCTTGATGTAATTGAGTGGATCCGCACTATTGCTGTTGCACGCATTATTATGCCGCATAGCTATATTCGTTTATCTGCTGGTCGTGAGTCATTAAGTGATTCAGATCAAGCATTAGCATTTATGGCGGGTGCAAACTCACTATTCTCTGGTGATAAATTACTCACCACACCAAATGCTGGTGAAGGTAAAGACCAAGCGTTGTTTAATAAACTTGGCTTAACCGCAGAAAAACCAAAACCTACGGTTGCTGACTTATCAGTAAATGCAATGAGTGCATAACTTAGTGCAGTAAAATAAAAAAGCCCTGATTTTCAGGGCTTTTTTATTTAAACAGAAGTAACTAAAATTCCGTAAGTGGCATTAAGAAATGTCCCTACTCGAATAATGTCTTTTCCTGCTGCATGCGTTACAGACAATTCCTGGCTCAATACATCAAAATTAAAAGAATCGAAAACATCTTGATGGTGTAAGAGCCAAGTCACTGTATCTGCTATCTTATCATCCGCAATATAAGTTAAGGCCTTAAAGTCTTTACTCATAAATAACTCTTAAAAATAAATTTTATGAATTTTATATGAGTTCACTCTACCTTAAAAGAAAATCTAAGCTGCTTTAGGATTCACTAAAGAGCGACCTGACAATAAGCTTGTCAAAGCTTGTGGTGAGAATTCCAAAGAAAGTACATGATTCTTGAGATTAACAGAGTGCTTACTAATCAATGGAAGTAAACCATCTTCTGTTTCAAAGACGTATTCATCTGCAATATTTAAGATACCCTCAAGATTAGTTGTACTTGAAGCAAGATCATGACTAAAGATGTCATAAATCGTCTGTAGGTTAAACGTTGTCTGCTGCTCCGTTGGGTGCTTAATCAGATAATCCTTTAAAAACAAAACTAGTTTATGAGCAAAGAAAAAGTAATTTGGTTTATAGCTATACTTCATACTATTCATGGAACGGAACTCCAGATTATCTTTTATTGAATTACAACTAAAACAGTAGGAATTGAATCTTAAAAAATTCTTAAAAAATAAATTTATTCACAAGATAAATTAAAAAAATAAATTTATTATTAAAAACATATAGTTATATAAATAAAATAAATATTTACTCTCAGGAATATTTTAAATTTGGATTAATTTAATAAAATACAAATACTTAAATATTACGAGTTTTTTAATTTTATTTTAAAAATGAATCATAAAGTATTTTACCAACTGATAAAAAATATATTTCAAAAAAAATTTATTTATAAAAACAATTGATCAAAATATATATAAATATAATGTTCTTCTTGTTTTTTGGTTGAAAAGTGATATATTTCCTTCGCCTTACTTAAGCAGAATAAACTTGCTGAAAAGTAATGGATTTTATTTTAAAAGGCTATTCTGGGGATTTTATGAAAAAGTTTATTTTTATAGCAGCGGTTTCTCTCTTAAATATAACAAATGCACAAGCAGCAGATGGCACAATTACTATTAATGGCCTTGTTACAGATAATACTTGTACTATTGATACTGGAGATAAAAACCTAACAATTAATCTACCTACAGTTTCATCTCAGACTTTAAAAAATGCAGGTGACGTGGCTGGTCGTACCCCTTTTCAAATTAATTTAACGAACTGTGCTTCTGCTGGTAAAGTAGCCACTTATTTTGAACCGGGCGCTACCGTTGACTTTAATACTGGTCGTTTATTAAACCAAGCAACCTCGGGTGCGGCAACAAACGTGAATATCCAGTTGCTAGGCAGTAATAATGCTGTAATCCCCGTACTTGCTACAAGCACGAATAGCACGCAGACCAACTCGCAATGGGTAAATGTTTCAGCAGGTGGTGATGCTGACCTTAACTATTATGCTGAATATTATGCTACAGGTGCTTCTACTGCTGGTACGGTAACGTCGCAAGTAAAATACACGATTATTTATCAATAAAATTAAAACTGAAGCTTCTATTTCTAAATAGAAGCTATCTCCTATCTATTATTCATTATTGAGAATATGGCTCATGCTTTTTCGTGGTCGTAAGTTTTTTTGGGGATTAGTTTGCCTACAGGTAGCACTGACTACCATAGGTCATACTGAAATTGTTTTGCATGGAACTCGTGTCGTTTATCCTTCAAATGCACGTGAGATCACATTACAACTAAGCAATAACGGCACAGCTCCGTCTCTTGTTCAAGCTTGGATTGATGATGGAAATGCAAAATCAACTCCCGATGAAGCAAATGTGCCTTTCATTATTACTCCCCCGATTTCACGAGTAGAAGCAACTAAGGGCCAAACTTTAAGAATTACAGCTCTACCTAATTCGTCTCAATTAAGTCAGCAACAAGAATCAATTTTCTGGCTTAATGTTTTAGATATACCTCCTAAACCCGAAGGCAAAACTCAACAAGACCAAAGTACCCCAATTTCTAATAATTTTTTACAGCTCGCTGTACGTTCGCGAATTAAATTCTTTTATCGTCCTATAGATCTAAAAGAAAATATTGAACAGCTAAGTGAAAAAGTTCAATGGAAAATAAATGATCAATATCTAGTAGTAAAGAATCCGACTCCCTTTTTCCTCACTATCACTTCCATTTTTCAAGGAACTGAAGGCCATAAAGCAGACTTGTTACAACAAGGTTTAATGGTTGCCCCTTTTTCTGAAGATAAAATAAAACTAAAGAATAAAAATGTAGCAGATATGAGCTTTGTATATATCAATGATTACGGCGGAAGAGTTGAGCATCCAATAAAGTTCTAAGCTTACTATATTACTTAAAAAAATCTAAATACCTATCATGAATAGGCTCTAAAACTATGTCTAAATGGTTTATACCTTATATATGTTTAAAAAGCCCTTTTACTTGTTATGTGGCCTCAAGTATTGCGTTATTTATGCCTTTGGCAGCATATGCACAAAATAATGTTGATGTTTCAGGTTTCTCAAAAGCAGAATTTGATAGCAATTTTTTAGTAGGTAATGCACAAAAAATTGATATAGGTCGTTTCAAATATGGAAACCCCATCTTAGCTGGTGAATATAGCTTAGATGTCTATATTAATGATCAATGGTTTGGTAAACGACGCATGCGCTTTAATGCCAGCTCTCCTAACGTAAATGCCGAAACCTGTTTTACAGAAGCCATGTTACTAGAATATGGTGTAAAAGCTGATGTGCTTAGCCAACATTCTCATACATCCTCTCTTTCTTGTGATGCACTAGGTCATTGGATAGATAATGCTTTTTATTTATTTGATAGTTCTCGTTTAAGAATTGATATCTCTATCCCCCAAGTCACATTAGAAAAAAATGCACAGGGCTATATCGATCCACATCTTTGGGATCGAGGTATTAATGCAGCTTTTTTGACATATAACGCGACTGCTTATCGAATAGTTAACGAACAACATGAAAGTGTATATGCTTTCATGGGGACTAATCTTGGAGCAAATTTAGCGAGTTGGCAATTTCGCCATAATGGACAATGGAAATGGCAAGACCATACTGATTTTCAATCTGATAATTCTTCTTATACTTCAACAAATACATATATACAAAAAGCATTTCCGAAAATTCATGGTGTTGTGACTTTAGGCGATTATTTTACTAATAGTGATTTTATCGATTCTTTACCGTATCGCGGAGTAAATATTTCAAGTGATGACCGAATGCTTCCAAACAGTATGCTCGGTTATGCTCCCAGAGTGAGAGGTTATGCAAAAACCAATGCGAAAGTCGAGGTTAGGCAACAAGGCAATTTAATTTATCAAACAACAGTACCGCCCGGAAACTTTGAAATTAATGATCTTTACCCAACAGGATTTGGGGGCGAGCTACAAGTTTCGGTAATTGAATCTAATGGGGTAATTCAGAAATTCGCTATTCCCTATGCTTCTGTCGTCGAAATGCTACGCCCGCAAATGAGTCGATACTCTTTCACATTAGGACAGTTTCGAGATTCAAATCTAGGTCTAAATCCTTGGCTAATACAAGGTAAGTATCAACGGGGAATTAATAATTACCTCACAACTTACACCGCACTTCAAGCAACGCAACAATATCTCTCACTCTTACTAGGTACGGCTTTTTCAACACCTATTGGAGCGATTTCTTTTGATGCTACCCAGTCAAAAACTGAGTTTGATCATCAACCTACAATGACTGGGCAAAGTTATCGTTTAAGCTACAGTAAGTTATTTTCCCCAACAAATACTAGTTTAACATTAGCGACTTATCGCTATTCAACAGAAAACTACCTCAAATTGCGTGATGCAATTTTAATTCAAGATTTACAAAAGCAAAATATTGATAGCTTTTCCGTAGGCAAACAAAAAAGTGAATTTCAGATTACTTTAAATCAGGTACTTCCAAAGCAATGGGGAAATTTTTACTTAGTCGGTTCATGGATAAATTATTGGAATCAACCCAAGACAAATAAACAGTTCCAATTAGGTTATAGCAATCAATTTAAAGATTTAACTTATAGTTTATCTGCAATGAGCAGCGAGATTGAAGAAGACGGCGCTCGCACAGGACAAGATACCCAGTACCTTGCGTCTTTCTCTTTTCCATTAGATTTTAAGAAAAATTCTCTGACTTTTAATAGTGTTATTGGTGATAACAGTCAGATTTTAAGCTTCAGTGGCTTTACAGGAAATCGCTTAAACTACGGCGCATCAATTTCTAATCAGGACCATGATCAAACCAACCTAAATATTAATGGCACCTATAAAACCAACTATACAACACTTGGTGCTTCATTCAGTCATGCAAATTCATACCAACAAGAAATGCTTAGCTTCAGTGGTAATGTTGTTGCACATTCTCAAGGAATTTTGTTTGGGCCAGATCAAGCCCAAACTATGGTGTTGGTCTATGCGCCGGATGCTACTGGAGCACAAGTCGGTAATACACCTGGGCTAAGTATTAACAAAAACGGATATGCCGTTATTCCCTATGTTACGCCTTACCGTATGAATGACATTAGTCTTGACCCACAAGACATATCTACCCAAGTTGAACTTGCTGAAAGTAGTTTACGGATTGCGCCTTATGCAGGCTCAATCACTAAAGTCCAATTCTCAACAAAAAAAGGTTATGCACTTTTTATTAGTACAACAACATTAGATGGTTCACATCTACCTTTTGCCGCACAGGTATATAACCAGAATAACGAAGTAATAGGCATTGTCGCACAAGGCAGTCGCATTTATTTACGAACACCCTTAACCCATGATCGTTTATATGTGAAATGGGGAAATACGAGTACTGAAAAATGCGAGATTGAATACGATATAGCGGATCAAATAAAGCATAACAACCAACCAATTATTATGACAAAGGCAGTCTGTAAATGAATAATATTTTAAAAAAAATTGGATTTCTGGCAGTGAGTCTATTTGCTTATAGCCATACAAATGCAAATTGCAATTTAAGTAAAGGATTTACTACCGTCGATATTCCGATGACGATAGGTAAAATCGTAGTAAAACCAAACGATCCAATAGGAACGATCTTACAAAAGAATACTTTTACAATATCTCCTAATAATTCGACTGCAACTTGTAATCGTGCGAGTGATCAAATTATTGCAGCTCTCCCCTTAAATTATCCAATTAGCCCAATAGGCAATAATGTTTATGCCACCAATATTCCAGGTATTGGTATTCGACTTTATCGCGAAGCTGCCGATGCTTCAGATTTTTCAGGATATTATCCTTATAGACGTACATTAACACCGAATCAAATATATACACTTTCCCCTGGATATTTTGTTATGGAAGTTATTAAAACTGCCATGACAACTGGTTCTGGTGCACTAGTTGCAGGCCGTTACAGTACCTATTACGTATCAGGGCAACAGAACCGCCCATTTTTAACCACTACTGTATTAAGTAATGCCCCTATTCTTATTGCGTCTTCATCTTGTGAAATTCAAAATGGTGTAGATTCACCAGTTCAACTTCCAACCGTGATGAAATCAGGCTTTAGAGCGATTGGATCAACCCAAGGGGAACAGAATTTTAATCTATCAATCTTATGTAATGGTGGTGAAAACAACTCTGGTATCGCTACGAGCAATACGATCAGCTTAAGTTTTGATTATAATTCTGATACCTCCAATAATCAGGTGATTAATAACAGTGCTACGAATTCAATAAAAGCTAACGGTGTTGGTGTTGAACTGTTATGGAATATGAATGGGGCAAATAAGCCGATTCAAAAAGCAACCAAACTCAATATAGGTAGCGTGAGTTCCAACCAAACTGTTGAATATGATATTCCTTTAACTGCCCGTTATTATCAGACCGCCACCAATGTGACCGCAGGTGAGGTTAAAGCTACAGCGACGGTGACGATTCAATATGATTAACTATGCTCTATAAAATTACTAAAAAAATAAGCTTAACGATACCAAGGGAACACAAAGGCTATTTTTTAACTTTGTAGTTCTATTAAAAAATCACATAAAAAAATGCTCATAAGCAAAAATAGCAAATGAGCATTAGTGATAACCACTTAACCTGAAATACAAATTGTGGGAAATAGATCACAATTTGCATGACTATAATTTCAAAAAATAGCTTAAAGATCAAGTCTTTTTTTTAACAAAGATTCTAATAGCCAACATAACATATTGTTTTAAATAAATTAAAAAAATAAATTTAATTCATGAGCACTATTTTATAGTGTTTCTAAAGAATTATCATTCTATTAATTAATAAAAACTTAATTTTAAGAAAAATTAAAATTCACTCACCAAGCCAAATAAAACAAAAATCCTTTTATTTTCATAATTTTATATCAAAAACTATAAAAATTAAAATTTTACTGAATTACATAATTTATAATAAAAAAAACATAAAAAAATTTAGAATTCCCCTTCAATTGCAAATAATATCTTTAGACTTTTTATCAGAACGTAACATGCTCATTTTTTGGAAAATATTATGTATCTTATTACTAAGTCTAGGCGCTACAAGTATAGGTTTTGCGATTAGTAACATCGATTTTTTTCTTTTTTTTATAGGTTTCCTTTTATTAATCTGCTTTATCTTAGCTTTAAAGCAAGCACGTGAAGATGCTGGTTTCTTTCCCGATAATTAAAATACTATGAATTTCTAGGATATAGCATCAATAGTAAAATCATGATTGAATGCACCATAGAGCCTATAGGGATGGTTGTAATCAAAATATGTCAAAAAGTTCTTCAGATGCTGGAATTTTTTTGTGGATGACTTATCAGACTATGCAAAAGATGGGCTTAGATGCAGCATCTATTTTTGCAAGTGTAAATTTACCCAATCAGCCTCCCGATAAAAATATTCGTAGAGATAATTCGACTCAACAAAGGTTTTGGACAGCGGCTGAAGAAATAAGTGAAGACCCTGATATTGGCTTGCATGTAGGTAGTCAAATGCCACCATTCAGGGGATTAGTAATTGAATATCTATTTTTGAGTAGCTCAACTTTTGGAGAAGGTTTACAGCGGGCTCTAAGATATCAAGCCATACTTACAGATGTATTTGACCTAAAATTAACAATTAAGGAAGATCAAGCAATACTGTCTGGTTTTAAGCACCCCGTAAGACATTATCTTGAATGTGCCATAGGTATTTTTCTTAATTTTTTTAAATATATTACAAATAAAGAGTTCAGACCTACTCAAATTATCTTGCCCCATCAAGAAGGTGCATCAGCAGAAATATATGAGGAAATATGGAATTGCTCCGTGATTTTAGGGCAAATGGAAGGTTCTATTATTTTTCCTAGCGTACTTTTAAATAAAGCTTCACCAGCTGCTGAACCAGAATTATTAAGAATTCATGAAACGCTTGCAGAACAACAGTTACTGACTTTAGAAAAGCATCAACTCGTTTATGCTATTGAGCGTTTTCTTAGCAATGGATTACTGGAATCTGGGCATTTTGATCAAAAATTTATTGCTGAACAATTAAATCGTAACCCTCGTACCCTTCGAGCAGATTTACAGGCAATTAATATAAATTATGAGAAAATTTTAAATCAGCATCGGGAAAAACTAGCCAGACGTTTACTTGCTCACACACAAGAAACCATTGATCAAATAGTTTATCTAACTGGTTTTTCTGAACCCTCTGCTTTTACGCGAGCTTTTAAACGTTGGACTGGTGAGACTCCTAGTGCTTATCGTCAGCGTAAACAAAATAGTTAAATTGATTCTAATGACACTTATCTAGCTGCCTGTTAAGTCAAAGGGATAAAACATTCTTCTTTTACAATCATTTTAAATTGTAATTAAGAAGTTCCCAATATGCTTGGTTTTCCTGTAGGTGTTTTTGTTGCTAATGGTCTTGAATGGTACTTTCATAAAGTCTGGTTACACGAATATCCAAGTCAGTATCGTAATAGCCCATTTTTCACTCACATCGCTCATCATAAGCGCGCTCGCTTAAATGGTTTTCAAGATGAAGGTTATGCTGAATCGATGTTCAAAAATGCTGAAATTTATAATGAAAAAACAGCATTAATTGGATTAGCTGGAGCTGCTACAATTTTTTTGCCTGTCGCTCCATTTTTTACAGCTGGGCTCTATTATGGTTTATGGAATTATTGGCGTGTACATTCAAAAGCACATTTAGATTCAGAATATGCAAACAAACGTATTCCTTGGCACTATGATCATCACATGACAAGTAATCAAAATGCTAATTGGTGCGTTACTAAACCTTGGTTTGACTATATTATGGGAACTAGAGTCACTACCGAAGTGTCTCAAACCGAGACCAATCCACTTGGTATTAAATTACCAAAGTTTTTAGAAAAACCAATTAATTTTACTGCTAGACGTATACTTACCAAATCCTATGCCAAAATTGATTCAAATTCTGTTCAGGATCAATCTAATTTACGCAACGGAATAGAAGTCAGTTTAACCTAAATATATCAAAATAAAAAAGCTGCGGACTCCAGCAGCTTTTTATATAAATCGATAGTTAACAGCTTAAACTTTAAAAGGTTCGAAGCAGCTCACAAGAAAATCCATTACTACTCTTATTGCTGGACTATGCCGTAAATCTTCATGTGTAACTAACCAAATTTCAGCACTCATCGGATGGTCATCTTGTAATCTAACTAAATTACTAAGAGCGCCTAAAAAATCCGGTAAGACCGCTAATCCCACTTCTCCACATGCAGCTCTCCACTGTAACTCGGGATGGTTGGTCACAATTATGGGTTCTTTATAATTTAATCTTTCTTTTAGTTTTTGCTGTTTTTGACCATGTACTCCCCCTACTTCCACACTAATCCATTCATAATTTTCAGGAGCCGTTGAAGCCAAATAATTTGGACCCGCATATATTCCAAAAGGAATTTCACCTACTTTACGAGCTACTAAATTTTCATCTTTAGGACGGCCAAATCTTACCGCGATATCAGCCTCACTATGCTGTAATGAAACATAATGAACATCACCGAGCACACGCAATTTTAATTGAGGATAATGACGATAAAATCTGCCCAAATGAGGCATGATGAGATGTGCCGCAGTTAAAGGAGGCATACTAATAGAAACACTTCCCATCACTTCTTGCTGACCAGCCTGAGTTAAACGTTCAATAGAAAAAGTTTCTTCCATCATACGAGCAACCATTTGCGCAAGACGTTCACCATCAGGAGTTAGGATGTAAGTACGTGGTCTACGATCAACTAATTTAAGTTTTAAGTTCTGTTCTAGCTGGGCAATTCTTCTAGATACAGTTGCATGATCTACTCCCAATTTTCGGGCAGCCGCTGACAGTGACTTTTCTTCTGTAAAAACTGAAAAGTAATGTAAATTTTCCCAATCAATCATTGTGCAAATTTTCACATTAGAAGTGTATTAATATGGAATTGTACACCTTTATGTAATTGCCCAGAATAAAACCTTTCTTGATGGGAGCCTGTCCATGAACAGAACGGTGGCTTATGCCTATGCTGGTGTTGCCTTAACAATGTTTTTTTGGGGATCAGCATTTAATGCAATGTCTTATATCATTCAACATATGCCCCCGCTATCTGCTGCATCTGAACGGTTTTCAATTGCAAGCCTAGGCTTACTTCTAATCTTTTCAATAACAGGCCAACTAAGATGGGCAGCCTTAAGCCAGAATTTAGTTATCTACCTTGTGATTGGGGTAATTGGAATTGCAGGCTTCAACATAGGCTGTTTTTATGGCTTAAAAACGACATCTGCCGTAAACGGTGCTTTAATTATGGCAACGACACCGTTAATGACTCTATTAATGACAATCATGCTAGATGGTGAAAAACTTACCACTAGTAAATTTTTAGGCGTTTTATTCGGTTTAAGTGGCGTTTTACTTGTGATTAGTCAGGGCCATATAACAACTTTACTTCACCTCAAAATAGACATTGGAGATCTATTTATATTATTGGGTGCATTTGGATTTTGTTTCGCAAATGTACTGTCTCGTCATTATGTAAAAAATGCTACTCCGCTAGAAACAACGACTTTTTCTATGATGTTTGGAGCAATAACACTTGGTTTGTTGAGTATGATATTTGAAAATCCTTTTTCAGCCATTGCATCTGCACCGGTAAATGCACATTTAGCTATGGGATATGTTGTTATCTGCTCTACCATGATTGCTTATTTATTCTGGTTTAATGGTATACAAAAGTTAGGTGCTGGACGCGCTTCGGTATTTTTTAACTTTGTGCCAGTGTTCAGTATGATAATTGCTCTACTTGCTGGACAAACCCTTAATATCTGGCAGTTGATAGGAACAGCTTTGGTGATGCTTGGTGTAATGAGTAGCGGAGGTTTTTTAAAAATTAAAAGTACTCCACTTATGGCAAAACATTGTACAAAATAAGAAATATGCTGCTACATTAAAATCTACTATTAATATGTAGCAGTATTTTCAAATATAAAATACAAAATCACCTCTCGCTAATTTCTTTAAGTTCCTATATTTCGAAAATATTTTTTACATTTTTGAAGTTTTATACAAAAGCTCATCTTAATTATTCCGTTGTAACAAATACTGTATGTTTCTTTAAAACTTAATAAAAGATTGCCATATATAGTTTTAAAACAACCAAAGGAGATATTAAAATGAAGCTGGATTTTACAACTATTGAAAAGCAAGCCAAATTGCTACAAGAAGAGCAAGAAAAGATCGAGCAACGAGATCATGAATTTCAACTTGCTTTAGATAAACACCGGGAATCCCTGAAGAGTTTATTTAAAGATCTTTTCTCTGACCGAGAAGTTAAGACAGAAAATGGAGGCCACTTTTGTGTAAATTTTGGTGATTTCAAAATTTCTTTGTTGATTGAAACTGCTAAATTTGAAAATGGTGTTCCTGTAAAATTAAATTCGGTAAATCCTGTTATTATTAAATGCAAGAAAGATAAGCCCATTGCAAAAGCCCAGTTTACTGATGCAACACAATATCTAGATAACTATTTAGAAACTCCAAATTATCAATATTATTTTAAGCAAGAAGATAAAACCCAACTTGTGCAATTTTCTGAACTTCCTACTTATTTCCAAATCGTTTTAGATGCAAACGCATAAAGTTGAGCCCTCTGTAGAGGGCTTTTTTATATATTATTTTTCAATTATTTAACTTTTTAAACAATAAAATTAATCAAATATATTTTCTATTTATCTATGAATTATTTAAGCCACTTTTAGCTTTTACAGCCTCAAAAACTGTTTGATTATTTTTCAAATTACTTGTATATACATGTTTATATTTGTTTGTACAAATATTGAATTAATAAAAATAGAGTGGACTCTTAAAGGACAAGGAGAGTGAAATGGACTCATCGGCTGAGAAAGCAAATAGTAGTTTTATTGAAAACCGAAGTATTGACTTTATTCCAGAAAATGAAAGACATGGCGGAGTATTTGCTCAATTCACCCTCTGGTTTGGTGCTAATTTACAAATCACAGCCATTGTGACGGGTGCGCTAGCAGTTGTATTAGGCGGGGATGTTTTTTGGTCTATTATTGGTTTATTCGTGGGTCAATGTTTTGGTGCTGCCGTTATGGCACTACATGCTGCCCAAGGTCCTAAACTTGGCCTTCCTCAAATGATTTCAAGCCGTGTGCAATTTGGGGTATATGGTGCTTGTATTCCAATCATACTTGTTTGCCTCATGTATATTGGCTTTACCGCAACTGGAGAGGTATTAGCTGGTAAAGCAATTGCACATCTAGCACATGTCAGCAATACAACTGGTATCTTAATTTACGCATGTTTAATCATTATATTTGCAACGATTGGATATCGTTTAATTCATTTGGTAGGCAAAATAGCAAGTATTATTGGTTTAATCGCTTTTGTGATTATCTTGACTCAAATTTTAGCACTTTCTGATTTATCAGAACTCTTAGCAGTACGTCATTTCAGTTGGTCTTCATTTTTATTAGCAGTTTCACTTTCTGCTTCTTGGCAAATTTCTTTTGGGCCTTATGTTGCAGACTACTCCCGTTATCTTCCAACTAAAACGTCTTCATCTCGTGTATTTTGGGCCGTTGGTTTAGGTTCTCTCTTGGGTTCACAAATTTCCATGAGCCTAGGTGTTTTGATTGCTCAAGTCGCAAACGGCAATTTTGTCGGAAATGAAGTTCAATATGTTGTGGGTATGAACCCAATTGCCCTCGTCGTGACCTTTTTATATTTTAGTATCGCTTTTGGCAAAGTTACTCTGACAACCTTAAATGCTTACGGTAGTTTTATGTGCATTGCTACGGTTTGGAATAGTTTCAAATCGACAAATCAAATCTCAAAAATAACAAGATTACTCATTGTCCTTGCTATGGTTGTGATTTCGACTTTTATTGCAATTATAGGTGAACATACTTTTTTAAGTGCTTTTAAAGCATTTATTTTGTTTTTACTTACCTTCTTTATTCCATGGAGTGCTATTAATCTGGTTGATTACTACTTTATCTCTAAAGAAGAATGTGATGTAGATGCGCTCTATGATCCAAATGGCAAGTATGGCCGTTGGAATCGAATTGGTATCACCTGCTACTTTCTCGGTATTTTGATCCAACTACCCTTTATTGATAGTAAATTCTACACGGGTCAAATTGCTGCAATGTTAGGAGGGATCGACTTATCATGGCTGGTAGGACTGATTTCTACAGCAGTGATTTATTATATTTTCGCCAAGAAAGCTCAACTTAAGTTTTCAAAGCAGTTAGTCATTGATCAAATCAAATAATTAAACTAGAGATAAGCTATCAAAGTCACACACCTTGATAGCTTATTAAGATGATTTAGCGACTATTCTTGCAGTGCTTTAGCTTGTGCCGAAATAGGCAATCCAAATAACTTATCAAAGCTCCAATTAAATATAAAAGTATAGATAGGAATAATGATAATAAAAGCCACATCTAACCAAAAAGCAGCAATCAGAGAAATATCCATCCACCATGCAATAAGAGGAATCAAAAATAGGACTAAGGTAAGCTGGAAACCAATAGCATGTCCAACTCTACGCTTAACTGTACGAACATTACTGCTTTGTCTAGCCTCCCACTTCTCATATAAAATATTGTAGATAAAATTCCAAGTTACAGCGATGGTCGTAATCATGACAGAGAGTGGTCCTGTATGTTCAACACTATCACCTGCCAAAATCGCTAAACCTACTGATGAAATAATCATTCCGATGACTTCATAAGCAGAAACATAGACAATTCGACGTTTTACACCTTGCATAATAGGCAAACTCTAACTAATTCTTTATATTTTAATTTCAGTCAAAATCATATATAAAGTTAATAGCTTTCAGTTCTACTGATATCAAAATGAATTTTAACAGCGAAAATATTGAACTCTTTATTACTGTACTAGATACAGGATCTTTCTCTGCTGCTGCCCGCAAACTAAATCGAGTACCCTCAGCAGTCAGTATGGCAGTTGCTAATCTAGAAGCAGAATTGGGTTACACCTTATTTGAACGTACTCCACGCAAGGTCATTCCTACACCTACCGCATTAGCTTTGGAACCTCAAGCACGAATTATTTCTGAACAACTTAGACTATTTAGTACCCATGCCCATGAACTTTCTTTAGGACTAGAGAGTAAGTTACGTATTGGTGTGGTCTCAGATGTAAATACAAAACTATTATTTTCTTCAATAAAGAAGTTAGCTGATAAATTCCCCTTACTAAATATAGAGGTTATTACTGCACCTCAAGATGACATCCTTAATCTACTTTATAGGGAAGAAATTAGTCTTTGCTTAGCTGGTTCAGACCTCAATATAAAAATGCGTGAGAATCTGCAATTAGTAATGACTGAAACAGTCGTTGCTACTATCTCGTCTAGTCATACTCTTCTACAAGAAAAAACAAAGCATTTTTCTATTGAAGAGTTAATCAATATTAGACAAATTGTAGTGGCGAGTAGCGACCATGAAATGACAGATTCCCGATCAATTATTGGTGCTATGTATTGGAAAACGAATAGTCTACAAACAGCAATTAATATGGTTGAAGCAGGACTCGGTTGGGGAAATTTCCCGTTATCATTAGTACAAGAAAAAATTTCACAAGGTCATTTAGTTCTTTTAGATTTTAAAAATACTAAAAATCATTTACCTCTATCCATTTACTTAATTTGGCTTCAAGACCGTCCCTTATCTAAAGCGGCTCGAGAACTCATTCAGATTATTCAAGAAAACTTATAATTTCTTATACTGTAGCTCTCTGAGCACACATGATCTTTTTATAGTTTTATTTCTAATTATATACTTACTTTTAAAATTCAGATTATTGCTCTTTCCTATTTTCTCTATATTACAAAAAGCAAGAAGCCTACTTTAAAAAGCAGGCTTCTTACTGTATTTCAGGACTAAGCAATAGTTTTTTATTTTGGGAAAATACATTTGTACTTTATTAAAACCTAGCATTTTAGTCAAGAATAAATTCAATAAAATACAATCATTTGTATCGAGCGTGAAAGTAGTCACACTTTAAGTTTTGTATAGAAAACACATGAGAAAAAGAAAGAAATTTCAATTAAAAAAATTTCCAATTCTCCCACTAAAAAGTTCTAATTTTTTAAAAATCAGATAAAGGTCTTAATTTTAAGGAAGCTCACTTTACTCCCTTATTTTTGTATTTCCTCGTTAAAACTTATGGATTTTTCCCTATGCGCTAAACAAAATTAATTTCATAAATATTATCTTTGTATTACTAGTTTTTTAAAAATTAATTAGAATTTTGGATTCACCTTACTCAAAAAAATAATCACTTTCACTAGATTTATTACAGTAACTATTAGACTGCAAAGAATAACCTCTCATTAAAATGATATAGAATTGACTATGATAAGAGTACATCATTCTATAAATAGGATTTTATAAAGTTATACGTTTTCTAAATATTTAGCGTAGATAAATATTTCTTAAATTAAGTTTATTTAGAATATTCTATAGTCGTTATTGAACAAATATTTATAAATTCTGTGTAAGACATAAATGTATAAATTATGTTTGTAAACTTTTTTGAAAAACCAATTTTGGTCACATTTCAAGCAATATTCAATCAACCTGAAATTTGATTACTCTTCAAACAAAAGATGTTTTTAAAAGAATTAACTATTCGAACTGATAATTAACTAAAACCCAATCACTATAAACTTCTGACTGACATAAGTTCTAATTGATCGATAAATAACTAAGTTCACTTTACTCATGAGCTACTCATACGCTAGAATCACTCTCGCTCGTAATATTTAACCAAAATAACACAATATTTTTTAGGTCTAGTATGTGCCTAGTTTAGAAAATGACTTGTGTTTGATTAAAAAATTGATTAGTATTGCACGCACTGAAAGGCCTTGAGATTTAAAGCTTTTCTGACTTATAGGGCCTATAGCTCAGTTGGTTAGAGCAGCGGACTCATAATCCGTTGGTCCCGTGTTCAAGTCACGGTGGGCCCACCAAATTCAAACCTCATAAACTAAAAAGTTTATGGGGTTTTTTAATGCTTATCTAAATAGAATTCGTTTTACCGTTATAAACAATATTCAAAATTTAATTATCAAAATGTAAATTTTATTTTATCTTAAAATTTTAACTGCTTTAAAATACGTTTTTCTAAACTTAATACTTCTATTTCTTCTATTAAGCTAAGATTCTCTTCCGCATAAGCTCTGTATGTTCTAATTGAGCGTCCCAAAATTTTTCCCATAAATCACAATACTCTAAGCATAACTTTTCGATATAGTTATAATCTTCTTCTGTACAAGCTTGCATTAAGACATACCATAAGTCTTCTTCATGATCATCATCTGCGGCTTCGGCACTTTCATCTTCAGAAATACCATGCACATGATAATAACCACCACCCTCTACCTCTAAACCTACAGCTTTAGTCGCTTTACGTAACGGTGGACTATAAAGAATCACCTCTTCTTCTGCGACTGCTAATAAGGCTGAAACAGCTTTATAGTCATCATAAGCATTTTCTAAAAACACTCTAACTTGATTTGCAATTTCAGTCGGCTGATAAGTCAGACGATCTTGTTCTGTAATACCAAAATCATTTAATACGTCTTCAAATAAAGGATAGTGAGCATATTCAGGATTTCCCTGATAATAACCATCTTTGTCTAAACCTGGACGAAATCCAAACTCATCAAAAATATTTAGGCTCAAAAGAAAGCGCGGAAACATTTTCGCACCGGCATGCAATCTTGGCTCTAGTTGTTTAGTTTGAAATTGGGCCATGAGCAATGCATCAGTAAAAGTTTGTACAATTGCATGGCGGTATTCTAAGTGTATTTTTTTTAAATTTTCTTTATTAATTTCTCCGTTATTTAAAATATCAATTGCAGGATGATGTGACACCGCATGTTTAGCAATTTTTTCTCTTAATTGGGTCAAAAAGTCTGAATTTTTTTCCCATAGTTCAGTAGAAATGCTTTGCTTCATCCCTGCGAGTGCTTTCTTTCTAGGATTATTAAAATTCTCAAATTTCTTAGGCATATCTACTCTCATTAAACTTATTGAAGCCTGATCGATTTTTACATATTTTATTATAAAAACAATGACTTAAATTAATATTTAAATATGTTCCCTTATCAATCCATATTAGAATTAAAATCGTACGAAATCAAATAGAAAATTAAAAAAAACTTATGTTAATGATTATCATTATCACAATATCAACTTGAATCCAATCCCTTTTTTTATTATGATCATTAATATTAAAATTTTAATTTTTTCGATTAAGTTATAATTAGTTCTAACTATATGGAATAGTAATGTCAAAAAAAGAAGATATTATAAATACTGCTTTAAATTTATTTAATCAGATTGGCTACAATGCAACTGGTGTTGACCGTATTATTGCTGAATCTAATGTTGCAAAGATGACCTTTTATAAATATTTTCCTTCAAAAGAAAATTTAATTATGGAGTGTTTGCAACATAGAAACTTAAATATTCAAAATTCAATTAATGAACAATTAAATTTACGTCAAGATGCTAACCCGCTTGAGAAAATTCATATTATTTTTAATTGGTATATTGAATGGATCAATAGCGAAACATTTAATGGTTGCTTATTTAAAAAAGCATTTATTGAAGTATCTAAACAATATACTTCAATTCGTGAACCATTTTATGAGTATACAAAGTGGTTAACTCATTTACTACAAGACCAGCTCACTCAATTAGGTATAGAAAACCCTACTCCCCTTACTCATATTATTATTTCTATTATTGATGGGATGATTATTGATGGAACAACAGATAAAAAACTAATTAATGCTGAAAAAATTTGGCAGTATATTGAGTTTTTAATTAATGAAGAAATACCTCAACAGGTTTCTTAATTTTAAAATTATCTAAGTTTATTATGTTTAAAGAAAAATAAAAAAGAACTTTTTAAATCTTCAAGCTTAGATAATCTTCATTTTTAATTGGCTACTTTAGCTTTCATAATTTTTCTAGGCTTTTTTACAAACTCATATTAGAATCCTGCAAATTTATCACCTTGCACTGATCTATGAAAAAATTTCTAGCTAACTCTATCTTTAAAGCTGCTGGTTGGACCTATAATGTAGATCCCGAAATTCTTGAAAAAAAACAAGTTATTATTGGATTTGAACATACCTCAAATCTAGATGCAGTGCTCTCTATTGCTCTCTTCCAAATTTTAGACATTAAGATTCATACTTTAATAAAGAAAGAACTCTTTAAGGGTCCCCTTAAGCCAGTTTTAGAAAAACTTGGTGGCATTCCCGTTGACCGCAAAGCGAGTAAAGATATTGTTTCTCAAATGGTTGAACAATTTCAAACTCATGAAACTTTTAACTTGGTGATTGCTCCCGAAGCTACTCGTGCGAAAGATGGCTCAGAACGTAAACCTATCCGTACAGGTTTTTGGCATATTGCGAAAGCCGCTAATGTTCCAATTGTACTCATGTATGCCAATGCCCGAAGCAAACAAGGCGGAATTCTAGGCAAAATTTACCCAACAGACTTACAAAAAGATCTGGAAACGATTAAAGAGCTATATGCGAAATTTGACATAGATGTCAAAATTAACTAGATCAAATTGGATTTGATTCGGCCTGATCTCACTCATTAGGCCTTAAGGTTATTATTCTTATTCAATTGGCTAACAAAACGCAGGGCAATAGTTTTCAACAAAACCAAGCCTATGCTAATATTCCAGCACTTTTGCATTTTCTTTTTTTGGAGTTCACGTCCATGGCGGGTCATTCTAAATGGGCCAATATTAAGCATCGTAAAGCGAAACAAGATGCAAGTCGCGGTAAAGTTTTTACTAAATATATTCGTGAAATTGTGACTGCTGCCAAACTTGGTGGTGGAGATGCTGCTAGTAACCCTCGTTTGCGTGCAGTAGTTGAAAAAGCTCTTTCAGTTAATATGACACGTGACACCATCAACCGTGCAATCCAACGTGGTGCCGGTGGTGAAGATAATGATGATTTAAAAGAAGTAACTTACGAAGGTTATGGTGTTGGCGGTGTTGCTGTTCTTGTTGAGACAATGACAGATAACTTAAACCGTACAGTACCAGATGTACGTCACTGTTTTAGTAAAACAAATGGTAACCTAGGAACTGCGGGTTCTGTCGCTTATCTATTTACTAAACGTGGTGAAATTACTTTTGAAGATGTTTCTTTAGAAGACAAAATCATGGAAATTGCTTTAGAAGCTGGTGCTGAAGATATTGAAGTTTCAGAAGATGAAATTTTGGTAATCACTTCACCAGAAACTTTTGGTGAAGTTCAAGATGCTCTAACTGCTGCTGGTTTAAAATCTAACAACGCAGAAGTTGTTATGAGTCCATCAACTAAAGCTGAAATTACTGATGTCGACCAAGCAAAACAAATTCTTAAAATGATTGATATGTTTGAAGATCTTGATGATGTACAAAACGTTTATACTAACGTTGAGTTCACAGATGAAGTTTTGGCTCAACTTGATGCCTAAATCAAACATTTGAATTGAAAAACGCACCATTTGGTGCGTTTTTTTATAGTTTATTGAGTAAGTTATAGCAGTTAAAAACATTATATTTTTTAATCACAAAGCTCGAATGCAGCGCGACAACATTATCAATTTTTCCAATACGTCTTAATAAAATTTCACTGTAGTCATCCATGTTACGTGCTACAAGTTCTAAAATAAAATCGGCACTTTGCCCTGTCACAAGAAATGCATTGGTCACTTCTGGAATTGCTTCTATTTCAGAAAGAAACTTATCAAATGTTTCGGTGTCATGCTTACTCAACGAAACTTGCAATAAGATGTGTAAGGTAAATCCAAGTTTACTAAAATTAATTTCCCTTTTGAGCTGCCCCATAACGTTGGCTTCAATCAGATGCTTAATCCGGCGATGCACAGAACTGACTGACAGATTGATCCGTTCTGAAAGTTCATTCAAATTTAAGTCTTCATGAGACAAAATTTCTAGAATTTGTTTATCAAAACGATCTAACTCCATTGTTATCTCCAGCCAGAATTTTACAGTGAGGACAGTATACCCTATACAACTCACCTGCATTTAAAATACAAAGGTTTAAAAATAGCTAAAACGTTTAATTCTTTTACACATTTTATTGCAGATGTGCATTTTAACCGTGCAAATAATGGAACATATGGCGCATTTTAGAAAGTCAATTTCATGCTCTCATTTATTTTTTTCAATATAAGATATTACTCTCCCCATTATTTACACATAGACCTATGATAATTATAGATATTTTACCATTTTTCTAAATTCTTAAAGTTGGCATTATTATTGTTATGTATTTGCAGGAAAATTTTTATCCATGTCGGGGAGTTCCTGTGAATAAGATCAAAACACTCGTGCTAGCAATGAGTTCTATAGGCGCAATTAGCGTGACGATGCCTGTGCATGCCGCTACAGATGCTGAAGTTAACGCCTTACGTGATGAAGTAAAGGAGTTAAAACAACTCGTCCAGAAACTATCTGATCAACAAAAAACAGCTTTGTCGGTTAGTGCTCCAGCAACAATTCCCGTAGCTACACCTACACCTCCTGTATCAAAACCACGTTGGATGGCGATGGCGGATGGACAAACCCAAGTTAAGCTTTATGGTAGTGTCCGCGCAGATGCAACCTATGACTTTAAAGGTTCAAATGGCAGCATTTCAAATGGCGCTAACTATCCATTAAATAAAGATGATCCGAAACAAGACTCACTAAATGTATCTGCTGCAACTTCAAGAATTGGTCTAGACATTACTCGACCTACTCAGTACGGAGATTTAACCGGCAAAATTGAAGCCGATTTCATGGGTGGAAATGGCGACAATGGTAATGGTACTTTCCGGGTTCGCCATGCTTATATGTCTTTAGGAAAATGGTTAGCTGGTCAAACGACCTCACCATTTGTAAATACCGATACATCACCAGAAACGGTAGATTTTAATGGCGCTATTGGTACAGGTACTACACGTACAGTACAGGTTAGGTACACTCAGCCAATTAATGCACAACAGAAAATATTAGTTGCCTTAGAAGGCGGTGATGTTGAAAAAGCTGGGAATGCTGCTGGTGGAAGCCGCTTTCCCGCTTTAACAGCACGATATGATTTCAAGACTACAGATAATAAAGGCCTATTACAGTTACATGGTCTTGCCCATGAAAACCGCGTAGCTCCAAAAGATAGTACTTCTGAAGAAAAATTTGGTTGGGGTGTCGGCGTTGGTGGTAAATATGATTTAACGCCTCAAGATAGCTTGGTTGCTAATTACTATCATGTTAAAGGAGATGGCCGCTATTTACTTTATAGCAACTCAGCTTATGCCTATGACACAACAACTCAGGATATTAATTTAGGTGAATTTGATAGTGCCGTTATTGGCTATCAACGGAAATGGAGCCCTATCCTTCGCTCTACTTTTGCAATAGGCGGTATTCAATACAAAGATGATAGCACCTATGCAAATAGCAATTTAACCAGCACCAGCTATAACAAAGAAATTTATAATGCCTTGGTCAATTTAATCTGGAATCCGGTTAAAAATATTGATTTAGGTGCAGAATATACATATGGCCAACGAGAAACTTTCGCAGGCGATAAGGGTGATTACTCTCGTGTCAATTTATTAGCAAAATATAGTTTCTAAAATTGCAAATAAAAAAAGAGCCTTTTAAAAGGCTCTTTTTTTATTAATGGTATTAATGCATGGCTTGAATTTTTTCTAAGAAGAGCTTCGCGCGCTCGTGGCGAGCATCTAAATTATCAAAGAATTCATGCGTTGGACAGTCTTCTAAAATCTTACCTTCATCCATAAAAATTAGACGGTTAGATACTCTTTTAGCAAAACCCATTTCATGTGTAACACACATCATGGTCATGCCCTCATGTGCAAGTTGCACCATCACTTCAAGTACTTCCCCGACCATTTCTGGATCGAGTGCAGAAGTTGGTTCATCAAACAACATACAAATTGGGTCCATGGACAAGCCACGAGCAATCGCTACACGTTGCTGCTGACCACCAGACAATTGGCCCGGAAACTTATCTTTGTGCGCAAGCAAACCTACCCGTTCTAAATATTTCAGACCTTTTTCACGAGCATCGGCAACTGAACGCTTTAACACTTTAACTTGAGCAATGGTTAGATTTTCCAAAACAGTCATGTGCGGGAAAAGTTCAAAATGCTGGAACACCATTCCCACTCGTGAACGGAATTTAGCAAGATCCGTTTTTGGATCTTTCAGAGAGACTCCATCAACAATAATATCGCCTTGTTGAAATGGTTCTAACGCATTTACTGTTTTAATGAGTGTTGATTTTCCTGAACCAGACGGTCCGCAAACAACAACGACATCACCTTTTTCAATACTCGTCGTGCAATCTGTTAAAACCTGAAAATCACCATACCATTTAGAGATATGTTGGATGTCTATCATTGGCATTTAAAATCTCCAATTAGCGAATGATGGCAATTTTTTGCTGTAAGCGTTTGACTAATTGCGACAACACAAACGAACTACAGAAGTAAACTACAGCGACGATTAAATAGAATGTTGCTTTGGTTTCAGGACCATATGTATTAGCCAATGTATCTGCACGACCTAAAAAGTCTGGTGCACTAATCACATAAACTAATGAGATATCCTGAAATAAAATAATTGTTTGAGTTAACAATACTGGGAGCATGTTACGAAAGGCTTGAGGTAAAACCACGTAGCGCATTGATTGACCATAGGTAAAACCTAGCGCGTAGCCTGCATTGACCTGACCTCTTGAAATAGACTGAATTCCGGAACGTACAATTTCCGAGAAAAATGCAGCTTCAAAAATAGCAAAAGTCACAACACTTGAAAACAATGGTCCCCAATACGTATCAGATTGAAACTCAAATATCTTCGGCAACAAAAAGTAGAAAATAAAGATCACCTGAATCAGTGGAATACCACGAAACAGATCGACATAAAATTTTGCGAAATTACTTGCGATGGCATTGTTTGATAAACGCATCATTGCCAATGGGGTTCCGATTAGGATACCGCCCATCATCGCCAATACAGTCACGGTCAGGGTAAAAATGAAACCTTCTTTGAGTGCCGCGATCACGTCAGGGTTATGTAATAAAGAAAAATCCATAATTACTTCCCTCCTGAGCCTAAGCCAGGCACAGCCATTCGTTTCTCAATCCATGCCATGATAAATTTAATACTATAAGTAATAATTAAATAAACAGGTGTAGAGAGAATAAGAATAATGATGTCCTGAGAAGTTTCTTCCCGCATGGTTTTTGTATAAGCGAAGAAGTTCAAAACACTCAAAGCATATAAAACTGCCGAGTTCTTGAAAACGTTCATTGCTTCAGAAGTAATCGTTGGCCACACTGTACGATATGCAACAGGTAAAATGACATAACGATAGCTTTGTGCAGTGGTAAAACCCATTGCAGAAGCTGCAAACTTTTGTCCACGAGAAACAGTATTAATACCGGCACGTATGTGTTCAGATACACGCGCAGCGGTGTAGAGACCTAATGCAAAAACACCAATAACCGCAGGTTGCTGATTTAAAATATTTTTCCACCATCCACCTGCAACAACGTCCCCACTGCCTGCACTTAAGCTGTCCGGTAAGAATTCCGGAAAAACAAATGCCCAGAAGAATAGCTGTACAATAAGTGGAATATTACGGAAGATTTCAACGTAACAATTGCCAATAAATGCCAGAGGTTTGTTAGGTAATGTACGAATTACCCCTAGGAGAGAACCTAATAAAAATGCGATAAGAAAGGCTATAACAGCTGTCCAAACCATAGTAAAGACGCCTGAACCTAACATTTGTAACCATGTGGGCGCTTCAGCATGAGCATTGTAGCTTGTACTACCAATTGCTCTACAGACTGATTCTGCCCATGCGGCTTTATCGACACCATATTCATTAGACTCCGCACAGAATATAGTCCAGTTTAGCGAGCCGACTGACATGTTTGCCCCTTAAATGAATATCTTTAGGAAAATAGACCGCTTAAGCAAGTGAGTCTCACTTGCTTAAGTAAATTTAGGACAAAAAGATCTTGTTAGATCCCTGCATCTGTTGGGTGAGCTTTTAGTTTTTTATAAGATGAACTTTGTGGCATGTTCAAATTTGTATTTTTTGGTGGAATTGGCGATAAGAACCACTTCTTATATAAAGCGTCCATTTGACCAGTTTTCCATAAATTATTTACAGTACGGTCTGCAATCGCTTTAAATTTTGGATCATCTTTAGCAAGCATAATACCGTAAGGTTCAGATGAAAGTACTGGCCCTACAATTGCAAATGCCTTAGGTGTAGAAGACTTGGCAACCAAACCAGCTAAAATATTATCATCCATTACAAATGCGGCAGCACGGCCAGATGCCATCATGGCAAAAGAGTCTGCATGATCTTTACCATAAATATTTTGGACATTAATTGACTGACCCTTTTCATTCATCTTGATGTATTTATCAGATGTTGTGCCTTGAGTTGTTACAACTGCCTTGCCGTTTAAATCTGCCAAACTCTTAATGCCAGAGTTGGCTTTAACTGCCATACGTACTTCTGTTGCATAATAGTTAGTTGAGAAACCCACTTGTTCTTGGCGTTGCTTAGAGTTTGTGGTCGTACCACATTCCATATCGATATTACCTGCTAAAAGTTCAGGAATACGTGTTGATGAAGTTACTGCCTTGTATTCAACTTTTAGCCCAGGCATTTTCAATTCTTTTTTAATGTCATTTGCAAACTGGTTACAGATATCGACTGCATAACCCACTGGTTTACCTGCAACAACATATGAAATTGGGTCAGAAGATTCTCGGTGGCCAATAACGATTTTTCCGCTGCTTTTAATTTTAGCTAATGTATCTGCTGCCTGAATTTGAGAAGTAGCACCAACCGTACAAAGCATAAATGTTGAAATAATGAGAGAGGTTGCAGAACGTTTCATAAGAACTCCTTGATGATCATTCTCTCTATTTATCTATAGAATCATTCATATAGAGCAATAGAGTGATTTATTATTAAATTGCAATTATCGCGCCAACTTTTCCAAGTAGGACACATCCATTTGCTTCACTTATTTTATTCAGTCTGTTTTGCAGAGTTAATACCTTTAAAACTGCTAACATGTTTCTACTTTAATCTATGTTTTAATCTTCTGTCTATTATTAAGCTCATCTATTTACACTTAAATGTGGCAATTATTGATTACAATGTAAACACATGCACAATAAAGTGGCTTAACTTCAGCTAAAAACTGTTTTTAGAAAAATTGGATTTTGCAAAAAATTATAAAAATTAAAATTATTAAGTATTTAGAATAAGTTTGAATAATGAGCTAAATAAAGAAGTTGCAGGAGTAAAATAATATATGCAAATGGTTTAATAAAAATCATTTAGAAAATTGATAGTAATATTTAAGTTAATGACTGAACTTAGAAATATTACAAAAAAGCCCTGAGAAAAATCAGGGCTTTTTATAAAGTTTAAATTCCTCGCCAATCTACGCGTGCGTTTCTTTCGGTTTGATATATTCTTAAAACATATTGGCCTAGAGGTAAATCAAGCAAATATTTTTGATAGTTGCTCCATTCCTCAGAAACTTCTTCTGCTTCTTCACGCTCCCATGGCGTACCCTTCACCTCTAACAATGGTGCAAGCATTGAACACACAGAAATATCAGCAAGACTTAAGCGATCACCCACCATGTAGCGCGCTTGATTTTCTATGAGATAGAGGTTTAATTCATTTATGAGTTTGTCCATTTGCTCTTTGGACTGACCCACCAACTCCTCTTCAAGTTTATAGTTCTTCTTTACGAGTGTTTTGAGAAAAGGTTTCGATATTTTTTCAAACTGACGTAAATAGCCTTGTTCACCCATCATAATTTCTAAAGCATGGTCTCCTTGCGCCAACGTATGAGCTAGAGCCCAACGGCGTACATGTATACCAAGCTCATCAGCTAAACTATCAATTTTAAGAGTTTGTTGTCTAAGTTGCTCATCACGACGCAAAAGCGCGTGTTCTGGGTAGGTATCATCCAGATAAAGTGCAATCTTGGTTGATTCAGCAATCCATTGATGGTCATCTTTCAAAATTGGCAATAAATTTTGGCCTGTTTTGAGTTGTGCAAAAGCACGATGAAACCCTGGAATTAAGTTATGAGCCACATAATCAAGTTCTTTATGGTCTAACAACCAGCGAGCTTTTTCACAATAATGGGACAAAGGAAACTGATACAAAACCCGCATAAAATCTCCACGTTTATTTTTATTTGACTATTTGTACAAAAATGGTCGATGGTAAGTAGATACTTTAGAAGCTATTTTTATTTAAAACAATGGATATTGTGCTCATTTTTTTCTGACAGTTAGGTCTATTTTTTTATATCTTTTTTTATATCTTTTTTTACCGTACTTATTGCTCTTTTTCATATTAAAACTATTTCTATTATCAATTTTTCGCATAAAAAAGATAATTTATTGATTTATAAATACTTTTAATATCTGTATTTCTCCATTAAAAATCAAAAAAAATGCTTTGCACTTTATTTCATAAGCTGAGCATAAGTCCTCGTTTAGTGGAAAAATATTTCTTTTGTAAGGTAATGACAGCAATACAAGGTGTCATTATGTCTAATTCTCTATCTAAAACGACGGCATACGTCCAAATCATTCAAAATGATCAACAAGCCATTAATGCTGCTTATCAAGTGGCTGATTATGCTTTAGAGGGTCGTAATACACGTGATCAACAACGCTTATTACCGCATGAGCAAATCGAAAGCTTTAGCCAAAAAGGCTTAGGCGGAATTCGAATTTCGAAAAAATATGGCGGAGCTTTTGTTTCCAATAAAACACTAGCTCAGGTTTTCCGTATTTTAAGTAAAGGTGATGCGAACGTTGGTCAGATTCCACAAAATCAGATTAGCCTTTTAAACCTGATCGAAATTATGGGCACAGAACAACAAAAACAATTTATCTTTTCAGAAATATTGGCAGGAAAACGTCTTGCTAACGGTGGACCAGAACGTAATACACATGACTCAAAAACATTAAAAACCACACTCACCATTGAAAATGATAAATATATTTTAAACGGCGAAAAGTTTTATTCGACAGGTACAAGTTTTGCGCATTGGCTCGCAATTAAAGCGGTTCATCCTGAAGGTCATGTGGTTTTAGTTATTGTGAATCGAGAAGCTCAAGGTATTGAAGTCATTAATGACTGGAATGGATTTGGTCAACGTACTACAGCGAGTGGTACAGTTAAATTAAATCAAGTTGAAGTTAATCCAGAACTCATTTTTGATGAACGCTTATTAACTAAAGCCCCTACTTATCGCGGTGCTTATTCTCAGTTATTACAAGTTGCCATTGATGTGGGGATTGCAGAAGCCGCTTTTGACGATACGTTATCGACTATTCATAAAGCACGTCCAATTATTGATGCAAATGTTGAAAAAGCCAGCTTTGAACATTACACCCTGCAAGAAGTAGGTAAGTTAAATATTTTACTCGATGCTGCAATTTTACTGCTTGATGAAGCTGCTGAATATTTAGATGAACTTGATCAACTTGAAACTGTGACTGACGAACAGGTAGCAAAAGCTTCAATTTTGGTCGCAGAAGCAAAAGTCTATGCCAATGATGCTGCTCTACAAATCTCTGAAAAATTGCTGGAACTAGGCGGTAGCCGTTCAAGTTTAAGCCAACACAATTTAGATCAACATTGGCGAAATGCTCGTGTACATACCTTACACGACCCTGTTCGCTGGAAATTACATGCCATTGGCAATTATTACCTTAATGGTCATTTCCCTGCCCGCCATGCCTGGATTTAAGGAGAAATTGTCATGACTTCATATCAATCGGTTCAAACTAAACAAACATCGGTATCTGGCCAAGCGCACATTATTCAAAATGATGCTGAAGCTTTAGAAATTGCAAAACAGTTTGCTGAGCAATTTAAAAAAACCGCAGTTGAGCGAGACTCTAAACGAATTTTACCCTATACCGAAATCGATGCATTGAGCCAATCTGGTCTTTGGGCAATTACAGTGCCAAAGCAATATGGTGGTGCCGAAGTTTCAAGTCATACAGTTGCTAAAGTGATTGCACTTTTAAGTGGTGCAGATGGTTCAATCGGACAAATTCCACAAAACCATTTTTACGCTTTAGAAGTCTTGCGCAATACAGGTACAGAAGCTCAAAAACAACGTTTATATAGCGAAGTATTAAATGGCACTCGTTTTGGTAATGCACTTGCTGAGTTTAAAACTAAAACTTCAACCCATAAACAAACCAATATCCGTCCGCATGAAAATGGTTATCTCATTCAGGGTGAAAAGTTTTACTGCACAGGAAGTTTATTTGCTCACCGTATTCAAACCTTAGTTCTAGACGATGCAGGTCGAGAATATCTAGCCTTTGTAAAAAGTGGTTCACCAGGATTGAAACTTGTTGATGACTGGTCTGGCTTTGGGCAGAAAACCACAGGCAGCGGCACAGTTAAATTTGATCAGGTTTTTGTCGATGCAGATGATGTTATTCCTTTTGATACTGCATTTTTACAACCAACCTTAGTGGGCCCTTTTGCTCAAATTATGCATGCATCAATTGAGGTAGGCATTGCACGTGGAGCCTTTGAAGAAAGCTTGCAAAGAGTGCATCAAGCCCGCCCATGGATTGATTCAAATGTAGAAACGGCTAACCAAGATCCTTTAACGATTTATGAATTAGGACGCATTGCCGTAGATGTACGAGCAAGTGAAGTGTTATTAAAACAAGCTGCTCAATCAATTGATGCCGCAAAAATTGAAACCACACCTGAAAGCATTGCAAAAGCTTCAATTGATGTGGCCAAAGTGCGTGCTCATAGTAGCGATATCGCACTCAAAGCATCTTCTAAGCTGATTGAACTTGCAGGAAGCCGTGGTAGTCAGTCGCAAGATGGACTAGATCGTTTTTGGCGAAATGCACGCGTACATACCTTACATGATGCTGCACGATGGAAATATTACTTTATTGGGAACTATGTTCTTAACGGTGTTCTACCACCTCGTCGGGGGACATTGTAATGACAGACTTTAAGGCGAAAGAAATTTTATTAAATGCTTTTGATATGAACTGTGTTGGGCATATTAATCATGGTTTATGGACACATCCACGTGATGAATCACACCGCTTTAATGAACTGAGCTATTGGACAGAACAAGCCAAAACTCTAGAAAGTGGTTTATTTGATGGTTTGTTTATTGCAGATATTACAGGTGTGTATGACGTCTATCAAAATGGTATTGATCTGACTTTAAAAGAGTCCATTCAACTCCCGAGCCATGATCCATCTACACTCATTTCTGCTATGGCAGCAGTCACTCAAAACTTAAGTTTTGGGGTCACTGTGAACTTAAGCTATGAGCATCCGTATCAATTTGCCCGCCGCTTTGCGAGTCTCGACCATTTAACTCAAGGTCGTATTGGCTGGAATATCGTTACGGGTTATCTAGATAGTGCGGAACGCTTGATTGGTCAAAAGGGTTTAAAAGACCACGATGCCCGCTATGAACAAGCTGAAGAATTTTTAGAACTTTGCTACAAATATTGGGAAGGTTCATGGGAAAACGACGCAGTAAAAAAAGATAAAGCACGGCGTGTTTTTACAGACCCTTCTAAAGTTCACACCATTCACCACCAGGGAAAATATTACCAAAGTGAAGGTGTTTTTCAGGTGTCTCCTTCTGTGCAACGCACCCCAACACTCTTTCAAGCAGGTGCTTCACCCAAAGGTATGCAGTTTGCGACTCGTCATGCTGAATGTGTATTTATTGGCGGCGACAAACCCGAAAAAATACGCGAACAAGTGAAAAAGATTCGTGCTCTTGCAGAACAGCAAGGCCGTTCAGCAGATGACATTAAAGTCTTTGTCGGTATAACCGTTGTTGTTGCCGAAACACATGATCTGGCTGTACAAAAACTTAATGAATATCGTCAGTATGCAAGCCCTGAAGCAGGCCTCGCGCATTTTGCGAGTTCAACTGGTATCGACTTAAGTAAATTTGCCGACGATGAAGCGATTCCTTACCAAAAAAGTAACAGTATTGTTTCGATTACCGAAAAATTTAAAGAGCAACAAATCACGAAAAATGACTTAAAAGCTCAGCATGTTTTAGGTGGTCGTTATCCCCTCATCGTGGGTAGTGGCGAAGAAGTTGCTGAATACTTAATTCATCTTTTAGATGAAACAGATATTGATGGCTTTAATTTGACACGTACAGTTGCACCTGAGTCTCACCACGACTTTATTCGCTTGGTTATTCCTGAGCTACAACAACGTAGTCGCTATAAAACTGCATATAAAACGGGTTCACTACGGAACAAAATCTTTAATCGGGGTGATCAATTACCAAAACAACACCCTGTTCAAGCGTTCCGATGTAGTCCCTATAACAACAGCAAAGACCTAACAACAATTGAAGAAATAACCGCTTAAATTTGGAGATAGACATGGCTCAAACAGCCTCTAAAAAATGGCTAGGCGTAGGCTTAGTCGTTGTAGTCCTTTTTGTTGCTTTATTCTTTTGGAATAAACACCGTCAAAGTGGCTCAAATGAACTTGTGATTGGTATTAGTCCACCATTTGCAAAAACTTTACAAGCTGCTGCCGATGAAGCAAAACAACAAGGTTTAAATGTGAAACTGGTTGAATTTTCTGACTGGAACACACCAAATATTACCTTAAATCATGGGGATATTGATGCCAACTTTTTCCAGCATCAACCGTTCTTAGACAATGCAATTAAAGAAACTGGCTTTAAATTAAAAGCATTTGCAGTGGGTGCAGCATCACATGTGGGACTTTATTCAAAGAAATATAAAAGCCTTGATGAATTGCCACAAAACGCACGTGTAGTCATTCCAAACGATCCAGTGAATCAAGGTCGTGCCCTACTACTTTTACAGCAAGCTAAATTAATTACGCTTAAAGATTCAAACAACCATTTATCTGCACTTAAAGATGTTGTTTCAAACCCTAAAAACTTGCAATTCATTGAGGTTGAAGGACCCCAAACTGCTCGTGCAATTGATGATGTTGACTTGGCTTTTGGCTACCCACATTACTTGCGCTTAGCAAAAACAGCTGACCCTGATAGTGCTCTTTTACTTGATGACAATACCAATAAACGTTATGCAATTTTGTTTGTAGTACGTGACGACTATCAGGACAAGGGCGACAAATTGAAGAAATTTGTTGAGATCTATCAAAACTCGCCAAAAGTTAAAGCTGTATTAGATGCTGAGATTGGGCCAAAACTTTGGTTCCCTGGCTGGAAGTAATAACGGAAAGATTATGGCGATTCAGTTCAAACAGCATAAGCCTTGGTTACTCGGAATTACGATTATTATCGTAGTTCTGGGCCTCGTCGGTTACCGTTATATTAAAAATAAACAAGCCGATGATGTTTTAACGATTGGCATTAGCCCGCCTTATGCTGAGTTATTACAAAGCGTTGCCAATGAAGTAGAAAAGCAAGGCGTGCATGTCAAACTCATTGAATTTTCTGACTGGCGAGCACCAAATGTTGCCGTACAAAACAGCGATATTGATGCAAACTTTTTCCAGCAAAGCGTATTTCTACGTAATGCTGTAAAAGAAACGGGTTATGACTTACATGCATTTGCCGTGGGCTCAGGAAGTCATGTCGGTTTATATTCAAAAAAATATAAATCACTTAAAGACTTACCTTCAAATGCACGTGTTGCTATTCCAAACGATCCCGTCAATTTAGCTCGCGCTTTAATTTTATTGCACCGTGCAGGTTTAATTCAGCTTAAAGACATTAATAATGAACTTTCAACCACTCAAGACATTATTGCTAATCCCAAACAGCTGAGCTTTGTTGAGGTTGAAGGTCCTCAAACCGCACATGCATATAACGATGTCGATTTAATTTTCGGCTTCCCTCACTACTTAAAAATGGCAAAGGTAACCGACCCACATAGCGCATTATTTTTAGATCCAATCGATAAAAAATATGCAATTTTGTTTGTGACCCGTCGCGATTACCAAGATAAAAACCAAAAACTTGCAACCTTTGTTAAAGCATTCCAGAACTCAAAACAAGCACAAGATATTCTGGATAAAGACTTTGGCCAAGGTATGTGGTTTCAAGGCTGGAAATAAGGAGAATGACGATGGTGAGTTTTGGATCACAAGTTGATTTTTCTCTGCCCCATATCAAAATTCGTGGTTTAAATAAGTTTTACCAATCGCAGGGTCAAAAGCTGCATGCTTTAAAAGAGATTAACCTTGATATTCCTCAAGGTAAGATTTTAGGCATTATTGGTAAAAGTGGTGCGGGAAAATCTTCCCTACTCCGCACGTTAAATGGCTTAGAACAAGTGAATACAGGCAGTATTCATATTCATCAACAAAACATTGCTGAATTGAGTCATTCCGAGCTCATCCAAACTCGCCAACGTATTGGAATGATTTTTCAACATTTCAATTTGATGTCTGCAAAAACGGTCTGGGAAAATGTGGCATTGCCCTTAAAAGTTTCCAATTACAACAAAGCAGATATCGATCAACGTGTAAATGAAGTTCTGGCACTCGTAGGTCTTGCGGATAAGTCTGGTCATTATCCATCACAACTTTCGGGCGGACAAAAGCAACGTGTCGGTATTGCACGTGCACTTGTTCACCACCCTGAAATTTTACTGTGTGATGAAGCAACCTCAGCACTTGACCCTGAAAGTACCGCCACTATTTTGGCTTTACTTAAAAAGATTAATCAAGAACTTGGTCTAACGATTGTACTCATCACTCACGAAATGCAGGTGATTCGAGAAATTTGTGATCAAGTCGTGGTGATTGACCAAGGTGAAATTGTCGAGGCTGGACAAGTTTGGTCCGTATTTTCACGACCAGAGCAACAAATTACTCAAGAATTGTTAAACCTTGAGCAGATCACTCTGCCATTTAAAATCACTCCACTTCCCGATGAAGATTCGACTCATATTATTGTAAAACTGAAATATGAAGCTGAAGCACATCAGGTTCCAGATATTCAAGAACTACTTGCTAGATTTAAAGCGCCCGTCAATTTATATCAAAGTCAGGTCGATACCATTCAAGGGCACATTATTGGTTCTCTTTTAGTCGGTATTCCTAACGTAGAAATTGATCTTTCATCTATACGACAAGACGCATCAACTGCAATTGCACAATTTGAGGTACTTGGCTATGCACGACCAGCTCATTGATTTATTAATTACTGGAACTGTAGACACCTTACTCATGGTAGGTGCATCTGCGTTTATTGCTTTTTTAATTGGCTTACCTATTGCTGTTGTTTTAGTTAGCACTTCTGAGCATGGCATTCATCCGTCACAAAAGATTAATCAGGCTTTGGGTTGGGTCATTAATATTACTCGTTCTGTGCCCTTTCTTATTTTAATGGTTGCACTTATTCCGCTTACTCGCTGGATTGTAGGTACAAGTTATGGCGTTTGGGCAGCCGTTGTTCCATTGACGATTGCGGCAATTCCCTTTTTTGCTCGTATTGCAGAAGTCAGCTTACGTGAAGTCGACCAAGGCTTAATTGAAGCTGCTCAAGCCATGGGTTGTAACCGTAAACAAATTATTTGGCATGTGCTTTTACCAGAGGCTTTGCCGGGTATTGTGGCAGGCTTTACCGTGACTATTGTGACTATGATTAACTCCTCTGCGATTGCTGGTGCTATTGGTGCAGGTGGTCTAGGAGACATCGCATATAGATATGGTTATCAACGTTTTGATATGCAAATTATGTTGGCTGTAATTTTTGTGCTGATTGTTTTAGTCATGTTAGTACAAGCGACTGGCGATGCATTAGCCCAGCAACTTGATAAACGTAAAGTTTAAAAGCAATACACCCCCGCTCTAGCCATGACTTTGTCATGGCTTTCATGTAAAATCAGCGACAATTTTTAATTTACACATTTGTGAGTGGTTTTCATGGGTTTTAATTGCGGTATTGTTGGTCTGCCAAACGTAGGGAAATCTACCCTTTTCAATGCATTAACGAAAGCAGCGATTGCAGCGGAAAACTTCCCTTTCTGTACCATTGAACCAAACACAGGTATTGTTCCTGTACCAGATCCGCGTTTAGACAAACTTGCTGCGATTGTTAAACCACAGCGTATTTTGCCAACTACAATGGAATTTGTGGACATTGCAGGTCTTGTTGCTGGTGCATCAAAAGGTGAAGGCTTAGGTAACCAATTCCTTGCTAACATCCGTGAAACTGATGCAATCGCTCATGTTGTACGTTGTTTCGAAGACGAAAACGTAATTCACGTAAATGGTAAAATTGATCCATTAGACGATATCGCAACTATTAATACTGAACTTGCGCTTGCCGATCTTGAAACTGTTGCTAAAGCAATTTTACGCTTAACTAAAGTTGCTAAAGGCGGTGACAAAGAAGCTGTAGCAACTAAAGCAGTTTTAGAAAAAATCCAACCTTTACTTGACGAAGGTAAACCAGCTCGCGCGGCTGATTTGTCTGATGACGAACGTAAATTAGTTCGTGGTTTTGGTTTAATGACTTTAAAACCAACCATGTATATTGCAAACGTTGCAGAAGATGGTTTTGAAAACAACCCACACTTAGAAGCAGTTAAAAAACTAGCGGCTGAAGAAAACGCAATTGTTGTTCCTCTTTGCAACCAGATCGAAGCTGAAATTTCATTATTAGAAGATGAAGATCGTGCTGAGTTCTTAGAAGCAATGGGTATGGAAGAACCAGGCTTAAATGTGGTTATTCGTGCAGGTTATGCGCTTTTAGGTTTACAGACTTATTTCACTGCTGGTGTCCAAGAAGTTCGTGCTTGGACAGTAAAAGTTGGTGCAACCGCTCCTCAAGCAGCTGGTGTAATTCATACTGACTTCGAAAAAGGCTTTATCCGTGCTGAAGTTGTTGCATATGATGACTTTGTACAATACAACGGTGAAAACGGCGCTAAAGAAGCTGGTAAATGGCGTTTAGAAGGTAAAACTTACGTTGTTCAAGACGGCGATGTAATGCACTTCCGCTTTAACGTTTAAGTTTAAAGCTTAAAAAAAAGCCCCAATATATTGGGGCTTTTTTTATATTTAATGACTTAAATCCATCGCCTCTCGTTTACTGCGCGCCTCTTGTAAAATACGCGCATGCAAAGGCTTTCTAAAACCTAGCATAAATATAAATTCTGCCAATACAAATAACGGCCCAATCGCAAGTCCTATTACATCATCCACAAAAGCTGGTTTTTTCTTTTCGAAATAATGCCCAACAAACTGAAAGACCCACCCCACCACAAAGAAGCCAATACTTGCTGCTAACCATTCTCCCCAAGATAATTGAGCAATTTGGCTCGCCAGTGGATAGACAGCGACTAAAAGAATCAGCATGAGTAAACCAAATACTTTATCTAAAATAAAATAATAAATCGTACTAGCTGCAATCAACACTATAGCTAAAGTAAATTTAAAACTACCAATATCTATCCCAGCTCTTGCTGTTAAACATAAAATTGAAAACACGATGAGTGGAATACCAATAAAATGCGTCAAAATATTTTTATGATTTAAGTGGTAAGCCGCATATTTGCTAAGCTGTTGCTCCAGATTCGACATGAGTTGTTCCCTATTCATCTACATATAGTCATACTGTACAAATAAGGAAAACTTAAAGTTGTCAGCTATTTGACAAAGTAATGATTTTTTTCATGGATGGCCCCAATATTGGACCTTATTTATATTAACCGACTAAAAGAAAATACATGGTTTAGTGTGCTTCCAGAGGCATTCCAAAACTTTATTCTAGAGCATGGTAAGCAAAGAGCCTTTGAAAAAAACAATTATGTGTTCCGTGCCCAAGATGTGTTTGATGGCATTTATACTGTGCTTGAAGGCTCAATTAGCTTAGGTTATGTCGATGTAAATGGTAATGAAGCTCTTTCTGCAATTGCTGAGCCAATTATGTGGTTTGGTGAAATATCACTGATTGATCATGAACCGCGCTCACACGATGCAATTGCTTTGAAAAAAAGTACTGTTCTGCATATTCCTGCAAAACCATTAAATGAATTACTCAAAGACAATCCATATTATTGGTACTACTTTGCTCGTTTAACCAGCCAAAAACTCAGGTACGTTTTCTTAGAACAGATTGCTATCCAAACACGCAGTATTTCTCAAAGGCTTGCTCAACGTCTTCTATTTATTTTAGAAGGATATGGGAATCATATTCTTATTCAAGATCATCACATCCATATTTCTCAAGAACAATTGGCAAATATGCTGACCACATCTAGACAGACGATCAACCATGAGTTGAGCCTGCTCGAAAAACAGAAAATCATTAAAATTGCTTTTAGAAAAATTGAGATTCTAGACATTGAGAAATTAAAAATAGTTGCTCAAGCCCATTCCTAATCTTTGCACAACCAGCTATATGACAAAAACTTAAAACCAAATTAAAAAAATAGATAACGCTGCAAAACAACACATTGTTCAAACTCTATTTCACAAAATAAATGTTTTAAAGCAGATATTTTCATTTTACACTCAAGCTGAGCAATAATACTCAACAAGGCGCTGATTAACATGAAAAAATTATCAACAATTCTTACAGCTGGCGTATTGACTATGTTAAGTGTTTCGGCATTTGCATGTCCAAAAGGAACTCAATTACAAGGTGGTACAGGGCCAAATCATAAAGGCGGAAAATGTGTTGCTGCACACGGCAAAGCAACTGCTAAAAAAGAAGCAGTAAAAGCAAAACAAGATGTTAAAAAAGATATGACTGAACAAAAGCATGAAGCAATGATGAAATCTACGCATGCTCAACATGAATCACAGCAAATGACTCATCAAATGAAACAAGATGCAGTGAAAACAGCAAACACAGCTAAAGCTGCGACAAAGCCGTAATTAACATTCACTCATTATCGTTTTAAAAGCAAAAAAGCGAGATTGATCATCTCGCTTTTTTATATTTATAAATTTTATTTTGGAGATGTGTTTCCAAGATTCGGCGTATTGATCGCATCCTTACATTGCGCTTTATCTCGCTCATAGTCTGCTTGTTTCTTAGCAACTGAATCATTATTTTCAAGCGTTTCACGAGCCCACACATCTAAACTTGTCAGGGCTTTACGACAAAGGGCATATTTCCCTTCTGTCACGGAATCAGTCATTTTCACATTAATGCGCCAGTCCGTACTCAATTGACGTAAAGGTTTACGAACTTTGTCATCGATTTGGCTCAACTGCTTTTCATAAACCAAATGCTCAACCGTATTAATCAATGTCCATGCTTTTTGAGCATAAACAGTTGCGTCATTGGTCAGTTTAGGTGCTGGCTTAATTTCTACTTTTTTTTCTGCCTCATGATTACCATTGTCACAGCCCTGCAATGTAAAAATACCTGCACTCAACATGGCGATATAAACTAAACGAATCTTTGCGTTGAACATAGCAAACTGCCGATTAAACATTTCGGCACTATGCTATTAAATTCGGCTACAATACTCAATCTTTCAAGTATTTTTATCATTTGGTTTATTGCCAAGGTGTATTGTGTCCGAACAACAATTGATGCCTGCCCAAACGGCAACTTTTTGGCAAGGCGCCAAAGATAGCCAAGCTATCGTACTCACCTATTTACCCGTTTCTTTTGCCTTTGGCGTTTCTTCATCTCAGTTTGGTTTTACACCATGGGAAGCATTTTTTCTATCTTGTTCAATGTATGCTGGAGCCAGCCAGTTCTTAGTTGTCGCACTTTTAGCCAGTGGTTCATCTATCTGGTTAACTGCATTAACAGTCATTGCACTGGATATTCGCCATGTGCTTTATGGACCAGCTTTATATAACCTGATTCCAAACAAATTAAATCTAAAAAAAACGGCGGTATGGGCTTGGGGCTTAACCGATGAAGTTTTTGCAAGTGGAATGATCCAACTTTCACAGCGTAGACAACAATGGTCCGAGTCTTGGATGTTAGGCTTGAGTCTATTTAGTTGGATGGCTTGGGCAACTGGCTCATTGTTAGGGGGATTATTTGCAGATCAAGTGTCTCATCTTCCAAAGTTTTTACAAGCAGCCTTAGACTTCTTATTGCCTGCTTTATTCTTAAGTTTTTTATTAGCAGCATTTGAGCGAAAGCATAGTCTTGTAGTTGCTGTATCTTTGGTTGTTTCAGCGTTGTCCTGCTATTGGATTAACCTATCTGCGGCTATTTTTATTGGTATTCTTTCAGGCATTTTAGCCGGCTTGTTTAAACATTATGTGCTGAAACAACAAGAAGAGGTCGAAGTTTAAAATGAATCTAGAGATTATTCTGGTTGGTATCATTGTTGGTATTGCCAATTTTGCCTCACGTTTTGGACCATTCTTTGTTATACAAAAGCTACAAGGGACACAGCAAAAACGTGGTTCAGTCTGGCTAAAAATTGCTTTGGGAAGCATTGGTATATCAGCAATTAGCGCCATGCTTATTGTTGCCACTCTTCCGCCACTTCTTGAGAATCCAGATAAAAGCTTAGCCATGCTTATCGGTTTTTTAGTGCTAGCAGGTCTTTATTTTAAATTTAAGAAAATTGTTCCGGCAACGTTAACTGCCGCAATTGTTTATGGTCTGATCTATACTTATTTACCTTTATAAATAGATAAACTGATCTTCCTTATATAAAATAAAACCTAGCCAGAAGCCTTTAAGATTGAAACTTCTGGCGTAAAAATCTAATTTTTGAATTGATTAAAAAGATAATCTTACCTACTTAATAGAGATAAAAATGTCACAAGTTAAAATTTACGCAAATGAACAAACGATTATGCAGTATCGAGAATTACTTTCTCATGCAATCCATCAAGCGCTCATTGAAGAATTGAAATATCCTATCGAGAAAAGATTTCAGCGTTTTATCAGTCTTAAGCCTGGAAATTTTATCTATCCTTCTGACCGCAGCCAACACTACATTATTATCGAACTCTCAATGTTTGCAGGACGTAGCGCGGCTACTAAGAAACAACTCATTCAAACTTTATTTCGCAATATTGAACAACAATGCAAAATAGCTCCGCAAGATATTGAAATTACGATTTTTGAAACCCCTAAAGAAAATTGGGGTATTCGCGGCAAAAATGCAGATGAGTTACTTTTAAACTATCAAGTTAATATCTAAAAAGTCACATCTTAATTGTCCGACAAAATTAATTTTTTTATGTGTGATAAAGCTTAACTCCCTCATAAGTTCTGCTATGCTTAAAAAAATAATTTTGTCAGGATGATTCGCATGAGCGTGACACTCGGTACCCCCCTTCAATCTTCTGCATTTAAAGTTTTATTGTTAGGTTCAGGAGAGCTTGGCAAAGAAGTTGTAATTTCTTTACAACGCCTTGGTGTTGAAGTACATGCAGCCGACCGTTATGATCATGCGCCAGCCATGCAAGTTGCACATTTTTCTTATGTGTTAAATATGGCTAATCCAACTGAGTTAAAACAGCTCATTGAGAAAATTAAACCGAATTTAATTGTTCCAGAAATTGAAGCCATCGCTACAGAAGTTTTGCTTGAAATTGAAGCGAGTCAAACTGCAACTGTTATTCCTTCCGCTAAAGCTGTAAACCTGACCATGAACCGTGAAGGCATTCGTCGTCTTGCGGCTGAAGAACTTGGTTTACCTACTTCTGCTTACCGCTTTGCTGACTCACTAGAAAGCTTCCGCGCTGCTTCTGATGACATTGGTTATCCAAACTTTGTAAAACCAGTAATGTCATCTTCAGGTAAAGGTCAGTCTCGTGTAAAAAGTTTCGATGAAGTCGATGCTGCTTGGGAATATGCGATGCAAGGTGGTCGTGTTAACCAAGGTACAGTCATCATTGAATCTCAAATTGATTTTGATTTTGAAATTACATTACTTACCGTTCGTGCTAAAAATCCTGAAACTGGCGAAATCGAAACTCACTACTGTGACCCAATTGGTCACCGTCAAGATGCAGGTGATTATGTAGAAAGCTGGCAGCCTCAACCAATGACTGCAGCTGCACTTGAAGAAGCAAAACGTATTGCAAATAAAGTGACAACAGCACTGGGCGGTTGTGGTATTTTTGGTGTAGAGCTGTTTATTAAAGGCGACAAGGTCTGGTTTAGTGAAGTTTCGCCTCGCCCACATGATACTGGTCTAGTTACTCTAGCGTCACAATTTCAAAGTGAATTTGAACTGCATGCTCGTGCAATTTTAGGATTGCCAGTAAATACAGCTCGCCATAGTGTTGCGGCTAGTGCAGTTATTTATGCTGGGGTCGATGCCAACAATTTAAGCTACAGCGGCTTAAATACGGCATTAGCTAACCCAAATACCGATTTACGCCTGTTTGGTAAACCAGAAGGTTTCAAACGACGTCGTATGGGTGTGGCAACTGCTCGTGCAGAAAATACTGATCTTGCTCGTACTTTAGCGAAAGAAACCGCTGATCAAGTAAGCGTAAAAACCAACTCTTAATATTTACTTTTTGGTAGACCCATTTTCATGATCAATACATCGCCATTGCTGAACTACGTTACAAGCCATCATGATATTAAAGCCATTAATCAATGGCGAACGGATGTAGAAAAGCAATTGCAGGATTCATATGAAAATGGGCAATCTATTCGGGAAGTCATTAAAGCACGCTCAGACCTCGTTGACGAAGCACTGATCTTTTTATGGAAACATGCTGAACTTGATCAGACAGGGCTAGGTCTTTTTGCTGTAGGTGGTTATGGGCGCCGTGAAATGTTGCCCTATTCCGATGTTGATATTATGATTTTATCGGAACATGAAATTAACGAAGAAAATGAAAAACGCATTTCTACATTCATTTCCTCTTTATGGGATGTTGGCAATTTCAAACCCGGTATTAGCGTTCGCACCATTCAAAGTTGTGTTGAACAAGCTGCTACCGATTTAACTGTTGCAACTACACTCATCGAAGCTCGTTTAATTACCGGTAATAGTCAACTTGCAAAATGGCCGCGTCGTATTGTTTCGCAAACGTGGACAGACAAAACCTTTTTTGATGCAAAAATGGCTGAACAAGCTAAGCGTTACCATCAACACAACAATACTGAAAGCAACTTAGAACCCGACATTAAAAATGCGCCTGGCGGTATTCGTGATATTAACCAGATTGGCTGGATTGCTAAGCGTCATTTCCGCGTAAACCGCATTTATGACTTAGTTCATTTAGGCTTTATTTCAGAATTCGAATTAAACGTTTTAGAAGAAGCTGAAAGTTTTCTTTGGGAAATTCGTCACCATTTACATCGTTTAGCGAAGCGTGATGAAAACCGTCTTCTGTTCGATCATCAACGAGAAATTGCGGCTCAATTTGGTTACGCTCGTCAAGAAGGTCAGCCTGTAAACTACGGTGTTGAGCAGTTCATGAAACGCTACTACCGTACAGCTCAACAGGTTTCAACACTTAATGAAATGTTATTGGCCTATTTTAGCGAATCAGTTATTACTCCGCGTTTACCAAATTACGAACGTAAAATTGAAGTCGTTAATGACCACTTTAAGATTGTCGACAATAAACTTGCCGTACAGCACCACAAAATCTTCGCAGAACATCCAAGTGCTATTTTAGAACTATTCTATATTTTGGCTAATCGACCAGATATTGAAGGTATTCGCGCTCGTACTTTACGTTTACTTATTCTTGCTGCAAAACGTATTAACCAAAATTTTCGAGATAATCCTGAGCATCAAGCCCTATTTATGTCGATTATTCGCTCACCTTATCGTCTATACGATACTTTGGTAGCGATGAAACGATATGGTGTTTTAGGAAACTATATTCCAGCCTTTGGTCAAATTATGGGTCTCATGCAATATGACCTATTCCATATCTATACAGTCGATGCTCACACATTATTATTACTGCGCAATTTAAACCGTTTTAAAGAACCAGAATTTGCTAAAGAGTTCCCTGTTGTAAGTTCTGTTTTCCAGCGTCTTGCACGTCAAGATATTGTGTTTATTGCTGCATTATTTCATGACATTGCTAAAGGCCGCGGTGGAGACCATAGTGAACTTGGTGCAGAAGATGCGATTGAGTTTGGACGTGCACACGGCTTTACAGAGCGTGAATGTAAATTAATTGCATGGCTCATTCACAACCATTTGCTCATGTCACTAACAGCTCAGAAAAAGGATATTTCCGATCCAGATGTTGTTAAAGATTTTGCCGAAAAACTTGGCGATATGGAACATCTTGATTATCTATATACTTTAACAGTCGCAGATATTAATGCGACAAATCCAAAACTGTGGAACACATGGCGTGCGTCGCTTATGCGTCAACTTTATACGCATGCCCGTGATGTCATTCGTACAGGTTTAAGCCGTCCTGTTGACTATCAAATGCTAATTGAAGACACCAAATTTGCAGCAAGTGAATTACTGGTGAATAGTTTCTCATTGGCAGACGTTGAAAAAGTATGGCAAGAACTGGGTGATGAATACTTCATTAAAGAATCGGCAGATGAAATTGCATGGCATACTCAAGCAATTTTGAAACACGGAGACAACCCAGAGCCATTAGTACTATTACGTGCTCACCGTAAAGCTGCCCAAGATGCCGTGCAAATCTTTATATACACGCGTGACCAACCCAACCTTTTTGCAACGACTGTGGCAGTTTTAGACCGCATGAACTTAGACGTTCAGGATGCAAAAATTATCACAGCAAGTACCGCTTTTAGCTTAGATACCTATGTTGTGCTCGATCGCTTTGGTACATTGCTAACGGACCCCGAACGCGAAGAAACAGTTAAAACCGCATTAGTGAAGGCGCTTAGTCAGCCAGACCAATATCCGGGACTTATGCAACGCCGAATTCCACGTCAGCTACGTCACTTCGATATTGAAAATACAGTTGACGTTACATTGAATGAAGCGTTACAGCAAAATATGGTTGAAATTTCAACACTCGATCACCCCGGACTACTTGCACGTGTAGGTGGCTTATTTATGATGCAAGGTTTAGACATCCATTCAGCTAGAATTGCAACTTTAGGTGAACGTGCAGAAGATATTTTCTTTGTCACGAAAAAAGATGGAAAACCGTTAAATAACGAAGAGGTTAAACTCTTCTCGGAAAAGCTTAAAGCTGCATTAGATGAAGCATCTAATCAAATTTGTCAGCACTGAAACTCAACTACTTGGTAACTGTTTAATGAACTCTAGCTTGTCGTTATTGCACCCATATCCATTTGAAAAGTTAAACCAACTTTTTAAGGATACTACCCCTGCTAACCTTCCCTTGATTCCTCTATCAATTGGCGAACCAAAGCATCCAGCACCAGAGTTTGTTAAACAGGTAATTATTGACAACTTCAATCACCTCTCAACTTATCCAAATAGCAAAGGCTTACCTGAGCTTCGCCAAAGTATTGCAGACTGGCTAACTAAGCGTTTTAAACTTAACAGCATTAGTGCTGAAAACCACATTTTGCCAGTGTCTGGTACGCGTGAAGGGATTTTCTCATTTGTTCAGGCGCTCATTAACCGTGAAGATGCGCCTTATATAGTAATGCCGAATCCGTTTTATCAAATTTACGAAGGCGCAGCTCTACTTGCCGGCGCAAAACCTTATTTCATCAATTGCACCGAAGAAAATGGTTACTTAGGCGATTTTGATGCAGTACCCGCAGAAGTATGGGAAAAAACAGCCCTTCTTTTTGTATGTACGCCGGGCAACCCAACTGGCACTGTGCTTTCTAAAGAACAATTTAAAAAGCTAATCGCGTTATCTGATCAATATAATTTTGTTATTGCTTCTGACGAATGTTATTCAGAACTTTGGTTCGAGCAAGCACCTACTGGTTTATTAGAAGTTTGTGCAGAACTTGGTCGTGATGACTATAAAAACTGTGTCGTATTTCATTCACTTTCTAAACGCTCAAACTTGCCAGGATTACGCTCAGGTTTTGTAGCGGGTGATGCAGAATTATTAAAACCATATTTGCAGTACCGTACCTATCATGGCGCAGCAATGCCTGTTCAACACCAGCTTGCATCAATTGCGGCATGGAATGATGAAAACCATGTTGAAGAAAACCGTAAGCAATATCGTGCAAAGTTTGATTTATTCCAAAACGAACTAGGTCACTTATTACCTCTGCAAAAGCCAGATGCAGGTTTCTATTATTGGTTAAAAGTCGATAACGATGAAAGTTTTGCCAAGATGCTAATGGAAAAAGCCCATATTAAAGTTTTACCAGGACGTTATTTATCTCGCGACACAGATCAAGGTAACCCTGGGGAAAATCATGTACGTATGGCTTTAGTTGCCGATTTAGCGCAATGCGAAGAAGTAGTTAAGCGTTTAAAAGCAATTCTTTAAGCATACATAAGTTGTATAGCCTTCATAATTATTTAGCATGAAGGCTATACAACCGACATTAACTATAAACAATGAGTAAGATTGCAAAACATATAAAAGCCAGACTAGAGCAATAATATAAACCTATCGCTGAACGTTTAATCTGTTCTAGAACTCGATTTTGAAGCAATAGCCGAACCAACAGTAAGTTCCAACCAAGTACGACTCCAGTCATCCACGTACTCATCAGCAATTTTTGAACTAAACTAAATTGATGCTGAATAAGCAACATCAAGCTACTATAAAACATAATATTTTTGGGATTAAGTAGACTAGATTGTATTCCCAACATTAAGCTCTTAACTTTATCCTGATGTTGATACTCTTGATCAATCAAATCATTTTTTTCAGTAGCAAAAGTTAAGTTGCCAGAGCGAGCAGCCTTAAAACAAAGATAACTCAAATAAACCAAATACCCTGCCCCAAGCCACTTAAGTACTAAAAGAATAGTCGTACTCAAATTTCCAAGTAACATAAATCCAAACATACACGCCATCAAAATTAAGGCATTACCAAACGTAATTCCTGCAATGACACCGTAAGTGTAACGAGAACCCTTTTGCAAAAGACTGGTGAGAATAAGAAAAAAATCAGGTCCCGGAGATAGCAGCGCTAAAAAGTGAGTAAAGGCGATAACTAAAAAAACTTCCATAACGATTTCATCTTTAAAACTGTATGGAATAGCTTAAAAATAGAGAAAAATAATTTATTGTAAATTATTGCGCGGCTGCGAGTTGAAACTGACGAGGAGTGATTCCTGTATGCGCTTTGAAAGCTTTATGAAAATGGCTCTGATCACTAAAGCCCAAATTTACTGCCAACTCTACAAGCGAAATCCCGTGTTTTAATTGAGCTCTGGCTTGATTAATCTTTAAATTAATTTGAAATGCATGGGGCGTTAAGCCAACATTAGCTTTAAATAGACGAATAATTGCATATCGACTAAGACCTACCTGCTGTGCAAGCTCTTCTAGAGAAATAAATCGTTCGGATGATTTAATAATATGAATTAAGTCCAAGAAGTCCTCATACAAATATTGAGTTTTCTGTATTTCTTCTAATATAAAATGAGGTAGTAACAGCTGAGTAAGGCAATAGATAAGCGACTGTTCTTTTTCAAGAATCAATCTTTGAGGGTCAAATAAAGTTTTATTCATCCCAGAAAAAGCTTGATATAAAGACTCATCTTTAATAATGAGAGGTTTATGCTGAGGTAAATTTAAATCAAAGCCCTCTTTTTGAAACTCAGCGTACCATTGATTAAGCCAAGATATATCCATATGCAACATCTGGTAACTCCAAGCCTGATCAGGTAATGGATTACAAGAATGTTCTATGTGGGCAGGTACAATGACTAACGTACCAGCAGAAATCTTTTGTGCTGTACCAAATGAACTTTGAAAAACGCTATTCCCTTCATCTATAGCTCCAATAGAAAATGTTGGATGACTATGAGACTTATAACATGTTCGACTAAAACAAGATCTTCTGGCTTCAACATAAGGCATACGTCCATCTTGCCAAAACTCAAAAGCTTGAGGAATAGCGTTCATCGAATTCATTAACTAGCTAATGCTTTTTCAATATCAGCTTCTAATGCTTCTGGTTTAGTCGTAGGCGCATAGCGATTAAGCACTGCACCATCTTTCCCTACCAAAAATTTAGTAAAGTTCCATTTAATCGTGCTGCTTCCTAAAATGCCTTTAGCTTCACGTGTCAAATATCTAAAAATGACGTGAGCTTCTGGTCCTTTTACATCTACTTTAGCAAACATCGGAAATTTCACCCCATAGTTGCGCTGGCAGAACGTACCGATTTCTTTATTGCTACCCGGATCTTGCCCACCAAACTGGTTGCAGGGAAACCCTAAAACTTCCAAGCCTTGATCTTTATATTTCTCATAAAGCTTTTCAAGGCCAGCAAATTGTGGTGTAAAACCACATTTACTTGCAGTATTTACAATTAGTAAAACTTTACCTTTGTAATCAGCTAATTGCTTAACTTCACCCTCTAACAGTTCAGCTTCAAACTGATAAATATTACTCATGGATAGGTTTCCTCATCATTTTTTTCTTGTGATTTAAGTTGTAATGATGCCGAGTTTACACAATAGCGCAAACCAGTCGGCTGTGGTCCATCTTCAAAAACATGCCCTAAATGGGCTTCGCAATCATGACAAACAATTTCTGTTCTGACCATACCATGCGATAAATCGTCATGTTCTTCAATTGCAGTTGGCTCAATCGGTTTAAAGAAGCTAGGCCAACCACAACCACTGTCATATTTAGTATCTGAGGAGAACAATTCTGCACCGCAGCAACGGCAGACATAGGTGCCATGTTGCTTAGTATTCCAGTATTGCCCCGTAAATGCAGGTTCAGTGCCCTTTTGTCGTGTGATCCGATACTCTTCTGGTGATAACTCTCTTTGCCATTCCCGGTCTGTTTTATTGACTTTTCCCATGACATGCACCTTTATTCTGATGAAACATTTCTGATGATTGAGTTTTATATTTACGCCATTCCTCACAAAAACACTAGTCTCTGAACGTAAAATTTGTTGGAATTTAATCACCTAAGCAATGGAAAGCAAAAAGTAGGCAAAAATCAAAATTATAAGTAAGCAAATTTATGTTTTATTTTCTTCCAAGGAAGCAAAGATGGTGCTATTCTTGTTCGGCACGGTTGTATAGGACAAAACATGTCTCAGAAAAAAAGTGTGCTTTTCCAGCAACTATTACCAGTTATCAAACAGTATCAGCAATCGGGCTTTACCCATGAAAAAATTGTTGAATTACTAAAAGATCAACACGATCTGAATTTGGTAACAGTTAAAACATTTAAAAGTTATTTATACCGATATGCAAAAGTGAATCCAGCTATGTCTAAAAATACTGCTATCCTCCAATCCATGCCAACTTCTCGAGAAATAAAGAAATCATCGAAGCTTGAGCATGTTTGTTATGACATTCGCGGACCAGTATTACGAGCCGCCAATGAAATGGAAGAGCAAGGACATAAAATCATCAAGCTCAATATCGGCAACCCTGCTCCATTTGGTTTTGAAGCCCCACAAGAAATTATTAATGACGTTGCTTTAAACCTGCCAAATGCGATTGGTTATGTTGACTCAAAAGGTATCTTTCCAGCACGTAAAGCTATCTGCCAATATTACCAACAAAAAGGCATCCTAAATATGCACGTGAATGACGTGTATATCGGTAATGGCGTGTCTGAACTTATTGTTATGGCGATGCAAGGCTTGCTTGATGATGGCGACGAAATGTTGATTCCAATGCCGGATTACCCACTTTGGACAGCAGCTGTTAATCTTTCGGGTGGTACAGCAATTCACTATAAATGTGATGAAGAAAATAGCTGGTATCCAGATATTGCTGACATTGAAAGCAAGATTACATCGAATACTCGCGGTATTGTCATCATTAACCCAAACAACCCTACTGGTTCAGTCTATCCACGTCATATTCTTGAACAGATTGTAGTGCTTGCAAAAAAATATGATCTAATTTTATTTGCTGATGAAATTTACGACAAAATTATTTATGACGGTATTGAACATGTTTCAGTAGCTTCATTAGCTGGCGACCAGCTTTGCGTATCTTTTAATGGTTTATCAAAAGCTTATCGTATCGCAGGTTTCCGTTCAGGCTGGATGGCAATTACCGGAGATAAAAGCCGCGCTGCTGACTATATCGAAGGTTTAGATATGTTGGCATCAATGCGTCTATGTGCAAACGTTCAGGCTCAATATGCGATTCAAACTGCTTTAGGCGGTTATCAATCAATTAATGACCTGATTCGTCCGGGTGGCCGTTTGTACGAACAGCGTAATATCGCTTGGGAAATGCTAAATGAAATTCCTGGCGTAAGCTGCGTAAAACCAGATGGGGCAATGTACTGTTTCCCTCGCCTCGATCCAAACATCTATCCAATTGAAGATGACGAAAAGTTAATGCTTGATTTGTTACGTGCAGAAAAAGTGTTATTGGTCCAAGGTACGGGCTTTAATTGGCCAACTCCAGATCATTTCCGTGTGGTTTTCTTACCAGCTGAAAATGAATTACGAGAAGCAATCACTCGTTTAGGTCGTTTCTTAGCCAATCGTCGTTAAAAAAATGCATATCAAAAAAGGCATCTTAAATTAGATGCCTTTTTTGATAATTTTATTTAACTAATTTAAAAAAAGAATAATTACAAACTCTTCCGCGCTTTTATTTTCACTAAAATAACTATTTGAATTTAAATACTTTTCATTAAAATTTTAATTTATTTAATCTTTAAATTCTGTTTAATCATTCATTTCTATATTTTTTACCATACGTTTAAATTTGTGCGTAATTTCACATTTACTGCAATCTTCATTATGCAAAAAATGCATGGATCAATATTTTTTTGCATTTCACACTGCTTCAAAATCGAGCAACAATCCCTTCCCATAACAACATCACCATATTCGATTCGGTTAAAACAGATTCAGATATCTAGGAAGATAAAATCGGTAGAACGACCGGACTGAACTAACAAGGAAAGCTTTCAATCATTCAAATCCCATCAAAGAATGATTGAATCAAATGGATAGAGGTTCATATGAAGCAAAAGAAATTGCTCAAGTATATTGTTATTGCTATTTTACTTGGCGTATTGACAGGCTGGATTTGTCACCACTTTTTTAATGAAGGTGACCAACTCAAACAAATCGCTTCTTATTTTAGCATCGGCACAGACATCTTTTTACGCCTCATCAAAATGATTATTGCTCCATTGGTATTTGCCACAATTGTTTCAGGCATTGTATCAATGGGGAAATCTACATCGATTGGTAGTATCACACTCAAGTCAATGACTTGGTTTATTACTGCTTCGTTTGTATCACTTGCGATCGGCATGGGTTTAGCAAACTTTTTCCAACCCGGCGCAGCTCTAGATTTAGCACTACCAACAGCTCAACAACTTAGTGGCGCTTCTCTCCCAGAGACTACTGGCTTTACACTGCAATCATTCTTAAGCCATGTGTTCCCACGCAGCATTGCAGAAGCAATGGCAAATAACGATATTTTACAAGTGCTTGTTTTCGCTATTTTCTTTGGTTCAGCACTCGCTTTTGTAAATCAAGGCAACGAAAAAGATTCAGTTATTGTTCGTTTGACTGAAGAACTTAGCAAGATCATGTTCCGAATCACCGATTACGTCATGATGTTTGCACCTTTTGCAGTATTTGCTGCAATTGCTTCAGCAATTACAGTACAAGGTTTAGGCTTAATTGTTGACTACGGTATTTTAATCGCTGAGTTCTATTTCGGTCTTCTGTTACTTTGGATCATTTTGTTCTCTGTTGGTGCAATCGTACTTAAAAAAGATATTTTCCGCTTAGGTAAATTAATTCGTGAACCTGTAACTCTTGCTTTCGCTACAGCTTCAAGTGAGTCTGCCTACCCTAAAGTAATGGATGCACTCAATAAATTTGGTGTGCCTAAAAAAGTGACTAGCTTTGTATTACCGTTGGGTTATTCATTTAACCTAGATGGTTCAATGATGTACACCACGTTTGCAGTACTGTTTATTGCTCAAGCTTACAACATCGATCTTAGCTTCACTCAACAAATCTTAATTCTGTTAACTCTGATGGTGACAAGTAAAGGTATTGCAGGTGTATCACGAGCTTCAATTGTGGTTATTTCAGCAACACTCACCATGTTCCATTTACCTGAAGCTGGCATTCTCTTATTGCTTGGTATTGATCAGTTCCTTGATATGGGTCGTACTGCAACAAACGTAGTAGGTAACAGTATTGCTACCGCAGTTGTTGCTAAGCTTGAAGGCGAAAAAGTAGCAGATACTGAAGAGCTACCAGAGCCAGTATTAATTAAATCAACTCAAGAACAAACGCCCGCTTAAGTTTCTCTTTTCTCCCACTCTCCCAACTTAAGAGCAATTTTATATGACCTTATAAAATTGCTCTTCTTTTTATTCTAAAATTAAACAATAAAAATTTATGTGTATTTCCATATTAAATAATGAACCCAATAATGTATTTTTACTGCTATTAAATTTTCTTAAAACAAACCTTAAAAAGAGAATAAAATTCACCCAAACAGAATTTATATCCTTAAAAATAAACATCAATTGATTAATTTTTAATTCATTTCATTAACACTTAATTATATTAAACTATTGAAATTATTATTTAGTTTATCTATCAAAAAATTTATATAATTTTATTTACAAACAATATGATATACAATCAATGATATATAAATATCAAATGGTAAAGAAAAAGCATATCACTCCCATTATTTTTAAATTTTATAATAATGAGAAAATCATTTGTATCATTTATATTAAAAACAAAAAAATTGAGATAAATTAGAAAAACTTAATAGATTTTTTATTTTATTCATGATATTTATTAACGCTAAATAAAGGCAATGACTAAGCAATTGTTGATGAAACAAAATGCTATTCAGGGATGCTTCTTATTCAAACAAGTTACGAATATGTTTTACATGGTATGTATTTTGCTTAGGAAAAGCAGGCGTATTCGGCAAACTTCTACTTCGTCACTTCATAAGGATATTTTCGATGTTGACTAAAACTGTTAAATCTTTAGGTTTAGCGATGGGCTTATTGGCCTGCTCTCTCCCACTTTACGCAAAAAATAATGTAGTTGTTGTAGCCACTGGCGGTACTATCGCGGGTGCTGGCGCAAGCTCAGCAAACAGTGCAACCTACACTGCTGCAAAAGTTCCAGTTGATGCCTTAATTAATGCTGTTCCACAAATCAAAGATTTGGCGAATGTCACTGGTATTCAAGCATTACAGGTCGCTTCTGAAAGTATTACTGACAAGGAATTATTACAAATTGCTCGTCAAGTAAATGAGCTGGTAAAAAAACCATCTGTTAATGGTGTCGTGATTACTCACGGTACAGACACTTTAGAAGAAACAGCATTTTTCTTAAATCTTGTTGTTCACACTGATAAACCGATTGTTATTGTTGGTTCAATGCGTCCTTCAACTGCTCTTTCAGCAGATGGACCACTTAACCTTTATAGCGCAGTTGCTTTAGCAGCTTCTGATGATGCAAAAAATAAAGGCGTTATGGTTCTGATGAACGACTCTATTTTTGCAGCGCGTGATGTCACTAAAGGCATTAACATTCATACAAATGCTTTTGTTAGCCAATGGGGCGCTTTAGGTACATTAGTTGAAGGCAAGCCATACTGGTTCAGACAGTCTGTAAAACGTTTTACAAATGCTTCAGAATTTAATATCGAAAATATTAAAGGTGATGCACTTCCACTGGTACAAATCGTTTACGGTTCAGACTCTATGCTTCCTGATGCTTATGAAGCATATGCAAAAGCTGGTGCTAAAGCGATTATCCATGCAGGTACTGGTAACGGTTCTGTTGCGAACTATATCGTTCCAACTTTACAAAAACTTCATGATAAAGACGGTATTCAAATTATCCGTTCATCACGTGTACCACAAGGTTTCGTATTACGTAATGCTGAACAACCTGATGATAAATATGGTTGGGTAGCTGCTCATGACTTAAACCCACAAAAAGCACGTCTTCTTGCTGCATTAGCTCTTACTAAGACTAATGACGCTAAAGAAATTCAACGTATGTTCTGGCAGTACTAAGTTTTCAACCAGCTCAAACTTTGGTGTTTGAGCTGGTCATATTTTATAAAAATAATGTCTTTTATATTAAAACTGTACAATAGATGTTCAACTCATTCTTCTTAAATAATAAAATCCTTAACAGTTTGCCAAAATATTAACCATTTCCTTTTAACTTTGCGTGTTAAACTATGCTTCGGTCGCATTAAGGATTGGTTTATGCAGTTTGTTCATCTAGGTATTTATACAGAATTTTCGATTACAGAGTCGATAGTTCGCATACCTGACTTGGTCAATGCTGCGGTTAAAGACCAAATGCCTGCGTTGGCATTAACTGACCTCTCTAACCTCCATGCGGCGGTAAAATTTTATAATGCTTGTTTAAAAAAAGGCATTAAGCCTCTTTTAGGTAGTACGATTCGCCTTGATGATGCTCAACACCGTGCAACATTACTTGCAATGAGTGATGTTGGATGGAAAAGTCTCACCGAAATCGTTTCACGCGGTTTTATTGAAGGACAACAGCTCAGTATTCCATGTGTAAAAAAAGAATGGGTACTTGAACAGCATCAAGATATTATCGTTTTACTTGGCCAGCATAGTGATGTTGGTCAGATGCTTTGTTCATCTAACCCACAAAAAGCAGCTCCCCTTTTAGAAGCATGGCTCGAAAAGTTTGGTAACCGTGTTTATCTTGCTTTAACACGTACCGACCGTCCTGGTGAAGAAGACTTTATTCAAGAAGCAGCTAAACTTGCTGCACAATATAATGTTGGTGTAGTTGCACATAATGATGTGCACTTTGTAGAAAAAGAAGATTTCGAAGCACACGAAGCACGTGTTTGTATCGCTGATGGTTATGTACTCGCAGATAATCGTCGTCCACGCATATATAGTCCTGAGCAGCACTTTAAAACCTCAGATGAAATGATCGAATTGTTTTCCGATATTCCTAGCGCTATCGAGAACACCTATCATATTGCTAAACGCTGTAACGTTAAACTGCAACTCGGAACTTACTTTTTACCTGACTATCCAATTCCAGATGGTTTTACCATCGATACTTATTTTGAACATTTATCTAAAGTAGGCTTGGAAGAGCGCTTAAATTATCTTTACCCTGTTGAAAAACGTGGTGAAGATTGGCCAGAGATTCGTAAGCCTTACGATGAACGAATTGATTATGAAGTCGGTATTATCCTGAAGATGGGTTTCCCCGGCTACTTCCTCATCGTCATGGACTTCATTCAATGGGCAAAAAATAATGGTGTGCCAGTTGGGCCGGGTCGTGGTTCAGGTGCAGGTTCATTAGTCGCATACAGCTTAAAAATTACAGACCTTGACCCACTTCGTTACGATCTGCTCTTCGAACGTTTCTTGAACCCAGAACGTGTATCGATGCCTGACTTTGACGTCGATTTCTGTATTGCTGGACGTGACCGCGTTATTGATTACGTATCGCGTACTTATGGTCGTGAAGCCGTTTCACAAATTGCAACTTTCGGAACCATGGCAGCAAAAGGTGCAATCCGTGACGTTGCGCGTGTATTGGGTAAATCTTACGGTTTAGCTGACCGTATTTCAAAAATGGTGCCTACCAAACCACTCGGTGTGGATTTAGCTACCGCTATTGATATGGAACCACAGCTTAAAGATATTGTGACCAACCCCTCTAACCCAGATAACGACGATGCAAGTGAAATCTGGGAAATGGCATTAAAATTAGAAGGTGTAACCCGAAATACGGGTAAACATGCCGGAGGTGTAGTTATTGCACCAGGTAAAATTACCGATTTCTCGGCTGTACTTTGTGATGCAGACGGAACAAACCGCGTTGCTCAATATGATAAAGACGATGTAGAAGCAGCAGGTCTGGTCAAGTTCGACTTCTTGGGTTTACGTAACTTAACCGTTATTGAAGACGCGATTCAAAATATTAATAAAAACCGCGACAGTAATGATCAACTCAATATCCTGCATGTTCCTCTAGACGACGCTAAAGCTTATTCTGTCTTTGCCGATGCAAATACAACAGCGGTATTCCAGTTTGAATCCGTCGGCATGAAACGGATGCTTAAAGAAGCACGTCCAAGCAAATTTGAAGAAATTATTGCATTCGTATCCTTGTATCGTCCGGGTCCAATGGACCTGATTCCTGACTTTATTCACCGTATGCATGGTGGAGATTTTGAATATCTCCATCCTCTTTTAGAAGGTGTATTAGAACCAACTTACGGAATTATGGTTTATCAGGAACAGGTAATGCAGACTGCACAGATTTGTGCAGGTTATACCTTAGGTGGCGCAGACTTACTACGCCGTGCAATGGGTAAAAAGAAACCTGAGGAAATGGTCAAACAGCGCCAAATCTTCTTAGAAGGTGCTGCTGAAAAAGGGATTGACGAAAGCACAGCAAACCATATCTTTGACTATATGGAAAAGTTTGCAGGCTATGGTTTTAACAAATCTCACGCGGCTGCTTATGCCCTAGTTGCCTACCATACTGCATGGTTAAAAGCTCATTACCCTGCTGAGTTTATGGCAGCGGTAATGACATCCGAAATGCAAAACACGGACAGTGTTGTATTTTTGATTGATGACTGTCGAAACAATAATCTTGAAGTCTTACCACCATCAGTCAACATGTCGACTTATCACTTCCATGCAAGTAACGATAAAACGATTGTTTATGGTTTAGGTGCAATTAAGGGCGTCGGCGAACAAGCAATGCAGTCAGTTATTGACTCTCGTCGACAATTTGGTCCTTATACAGATCTATTCGATTTTTGCCATCGTATTGATTTGAAGAAAATCAATAAGCGTACTCTTGAAGCTTTAATTCGCGCGGGTGCACTCGATTGCTTAGGAATTGAACGTGCAAGCTTAATGGCTCAATTGCCTGAAGCTGTTCAAGCCGCTGAACAAGCTCGAAGTAACCGTGAAAGCGGAATTATGGATTTATTTGGTGAGGTTGAAGAAGTTCAGCGTAAGCCAGCTAAACCAGTAAAACCATGGAGTGACGAAGTTCGTCTCAAAGGCGAAAAAGATACGCTTGGTTTATATTTAACCGGTCATCCAATTGATGTTTACCGACAAGAACTCAAAGCTTTTATTCCTGTAAAACTAAACGAAATTACTGCGACGCGTCGTGGTGTTACAACGGTTTATGCAGGTTTGGTCATTGATGTCGCAAACTTCCCGAACCGTGTGGTTATTGTACTAGATGATGGTACGGCACGTATTGAAGTCAGCTGTAACCATGAGCGTTTCCAACGTTTTAAAGATATTGTGCAAGTTGAACGTGTTGTCGTTTTCGAAGGCGAAATCTATGAGCGAGAAGGCTTTGATCGTCCAATGGGACGTTTAACCAAGGCTTTCACGTTAAATGAAATAAGACAAAAACGTGCTAACAGTATTCAAATCAAATTGACAGAAGAGTTCATGCAGCCAACACTGGCAAAAGATCTGCAAAACATGATCTTGCCATTTTGCAATGTAGATATGCATCAACATATCTCTCTACAGTTACAGATTGATCAATCCTATGCTCAAGCCGAACTTCAGTTTGGTCCGCAATGGAAAGTCGCTCCTCTAGATGAATTACTTGCTAAACTCAGAGATTATTTTGGTAAAGATAATATTTATATTGAATATCAAGTAAAGTCGAAAGCAGCTAAAGCAGCAGACCCTGTTCGTCCACATGCTGTTGCCCCTCCTCCTGCGGGTATGTCTATGGACGATGCATTGGATTTATACCAAAGCGAAGTTTCTCAATATTCGTAATTTCTGGAAATCTTATGAGTTCGTTTGACCACACCACCGTGTCAAAGCAATTAGCACAAGTGCGTATTGTCATGGTAAATACAACTTTGCCTGCCAATATTGGTAGTGCTTTACGTGCCATGAAAACAATGGGACTAATTAAATTAGTTCTCGTAGCACCAAAAACATACCCTCATCCAGATATACAAGCACTTGCCGCAGGTGCCCAAGATTTATTTGAACATCTTGAGATTGTAGATACCTTAGAAGATGCGATTAAAGACTGTCATTTAGTATTTGGAACAAGTGCACGTAGCCGCACCATTCCTTGGCCTTTACTTGATGTGAGACCTGCGGCTAAAGAAGCTATTAAGGCCACCACTCAAGGACAACAAATTGCTATTGTTTTTGGCCGTGAAGACCGTGGCTTAACAAATGAAGAATTAGCACTGGCAAATTATCATTTAACTATTCCTGTCAATCCGGACTATGGCGTGTTGAATGTTGCACAAGCGATTCAAGTTGTATGTTACGAACTTCGCATGTCTGCTCTTGAGCAAGAGCAAGTCGATCAGAATGTAGATGAAATGCCATTAGTTCAAGGCCAAAGCATGCAATGGGATGAACCTTTGGTGACTCAGCAACAAATGGAAGAGTTTTATCCTCATCTAGAAAAAATGCTGACCGAAATCGAATTTTTAGATCCAGAAAATCCACGCTTATTACCTTTACGCTTGCGTCGTTTATTTGGTCGTATACAATTAGATCGTATGGAATATCATTTACTTCGCGGTATTTTTAGTCGCGTACAAGCTTTAACAAGTGGTAAATGGAAAAAAGCATTATCTGACAAGGAGGATCAACCCAATGCTTAAGCAGCTTAAAGAAGATATAAAAGCTGTATTTGCGCGAGATCCTGCTGCCCGCAATACACTAGAAGTTCTTACGACTTACCCAGGTATTCATGCAATTATGATGCATCGTGTTGCGCATGAATTATGGCAAAAAGATTGTAAAGGTGCAGCTCGCCTACTTTCTTCATTTAGCCGTTTTGCAACTGGAATTGAAATTCATCCTGGCGCTAAAATCGGTAAGCGTTTTTTTATTGATCATGGCATGGGTGTTGTGATTGGTGAAACTGCTGAAATTGGTGATGATGTTACGCTTTATCATGGGGTTACCTTAGGTGGTACCACATGGAAAACTGGTAAACGCCATCCAACTTTAGAAGACGGTGTTGTTGTTGGTGCCGGTGCGAAAATTTTGGGTCCATTTACTGTAGGTAAAGGTGCCAAAGTCGGTTCAAATGCTGTAGTGACTAAAGCTGTTCCTGCCGGAGTAACTGCTGTAGGAAACCCTGCACGATATATCTATAAAGATACCGACAAAACTAAAGATAAAGATGAAGAGCGTCGCCGCGATTATGCGCAAAGTATTGGTTTTGCCCCATATGCGACAACTGCTGATCAGTCAGACCCTATTTTAGAAGGCATGCGTGTTTTACTAGATCGTATTCAGCACAATGAAACGCGTATGAATAATTTATGTCAGCGTTTATCAGAGCTAGATCCTAGCTTCGAAAAAGAAAGTCAAGATGAACAACCTTTTAGTGATGAAGAGCTAAAAATTCTTGAAGAAGTGCGTCGTGAATGTGGTGCACAAAACAAGATATCAAAAACGTAATATTCTTGATTCATAATGTAACACGCTTACCCTTGCATGTCGGTTTAGCTTTTTCTAGACTTGTCACTACCAAATCTGACTTTACTAAAATGAACGGAAGATCCTATGAATTTTAAGCCTTTGGCATATATCATCCTTGCGACTTCAAGTTTAACAGCTTGTACAATGGCACCTGTAAAACAACAAAAAATTGAGCCTTTTGTTTTCAAGGAACCAGAGCTTACTCCTCCTTTTTATGCGTTAAATCCTTTTAACTACGATCAACCGCCAGCATTTGAAGTTGCCTTAAAAGACGCTGCTGCACAGCCAGTAACCAAAATGGTCGTTAATCGTCAAGATGACCCGACTAAACAGCTTACTCTCGACGTCAATAAACTGATTGTTCCGACTGTAAATAATTCACAGCGTTCAATGAAATACGCAGTTTTAGCTGGTGAAAATGAAATTGATGTTACAAGTATTGATGACTTTTTACAGTTAGTAGAAGGCAAAGCTCGTCACTACCCACCTCGTTTTACTGATCGTCAAGAGCGTAAAGGCTTCGAAAGTAAACTTAAAGAAGTAACACAACAACTTGATACACTTGCTGCAAACCCAAATGCATCATTTGATATTTTGCTTCGCGCTTTCAAAGCAAGCGTTCTTGCACGTAACCTTGATTTAGGTACTGTTCATACCACTCGATCTTTAGAATATGCTCAACGACTTTTAAAAATTAGCCCAGATGATGCAGAAACAAACTTCTGGTTTGGTTTCGGTTTATCTGAAGGTGGTGGTCAACGTGAAGCTATTCCTTACTTAGATAAAGCCATTAAAGGTAATGTTCAAGAAGCATATCTAGCTGCTGCAAACAACTATATTGCAATGGAGCAAAAGAAAAACGCGATTCAGACACTTAAAAATTATAAAGTGAAATATCCAGATGAATCGGAAATTGCTGATCGTTTAATTCAGGAAATTGAAAAACAAGGTCGTTGGAATGTATGGCAAGTTTTGACTAACCCAGCAATGTCTGCAACTACAACACCAAGTGCAACACCTAAAAAATAAGCTTAAATAGATAAAAAAGGGCTGTTTTGACAGCCCTTTTTTTATTTGATCATTTGAAAAATATTTTAAAATTTGTATGATCTACCTACCATTGAGCCACTAAATTTTGACCATAATGTTTTCAATAAAAAGAAGCAAAACAGTATTGACGGTCATGCTACTCGGTTCAATTCTGAGTGGTTGTCAGGTCGTTAATGTTAAACAGCAAGCTTTGAATGTGACTATTGCAAATGAACGTAATAGTATTCTTACGCAAGATAAACTCAGCGAAGCAAGTCTGAATGTTTTATCAATGTCTGGTCAGGAAGCTAAAGTCTGCACTGAAACCCCTGATAACTGTGTAAATCAACTCAAAAAACTTCCTCAAATTTTAGATGAACAGTTTTTATCAGCTGCAAGTGAAATGTATCTGGCAAAAGCAATGGCTTTGTCAGATTCCTCGGATTGTAAAATTAGTAGGTTTACTAAACACAAGTCCGAAGAAGAACAAACCAATATTCAGAATAAATATGATGATTGCTTAGACCAACAATTAAATTTACTCGATAAAAGTATTCGTTATAGCTACGCCTATCTATTTTCAACAAAACGTAAGCCTACCGACCGTATTTTTGATAATAGACAAGTTCAGATTCGGGACTTTTACAATCAGGCTATAGCAAAAATGGTGAGCGTTTATGATTTACGCTATCCAAAAAAAGATGTCGTAGAACCTCAAATACATATTGGTAAAAGTGTCTATTCGATTGATTTTGAATTTCACCAACAACTTGCTGGACAAAAATTAGAAAAGTTAATTTCTAGTTATAATTTAAATTTTTCAGGATTAAGAACCATTAACCGCCGCGATGGTTTTGGCTCTGAATTTGTAGCAGTTTTTCCTAGCTCAGGAAAAGAAGATATTAATGAATATATTTTAGACCCGCTTAAATACAATTATAAAAATGGCGTTAACCCCAATATTCATCATGCACGTTATTTGGCTGCAACTATTGTCGCTGAACCAAAACATGCGACCACTGTTGAAGAAATTATTAATAATTCTGAATTCGTGATTCGCGTTTACGACCCTTATCGCACCGATAATATTAATGTCGCTGGTAAGCAATATCCTCTAGCAGCCAACTTCTCTGCACCTTATGGTCTATGGCTGGCAGAAAATAACTTAGGAGTGGCAGCTTATTTAAGCCTAATTGATCGTGATCAGCACTTGACCATGCCACATCTCTACATGCTTGAGCCATACAACCCCAATAAGAAGATTATTGTGTTGATTCATGGTCTAGCAAGTAGTCCTGAGGCGTGGATTGCTTTGACCAATGATGTTATGGGTGACACGGTTTTAAGAGATAACTATCAAGTTTGGCAAGTTTTTTATTCAACCAATATGCCGATTTTGGAAAGCCGTTTCCAAACTTATGCCCTTCTTAAGCAAGCTTTTGGTTCGTTGAACCCTAGTGACCCTGCTGCACATGATGCTGTTCTTGTCGGCCATAGTATGGGAGGTATTATTAGCCGGTTACTGGTCAGTGATGGGGATATTACCAAGCCCGCTTTAGATTTGATGACCATTCGTCAGCAAAACCGTTTTAAGAAACATCCAATGGTTACTGAGCGATTGCAAATGCATTCAATCAATAATTTTGATCGTGCAATTTTCTTAGCTTCTCCTCATCGAGGTACAGATTATGCAGATCGTTGGTTTACGTTAGCTGCACGTAAAATTATTCGTTTACCGGGTGCATTTTTGTCGGCTGTAGCCACTTCACTCACCACTGAAAATTTAGATGTTAAAGATTTCTTGAGTAATATTGATAATGGTTTGATTCAAAATGGTCCAAGTGACTTGAGTCATCAATCTAAATTTATGGAACTTACAGAAAATATTAATCCGCACCAAGGGTTAGTCTTCCACTCTATTATGGGTAACATTACCAAGAGTGATGACCCAAATGTGATTACCGATGGTATCGTTCCCTATAAGAGCGCCCACTTAGAAGGTGCAAAATCTGAGAAAGTTCTTCCAGGTGGACACTCTATTCAGTTAACACCTCAAGCGGTACTAGAGCTACGTCGTATTTTACGAGAGCATTTAGTTGAACACGGTTTATATAAACCATAAAAATAAAAAAGAGCCAAAGGTTATCCTTTGGCTCTTTTGTTTTGAAATTAAGTTTTATTGCCCAGAACGGATGATGTAATCAAACGCAGAGAGTGATGCTTTGGCGCCTTCACCTGTGGCAATAATGATTTGCTTGTAAGGCACAGTCGTACAGTCACCCGCAGCAAATACACCTTTGACATTGGTTTCATTGCGGTCATTCACAATGATCTCACCACGGTTGGTTAACTCAACTTCACTGTCTTTTAAGAAGTCAGTATTTGGCAGTAAACCAATCTGTACAAAGATCCCTGCAAGCTCTACCACATGCTCTTCATCAGTGGCACGGTCTTTATATTTAAGACCAGTCACTTGTGAACCGTCGCCTAACACTTCTGTGCTTAACGCATTCATAATCACAGTTGTGTTTGGCAAGCTATGTAGTTTGTTTTGCAACACTTGGTCAGCACGAAGTTTTGTATCGAACTCAACCAAAGTCACATGCTCAACAATCCCTGCAAGGTCAATTGCAGCTTCAACACCTGAGTTACCACCACCAATCACCGCAACACGTTTGCCTTTGAACAATGGACCATCACAGTGCGGGCAGTACGCGACACCACGGGTACGGTATTCTTGCTCACCCGGTACATTCATTTCTCTCCAACGTGCACCTGTTGAAAGGATCACAGTTTTCGATTCAAGTTTCGCACCGTTTTCAAGTTCAACTTCAACCAGACCATTGATCGTTTGGTTTGCACCTGTGATTTTGCTGACACGTTGCAGGTTCATGATATCAACATCGTATTCACGAACATGTGCTTCCATTTCGGCAGCAAACTTAGGACCTTGAGTCTTTTGCACAGAGGTGAAGTTTTCAATGTCCATGGTATCCATCACCTGACCACCGAAGCGTTCAGCCACGATACCGGTGTTAATACCTTTACGTGCCGCATAGATGGCTGCTGTTGCGCCCGCAGGTCCACCACCAATTACCAATACATCAAACGCATCTTTGGCATTGAGTGCTGCTGCATCTTTTTCAGCTGAGTTGGTATCAAGTTTTGCCACAATCTCTTCAAGGGTCATACGACCTTGACCAATGTGCTCATTATCTTGGAACACCATCGGTACAGCCATGATTTTGCGTTCTTCCACTTCGTCTTGGAAGAATGAACCATCAATCATGGTTGCTGTGGTGTTCGGGTTATAAATGGCAATCAGGTTCAGCGCCTGTACCACATCCGGACAGTTATGACAGCTTAACGATACAAACACATCAAAGTTAGCTTGGAGGTTTAAACCTTTAATCTGGTTCAGCACTTCATCAGAAACCTTCGGTGCATAACCAGACACCTGTAACAGTGCCAAGATCAAAGACGTAAACTCATGGCCCATCGGTAAGCCAGCAAAGAACACACGAGGTTGTTCACCTGCTTTAGCGACACCAAAGCTTGGACGACGTGTATTGTTACCATCAAAACGGGCAGTCACTTTGTCAGAAAGCTCAGCGATTTCTGTCACTAGTTCTTTAATTTGAGCTGCTTTATCTGATTCATCTAAAGCAGCAACTAATTCGATTGGACTTTCTAAACGTTCTAAATAAGCTTTTAATTGAGTTTTAATGTTTTGATCTAACATCTGTTTTTTACTCCAATGCATCCAAATTCTTTCAATAGATGCATAGTACGTTAAAACACAAAATAGGTGAAACAGTATGTTTTTATAGATTTAATCGGTTTTTTAGATTTAATTGTTATTTACTTCATCAAAAAAAGCCAACCTGAACTCATCCAGCGCAGGTCGGCAAACTGGTTAAACTAGAGTAAGACCACGCCAAATACCGCTCCAGCAATTAAGACATGCAAGGGATGAACCTTTTTAATTAAAGACAATAAAGTTGCAATGACTACCATAATGACAAGTAAAGTATTTATTGCCGCTGCCTCAGAAATAATCCATGCACTGGCAAGCACAGTTCCCACAGTGACAGGTTGTAAAGCAAGCTGTAAAACACGGCGCCATTTCTTATCTTTAAATTTTGACCAACCTCTCATTACAAACACAGTAATAATTGATGAAGGTAAAAATTTAGCAGTAGACGTTACCAGTAGACCTGACAACCCTGCTACATGCCATCCTACCAACGGTACAATCATCATATTTGGACCGGGAGCTGCTTGAGCCATGGCAAATAATGCACTAAATTCTTGTGCCGTCATCCAATGATGAATATCAACGACTTGGCGTTGCATTTCAGGCAAAATTGTATTGCCGCCACCAAATGCAATAAGAGACAATTGAGTAAAAATGATGGCTAAAGTAAGTAGAACTGCACCCATTACACACGTCTCCAAATAATAGTTGAATAAAGTGCCAACAAAATCAGCATGGTCAAAAGCAAGGAGATTTTTAGAAAAGCAATGCTAACAATTGCTGCCACAACAACACACATCGCTATTGGGTTACGTAACAATGGTTTCAACATTTTCAAACCAGTTGCAACCAGAAGCCCAGCTGCTGCTGCTCCTAACCCTTCAAAAAGATGCTTAACCATAAGGTTGTCTTGGAACTGCTCATAGACATAATGTAAAAGTACAACAATTATCGTAGGCGCAAGGATCAACCCAATCAGTGAACTCACCGCGCCACGGACACCGCGAAACTCCATGCCAATCGCAACAGATAAATTAATGATATTGCCGCCCGGTAAAAATTGACACAGACCCAGTAACTCAGTGAATTTTTCAGGACTTAGCCACTGCCTCTGCTCTACAACGACTTTACGAGCTAAAGGCAATACGCCACCAAATCCGATTAAACCTAATGTTAAAAAACCTAAAAACAGTTCTGTGCAAGTCGGTACGGTCTCCTTTTGCACAGCAATCTCAACATGGTTCATTTTCGTTACTTTTCACTTTATCTGACCAAGATAGAATGCTACTTTTATGATATATCTACAAATGCTTTTATTTTCACTAACCATACCCTAAAGGTATTCCTATGCTAGATTTACATAAGCTTCATGCCTTTGTGGTGGTGGTAGAAGAAAAAAATATCACGCATGCAGCAAACCGATTATTTATTCAACAGCCGCCTTTGACGCGTTTACTCAAAAAGCTTGAAGAAGAACTCGGTACACAGTTACTTATTCGCCAGCCTCGTGGCATTGAACCGACTGAAGCGGGTTTAGCCTTATTTAAAGAAGCACAACTTTTATTAGAACATGCCAAACATATTCCAAAATTAGTCCAAGATGTTAGCCAAGGTAAAACTGGACAACTCAATATTGGTTTTACAAGTTCCGCAGGTTTGCATCCGCTCATTTCACTCGTATTGCGGTCATATCGAGAAATATATCCAAAGGTACTAACCAAACTTGAAGAAGCAGGCAGCCAAAAACAATTAGATCGATTAATCTCAGAGAAACTTGATATCGCTTTTTTAAGAGCACCCATCAGCCGTGATATTGGGCTAAAGCATCTTCATATATTAGATGAGCCAATGGTAGTGGCATTACCTATGGGCCACCCACTTACACAAAAAGAAAAAATTAGCTCAAATGACTTATCAGATGAAAATTTTGTTTTATACCGTCGTTCTTCAGGACAAGGCTTATATGACAATATTTTATATAGCTGCTATCAAGCAGGCTTTAGTCCACGCATTATTCAGGAAGCACCTCGTCCAACCGCAACATTAAATTTAGTGGCGGCTGGAATTGGTATAACGATTGTGCCAGCCTCAATGCATAACTTTTGGGAACATGAAATTGTATATCGCGAGTTTGATGACTCTATAAAAATGAATGCGCCTATTTACTTGATTACACGAGAAAATGAGAATTCAGCGAAAGTTTCAAACTTCATTGAACTACTGCAAAAACTATTACCAACGATGACTTGAATGTGAATAACGAGACAATAAAAAAGTGCCTGTCTAAAGGCACTTTAATAAAACTTTGATCAAATAAATTTTGTTATATCTCTTAAGCGTAATACTTTTTCTTTAACCAAAGCGAAACTGAAACCAATGAAATCAGCACAGGTACTTCAACCAATGGTCCTATTACTGTAGTAAATGCTACAGGTGATGCCAAACCAAAAGTTGCAATCGCAACAGCTAAAGCCAACTCAAAGTTATTACCTGCCGCGGTAAATGAAATTGCCGCTGTACGCGGGTAATTATTCCCCATACGTTTACTCATAAAGAAGCTAATAAAGAACATCACCACAAAGTAAATCGTGAGTGGAATCGCAATACGTAATACATCTAAAGGTAAGCTCACCACATCACCACCTTTTAGACTAAACATCGCCACAATGGTAAAAAGTAAAGCAATTAAACTAATCGGGCTGATTTTTGGTAAAAATTTAGTTTGATACCAATCTAACCCTTTTGATTTAACTAAAACCAAACGCGTCAAGAACCCCATTAAGAATGGAATACCTAAGTACACCAAAACCGCATGTGTGATGGTCCAAAAATTCACATCAATGACTTGCCCTGCCACACCAAAATAAGGCGGTAAGAAAGTTAAGAAAAGCCATGCATAAGTACTAAAGAACAAAATTTGGAAAATACTGTTAAAAGCAACCAACGCTGCAACATATTGGTTATCGCCACAAGCCAAACCATTCCAGACCAATACCATTGCAATACAACGTGCCAAGCCAATTAAAATGAGGCCAGTCATATACTCTGGATAGCTATGTAAGAAAATAATCGCAAGGATAAACATTAATACTGGAGCAATAATCCAGTTCTGTACCAACGATAAAGTTAAGGTTTTCTTATCTTTAAATACTTCTGGTAACGCAGCGTAATCAACCTTTGCTAAAGGTGGATACATCATCAAAATTAAACCAATCGCAATTGGAATATTAACGTTATCTACACTTAATTCATTTAAAGACACAGATGCTTGAGGAAAGAAAACTCCAATCGCTAAGCCTAAAGCCATCGCAATAAAAATCCACAGCGTCAGGTTTCGATCTAAAAAGGAAAGCCCTTGTTTGGTCATGCTCTACTCGATGAAAGAATTGATTAATGTTGTTCAATGCATACAACTGACTAAGTACTGATACTAAAAAAACAAATTTTTAAGACAAAAAACTAGGAAGATTAATCACAGCACGTTGTAGTAGCGAAAGGTTGATCTTGTTGTTTTATTCTTGTCTTACTCTCTTCATTTTCTATCACCTTTAAAATATCTAAAGCCCAGACAGGTAAATCAGGATTTAAGCTGTAATAGACCCACTGTCCTTTTCTTTCATCCAACAATACGCCATGAGCTCTTAATAAGGCTAAGTGCCTAGAGATTTTCGGCTGGCTCAACTCAAGCTGTTCGGTTAGCTCACAAACACAAATATTTTGTTTGTTTAGAACTAATTTAAGAATATTTAACCGAGTTTGGTCAGATAGACATTTAAAGAAATCGACTTGGCTGATCATATCTTCAACAGAATATATTCGTTATTGCAAATATACGGATATCCATATATAAATGCAATATCTTAATTTGACAATAAATTTACCATGACTGAATTAGTGAAGATCTACCATAACCCGGCATGTGGCACGTCACGCAATACTTTGGCACTCATTCGTCATGCCGGGCTTGAACCTATTGTTATTGAATATTTAAAAACACCACCAAGTAAAGATGAGCTAATAGAACTCATTAAGGATTCAAACTTAACTGTACGAGAAGCCATTCGTAAAAATGTTGATCCATATAAAGATTTAGAGTTGGAACAAGCCGATTGGACCGATGAGCAGTTAATTGATTTTATGGTTCAGTACCCAATTTTAATTAATCGCCCATTTGTGGTTACACCAAAAGGCACACGACTTTGCCGCCCTTCTGAAGTGGTGCTCGACATTTTAGATTCAAAAAACTTAGGCTATTTTGCAAAAGAAGATGGTGAAGTGATTATTGATGAACAAGGCAGTCGTATAAAGTAATTGAAGATACTTATTAGTATAAAAAGCTAAATGGCATGGAACCATTTAGCTTTTTTTGAATGAAACGGATTAAAAATAGGATTTGATAAAAGGAAGGAGTTGCTCTCCTATTACCATGCCTAATAAACCGACTAATGCAACAAGAGGTGGAGCTGGTGACTTAACATTTAAAACGTAATATAAGACACCAACGAGCAACCCTACAGCCAAAGATAACAAGTACATTTTCATCGTACATACCTTAAGGAAGCAAGCCATTTAACGAAGCAGGTTCCCAAACTGTTTTATTTAAAATGCAAAACAAGAACACCCGAGTGCACCCCAGAAAGATTTTTTATCTTTATCATTTACAGGAACATCAAGCATCCACGAGTGGCTATGCCCATGCATGCCACAACTGCTAGCACATTCACACAATGCACTTTGTGACTGTAATGATTGATTCGAAGGTGCATTACGATTTTCGGATAAACGCCACTGACCACCAAAGCGTTTTACTGGCGACCATGTTGGAGATGCTGGCGGTAACGGTGGATCGTCTTGCTTAAACTCTGCACCTGCATATACCACTTTTCCGCCTAAAACAGTGAGTACAGACTCAATCCACTGGATATCTTCTGCTTCCACTTTGAAGTAGTCATCGGACAATACGACCAAGTCAGCAAGTTCCCCTGCTGTGAGTGAACCTTTGACATCTTTTTCACCTGAGAACCAAGCCGAACCTTTAGTCCAGAGTTTAAGTGCTGTCTGACGGTCTAACAGATTTTTTTCATCATAGAGTGGTAAACCACCGACTGTTTTACCAGTACTTAGCCAATACAAACACACCCAAGGGTTATAAGAGGCAACACGAGTCGCATCTGTCCCAGCCCCCACAGGAACACCAAGTTCTAACATTTTCTTAACTGGTGGCGTTGCCTGAGCAGCTTCGGCACCATAGCGTTTTACGAAAATCTCACCTTGATATGCCATACGGTGTTGAATGGCAATACCACCACCCAACGCACCAATACGTTCGATATTACGCTCAGATACAGTTTCGGCATGGTCAATAATAAATCGAGTTGCAAACGGCTGTTTTGAATTTACTTTCTCAAAGACATTGAGCAAACGATTAATACTTTCATCATAGGTTGCATGAATACGGAATGGCCATTTCTTTTCAGCCAAGTGTTCTACAATGGCTTCGAGTTCGCCTTCCATTTTTTCTGGTAAATCCGGACGTGGCTCATAGAAATCTTCGAAGTCACCCGCTGACCAAGTCAGGTTCTCACCTGCTCCATTCATTCTAAATAACTCATCACCATCACCCGGAAATGTCATTTCTGTCCAACGGCGATAATCATCAAGCTCTTGGCCTGCCTTCTGAGCAAATAAGTTGTAAGCAATTCGCACTGTCATCTGATTTTGATCATGCAATTGCTTAATGACATCATAATCTTCAGGGTAGTTTTGACCACCGCCACCTGCATCAATTGCTGAAGTAATACCTAATCGGTTCAACTCACGCATGAAATGACGAGTTGAATTGACTTGGTCTTCAACTGGCAATTTCGGTGCTTTACCTAAGGTCGAATACAAAATCATAGCGGATGGAGTTGCCAGCAATAAACCTGTTGGCTCACCCTTTTCATCTCGTACGATCTTGCCACCCGGTGGGTCTGGCGTGTCTTTGTTAAAGCCTAATACCTCAAGCGCAGCTCGATTCAACAAAGCACTGGCATATAAATGTAAAACGAATACAGGAGTATCTGGCGCAGCTTTATTAATTTCTTCTAAAGTCGGTAAACGCTTTTCGGCAAACTGGAACTCAGTCCATCCGCCTACGACACGAACCCATTGTGGAGCTGGCGTATTGTCTGCTTGCTCCTTAAGTAAGCGTAATGCATCAGCAACGGATGGCACACCTTCCCAGCGCAGTTCCATATTGTAATTTAAGCCACCACGAATAATATGCAGATGACTGTCATTTAGACCTGGTATAACGCGACGACCATTTAAGTCTACGACTTTGCTTATAGATGTTGCGAGCTTCATAACCTCATCATTTGTGCCTGTGCGTACGACTTTACCGTCTGCAATCGCAATTGCTTGTACTTCGGGGTTCTGAGGATCTAGTGTTGTGATTTTACCGTTTATGAGTATGAGGTTTATTTCGGTCATTCTGAACTCCATTCTTGTGAATTATCGTTCTAAAAAATAAAGGTATAGCAACATATATATTTCATTATTCTTTTTGATTTTACACGACGGAGTCTGACCGTTTTACATCCAATAAGAGGAGTTAATTCTGTTACTTTTCTTTCGGGAAAAGTAACCAAAACCATTGCCATCTGCAAAACTCGTTCAATTACAATCTTTTCAGATTTTGTCCTGCCTCGAACAGTTGCAGATGGCTTTTCCACTTATCAAATATAGTCAAAAATCGAATAAATCAACTTAAATATCGAAATACCCTTAACTCAACTATTTCTTATTTTGCAGGAACTGGTGCAAGTACTTCGTGTTTTGATGTTGTACGTTCAGGCGCCTTATGTACCATCGTATAGGCATAGTCCACACCCATACCATAAGCACCAGAATGCTCGCGTACAATTGCCATAACTGCATCATACGTATCACGATGTGCCCAATCACGTTGCCATTCGAGTAAGACTTGTTGCCAAGTTACTGGAACAACACCTGCTTGAATCATACGTTGCATGGCATAGTCATGTGCTTCTTTTGATGTACCACCAGAAGCATCGGCAACCATATAAATTTCATAATCGCCTTCAAGCATGGCACCAAAAGCAAAGGTGTTATTACACACTTCAGTCCACAAACCTGAAACGATTACTTTTTTACGATTATTTTTTGCAAGCGAATCACGTACTTTTTGGTCATCCCATGAATTCATTGAAGTACGTTCTAGTAATGGAGCATCTGGAAATACATCTAAAAGTTCTGGATAGGTATGACCAGAGAAGCTTTCAGTTTCAACTGTGGTAATGGTGACAGGAATATTGAATGTTTTAGCTGCTTTTGCTAAGCCTACAGTATTATTCTTTAATACTTGGCGGTCTATTGATTGTACCCCAAAAGCCATTTGTGGCTGATGATCAATAAAAATAACCTGACAATTTGTTGGTGAAAGTTGTTCTAAAAGTGACTTATTCATGGGTAAACTCCATTATTCCTTATGAGTAATGCATTAAAATTGCTTACTGCTCATTATCAAAACAGATAAAAATGTAAAAGCATAGACAGCAAATCAACACGAATCTGTATGCTGTACGAATACAATAAAATCAATGATTGCTTTTTAATTTTTATAGTTTAATCATTGATATATATTTTTTTAACTTTTGCTTATCCATGGATCGATTAGACTGTATTTCCACTTTTGTAAGTGTCGTAGAACATGGGAATTTTAGTAGCGCAGCCAGAGCACTCGACATCTCTCGTGACTTAGTGGCCAAACGTGTTTGCTACCTCGAAAATGACCTGAAAACCACACTGTTAACCCGAACCACAAGACAGATGAACCTCACCTCTTGTGGAGAAAAGTTTTATCAGCATAGTAAAGTCATTTTAAGTGAGTTTGAATGGGCTGCCTACGAAATTAGCTACAACCAGCAGTACCCAGAAGGTGAACTCAAGCTCAATACGCCAATGTCTTTTAGCAATATTTTTCTTCAAAATATCATTTCAGACTTTATTGAGAAATATCCCAGCATTAAAATTGATCTATTCATGACTGATCAACTACTAGACATGAATAATAATAAATTTGATTTAACCATTCGTGTAGATGGCTCTCCTCCAAATTTGGCAAATAGTAAAATATTAAATACCTACCAACGATATTTATACGCAACACCTGAGTATTTCAATCAGCATGGATTACCAGCCTCTTTAGAAGAACTTAAAGATCATAAATTTTTAATTTATTATCAAGATAGCCGACATAAAAAACTGATTTTCCAAAAAGATCAAAAAGAAGTGTCCTTTAATTGCTTCCCAGTCATGACCTGTAATAATGGTGAATTATTATTAGATATGTGTTTAAAAGATCACGGTATTGTTTTTCTTCCAGAATTTATTGCAGAGCCTTACTACAAAGAGGGTAAATTACAAAAGTGTTTGGAGGACTACACCAGTCAGCCACTTCACTTATATGTAACATGGCCAAACCGTAAAATTTTGTCGAAGAAGGTAAAACTATTTATTGATTTTTTAACGCATCAAATCATTCCTATAAAATAACAAATCTGGGCCTTTTCCATAGGAAATGGCCCATTATTTTTAGTTAGTTTAAATGGTTTCAATTTTCTTATTTTTAAATAAATTTAATAAATTCTGATCTGCTGTTGCTGTGCTGTCTTCTTCAACAAATGTCGTCGCGTAGTGTTCTAAATGCTCTTCCATCAATTGAGTGGCTCGTTTTTCATCGCCTTGTTCAATGGCATTTAAAATTGCACGATGTTCATCTGCCGAACAATTATTATGTTTGGGAATTTCATATAACCCAATTAATAACGAAGTCCTTGCAATAAGCGTCTGTAAATAACTGGTCATAATTGTATTTTGATTTGCTTCAATCAGCTTTAAATGAAATTGCCCTGATAGCTTAATCCACTCGGCCCAATTGCCAGCTAAACGCTCATGAGACTCTTGATCTACTAAACCTCGAAGCTCACTAAAATCTAGGCTATGTGACTTCTGAGCTAGCTTTTTTACAGTAGCGATTTCAAGCATGCTCCGTGCTTCAAAGACCTCTTTTGTTTCATGAGCACTATGTTTTGCGATGAGTGCTCCACGATTGGGCTGAATTTCGATGACCTTATCATGTGCAAGTTTGACGAAAACACGTCTTAACACTCCTCGCGTTACACCGAATGCTTCACACAAAGGTGCTTCAATTAAACGTGCGCCAGGGGCAAGTTGTCGATTTAAAATAGCATCTACAATAGCGTTATATATATGGTCATCAATTTCATCATTGCTCATTTCTACGGCTTTTTTTGGTGCATTCAATGGCATTGATTTTTCCATTTTTATTAACGCCCCCTCTTTTTAAAACTTTAGCTAATGACAATAGTGTAATTTTAACTTAAACGTTTTGGAATATTGCTCTTATTTTCACAACAAATATACTGAACCAAATAATTCAAAATTAAATCTCTAAAGATCCACTTATACACCTAAATTTACTTACTTTTTATAAAAAAATTAAGCACTTCTCATTTTATAAATCTGTCTCTGCACATCCAAAATTCATATCAGTTTAAATAACCAATAAGCGCTACTTCGTAAATTTGGCATAACTTTTGCTCAATTAAGATTGTGCACAATTTAAATATCACATTGTACACAATCTTAATTTTATTCTTTTAGACAGAAAAACAATGCTGCTGAAAGTGCCTCCATCTTAAGGAAGTGAGTGTTCAAGATGAATAATACCGAAGCAATAATTAAACCTTCTTATGATGCAAAACTGACAAATCAAGACTTAGCTCCTTTAAAAAAGCAAACATGGGGCGCTTATAATATTTTTGCTTTCTGGATGTCTGATGTTCATAGTGTCGGCGGTTATGTCATGGCTGGGAGCCTTTTTGCACTAGGGCTCAATAGCTGGCAGGTACTTTTATCTTTACTCATTGGCATTGCCATAGTTCAGTTTTTTACAAACCTGATTGCCAAGTCTAGCCAACAAACTGGCACGCCTTATCCTGTTATTTGCCGCGCAACCTTCGGTGTGCTTGGTGCAAATATTCCTGCCGTTATTCGTGGTCTTATTGCTGTCGCGTGGTATGGCATTCAAACCTATTTGGCCTCAAGTGCTTTCTTATTGATCATTTTAAAGTTCTTTCCAGAATGTTCGGTCTATGCCGATGTTTCAACTTATGGCTTTCTTGGACTTTCCTATTTAGGATGGGTTGGATTTATGCTGCTTTGGCTACTGCAAGCGATTGTTTTTTGGTCTGGCATGGACAGCATTCGGAAGTTTATTGACTGGGCGGGTCCGGCTGTCTACGTTGTGATGTTTGCGATGGCAGTATGGCTCATCTGGAAAGCTGGCTGGCAAAATATTGATTTAAACTTGAGCGGTGTTCAATACGACGGTTTTGCGGTTGTACCTGTCATGATTGGTGCTATTGCGCTTGTTGTTTCATATTTTTCAGGGCCTATGCTGAACTTTGGTGACTTTTCTCGTTATGGCAAAAGCTTTAATGCTATTAAAATGGGGAACTTTCTTGGGCTACCGATTAACTTCTTAGGCTTTTCTTTACTTACTGTGGTGTGTATTGCAGCAACGCTTCCAGTCTACGGCAAGCTCATTACAGACCCTGTTGAGATGGTTGGAAAACTAGATAATACATTTGTGGTGATTTTAGGCAGTTTAACCTTAATGATTGCCACCATTGGAATTAATATTGTCGCTAACTTTGTTTCACCTGCCTTTGATTTTTCTAATGTTTCACCGAGCAAAATTAGCTGGCGCATGGGTGGAATGATTGCAGCAGTTGGTTCAATTTTCATTACCCCATGGAATTTATTTAATAATCCTCAAGTAATCCACTACACCATTGATATTTTAGGTGCATTTATTGGCCCACTTTTTGGTGTATTGCTAGCCGATTTTTACCTCGTTAAAAAACAGAAAATCGAAGTAGATGATTTATATACCTTAGATACCAAAGGTTTGTATTGGTACAAAAATGGTTATAACCACTCTGCCTTTTATGCCTTAATTCCAGCTTCATTAATTCCTATTCTCTGCGTACTTTTACCACAACTATCAGGGCTAGCTAATTTCACATGGTTTATTGGGATGGGATTCGGTTTTGTCATTTACCGATTTCTTAATCAACCGCTTGCGCATGCTAAATCGGCAATGACGAAGGCAAAAGTACAATGAAAATTAAAATTATTAATCCCAATACTACTCAAAGCATGACTAACAAAATTGCAACATCAGCAAAGATAGTCGCAGGTTCTGATACTCAAATTATTGCAGTGAGTCCTCAAATGGGCCCTGCTACGATTGAAAGTTATTATGATGAAGCCCTAAGTGCAGTAGGTGTGCTAGAGGAAATTCGCCAAGGCGAATTTCTAGGTGTAGATGCTTATGTTATTGCCTGTTTTGGTGACCCTGCGCTTTATGCTGCCCGTGAAATGACTTCAGCGCCTGTGATTGGGATTGCCGAAGCAGCTATGCGAACTGCAAGTTATGTAAGTACTGGTTTTAGTGTAGTCACAACCTTACAACGCACAGTGAATATGAGCTGGCATCTGGCTCATCGCTATGGGGCTACACCATTTTGCAAAAATGTTCGAGCTTGTGACATTGCAGTTGAAGAGTTGGAGCTTCCTGACTCAGATGCTTATCGAACCATACGAGATGAGTGCAAAAAAGCACTAGCGGAAGATAAAAGCGATGCGATTGTTTTGGGCTGTGCAGGTATGAGTGATTTATGTCTAAAGCTACAAAACGAGTTGGGAGTGATTGTTATTGACGGTGTTGCAGCAGCAGTTAAACAAGCTGAAATGTTAGTTCAATTAAATTTAAAAACCAGCAAAGTTGGTGATTGGGCCTCACCTCCCGTAAAGAGTTATACAGGCATCTTGTCAGAATTTGGAATGCGCTAAAGAGCTATTGTTTCAATTCCAACTCAAAACGCTGCGTTGGAATTGAAACGGCTGAAAACAAAAGAATTAGACTTCAGCTAACTCTGGCTGTTGTTCATTTTTATAAAATGGCACATCACCGTTAATAGTTGCACGGTGCATGATGCGATGAGCATCGCCATAATCAAATAATGCTTTATGTTGTGTGCAACGGTTATCCCAAATCGCGATATCACCATCTTGCCACTTCCAACGCAAATGAAATTGCTCTTGGGTCGCATGTTCAAACAAGAAATCAAGTAATTGCTCACTTTCTTGTTCAGGTAACTCATTAATGCGAGTGGTAAAGCCCTCACTTACAAACAACAAAGGCTCATCTGTAACAGGATGGGTACGCACCACTGGGTGAACCACTGGTGGGTTACGCTTAAATGTTTGCAAAAGCTTTTCACGTTCTTCTTCGTTATGAGCAAAACGTTCAAGCGGAAAAGACTTACGAATATCGTGGGTTGCAGTTAAGCCACGTAGTTTTTGCTGTAACTCAAGCGGAAGCCATTTAAAAGCTGCTGTGTTACTCGACCATAATGTATCTCCGCCTACAGGTGGAATTTTAATGGCTTGCAACACACAACCTAAAGGTGGATTTTTACTAAAAGTCACATCTGTGTGCCAAAGTTCATTGTCACGCAAGTCTTGTTTCCAACTGTCGAGCACCATCACTTCAGGTACATCTTCAATTGAAGGATAAATCGGGTGCACATGTAAGCTGCCAAAACTACGTGCCAAGTCTGCTTGTGCTTGAGGCGCTAATTGTTGCTTTCGAAAAAAAATGACCTGATGATCAAGCAAAGCCTGCTGGATTTGTTGCGTTGTCTGTTTATTTAACGCATTCAAATCAATATCGTGAATAATTGCGCCAATGGTAGGCTTGATCACTTCAATATTTAAGTTTGCTACTACTGTATTCATCTTCTTTACTACAACTGCTGACCATACCAAGGAGAAAACTGTTTTTGTAACCAACGTAAAAACAGCTCAAAACTAACTGCGACAATCGCAATCACAATAATGCCCAGAATCACCGTATCGGTAATTAAGAACTGTGCTGCCGATTGCACCATAAAACCAATACCACGGTCCGCTGCAACCAATTCTGCTGCAACTAATGTTGACCACCCCACCCCAAGACCAATACGAATACCGGTAATAATATGAGGTAAAGCTGTTGGTAAAATGACATGCCAAAATACTTGTGCCTGACTTGCCCCTAATGACAATGCCGCACGCTCACGATTCAGCTGATGGCTTAACACACCATGCGCACTACTAATGATGACAGGCGCCAAGATCGAGAAGAAAATCAAAAGTACTTTTGTGGTTTCGCCAATACCGAACCAAATTACGAGTAAAGGTAAATAAGCTAACGGCGGAATTGGACGTAATAATTCAACCAAAGGATCTAGAACAGCGCGAACCCATTTGTTCAGGCCCATCCATAAGCCCAGTGGTACACCAATCACCACGGCAGCAATCAAAGCTAAAAATACACGAGAGATACTAGCGGCCAAGTGTTGCCACAAAGTAGCCTTCATAAAGCCTTCTTGGCTGACCGATATAAATTTTTGCCAAACTGCCTGTGGACTCGGTAAAAACAGTTCAGGTACGACATGCAAAGCAGTAATGAGGAACCAGAGTGCAACCACACTTCCCACACTAATTATGCTAACTGCCAAAGTACGATGCTTTTCAAAAAATGACGATAGAAATGAAGCATTTTCTGTTTGCACATCTGGCTTAAGTTTTAGCCCTGCTTTATCATATTCATAGACGTTATCTTTAGTACTCATGTGGTTAACGCCTCCTTACCGCTTTGCTTTTGTGCCCTTAAACTTTCAAATAACTGCTCTCTGAGCTGAATAAATTGAGAGTCCGATTTAATTGAACGAATAGACTCGCCCTGACGATATCGATTAGCAAAATCGAGATGTAGAGTTTCTACAATTTTGCCTGGATGCGCTGTCATCAGAACTAACTGATTGCTAAGCAATAATGCTTCTTCAATGTCATGTGTAATTAAAAAGAAGCTTTTATTTTGTTGAATCCATAAATCGAGCACTAACTGCTGCATGTTTTCACGCGTAAAAGCATCTAATGCCGCAAAAGGTTCATCTAATAAAATAAACGGCGCGTGGCTAATCAAAGCTCTGGCAATACCAACACGTTGTTTCATACCACCGGAAAGTTCCCAAATATTGGCTTTTTCAACGTGACTTAAACCCACAATTTTTAAAATTGCGTTCACTTGTGCTTCGATATCTGCGCGCTTTAAACCTTTTAACTGCAAAGCGAAGCCAACATTATCTGCAACATTCAACCAAGGAAGGAGTGCATGATCCTGAAACACGACAGCGCGGGTTACATCTGGTCCATTTACCACTTCATGATTTACAAGCACATCACCTGAACTCGGCTTTTGAAACCCTGCCAAGATATTAAGCAAAGTTGTTTTGCCGCAACCTGACTCGCCTAAAATCACGGTTAAAGAACCTTCTTCAATCGTTAGGTTAATGTCTTGTAAAACTGGCTTTTGCTGTTTAGGAAAAGTCAGATGAATATGTTTGGCTTCTAGTACACTCATGACAACTCCTTAAGGCTGCAAAAATGAAGAATTCACATTGCCTTTATAATCGGCTTTCAGTTGATCGACCTTGCCCTGACCTTTTAAAAACTTTGCTGTATCAAAAATATTTTGCGCAAATTCACCATCTAACGTTTGTTTTTGCTGAGCGTGGTCTAGATAAATATTTCCACTTAATAAAAGCGGGATATCTTTTGGATCAGAACCTGTAAGCTGCGCAATTTTCTGCACGTTATCGGCATCTTTAACGTAAGCGGCTGGATCTTGATTATATTTTTCAAGCTGCTCAAGCGTAGTTTTAACAAAAGCTTTTAAGAAATCAGGATTTTTCTCTGCAAAATCTTTACGCACAACCCATAAGTCATAAGTTGGAGCGCCCCATTCACCCACTTGTTTTGAGTCGGTTAAAACCGTACCAGATGCTTTGGCTTTACTTAAAGCTGGTTCCCACACATAGGCAGCATCAATATCACCACGTTCCCAAGCCGCTGAAATTTCAGGTGGACGCAAGTTAATAATTTTTACTTTATCTTCTGGAATGTTCCAATGTTTAAGTGCCGACAAAAGGCTGTAATGCGTGGTTGAAACAAACGGTACAGCAATGGTTTTGCCAATTAAATCTTGAGGAGTTTTAATGCCTGATTTATTACTTACCACTAATGCTTCAGACCCACCAAGTTTTGAAGTAATTAAGAATACTTCAATTGGTAAATCACGGCTTGCCGCAGCAGCAAGTGGGCTTGAACCAATATTGCCAAGTACGACATCGCCTGAAGCAAGCGCATTTACAACATCTGAACCCGCATCAAATTTTTTCCATTGAATGTTACGTTGACTATGTTTTTCATAATCTCCGTTTGCCTGTGCAACTTTGCTTGGGTCAACCCCGGTCTGATAAGCAATCACGACAGGTTTGTTGTCACGAACTGAAGCACCCGTATTATTATCTTTCTTATTTTGCCATACGATAAATGCAACAATTGCTACAACCACAATTGCCGTAATAATCAACGGTTTGGTCTTTGTGCTCATAATTTCATGATCTTTCAATAATATAAGCCCATGGTATGCAGCTGGCTTTATAATGAAAAATAAAAAAATATGAGTTGCTTATCTAATTTTTATAAATAACTTTTTTTCATAAGTTTTTATCTTTTGGTAAAAAGAAAATTTTAAGTAATCTTATAGAATAGATACAAAATTAAAATACTTATATATCAATAATTAAAAACGTTATTCCCAAATCATATGATGAGAAAAACCTGACACACCTACTCTAATTATTTTATCCTACTCATTTCGTCATTTTTATTTTTTGCTTATCGCATCCAGAGTTTTGAATCTAATTAATTTTCATTCTTTTATATAAAGTTCAGATTTTATTATCTTTTTATCTTAAAACTTCTGCAAATATTAAGATTTGAACAAATCTTTTTCTGGTTTATACATGACGCAAATTTAATTTTTATTTTTAAGAGGAGAAAAATTCTTTTGTTTAAACATTCTCAATTTTTGAAAAAAACATTAATTACAACGTCTTTAATTACATTTAGCCTTTCAAGTCATGCGGCTCTCACCTTTGGTAATGTTGAAGAAGGTCAACTAAAAGTAAGTGGTACTGTTCGAGCTAAATATGTTTATGATTTTGACTCTGATCCCACTACCAGTAAATTTTCCTTTAATGACGCGGTATTATGGCTAGATTACAACTCCCCGAAATGGATTGGCCGCCTAGATTATCGGGTTTATGAATATTACGGGCGTTTAGGCGATGCCAATTGGCTTACCGATGCGTGGTTGGGTTATAAAATTAATGATAACAGTAAAATTATTGCGGGCTTAAACCCAGTTCCTTTTGGCTTGGGTCGCTTTTGGGGAAATACTTATTATTTAGGCGTTGCCAATAGTGCAGGTTGGGAAGATGTACATAATCTTGGGGTGAAATATGATTTCAATGATGGAATCAATGAAGCACAACTCGCCTTTTATCCTACCGATGGTGGCACCTATAGAGGTAAAAGCAAAGACTCGAGTCGATTTAGTATCAACCCTGTCAATGCGGATGACTCTGTACCACAAGGCACCAATACTAAAGAAAAGAACTCGATTGTTGTTCGCGGTGCTCATACCTTTAAAAATGTCTTAGGCCAAGAAAATTTCTCTACTCAACTGGGTGCCTCTGCATGGTATTCCACTATTGAAAATAAACGTTCAGGGCAAGATGGCGATCGCCAAGTCTATTCAGTTTTTAGCAATACCAATTATAACCAATGGAATTTACAGCTTTTGGCTGGTTATCAAGACATTGATAATGCCGACACCCAATATAAAGATCATCTGACTTTGGGCGGTTTCGATTATTCATTTAACTCGGCAACCAAAGGTCAGATTTATTCAGCCGAACTGAGCTATTTATTTCCTCAGCAGTTTGGCCCTATTACCTCTGTTCGCCCATACCTAAACTATAGTTCTTATCGAAAAGAGCAAGATGGCTTTAAAGACTCCACCCGTTTTATTCCCGGCATTGCCTTTAACTATCAAAAATTGACAGTACAAGCCGAGTTACTCATTGGTAAACATGATCCATATCTAGGAGATAGTGAAGGTCTTGCCGCTGGTGGAACCAATGATAAATGGAATAAAAAAGCATTTGTAATTTTTGCTTATTACTTCTAACTCCAAAAATAAAGGCCAACAGATGTTGGCCTTTATTTTATTTAGATATCTAATTTTACTCTAGTCGATTACTGGTGAATTATTGAGAGGAAGTTCTGCTTTATCTTCATCAATCACATCGACATCTTGGGCGGTAGGCTCAAACTTAATCAGTAACCCAATCACAATTAAAGGAATAAATGCAAAGATAGAAATAATGAGGTAAACATCAGTTTTATATCCCGCCATCCAGATCGGTAAAACAAACAAAGCAATTGCTTGAGCAACACCCGTTACCGCACGGTTAAAGCCAACCCCAACGCCACGAATCGAAGCTGGATAAGCCATAGTTGGATAAACCATCATTTGTGCCCCAGGCCCAAAGCCTTCGGCAAAAAGCCATAAACCTAGCATTCCAATTGCGGTGTAGAGTAGAAAGCTATTACCGGGTTCACCAATTAATGCTAAGGCAATGAGGGCTATAAACTGGAGTAAAAAGCCTGTAAGCAACACATGACGAGATTTAAATCTGCTAGCAACAAATACGCCTAACAGCCCGCCCGTAAATGCAAACAATAAATTAAGCCCGAGTGTTGTAGTAATCGTCGTCAAGACATCGGTATGAAAGAAACGCGTTAAAATGGAAGGTAAAAAGAAGGCAATGGTCGTGTACTGAAATGCCACCGAAATGTGAATCACAATTGCCACAATCGTTCTTGGCAAATAGGTTTTATTAAATAAAACTGCAAAACCCTCGCGCTTTTTCTTTTCAGCAGTTCTTTCTACTTTTTCAACTGTAGCGACTGCATTAATTGCATAGGATTCTTGTAGAACTTTAGCTGCACCTTTTAAATCGCCTTGGTTTGCAAGCCAAATGGGTGATTCAGTTAAATATTTACCGCGAATAAAAATAATGAGTAACGCTGGCACTGCTCCAAAAATTAAAGATGCTCGCCATAACCAGTTGCTATGCTCAGGGGGTAAAAGAAAATAAAGCGCCAGAACTAGACCAAAACAGACCGAAGAAGCAGCATACCACATTGGGCACCATGCAGCTAAACGCGCTGCCTTGTTGCTACTACCGTTAAATTTAGAAAACTCAGATAAGTATGACATTGCGACAGGCAAATCAATACCAACACTAATTCCCATAATAAATCGGGCTAAAATCAAAACCCAAACATTTGGTGCAAAGCCTGCGACAATTGCCGCAATGACAAACAGCACCATATCCGCCATAAAGACCCGATAACGGCCGATTTTATCTGTCAGCCAACCACCAATCAGGTTACCAACAATGGTTCCGCAGACAATTGCCGAAGCCACCACACCAGTCATGACAGGGCTTAAAGAAAACTCTGAGATGACTTGCTCAATACCAAAGGACAACGTTGTTAAATCATAGGCATCAATAAATACCCCAATTAGTGCCAACCAAATAACTTTATTCGATTTACCCTTCCCTGCAAATTTTGAAATTAATTGTGAAACATCATCGGGAGATTTAATTTCATAACGATGGTTATGATCGAGTTCTTGTGTGCTCACTTAATAATTCCTGAATTTTAATAACAGGAACAAAATAATGATTATTCACATAATACAAAAACAAATTAATCTGATGTTTTAATCTAAATTATAGAATTATTTTTTCATTATTAACTCAGCAGTAAAACCGATATAAAAAGGCAAAATAAAAGCTGATATTTAACCAGCTTTTTATTTAAAGACTTCCTAAAACATTAACTCGCCTCAGCAAGTTTTAATTCCTTTAGATTACGATATTTTGCACCGCGGTGATTTTCAGGCAAATATGGCCCAGCACCAAATAGTTTTTCTCTTAATGTTCCTTGTGCATAAGAGGTTTGATATACCCCTCGTTTTTGCAACTCTGGAACAATAAACTCAACCACATCGGCAAAGGTTTGATGAGCCAAAATATAGGCCAAGTTAAAGCCATCAATATCGGTATCTTCAACCCATTGCTGTAAAGCATCCGAAACTGTTTCTGCCGAACCCACTAACACAGGCCCATTACCACCTAAGCTGTTCCAGTTTGCAATTTCCTCAATGGTCCAAACACGCTCTGGATCCGCATTTACATAAGAATCTAATAAAGATTGAATCGCGTTGGTTTGAATATATTCAACTTTATCGGTCGGTTGATATTGTGAAAAATCAACACCCGACCAGCCAGACAGTAATGTTAACGCCCCATCGTAGCTTCCATAGCTTTGATATTCTTTAAACTTAGCTTGTGCTTTTGCATCGGTTTCATCAGTGACAATCGACAAAAGTGCATAAATTTTGACAGAGTACGGGTCGCGACCTTCTTGAGCCAATTTTTGGCGAATGCCTTGTACCACTTTTTTAGTGGCAATTTTAGACGGCGCTGCTATGAATACACATTCGGCATTTTGACTAGCAAACTTCTGCCCGCGTGATGAAGCCCCCGCTTGGTAGAGTACTGGTGTTCGCTGCGGTGATGGTTCACAAATATGGATGCCCGGTACAGTAAAGTATTTACCTTCGTGCTGAATTGGATGCACCTTTTTGTGGTCAGCAAAGATACCGCTTTCACGGTCACGAAGTACCGAACCTTCTTCCCAAGACCCTTCCCAAAGTTTGTAAAGGACTTCTAAATATTCATCAGCAATATCATAACGATTGTCATGATTAACCTGAGTTTTTAGACCTAAGTTTTTCGAACCACTTTCCAAATAAGACGTCACGATATTCCAACCAACTCGACCTTTGGTTAAATGATCTAGCGTGCTAATACGTCTAGCAAAAGGATAAGGATGTTCAAAGGAAATAGAAGTCGTGACACCAAAACCCAAGTGCTTTGTGACTGCTGCCATCGCCGGCACAATCTGTAGCGGATCATTGACTGGAACTTGTACCGCGCCTGTTAAGGCATGTTCAGCACTTTGATGATAAACGTCATAAATACCAAGCACATCTGCAATAAAAATACCGTCAAAAAAACCACGCTCAAGAATTTGTGCTAAATCTGTCCAATATTCTAAATCTTTATATTCAACAGATCGATCTTGAGGATGTCGCCATAATCCAGGAGATTGGTGGGCAATACAATTCATTTCAAAAGCATTAAAACTAATTTTCTTAGTCATAAAATATCAGCCAGCATTTTATTTAATTTTTATACTAAAGCAATTTTTATGTTTTCTTTATAATATATACCCCAAACAAAATATGATTTTATTCTAATAGTTTTTTATAATTTATTTTAAAAAATATAAATAACATTAAGCCGCTAAAAATAGCAGCTTAATATCTAAAACTATAATTTATTGTTTATCAACATTCCCTATTCGCCATTGATACGGTGGTAATGTGCCGTTTACACTAAAATCACCGATAATTCGATTTTTAAATACTCTCGGATTATGTGAAGATAAAGTTCTTACATTACGCCAGTATCGATCTAGGCCTAAATCTTTGTCTGTTGCAGAAGCACCTAAAGCATCAAATAAAATCGTAGAAGCATTTAAAATTAGATCGGTAATGACCGTTTGAGACTGCGCACTTTCAAGTTCGGCAAGCGCATTTTGCTCCTCTTCAAGTTGCTCATTATTTTGAAATGCAGCTAAGTAAGCACGTTGTAAGCTTTGTGCAACTTTTTCAACAATCGCTCCTGCACTGTAAGCTGCACCACGAATTTGTCCCACGACTTGTAAAATTTGCGGATCCTGTTTTACAAATTGGGCATTCGCATGCGTGTAGTTTCGGGTACGTTTAGCAACAGCTTGAGAAACATCATAGGTTGCAGCACGTCCTAGACCTGTAATGATTGCCAGTTGAACCAGTTGATAGTAAGCCGCTGAATATTTAAAACGATCATCATCAGGTAAAATTTCAGTTTCATCGACCAATACATCATGGAAATATGCTGTACCACTCGCGGTGAGTTGCTGACCAAAGCCATTCCAGTCATCAACAATTTCAACACCTTCATCTTCACGGCGAACAACGACTGAGCCAGATTCACCCTTTAAATCTGTTACACCAACGTCCACCCAATCGGCATATAGACTCCCTGTGGTGTAATATTTTTTCCCTTTAACGCGAATTTTTCCTTCACCGTCTCGATATAAATGAGTTTCGAACTGATCAATTGATTCTTTCCCACCTTCAGACCATGCACTACCGACAGTTTCCCCGTTGGCAATTCGGCTCAGCCAACGCTGTTGAAACGCTTTGTCTTTACTTACTAAGACATCTTCAGTGAAACCAAAATGCACACGTAAAGCTTGCGGTAAGTTTGAATCGGCTTCTGCAAGTTCAATGAGTAATGCAAATAATTCAGGAATAGTTGCATCAAAGCCACCATGATCTTTTGGAAGTCTTAAGCGCGTAAAGCCAATATCTTTGAGCCACTGAAGTTGTTCATAAGGCAAAATATGCTGCTGTTCGCGGATTAAAGCCCCTTCTTTAATACGGGCAAAAGTCGGTCTGAAATTTTTTGCCAATTCATCATAACGTTCTGAAGGCCCTTCACCCCACACGCGAGAAATGATTGAAGCCTGACTAAGTGCTGCATGCGTTAGTGAACCGAGATGATGCTCAAAATTTAAATTTGTCATGTAAGTAAAACCAATATTGCTTTGCTTTTACCATAAAATATTTATTTCACATGAAAACGATTATTTTTTTATAACTGTATTCATTCTTTATATAAGCCCCCCAAGCACAAACATAAAAAGCTCATCTCCCAAGCCCTAAGATAGTTCTTTTTGTCTAATGCTCTGCTGGCTTTGTAGAAGTGTTTGGATATATTCTGAATAGACAGATAACTTTTCGAAAATATGCTCTGAATAGAACATATCATCAATTAAATGTGTCATTTGCCCAGCAGTAAAGGTGTCGCATAAACCAACCAGCGCTGCGTTCATTTGAGCAAACTTCGCGCATAATTTTACATAAGTTTCATCTTTATTTTTGAATAATAATTTCCGCATTTCTAAGCCATTAAGGTTTTTTAAGTCATCATCTTTTGTGGTTTTAATCCAATAAATTTTGACCTTTAAAAATTGTTCTAGTGTTTTTAAATGCTCGACATCTACCTCTAAACTCGTAATTAAAAAAACGGTAGAGAGATCACTTCGGCACAGTGCCTTGATTAAGCTTAAATAAATAAACTCAACCTCATTAAGCTCTGCAAATTCCAAATCTATATAAATTTTTAGACTTTCTAAAACATCATCTACTTTGAATAAGGCTTTTTTTTCAGCTTGGTAATATTTATTAAGAATTGAAAGCACAGGTACAGTTGCAGGCGTTGTATAAATAGCGGCCTTATTTAAGTTAGCAAAAATAAATGGTGAAAATAGATAAGCCACACTACTTTGATGTGCCTCAATATGAGATTGAATTAAATATACTGTTTCAGATTTAGAAAAGTCTCTGAGTACTTTCGCTCTTAATAAAGTAGCTTCAAAATTAACGTAGGTTTGCTCTAATTGAGCCAATATAGATACAGGAATAGGCTGATTTTTAATGATTTTATGCAGGACATTGAGTTGAGAAGTAATAAACATTTTTTAACATCCAAGCTATTTTAGAAGAGCTACACTTAAATCAGGTCTTTAATAACCTACGTAACAACCAGACCTCACGCAAAACAACAAAGGAATAAAAGAGAAGAAACTATTCTGCGCTTATTACCCAAAGTCGCATTTACTCTGTTTTGAAAAGTGATTTTGGCCATTCGTAAATCTTGTTCATTTATTTTGGACTTTTGAAGAATGGATACATAGCTACAGATATTTGAAAAAAAACTATAGCACACCTCATGAGCGCTTCAGACTGTTATAGTTTTATAAAAAATTTCTGTATCTACATATACAAAAATAGTAAGTGCATGATTAAGGAAACTTCTTAAGGTAGGTAGTTTTCATGAGACGATCTATTGCATATCGCCAGATATTTCATCAATGTTTCAATGCAACATGCATTTTTACAAATGCAACATCAAGCATAAACTTTGTTAACAGATTGAGAACAATCAATCAGTCTATTCTCTTGAAATATCAAGCAATTATATTGCTTAACCCTGTTGGCATTTTACTTGCTAAGAACATTTATCACAGAAGCAAGTTTAATCGCCAAAATACTTTGTTGCCTGAAAATAAGTATTTAACTCATTTAACCATCATCAGCTAGTTCACAGGGGGAAAGTTTATGAGCCTCGGTCTAACCGCTCTAGAATTAGCGCGAATACAATTTGCTTTTACAGTATCCTTCCATATTATTTTTCCGGCCACCTCCATCGGTCTTGCCTGCTTTTTAGCAGTGCTAGAGTGGAAATGGTTAAGAACCCAAAACCCGATTTATAAAGATCTATTTAAATACTGGATTAAGATCTTTGCCGTTGCCTTTGGTATGGGTGTGGTCTCGGGCGTGGTCATGAGTTACCAGTTCGGTACTAACTGGAGTGAATTTTCACGCGTCGCCGGAAGTATTACTGGTCCTTTACTTACCTATGAAGTCTTGAGTGCCTTCTTCTTAGAAGCAGGTTTCTTAGGCATTATGTTATTTGGTTGGGGACGTGTCGGTCCTCGAGCCCATTTCTTCGCAACACTTATGGTGGCCATCGGAACATGTATTTCCATGTTCTGGATTTTATCTTCTAATAGCTGGATGCAGACACCTCAAGGCTTTGCCATCGAAAATGGCATTATTGTCCCAAAAGACTGGTTTGCAATTGTCTTTAACCCATCCTTCCCTTACCGCTTTGCCCACATGGGTGCTGCCGCCTTCTTAGTTTCATCATTATTGGTCGTCGGAACATCTGCATGGCATTTAGTAAAAGGCCGTCGTGATGAATTGGTGAAAAAATCGTTCTCGATGGGTCTCTGGATGGTGCTTGTGACTTCATGTTTACAAGTAGTAATTGGCGATAACCATGGTTTAAACACCCGTGAACATCAACCAGCCAAACTTGCCGCAATGGAAGGTCACTGGGAAACCAATCACAATGAACCTATGCCATTATTGCTATTTGCAATTCCAGATATGAAAGAAGAACGTAACCACTTCGAAGTGGGTGTTCCTTATTTGGGTAGCTTAATTTTAACGCATAGCTTAGATGGCCAAGTGACAGGCTTAAAAGATTTCGCACCTGAAGATCGTCCAAATTCAACGATTGTTTTCTGGAGCTTCCGTGTGATGGTGGGTCTTGGTGTACTCATGGTCACTTTGTCACTCATTGCGCTTTGGTTACGTAAGCGTGGAAAACTCTATGAAACTTCGTGGTTCCATAAATTTGCATTGGTGATGGGACCATCTGGTTATGTCGCTATGCTTGCAGGTTGGGTAACTACTGAGGTTGGCCGTCAGCCGTGGGTTGTATACGGCATTATGCGAACTAAAGATGGACTTTCACATACGGTTTCCGCAGATCAGGTCGGACTGAGCCTGTTTATTTTTGTGGTGGTCTATACCATCGTATTTGGTAGCGGTATTTACTACACCTTAAAACTAATTAACAAAGGTCCATCATTCATTGATTCACCAAATGTTGAAACTGGTGGCGTAGGACACTTTAAAACACCAATGCGTCCACTTAGTGCAGTCGATGAAAATATTGACAGCAAACAAAACTCTGGGGAGAACCGTCATGATTGATCTTTCTTTAATATGGGTCGGTATTATCGGTTTAGGTGTCATGATTTATGTGGTCATGGATGGCTTCGACTTAGGAATCGGGATCATGTTCCCCTTCATTAAGAACAGCCAAGAACGTGATGTGATGATGAATACCGTCGCCCCTGTCTGGGATGGTAACGAAACGTGGATGGTCCTTGGGGGTGCTGGTCTATATGCAGCATTTCCACTGGTCTATTCAACAGTTTTATCAGCACTCTATCTACCTATTATTTTCATGGTGATTGCCCTTATTTTCCGTGGCGTTGCTTTTGAATTCCGTTTTAAAGCTCATCGCACCAAACACCTTTGGGACTTGGCTTTTATTTGGGGTTCGGTTTTAACGAGCTTCCTTCAAGGGATTATTTTGGGTGCTTATATTCAAGGGATCAAAACCGAAAATGGTATTTATGCTGGTGGTCCATTTGACTGGTTATCTCCATTTACGATATTTACAGGTATCGGTGTAGTTGCGATGTATGCAACTTTGGGCTGTGGATGGCTGATCTTAAAAACTGAAAAAGGCTTACAGCAACGTATGTATGAGCTTATGCCTAAGCTAATTATTGCACTACTCATTATTTTTGGCGCTGTAAGTTTATATACGCCTTTGACTCATCCTGAAATTGCAGATCGCTGGTTCTCCTTACCAAATCTTTTCTATTTTAGTCCTGTACCTATTTTGGTCTTATTGTTTGTTGGCCTAATTTTATCGGCATGTAAAAAGCAGAATCACGACCTCAAACCATTTGCATATACATTGGCTCTCGTTTTCCTTGCATTTACTGGTTTTGTGATTAGTTTATGGCCCTATATTATTCCGCCATCAGTCACCATCTGGCAGGCTGCAGCACCTCATTCAAGCCAAATGTTTGCTCTGGTCGGTGCACTTATTTTGATTCCAATCATTATTGCTTACACCATTGTGTCTTATTGGGTATTTAGAGACAAAGTCCGTGTAGGTGATGAAGGCTATCATTAAGTATGGAGGGTTTTATGAAAAAGTCATCCGTTAAACTCAACCAAACCCAATGGTTTATTCTGCTATGGCTTGGAGGTTTTTTTGCCCTAGCTGTGATTGCGGGATTGTTTAAAGTGATATTGATTTATGCAGCCCCTTACTTAAAGTAATTCCAACTTTCTAAACAAATGCCGTTTGTAGATTCTGCAAACGGCATTTATTATTGATTCAGTGCATCTTTTTTTATTTCGTGCAGCTCATACATGTATAAATCAGAACAACTCGCTCATAGCATTCGCCAACTCATTGAAAGTGGCACTTTAAGTGCGCATGAAAAATTACCGTCATTGAGAGATCAGGTACAACGCTCTGGCTTTAGTTTAATGACCGTAATGAATGCTTATCAGGAGCTTGAATCACAAGGTCTGATCTATTCAAAAGAAAAATCTGGGTACTTTGTTGCCGAGCAAATTGCACTAAAGCCACTCGAACAATATTCAGTTGTTTCGCTCAATTCTAAAATTGAAATTAATTCCTTAGTTTTTAAATATCTTAAGTCAATTCAACATGAATCTGTCGTACCTTTTGGTTCAGCTTTTCCCGACAGTCAGCTTTTAACAGCTCCCAAACTCATTCAAATTATGGGACAGCTTGCGCGGCAAAGACAAAGTTATGACCAGACCACAAGCCTACCTCCAGGCAATTTAGCCTTAAGAAAACTGATTGCTCAGCGCTACTGTATGCAAGGCATACAGACTGATCCAGATGACATTGTCATTACATCTGGAGGTTTAGATGCATTGAACCTTTCGCTACAAGCTGTCGCTCAACCCGGCGATTATATTTTATTACAGCAAACTGTGTTTTATGGGGCTTGGCAAGCCGCCGAGCGTTTAGGGCTTAAAGTGATTACCATTCCTGAACATCCTCAGCATGGTTTTGACTTAGAAGCTTTTGAACAGGTCATTCAAACATATCCAATCAAGGTGTGCTGGCTCATGCTGAATGCCCACAACCCGATTGGTTTTACAGTCAGTGATGACATTAAATATAAAATTGCCAAGTTGCTTCACGAACATCAAATCTATTTAATTGAAGATGATGTGTATGAAGAGCTTTTTTATGGCGGCCAAAAACCACTTTCAATGAAGTATTTTGATCAACAAAATCTGGTGCTTCACTGCTCTTCTTTTTCTAAAACTTTAGGCGCAGGCTTTCGGGTCGGTTGGGTCTATGCCGGTAAATTTTCGGACCATATTCAACACTTACAGCTCATGAGTACTATTTCAGTCAATGCACTCATTCAAAATGCGCTAGTTGAATTTCTGTCTCATCATCATTATGAAAAACACTTACGTACGCTTAGGCTTTCACTTGAACGTTATAAAAAGCAGTTTTATCACTATTTAAAACAACATTTACCTAGCTCTTGCGAAGTGTATTACTACCCAAGTGGCTATTTTCTATGGGTCAAACTCCCTAGTACGCTAGACAGTATGCAAGTTTATGAAGCGTTGATTCAGCAAGACATTGGCGTTGCACCAAGCCCTCTGTTTAGTGTTTTACCCGCACAGCAGCATTATTTGCGAATCAACTGCTCTTTTGAATGGAACACTAAAATTCAAAATGCATTAGATCAGGTTATCAAAACCATTCAACAAAGAGTTGAAGCAAGTCTCTAAAGAAATGCTTCGACCTAAGCACAATTTTATAGTCTTTATTTTGTGTTAACTTTATAGCTCAAATCTATAGTTTTAAGGGAAACAGGTTCAAGGAATTAATATGGAAATTGATGAAGAACTCACCCTTAAAAAAATACAGATTTTTTTGGCTTTCATGCGCTGTGGAAATTTGTCTAAAACAGCCACAGAAATGCAGCTGAGTAATGTCAGTGTTCATAAAGCCTTACATTCTTTAGAAAGCGCTTTACGTTGTCCTCTTTTTAAAAATGAAGGCCGTAACCTCATTCCTTTAAAAAGTGCTTATGTCTTTGAGGAACGGGCACAAAAAATAGTACAAGACATTTTTATCACCGTAAATAAAACCAGAGAAGCCGCTGGCTTTGCAGCTAAGGTTTTACATTTAGGATCTCTTTATTCTTTGACGGTAAACACCATTCCAAATGTGATTAGCGGTCTTAAACTCAGACGTAGTGAGCTTGATATTCAACTATTGCTGAGTTCAAATCAGGATTTAGTGAAAAAGCTGAAAGCAACTGAGCTTGATGCCATTATCGTAGCTCTTAATGAAACCACTCAAGATGATGACTTTGAAATTTTGCCAATGTTTTCAGATGACATTTTTCTGGCAGTCAATAAAGATTCAAAATATGCCGATTTTAAAGACATTGATTTAAGCCTTTTAAAAGAAGAAACTTTTTTAACTTTAACTAAGGGTTTTGCAACTCATAACGACAGCGACATTATTTTTAAAAAAGCAGGTTTTTCACCAAAAGTTGCTTTACAGGTCAATGATATTTTTACCTTAATTAGTATGGTCAGCTCAGGTGTCGGTTTTGCTCTACTACCCGGCCGTATTTCTGCAGTTTATGAAAGCTCAGTAAAACTTATTCCACTAAAACAGCAATATCACATGCAACAAGAAATCGGTCTGGTCTTTTTAAAAAGTAAGGAACGAGACCCTAACTTACTTGCTCTGATTGCTGAATGTCGAATGTTTGCCTCTAATTTCAAAAATAAAAAAGACCGTTGTTAATAGCAACGGCCTTTTTGACTGAATATTAAATACTGATTAACCGACTAAAGCTTTAACCGCGAAGAACAAAACAGTCGGTCCCATTAAGCAACCAAGACCTGTATGGAACGTTGCTGTAAGCGCACCGTAAGGAACCAAACGGCGATCTGTAGCTGCTAAACCAGCCGACACACCACTCACAGTTCCAGCTAAGCCACCAAAAATCATGGCAGAACGTGGATTGTCTAATCCCATAAATTTTGCTGTAAGCGGTGTTGAAACCATTACACAAATCGCTTTCACCAGCCCCGTTGCAATGGAAAGCGCCATGACCTCAGAACTTGCTCCAATGGCAGCACCTGTCACTGGTCCCACAATATAAGTCACTGCACCCGCACCAATTGTAGTAATACTCACAGCATCACGATAACCAAAAATCCAAGCAAACATACAACCAACAATAAATGGCAAAATAGTTCCGAGAAATAAAGAGAAGGCACCAATAAACCCGGCTTTTTTCGCCTCAGTCGCTTGTACCTCAAATGCAGTTGCGACAATGGTAAAGTCACGAAGCATTGCACCGCCCATGAGTCCGACACCGGTAAAGAGTGCAAGATCGGTTATACCTTTTTCACCACCTGTCATTTTTCCGCCAAACCATGCCAAGATTAAACCAATCACAATCGCAATTGCTGAAGCATGTACACGCCCATTGGTTAAATATTTAGATAGCTTGGTCGACAACCACATAATTAAAGCAATTAAGGCGAAAGCTGTAATTAAACCTAAATGGGTTAAGTCCTTTAATAATAATTCAACCATGAACTTTGCCTCCAATGCGGTTTAATGTGGTGTCTTCTTCCTTCGGTAAAGGGCTTGCCTTGTTATAGCGGCTTAAGCCTGCAATGGTCAGTGTACAAACAATAACTGAAACTACCGCAGCGAAGAGTGCCATATGTCCACTAGATAATGCTGTAACCACATTTTGTTGTGCTGCCATGGCAACAACAACAGGAATGTACATGGTGCCCCAGAATGAAACGCCTTTTTCGGTTTCAACTGTCATAACACCACGTTTTTCCATCCATAACCGTATGCAAATGAGTAAAATCATGGCGATACCCACGCCACCAACATTGGACTTTACACCCAATAAAACGCCCAACAAATCGCCAACAATAACACCCACCAAGGTGCAAAGTGCGAGTAAACCAACTCCATATATAATCATGACAATCCCTCATATCCTTGGATCATTTATGCTTTTGTAAAATTTGACTCAAAAAGAAAAACTATTTGCCTGTTCTTTTTGCATTGCCATCTGAATAGTGTCTATGCGTGTCCCTTGAAATGACAACACGGTTCCTTCTTTAAATGTTCGACGTGCAAGTGTAGTAAGCACCGTTCCCGGCAAAGCTTCGATCTGTAACCTCACACCTCGCTCCCATGCAGCTTGGATGGTACTTTCCCAATCTACAGTTCGACTCATATTAAAAGCCAAGTCATCACTAATCTGTTCTGGCCTGCTAAGCGTACGAGCCGTTGTACCACTTAAATAACGTATTTTAGGCTGCTTTAAAGTCACTCCCTCCATAGACGCTGCAAGTTGCGTTGCTTGCTGACTTAATAATTCACAGTGCGATGGCACCGATACATCTAATTTTTTTGCCACCACACCTTGTTGCCTAGCCAAAACAGCAACTTGGTTCATAGCTTTAAAACTTCCTGAAATAACAATTTGATTATGTGCATTAATATTTGCGACAAACACCTCTGGCGTTATTTCATAAATCTGTTTGACCCATGTTTCAACAGCTGCACGGTCTGTACCAATCAGAGCTGTCATGCCATATCCAGTGGGGTAAGCGTTTTGCATAAGTTCACCTCGATAGGCAACTAAACGAACGGCATCCTCAAAGGCTAAAACTCCTGCTACAACCGCAGCCGACCATGCACCAATTGATAAACCTGCTACATAATCTGGTGTTAAGTTTTCCGCTGTTAATAAGGCTGAACTCATCACACCTGAAATCAATAAACAAAGCTGTACTGCACGTGTCGACTGCAATGCAGCCGGACTATCTAGCATCAAGACATCTTCTTTGAGTACATCCGATGCACGCTCAAGGTATTCTTTAACTAGAGCGGTTTGAGGTAAGTCGTGCAACATATTGCTTCGTTGCACACCTTGCCCCGGATATACCCAAATTGAAGCCATGATATCTATTCCCTAATTCCATGGGTTTTCTACTAAAACAGCACCATCAGGACGTTTCAATAGAACTTTTCCACTATTCCCAGCCCATTCTTTTAACGCCAACCCACCTTGCGGAAGTTGTAGCTGTATATCCACATTCAGCCCTGCTTGCTGAAAATTTTCGAGTAGCTCAATCGCCTGCTTTTTGGCAAAAGGTTGTTCAGCTCGAATCAACAAATCAATGTCACTTTGCTCGGTTACTGTTTTAATGCCCGTTGCCAGTTCAAACCCAAAACTTCCTGTATATCCCCAACATCCTGAAAATTTTTTCATGATGCTAGAAATGCTCTGTAAACGTTCTGCTAAGTGCTCAAACTGCTGCGTATCTACATGAGTCAATTCTTCGGGTTTAAGTTGTCTGTTAATAGCAATTCTTGGCATTTGAGCTGCATATCGTTGATGACGAAATTGCCCCCTTACACCCACAGCCACCTGATTTTCAGGAGTAATTGCCCGTCGAACCACAACAGGATCACCTCGTTGCAATACCTCTTTTACCCAATGCGGAGCATCAGCGGCTAAGCAATCGACCGTCATGCCCCACAGTAAATCATGGGCTTCGAGATTAAGTTTCATGACCATTGCTCGCGCAATAATTCACGGACTTTTTTAGACATTTGACGGTTTTGGCCGTGAAGTCTTTGTTCCAATCCTCTAGATTGATCAGCATTAATTTCTTTAAACGCTTGAGCAATTGCCTGCTTCGCTAACGAAAGATCATCGTTTGTCGGTTGTTCAGGGTTTTCGACAGATAACAGTTCAGATAACAAACCAAGCGTGGCATAACTTTCAATGTCATAAGCCATTGGAGGAATGCTTGATGCCAATTGCTCTAACTCATCAACCGACCGTAAGGTAACGCGTGCAGCAGATTCCTTACCCATTGCATGCACCATAACACCTGAATCTTTTAAGGCAATAATACGATTGGCTTGGTATCCATGCGCCAAGAAAGCACCCGACATTGACTTACCAACCAATAAACTGACAACAGGATGGCCTGCCAACCTAGCCCTAGCATAGCTATCTACTGCACCCGCTAAAGCTTGATGAATACCCAATAATTCTTCACGGCGCCCATAGGCCTGACTTGGCACATCAACCAAGCATAAAATGCCGCGTTTAGTTTCAGCCTGTGCATCGGCTTGAATCACGTCATCAACCGCTTTTGCCAAGCTCCAGCCTTCCAGCAGTCCAACTTCACCTTGTCCCGCGCGTGGGAACAAATTATTACTGTCATGGACAACTGCAATCACACGTACTGCTTGCTGATCAATCTGACCATCAGCCACCCAAATAGAAGCTGGAAAACCTTCAATTGTCTTAAAGCCCTGCGTGAGTGCTTTAAACCAATGTGCACCACGAGTAGACGCTTTTAATGTATCAACGGCGATATTCATACTTGTTCTCCTTGATACAAAGCTTGAACCTGTGCTGGGGTAATCTGCTCAGCAGTATCGACTTGTTGTAGCTTCGCTAAATAGAATGAGTAGTTTGAACTACGATGCTGCTGAGGCACGCCTTGAGTTAAATAATCGATGACTTGCTCACGAATTTTCTGGCGATCATCGTCAATATAAGCATCTGCCAAACCACTAGCGAAACGCTGATTACCACCCGTAATACTCCATATAAATGGACGATCTTTGGCGTTGTATTCTTGTACCCCAGCTTCCTGCTCAATTACTTGCGGGCCATTTAAGCCTAAACGTCCTTCTTGTGTCATTACAATATAGCTACATAGACCAGCCGCAATTGACATACCACCGAAGCACCCTACACTGCCTGCGACCACAGCAATCACGGGTTGATACTGCCGTAAGTTCACAATTGCAGCCTGAATTTCAGCAATTGCAGCCAAACCCAGATTTGCTTCTTGTAAGCGAACACCGCCCGTCTCTAATAGTAAAATTGCCGCTGTTGGAATCCCTTTCATATTGTCTTCAACTGCAAGTTCTAAGGCACCTGCAATTTTGGCACCACCCACCTCGCCTAAACTTCCACCTTGAAATAAACCTTCAATTGAAATTAAAACCACTGGGCGTTTTTGAATAGATCCTTTTGCAACCACCACACCATCATCGGCTTGCGGCACAATATTTTGCTTAACGAGCCAAGGCGACATAACACGTGCAAATGGGTCGAGTAGCTCTCGAAAAGTCCCTTCATCTAATAGCGCTTTGGTACGCTCTCTGGCGCTGAGTTCAATAAAATCTTGTTTATTTAACAAACTCTGAATATCAGTCATGAGTTATCTCCTCCAATGCTTGTTCCAGACGTAAGCGAACGACACCGGGAGTTGCACCAAAGTCATGAATATCAATATTGACCGCTGGCGGTATTTGCGCAGTAAAAATTCGTTCAAAAAGATTGTGCCAACGTGCTGCACTGCCATCTACCGAAGTCACCACGTGAATAGAAGCTTTTCCTGTTTCGCCAGGTTCCATCAAAATTTCTAAATCACCAGAGCCAACACATCCTACTAGTGCTTTTTTTACAGGTGGCTCTGTGGCCACAAATTCAAAATGAAGTGTTTCCATAATTAAAATCCCTTTTTATTTTTCACAGATGACTGCTCAGCACGATCTATAAACAATGTTGCTGCCAACAAATCTGCGACACCACCAGCAGAAGCCTTCACCCTAAGCAAGTCAATCTCTAAAAGATGCAAAGCACGTCGACCTTCCAAGCTTGAGCTGCCACCCAAATCGAGTACTTGCTGAGCACCTTGTTGCATACGCTTTAAACCAGATGTTCCAGAGCGATAAAGCACACAGGTATCGGTCAGGTTGGTCATCATCGCAAGTAAGGCATCTAAGCGAGCGAACTCTTCTTTCATGGGTTTACTACGACTTTGGTAAAGCTGCTTTAAACCAAAATTCACAATAGTTGGAAAACCTTGTTGAGCCTGTTCTTTGGCACCTAAGATGCCTAATTTCTTTTGTACTTGTTGACCATGACTCAAGGCCTGCTTTGGAATAAAACGATCTTCAAGCTGAGCAATCTGGCCTGCTAACTGGCATAGCTCAACAGCCGATAAGTATTGTTGATTCGTGCGTGCCAATGCTGCTGCCGTAACCATTAAACCCAACGCCCAAATTGCACCGCGGTGTGTGTTGACACTATTTGTCGCCAACATCATGGTCTTTTCACCTTGGCGGCCAATTTCACCAATGTCTTCACGCAAGGCCAAACAGACTTTTCCATGATGCTTTGCAGCTTGGGCCATTGCATCAAACATAGGCCTTAAACTTTTCGCAGAGCGCTCCATTAATTCCAAAGTCAGGTCATCATGTGCACCACTGCCACGGCGATCTACCAAGGCTGGTTTAGGCGTCAGATTAACTTCATCAATTAAAGCCTCGACCGCCATATCTGCTAAAAGCTGACTATCGCTAAGTGTTTGATATTGAACTTGTGCCATCATCACCAACTCCTGAATTTTGCAGGTGGTTGATATAAACCATCTGACCATGTCACCAAGTCGGCAATATTTTTTGCAGCTAAAAGCTCCCGTGTTGCATCGGTACGACGAATGCCTAAATCTTCAGGGAATACCACCAAGCCTTCGCTTCTTAAACGTGCTGTTGTTTTAGGGTCCTGAGTTAAACCAATACTGGTCACGCCTGCCACCGCAGCAATCATGGCTTGGCGCTCTTCTTGGCTGCTTGCTTTATATAGATAAGCGATGCCTTCTTCGGTGAGTAAGTGAGTGACATCATCGCCATAAATCATAATCGGTGCTAAAGGTAGGCCAGCCGTTTTAGCCACATCAATTGCATCGAGACGCTCTACAAAAGTTGGCTTACCGCCCTCTTGGAAAGTTTCCACCATTTGCACCACCAGTTTTTTACCACGTGCCAAATAAGTTTCTGTTTCATTAGCACCTTGCAAACGCATATCTAACCATGCTGGCGTATCGTGACGACGGCCACGCGGATCATGCCCCATATTTGGTGCACCACCGAAACCAGCCAAACGACCTTTGGTAACAGTCGAAGAATGGCCCATGCCATCAACTTGCAAAGTTGCGCCAATAAACAAATCAACGGCGTACTGACCTGCAAGCTGACACATCATACGGTTGGAACGTAAAGCGCCATCACGACCTGTAAAGAACACGTCGGGACGAGCTGCAACATATTTTTCCATACCGAGTTCGGTACCAAAACAATGCACGCTTTCAACCCAACCTGTTTCAATCGCTGGAATTAAGGTTGGATGCGGATTCAGAGTCCAGTTTCGGCAAATTTTTCCTTTTAAACCTAACGACTCACCATAGGTCGGTAAAATCAGTTCAATTGCTGCCGTATTAAAACCAATCCCATGGTTTAACGATTGCACATTATGCTTCTCATAAATTCCGCGAATTGCCATCATTGCCATGAGTACATGCACAGGCTTGATATGTTTCGGGTCACGGGTAAACAAGGGTTCGATATAAAATGGCTGGTCTGCAACCACTACATAATCCACCCAAGAGGCAGGAATATCGACACGTGGTAACTCTGAGACGTCATCGACCAGTTCATTCACCTGAACAATCACAATACCGTCACTAAAAGCCGCAGGTTCAATAAGTGCTGGAGAATCTTCGGTACTTGGACCTGTATAGATATTGCCTTGACGGTCTGCCATAAAGCCCGCCGAGAGCACCACATTTGGAATAAGGTCAACCACCAAACGTGAATACAATTCGATATAAGTGTGTATGGCACCAATCTCTAGCAGTCCATCTTCAATTAACTGGCTAATGCGTAAACTTTGTGGGCCAGCAAAAGAAAAATCGAGCTTACGCGCAATGCCTTTTTCAAACAGATCAAGATGTTCCGAACGCCCAACACTTGGCATGATCATATGTAAATCATGCAAAACATCTGGATTGGTTTGTGCTAAAGAACGCGAAAGGAAATCTGCCTGCTTTTGGTTATTCCCTTCGAGTACAACTCTGTCACCTGGTGTAATTAAGGTTTCTAAAACTTTAATAATGTCTTGAGTTGGAATCACCACACCGTCGGTATATTGGTTTGCCATCTCTAGTTTTAATTGTTTGGCATGACGCCGCTTTGTCCATAACCGTTCTTTATTCTGAACTGATCCTTCCATGTGCTTACCTATATAGATCGCAGTTTTGTTCTGTATCTATAAAAACGCTTTATGGAGTTTCGATCAATCAACCTACATGAGCAGTTATTAACTTCAGGTTAATGATTTATTTTAAGGTGGCTGAAAAAGAATTTGAGAGAATAGACATATTAAATGTCTTAAATAAATAGACTTATTTAGAAAAATTGGGGCTTCAATTGTTTTGTATCAAACTATCAGATGATAGAATATTAAGTCTGATTATTCAGCTGCAATTACTTGATAAAAAATAGTTTATGCCAAAGAAATATTGTTATAACTACCACCAAGAACACCTCAACATTTTCAAGCTGAGCTGTTGATACTTTCTTCTTATATAAAAACTCAGCACCCAAACTCATCGATTAACACATATAATTAAAGGCTCTCATGCTTCAAAATACGATGCATCGCCAAGTTCTTATTTTGGCGAGTTCTCAGTCACTTTACCAAACCGTATCGATCATGGTCATGACGATTGGTGGTTTGGCTGGGGCAAATATTTCTAATACACCGATACTTGCAACTTTACCCATCGCATCTATGTTTTTGGGTACAGCCTTAATGATGTTCCCTGCATCAATGTTGATGGCACATGTGGGACGGCGTAAGGGTTTTCTTTTCGGCGCTTTTTTAGGTGTAATTGGCGGTATTATTGCCGCCATTGGTATCTTTTATAGTTCACTTATTCTCTTAGCCTTAGGCACGTTATGTATTGGCGCATATCAATCCTTTGCCCAGTTTTATCGTTTTGCTGCCAGTGAAGTAGCAGATGATGCATTCCGTTCACGTGCTATCTCTTGGGTTATGGCAGGTGGAATTGTTGCCGCACTGATTGGTCCGACTTTGGCGCGCTTTGGTGGCCCATTATTTCAACATTTAGAATATATCGGTTCATTTTTAATTATTAGTATCATTTCACTTGTGGCAATGGGCATTTTATCTAGCCTACATATTGCCAATACAGTTGAGCAAAAATCTGATTTTACTGCTGGTCGCCCATGGCAAAAGATTATTTTTCAGCCTACCTATTTAGTTGCTTTGTTTGGTGCCGTAACAGGCTACGGCATCATGATTTTAGGTATGACCGCAACACCCATAGCCATGCGACATTCACATCATGAACTAGGCACGATTACAACCGTCATTCAGCTTCATGTGCTTGGTATGTTCCTACCTTCATTCTTTACTGGACATTTAATCGCCCGATTTGGTGTGCTTAAAATCATGTTTGCCGGTCTTATATTATTTGCTTGCTATATTGGTTTTTCCCTCTCGGGTATTCAGTTCGCATCTTTTGCAATCTCACTCATTTTATTAGGTGTGGGTTGGAACTTTTTATTTATTGGTAGCACGTCTTTGCTTACCGGAACGTATACAGCGGCTGAAAAAGCCAAGGCTCAAGCCATTAACGACATGACTGTTTTTGTTGTCGGTTTAATTTGTTCTTTTAGCGCAGGTGCTTTACTCGATTTATTTGGCTGGGAAGCAATGAATATTGCTTTAGTACCGTGGTTGGTTATTGCAGGGGTTTCTCTTTTTTGGTTAAGCCAAAAAAGAGAAAAGCAGCTTATTTAAATCATTCCTAACGCGGTTTATTCAACATCCATTCCAGATTTTGGTGAACCGCAGGCCATTCATGTTTTAAAATGCTATAAACATGGGTGTCTCGCAAAATATCATCTTTCACAATTTGATGGCTTCTCAGCACACCATCAAGCTTTGCTCCCAAACGCAGAATTGCAGTTTGACTTTGAACATTTAAAGAAGATGTGCGTAACTCAACCGCAATACAGTTTAAAGTCTCAAATGCATGAGCCAACAATAGCTTTTTACACTCGGTATTTACAGGCGAACGCTGTGCAGACTTACGGTACCACGTCGACCCAATTTCTACACGGCGATGGGCTTCTTCAATATGCATTAAAGTTGTCATACCTAACGCCCGACCTGTTTTTCGGTCTTCAATATAAAAAGGCAACATAGAACCAGAATTTTGCAAACCGAGACGTCTTTCAATTTCAGCAGTCATATGTTCAGGTCTTGGCACACGGGTATACCAAAGATTATAGAGTTCCCCATCACAAACAGCCTCCGCCAGTAATTCAGCTTGAGTTAAGTCTAAGGGCTTTAAAATAACGTGCTCACCTACCAACTCAACAGGTGTAGTAAAAGACATCTTTGTCTCCTCAATTGATATTAAAGTTTTATATTTTCAAAATTATTTATTTAACTCAGCCACACTATACATAGCGTCTGCTATGGTTTGATGACCAGATTTCGATAGGCCATCTGCCGCGCCCAAAATGTCTCGACGTTCTTTGTTTTGCCCAAGTTTTGATTTGCCTTGCAGCCTGGTAATTTCAATCTCAATACCTACAATGGCTTTTAACATCGGTTCAAGATAGTCCTTTGGTGCATCGGACATTTTCCATGGTTCAGGTTGAGATGTTTCATGGGTACGAGTTAAACGAGCCACAACACCACGGACGTAACGTTCATCATCTCGAATGGTTACTTTGCCATAAGCATGCACAACCCTATAGTTCCATGTCGGTACTTGTCTGTGCTGTTCATGTTTGGATGGGTACCAGTTTGGTGAAATATAAGCATCGCCCGCTTGAAACACGACCAACACCTCATCTCCATTTTTAATGTCCTGCCAGACTGGATTAACTCTAGACACATGCGCACGTAGTACACCCAATTCCCCTTCGCTTGCCTGTAATTCAAATGGAAGATGATTTGCATCTAAGCCATTACCTCCATGAGTAAAAAGCACACCAAATGGATATTCGGTAATAAGAGAATGCAATACGTTCAAACGGTTTTCTGCATAATCATCGGGGATATACATGGCTCAAAACCTCGCTGTAAATATCAGGATTATTTATATTTTGTGTTGTAAATTTTCTGGTTTATGTGGTTTATTAAAAAGAACCACTTTGTATTTTTTTAAGTAGACCAGAATTATGGCAAGAATGGCAAAAGTTGTTGAACTTCCGTCGATTGCAAAGATTAATAAAAGCCAAGGAAAGATAAGTGCTCAACTGACCCAAGCTTTGCGTGAAGCTGTACAAAGTGGTGATTTACAGCCCGGCGATCCGTTGCCTTCTTCACGTGAATTGGCTCTAACACTTGGGGTCGCTCGCGGAACGATTATCGAAGCTTACGATCAGCTTTTAGCCGAAGGTGTGTTTGACTCTCAAGCACGAACGGGCACCTATGTGTCTCATGCTTTAACTAAAAAAACTACGCCGCAACATTCTCAAAAAGAGACCACACCTAACTCAATCCCTTTGACGAAATCGGCACGTTCTTATGCCCAAGTGCTTAAAGAGTTTAAACCACTTCCTCATGCCCCTTTTGCAGTATCTGTCCCGATTGCCCGTACCCAACCGAGTGATATTTGGCGTAAGTTTGGTAATAAATTTAGATCTCGAGGTGCTGGTGCTCCTTCGGGTTATGGCGAGCCTCAAGGCGTTCTATCACTCAGAGTTGCTATAGCAGACTATGTACGCCGATCACGCTCTGTCCACTGCGAACCTGAACAAATTGTAATTACTCCCGGTATTCAGCAATCACTTTATATTTGCAGCCAGATTTTATTTGAAGTAAAGGATGAAGTTTGGATTGAAGATCCAGCTTATCGTGGCACCACAGCCATTTTTGAACATGCTGTACAAAACATTCGGATGGTACGTGTTCCTGTCGATGAAGAAGGCATTCAGGTTGAAACTGGGATTAAGCTTTCTAAACATGCGCGTGCTGCTTTTGTGACACCGTCTCACCAATATCCACTTGGCATGCCGATGAGTCTAGCAAGGCGTACGGCTTTATTGGCTTGGGCAAAACAGCAAAATGTATGGATCATTGAAGATGACTATGACAGTGAACTCCGTTATAACGGTCAGCCCTTCCCATCGTTACAAGGTATGGCACCCGACCAAGTCATTTATCTTGGGACTTTCAGTAAAGTCCTATTTCCATCACTTAGACTTGGCTATGCCGTGTTGCCTAAAGAATTGGTGGCACCTTTTTGTGGGCTAAGAGTATTAATTGATCGACACCCACCTGCTGCCGACCAGCATGTTTTAGCTGCTTTTATTCAAGAAGGTTATTTAGAGCGGCATATTCGACGGACTCGGAATGTCTATGCAGAAGTTCGAGAATACATTATTGGCTTGATTGAAAAATACATACCTCAAGAACTGGCTTGGTTACAGCCGGGCGATCAAGGCATGCATATGGTGTTATGGCTTGCTCATCATATTAATGACATTGACGTTGCAAGCTCGGCAGTCGGTGCAGGCATTGCGATTAAAGCAATTTCACCGACATTTTCAAAAGAACAACAACGTCCGGGGTTAATTGTTGGCTTAGGCGACTTTGAACCTGAACTGATGAGACAAGCCATCAAAAAACTATCAAAGATTATTCAACAACATGACAAGCCGACTTAGATATAGCCTACAACAGCAACCATAGATGAATGGCAAATGGCCCAATCAATACCATTAAAATACCAGCAATAACCATGGTCAAACTGGCAATTACACCTTCTTCACTATTGCGCTGCTGTGCTCTAACTGTACCAAAACCGTGGGCTGCATTTCCGAAAGCTGCCCCATTTGCTACATTAGAACGGATTTTAGTAATCGCTAAAATTGCATCGCCGCAAATCATACCAACCAAACCAGTAATAACGGTAAATAGTGAAACCAATGCTGCCGAACCGTGAATATCTTCCGCTAAAATCATGGCAAATGGTGTTGAAATAGAACGTGCCATTAAACTGTTGGTCACTTCTGGGCTAAAGTGGAACCACTGTGCCATTTCATAGGCAGACATCACACCTACACTCATCCCCACAATAATCGCAATCGAAAGGACCCCCAGGTTTTTACGAATCGTTTCCCGATAACGATAAATCGGTACAGCGAAAGCAACCGTTGCTGGTCCTAATAAATTAACAATCCACTGCGTATCTTCAGCATATGTTTGATATGAAATTCCAAAAATCGTCATCAAAATAATGGTGAGTACAGGCACGCTAATCGCAGGCGATAACCAAAGTTTTGGATTTTTCTGATAGATTTTCTTTGCCACAACATAGGCGACCAAAGTCCAGATCAGGCAAAGAATTGACCAAATATTCATGTCATTTGCTCTTTAGATATGCTTATGTTGAAGACGTTTTCGAGCATGCAAATAAGCTTTCAAACGATTGTAATAATGAATCGTCAGACATGTACTGAGCATGACCGAAATGGTCCCAACCGCAATGCTCAAGACAATTTGCCAGCCTTCGGTCATAAATAAAGTTTTATACTGAACTACGGCGACTACAACGGGCACGAAAAATAGTAACAGTTCACCTAAAACAACGGTTGCTCCCATTGCCACCTGATCCATTTTGATAATTTTAAAGAACAGGCATAGAAGCAATAAAAACATACCTAAAATTCCTGCCGATACAGGCACACCGAGTTTTTGATGTAAGAGATATCCGACCCACCAAAAACTAGCCAAAATCAAAATTTGTTTAACTAAAACTAAAAATGAAGGTTGTGTGGGTGTTCCAGAAGCAGATTCAGTACTCATTTTGCGAAATTAAATGGTTAACTACACTATTATGCTATCTTGGTTAAAGCTGCTAAATATGAATTATTCATGTTATTATCATTCAAAAATGGAATAATTTATTCTTTATTATGCTTTCTCTAAAATCACTACATTGCTTCGTTACGCTGGTAAAAACTAAAAGTTTTACCCGTACTGCTGAAGAGTTGTATCTGACTCAACCGACTATTAGTAAAATATTACAGCAGCTTGAAGAGCAACTTCAGGTACAGCTTTTGGTTAAACCTGATCATGGCCGTAAAAGACAAATTGAATTAACTGAAATTGGAGAGCGGATTTATCAACATGCGATTGAGCTTCTTCAAGCAGAACAGAACATCTTTCTTGAGATAGAAAACTACCAACAATTAAAAACAGGAACTTTAAAACTTGGCGTTCCGCCTTTAGGCTCACAGCTCTTAACGACTGCTCTATTTGATTATCATCAACAATTGCCAGCTATTGAATTAGCTTTTATGGAAGTGGGTTCACGTGGTATTGAACAAGCTTTGCTTAATAACGAGTTAGATGTTGGCGTTTTATTGCAGCCTTTTGATACGCAAATCTTTAATAGCATTGAGCTATGTAACTACCCTTTAATGGTTCTTTTACGTCGGGATGCGAGTTGGGCAACCCGCAAAAAAATAAATCTAGAAGAGCTACAACACCAATCATTTTTAATGTTTCCTGAAAATTTCTCTTTAAACAGTATTATTCTCGATGCCTGTAAACAGCATGGTTTTTATCCAACCATTGCTTGCCGTACCAGCCAATGGCACCTCTTGGCAGATATGGTGCTACAACGTATGGGGATTGCGCTTCTCCCACAGTATTATACCGACATGCTTGACCCTAGTTTATTTGCAGCGGTACCACTCGAAAAACCAAATATTCAGTGGCATTTAGTCATGGCTTGGAAAAAGAATCTTCCTGTCTCACCAGCCGTACAGGCATGGCTGAACATTGTTCGTCAACATTTTCAGCACATTAAGCCCTAACGTAGAACACTGAAATGGCTTAATTCAAAAACCGATAAAGCTTTTCCACAAAAAAGCTACCCAATCTTGGATCAGCTCACTTAGACTAGATCCGATTGTTTTATGACATGGACAATAACAATGAATAATGAACATTTTAAGCTGTACACAGATTCACAATTTCTAAGCCCCTACGCGTTTACAGTTTTTGTAGGGCTACATGAAAAACAAATTCCATTTGAAATAGCGACCATCAACTTAGGCCAGCAAGGCCAGTTTGAAAAATCTTATGTAGCAAAGTCATTAACTGCCAAAGTGCCTGTACTTGAGCATAACGATTTTGCCTTATCAGAATCATCTGCCATTTTGGAATATCTTGAAGAGCTTTATCCAAACACATCTATTTATCCAAAAGATATTCAAGCACGCGCAAGAGCAAGACAAATTCAGGCATGGCTCCGATCAGACTTAATTGCACTAAGAACTGAACGACCAACCGATGTTATTTTTATTCAGCCCAAGTCCACTCCACTTTCAGAAGAAGGCAAAAAAGCTGCGGAGAAACTTTTCTTTGTTGCAGAAAAACTTCTTGCGTCTGATGCCGAATTTCTTTTTGGTTCATGGAGCATTGTGGATGCTGAACTTGCCCTGATGCTGCAACGCCTTATTCAAAATGGTGATGCTGTACCAGAACGTTTAAAAAACTATGCATTACAGCAATGGCAACGACCGACCGTACAAAAATGGCTTGCCTTGCGACATAAATAAATCCTTATATTTACACCAAACATGAGATAAAAAATGAGCGATTCAAACTATATTCCTCCACAAGTTTGGCAATGGACTGGAGAGAAAACCGATTTAAACCAACCTACCTCAGGTGCGCGTTACGAGCATACACTTCCAGTAGGGAAACATCCGCTCCAGCTCTATTCTTTAGCAACGCCTAATGGTCAAAAAGTCACTATTTTGCTAGAAGAGCTTTTAGCATTAGGTCATCAAGATGCTGAATATGATGCATGGCTGATTAAAATTGGTGAAGGACAGCAATTTGGCAGTGGCTTTGTCGAAATTAATCCCAACTCTAAAATTCCAGCATTAGTTGACCATAGCCAAAACCCACCATTAAGAGTGTTTGAATCTGGCTCAATTTTGCTTTACTTGGCTGAAAAGTTTAAAGCTTTCATTCCAACTGATATTGCTGCACGTACTGAATGCCTTAATTGGTTATTCTGGCAAATGGGTAGCGCGCCATACTTAGGTGGTGGTTTTGGGCATTTTTATGCTTATGCACCCATTAAAGTTGAATATGCGGTTAACCGCTTTGCCTTGGAAACAAAACGCTTACTTGATGTGTTAGATCAGCATCTAGCAAAGCATGAATATTTGGCTGGTTCTGAATATAGCATCGCTGATATTGCGGCGTTCCCTTGGTATGGTGGTCTTGTTAAAAACTGGGTGTATAACGGCGCGGAGTTTTTAGGTGTCGATCAATATAAAAATGTTCAGCGCTGGGCAGATGCGATTTTAGCGCGCCCTGCGGTTCAACGTGGTCGTATGGTCAACCGTACTTTTGGTGATTTAGCTACACAGTTGCATGAACGCCATGATGCGAGTGATTTTGAGACCAAGACTCAAGATAAAGTTTAATCATCATTTTTAAATAAAACCCACTTTTGCTCAAAAAGTGGGTTTTATCATTCTTCCAATAAAAATCTTATTGATGTAAAGAAAGTCCTTTAATTGCTTTATCAACTGCCTTTTTAGGTCCTCTTAACGCCACTCCGACCAAATTTAGTTGATTCGCATCGTCAGCTAAAAAAACCGCCCGATTATCCTCATCATTTCCTGTAGAAAACATGGCATGTACATAGGGAATTATCGTTAAATCTTGCTCAATTGCTTTCCGATGTGCTTTTTGTAGACCAGATAACTCCCCCTCAAATACCAACATCGGCTGCCCTAACATGTTGCCATACTCATAGCCATTCGCATCGATATAAGGTTTCCCCAACATTTCAGGTACAGCAGAGGCAATCCCCGTTGCCAAAAAAGCCACCACATTTAATCTCTGCCACGTCGCAAGATCATTACGGACAATCAGCGCAATTTTTGTGTCAAACATAAACCTCTTTCCTGAATCATAACTTTAACTCGCTCATCATGACTCATTTAGATTTTTCTCGTCTTGTACGTTTGTGCAGGAGCCATCACAAACGTACAAGACCATAAATTTGCGAGTCACTATGCTGGGTTGTTTTTGTTTCAGCAGATACGTTATGGAAATCTTTTTTTATACCTTGAGTGTGATGTATAGCCCTGGTCCTGTAAATTTTATGGGACTAAACGCTGGGCTAACCGGACAATTCAAAAGAACAATTTATTTTTTTATAGGTGTCGGTTGTGCAATGCTGATGTTATTCATGATTTTTGGATATATCGGTGCCGCGATCATTCCACAAAATGCCTTGCACTATATTGCTTTGTTTGGCGCGTGTTATACGTTTTACCTTTCATATCAAATGCTAAAGTCAGATATTGATATTAGTGACGAAGCCACTGAAGTTCAGGCACTTTCATTCTGGAATGGTTTCTGGATACAAGCTTTAAACCCAAAAGGAATTTTAGTGATTCTGCCTGTTACAACCATTATGTACCCGACAGCACATATCATTGGCGTTCAAATATTCTTAGTATCATTGCTCATTTCACTGGGTGCAGCTGGCGCGCCCTGTCTTTATTCTTGGGCAGGTGCAGTGTTAGGTAAAAAAATTAAAAATAAAATCTGGTTTAATCGTATAAACAAAGTCATGGGAATGATGCTAATCGTTTCTGGCATATTTATGTTTTATGATTTTTTGAAAGGCATGAGCCTAATTTAAGTTAAAGTCTATGTCAGCCTAAACAGGCTGGCTTTTGTTTAAGAAGAGAGCTTATTGATCATCCGCCATCGGGCTGGAGTCAATCCAAATGCTTTTAGAAAATGACGTGTCATATGGCTTTGATCAAAAAATCCTGCAATCAATGAAGCTTGAGTTAAAGACTCTCCATACATCAAACAGGACTTCACAACTTCCAGCCTACGCATGGTCATATATCGATGTGGACTTGTACCAAACAGTAGTCGAAAATCGCGTGAAAGACTCCAGCGGTCTCGTCCCACATTTTTTTCAATATCATCTAAAGAGATATTTTCATATAAAGAGGCATGTATAAATTCTCTAGCGCGCTCTGCTGCGACATAGTCATAAGAATGTGAGGTGCGCTGATTATTACCAGAAATTTCGTACAGTGTGGTTGCCAGATCATATAAAGCATCTTGTTTTTCTAAAGGATCAATATGTTGATCCATTCCCTGTAATAAAACATCAGTTGCTTTAAATAAACGGGGATCCTGACTCAAGCCATTTTCAAAAAATGGTAAAGGTTTACCTTTCATAATTTCCTGTAGGGTTGCAGGTTCTACGTACACCATCCGATATCTAAAACCATCTCGACTACCTGACTCTCCATCATGTTTTTCATCAGGATGTAAAACCATCGTCATACCCGGCTGGCTATGTTTCATCTCTCCACGATAATGAAAGCTTTGAACACCGGTTAATGTTCGACCAATGGCAAAAGTATCGTGACGATGCGACTCATAAGCATGATCGGTAAAAAAGGCTTCAATTCGTTCGAGACTATTCGGGTCAGAATTTCTAACAATCCAATCATTTGCATTGGGTAATTCAATCACATATTCACCAAAATTTTATATGTGCTAGAGAGCATTCTACCTATACGTTATACGCTATCGTTATTTTGAAAAATAGCCTGTATATAACTCACTCAGCCAAGCGACAAAAACGCGTACGCGTGGCGAGAGCTGCCTGTGCTGCGGATATAAAGCAGAAACAGACATCTTCGGGATTTCCCACGCAGATAAAACCTCAACCAACTGCCCGTCTTTTAACTCATTCGCCACATGGTAGCGCGGAACCTGAATTAAACCTGCCCCACGTAAAGCAGATAATACATAGTTTTCAGCATCATTTACCGCGATCCAGCTTTTCAAAAAATAATCTTGTTTTTTGCCATTCACCATCAATTCAAATGGATAATTCCGTCCGCCTGATGTCGAAAAGAAATTGACACAATAATGTGATAACAAATCTTCTGGTTGCTGTGGTGTTCCATGTTTATTTAGATAGTCAGGACTTGCGCAAATGACTTGTGGCATATCGACCAAATGTCTAGCAATTAAAGTGGAATCATCCAAACGCCCCGCTCTCACCACACAGTCTATCCCTTCCCGAATCAGATCAACCAAACGATCACCCGTACTAATTACAAGTTCAATGTCGGGATATAACTCGTGAAATTGATCGATATTGGGTAAAACAATTTTAGTCGCATGTGCGCCTGATAAATCGACACGTAATAAACCACGGGGCTGTGCAATTACATTCCGTAAAGATGATTCGGCATCATCAAGTTCCGATAATATTTGTGTACAACGCTCATAAAATGCTTGCCCATCTAGTGATGGTCTTACATGCCGAGTCGTCCGCTCTAGCAATCGACACTGTAAATTATTTTCTAACTCTTTAATGGCATTACTTGCTGTAGCGCGTGGGATATTTAGCTGATCGGCTGCCTGACTAAAACTACCCAGCTCTACTATGCGGGTAAAAAGTTGCAAGGTATCAAATTTATCCATGGTGCTCGCTTTTAACCCTATCTATTATTAATAAATATGGAATTATCTTATCCAATTATGAAGATTTATCCCATATTTCTATATTATTAAAATAAGCCATACCTACTCAAACAGGCAATCTAAAAATGAATATTTCAAGAAAAACAGCTCTGGTTACTGGCGCATCACGCGGTATTGGTCGTGCTATTGCTGAACGCTTAGCTCAAGATGGTTTTTATGTCATTGTTAACTATGCTGGCAATAAAGTGCATGCCCAAGCCACTGTAGAGCACATTATTGAGCAAGGTGGTCAAGCCTCAGCTATTCAAGCAGACGTTGCAAATGAACATGAGGTGAGTGGTTTATTTCAAGAAGCAAAAGCGATTAACGGTCAATTAGACGTTGTGGTTCATAGTGCCGGTATTATGCCTATGGCAAAAATTACCCCTGAAAGTCTGCCAGATTTCGATAAAGTAATTCATACCAATTTACGTGGTGCATTTTTAATATTAGCGCATGCAGCCGAAACAGTACCAGATGGTGGCCGAATTATTACGCTTTCAACGAGTGTAATTGCCAAATCTTTTCCTTTATATGGTCCCTATATTGCTTCAAAAGCAGGTGTAGAAGGTTTGGTACATGTGTTAGCAAATGAGTTACGTGGACGAAATATCACTGTAAATGCCGTTGCGCCCGGCCCGACAGGCACAGACCTTTTTTACAATGGAAAAACCGAAGAGCAAGTGGCAGCAATTGCAAAACTCGCTCCCTTGGAAAGAATCGGAACACCTGAAGAAATTGCCAGTGTAGTTGCCATGCTAGCTGGCCCAGATGGACGGTGGGTAAATTCACAAGTCATTCGAGTAAATGGTGGATTTGCTTAATATTTAAAACCATATGGATTATTTTAACCCATATGGTTTTTACCAAACGTTAAAATATTTTAAACATATTATTAGAAGAACTTTATAAGATTAATTAATACGGTTTTATATAAAATATTTAGCTTGCTTATTTATTAAAAAAATATATATAAATAGATATTACTTATTTTTGCTTATATTTAAAAACGCGTAAATTGAACAATAACAATCTGAATCGAAGATAAGGAATTATTTAAATGAATGCCAAATTAAATACTGAAAACCCATCTAGTTTTATCTCTTCGAGTTCTAATACATCTTTGTCAAAAGACACTATTCTTAGTAAAGCACAGCAATACGCACAAGACCATGAACTTAATTTTAGTGGCAGTTTATCACCTACTGATGCATGGCAGCTCGTACAACAAGGCGAAGCTGTTTTAGTTGATGTACGTACCAATGAAGAACGTAAATTTGTGGGTTATGTCCCTGAAAGTGTTCATGTCGCTTGGGCAACAGGCACATCGTTTAACCGTAATCCACGCTTTTTAAAAGAACTCGAAACAAAAGTTGGCAAAGACAAAACCATTCTTTTGTTATGCCGTAGTGGCAACCGTTCAGCACAAGCTGCCGAGGCCGCATTTAATGCTGGTTTTGAGCACATTTATAACGTTCTTGAAGGCTTCGAAGGCGATCTAAATGATCAGCAACAGCGTAATCAGAAAAATGGCTGGCGCATCCATCAACTTCCTTGGCAACAAGACTAATATTTTAATCAATTTTCAGTGAATCAAGGAAAGCTTGTGACTCAATGGAACATTAATGCGGTTGTACAAGGTTTACAACAAGCAAGGCATGACTGGCGTCAGCAGCAACACAGGACCAAAGAATTTGGGGGCCGTGAACTTCCATCTAAAGAAGCGTTAAAAGCTATTTTAGATGACCTATGTGGAATTTTATTCCCAATGCGTTTAGGCCCTGCTGACTTACGTCAAGAAACTGAAGATTCTTATATTGCCTATACTTTAAATCGGGTACTCACAGCCTTACATGCTCAAGTACAACTGGCTTTAAATTATGAAGCAAAACGTCATTTGAGTCATTCGAACGCAGTCCAACAGCCAGAAGAACTTGCTCAAAATATTGTGCAGGATTTTGCCAACACCTTACCCTCTATACGACGTCTTTTAGACGGCGATGTGCGTGCTGCTTATGAAGGCGATCCGGCGGCGCATAGTGTGGATGAGGTATTACTTTGCTATCCAGGCATATTTGCGATTATTCATCATCGAATAGCGCATCAACTGTATGCCCAAGTGCCTTTATTGTCGCGCATTATTTCCGAGTTGGCGCATTCTGCAACTGGTATTGATATTCATCCGGGTGCAAAAATCGGTAAAGGATTTTTCATCGATCATGGTACGGGTGTGGTGATTGGTGAAACTAGCGTTATTGGAGAGCGTGTTCGTATTTATCAGGCAGTGACCCTTGGAGCGAAACGATTTGAAACGAATGATGATGGTGGTTTGAAAAAAGACTATACACGCCATCCAATTGTTGAAGATGACGTGGTGATCTATGCAGGTGCTACTATTTTAGGTCGTATTACGATTGGTCGAGGGTCCATTATTGGGGGAAATGTCTGGCTTACACATAGTATTCCCGCAGGAAGCCAGATTTTACAGTCACCACTGGAGTCTTATCAAAAAAATCCAGAATTTAAATAAATCGTATTCATAATTTTATATATAAGAGTTTTAACCAATATATTAAAAACATGAATTTGGTATATATAAATCAGTTTATTACTTATTTATATTAAATTTTCATAAACATATGCTTATTCATAATAAGTGAACTGTGTTCATTTATTTATACCTTATTCATATTTTGAAAATCGAATATTTAATTCTAATCTGTTAACACGATAATTTAAAAATTTAACATTTTATAACCAAGCCACTGTAATAAGGAAAAATGATTCATGGCGAAAAATACTGACAAAGCCCAACTTGCGCTGGGGGACCACGCAGCCCGTCAACTGGCCAATGCAACCAAAACTGCTCCCCAACTTTCTACAATTACTCCCAGATGGCTGACTCACTTACTTCAATGGCTTCCTGTTGAAGCAGGTATCTACCGCTTAAACCGTGTAAATAATACTGATGATATTCAAGTCGCTTGCACACAACGTGATGAAGCAACTTTACCTCAAACTTTTGTTGATTATGACCCAGAACCACGCGAATACTTTTTAAATGGTGTGTCTACTGTTTTAGATGTACATACACGTGTTGCTGACCTTTACAGCAGCCCACACGACCAAATTAAAGAACAGCTTCGTTTAACGATTGAAACCATTAAAGAACGTCAAGAAAGTGAGCTTATCAATAACCCCGAATACGGTTTACTGGCAAGTGTGACAGATGACCAACGTATTTCGACTTTAAATGGCCCACCTACTCCAGATGATCTTGATGATTTGCTACGTAAAGTCTGGAAAGAACCGGGATTTTTCCTAGCACACCCTGATGCGATTGCCGCATTTGGCCGTGAATGTACACGCCGTGGTGTGCCACCTCCAACGGTTAGCTTATTTGGTTCGCAATTCATTACATGGCGCGGTATTCCACTCATTCCATCAAATAAAATTCCTGTAGAAGATGGCAAAACTAAAATCTTGCTGCTTCGTGTTGGTGAAAAGCGTCAAGGGATTGTTGGTTTGTTCCAACCAGGTCTTGCTGGTGAACAGTCACCAGGGCTTTCAGTACGCTTTATGGGAATTAACCGTAACGCGATTGCGTCGTATCTAATCTCGTTATATTGCTCACTTGCAGTACTCACTGATGATGCGTTGGCAGTATTAGATGATGTGGAGGTGGACAAATATCATGACTACCCAGTTAACTACAAGTAATCTGCAAGGTAGTCCAACGGGGCCTGAAGTGACTGGTGTTAATCCACCAGCCAACTTCCCTGATGAGTCCACCATTGCTCGACTTGCTAATGAGTTTTTTTCAGCATTACCAAGCTCAAGCAGTTCAGCTTCTCCATCGGGCCTTAACTTGGACTTACCTGTCGGAGCGCCACCGCACCCTCCACAACCAGGTGAACCATTTTCTGCACTGAGTGGTCGTGCGCCCAATATCGCCTTTCAGAAAAGTCTCAATCCGGAATATCCTGAACATATTCCAAATTTGCCAGACTACCCTGAACGCCGAATTGTAGCGTCTGCGCCTGTGGTTGGTGGAGCTAATTTGCCACGCCCACCATTTGAACCACATTTGCCACAAGCTACTCATAGTGAACCCAATGTGCCGCGCATTGAACCAAACTTACCCACTGGTGCAGGTGAATCACCTTATTATTTTTTAAATGATTTTTCTGCTCCCAATACAGCAGAACCGTCTGTTAAAGGTGTTGAAGATAATTATTCGGTTGCACAGTCTTTTCAATTGCCACATGGTGACCAGCTGAAATCATTGCTAACTGAAGATCGTTTTGCAACGAACACACCGCCCCAAAGTTCGGCAAGCTCTGCATTTTATTTTTTAGACTTGCCTCAAAGTGGACAAAGTTATAGTCACTATCAACCATCGCAACCCACTTTTGTAGCAAGTAGTGCTCAACCACTCGATGTGCATGCCATACGTCGCGATTTCCCAATTTTACAGGAACGCGTAAATGGTCGTCCTCTGGTCTGGTTGGATAATGCTGCGACCACACAAAAACCGCAGCGCGTGATTGACCGGATTGCTTATTTTTATCAGCATGAAAACTCAAATATTCACCGTGCTGCACATGAGTTAGCGGCTCGTGCAACCGATGCCTATGAGCATGCAAGAAATGTAGTTGCCCGATTTATTGGTGCACCCTCTTCTAAAGAAATTATCTTTGTTCGAGGAACAACCGAAGGCATTAACCTGATTGCAAAAACATGGGGTGAACAAAATATTGGCGAAGGTGATGAAATTATCGTTTCTCACTTAGAACACCATGCCAATATTGTGCCTTGGTATCAACTCACTAAAAAAACTGGAGCAAAATTACGAGTCATTCCTGTGGATGACACGGGCCAGATTATTTTAGAAGAGTTGCCAAAACTGATTAATGAACGCACTAAACTGCTGTCGATTACTCAAGTTTCGAATGCTTTAGGCACAGTCACACCTGTTGCTGAAGTCATTAAAATTGCGCATGCCAAAGGTGTACGTGTTTTAGTTGATGGTGCTCAATCTGTTTCGCACATCCCTACCGATGTACAAGCTCTCGATGCGGACTTTTTTGTGTTTTCTGGACATAAAGTGTTTGGGCCGACGGGTATTGGCGCGGTATATGCAAAACCAGAACTGCTAGAAAGCATGCCTGTTTGGGAAGGCGGCGGTAACATGATTCAGGATGTGACCTTCGAACAAGTAGTTTACCAACCTGCACCAAACAAGTTTGAAGCTGGAACTGGAAACATTGCCGATGCTGTTGGTTTGGGTGCTGCGCTTGAATATGTCGAAAGTCTAGGCATTCATAACATTGCTCGCTATGAACATGATCTACTCGAATATGGTCAAAATGCACTGAGCAGTGTGTCTGGTTTACGTCTGATCGGAACGGCACATCACAAAGCCAGTGTTATGTCCTTTACCTTACAAGGCTATTCAACTGAACAAGTCGGTAAAGCTTTAAATCAACATGGTATTGCCGTACGTTCTGGCCATCACTGTGCACAGCCAATTTTACGTCGTTTTGGTGTAGAACAAACCGTGCGTCCGTCTTTGGCTTTTTATAATACGACTGAAGAAATTGATTTATTGGTGTCGGTGTTACATCAACTGACGCGTAATAGACGTAGCAATTAAATCTATTTCTAGACTAGAAAAGACTGCTTTTGAGCGGTCTTTTTTATAAATTATTTACTGAACCTTATTGATCACAACTTCATATATAGGAACAAGTCAAAGTAGCTATCACAGCGGAGTCTTGTTATTTTAATTTCGATTCCTAGATTAACCTTCGGCTCGAGCTAAGAGTCATCTACAGCCTGCCCATAATTTGCAAAAATAATGTTTTTGCAACATTTTCTGATAGATGGAAACAGTGAACAGGTTCTGTAGATGACAAAGTTTTTTGGTTACTTTTTCCAAAAAAAGTAACAGAATTAGCTACTTTCTTCCGATGTATAAACGGTAAGACTCCGTCGCGACAGTCCATCCACTTATAAAGAAAACTAACTTAAACAAACAATCCCCAAATCAATCTCAACGCAATCCCAATTAATAAAACTCCCATCACCCGCTCAAAATACACCCCAAACTCTAAAAATCTTTTACGTACAATAGGCTGAGCAAACAGTACACTCACCACCATAAACCAGATGGCATTGACCATACACATCCAGACCCCATAAAAGACCTGAACTTTCATTGGTGTGGTCGTACTTACAATCGTCGTAAAAATTGCCAGAAAAAAGATGGTGGCTTTTGGGTTTAACGCATTGGTAAGAAAACCCATTGTAAACGCTTTAAGTAAACTCGGAGTGTCACTGTCTGTTTGTCCATTAATCTCAATATTAGGATTCGGCTGGCTTCGTAAACACTGCCATCCTAAATACACTAAGTAAGCTGCCCCCGCTGTTCTGATAAATGACATGAGCCATTCACTTTGCTGAATCAAAAAGCCAATACCAACCAGTGTATAAAACACATGTACTGAAATCCCCACACCAATACCAATTGCAGTTAGACATCCAATCAAATAGCCATAACGTACACTTTGTCTTACCGTAATCACAAAATCTGGTCCCGGTAAAATCACCGCCATAAAATGAATAAGAGCTAGCGTTAAAAACTCATGTCCATACAACTGCCACATAACAATTTAGTTTCCTGAAAATCAACTAAAAGATTGTATTGCGATTTTTTAGACGCGATAATCCAATCAAAATCCAAATAACTTTTGCCTCATGAGCACAAATCAAAGTCTGGTTCTGTTAAATGAAATGGCGACTTTCGTTAAGGTTGTCGAGTCGGAAAGTTTTTCTGAAACTGCCCGCCAGCTTGGTACAACACCTTCTGCTGTTAGTCGTGCGATTGCTCGTTTAGAACGTGCTTTAGGCACCCGCTTACTCTATCGGACCACACGGAAACTTCGTTTAAGTGAAAGCGGACAACAGGTTTATCAACGTTGTTTAGATATGGTAAATGCGGCGCAAGCAGTCATGGAAAGTTCTGGGCAATTTCATGTCGAGCCAGAAGGTATTATTCGCATGAGTGTTCCGAAAGCTGTGGGGCATTTTATGATTCATCCGCATTTACCCGAATTTTTAGAACGCTACCCGAAAATTGATATACAGATGCTTTTAGAAGATCGCTATGTAGACCTCATTGATGATGGAGTCGATTTAGCACTTCGAATTACAGAGCAACCACCGGGTGGCCTTATGGGTCGAAAGCTGATTGATATTGATCACTTGGTTTGCGCTACACCTGAATATTTAGCAAAGCATGGTACACCGAACCACCCTCATGATTTAAAGCAGCATGAATGTATTTACTTGGGCGAACAAGCCAGTGACTCAAAATGGAAATTTCAACAAGGAAACAAATCGATCAGTGTGGCTGTGCGTGGTCGTTATGCTGCAAACCATACAGGTGTGCGTTTGAGTGCTGCATTACAGCATTTAGGTATTGCGAGCTTGCCGTACTTCGTTGCACGTCATGCACTACAACAAGGTAGCTTAGTTCAGGTTTTACCAGATTGGTATTTTAAAACCTATTATAGTGGCGGGCTGTGGTTACTTTACCCACCGACACGGCATGTCCCGCCTAAATTGAGTGTATTGATTCAATATTTGGCTGATAAATTAGCAGCAGAGCCGACTTTATTTAAGTTAAAGTAATATAGAGTCAAGGAATTAGCACGATGGAATCCTACCTTTTAACCTCTAAAGCACTCAGTTAATTCTGTTACTTTTTTTGAAAAAAGTAACCAAAAAACTTTCTCATCTACAGAACCTGACCACTGTTTCCATCTATAAAAAAATATTGCAAAAATATTATCTTTATAAATTATGGGCAGGCTGTAGATGAATCCTAGCTCAAGCAAATACTATCTAGAATCCTAGTCATTAAGGGCTATGAGTAAAACTACTCAACCAATAAATCTTTTGGATTAATCGTATCGCCATAGACTGGTTTTAAAGTTTTTTCATAAGCCTGATGAATCACGCCTTCTTTAGCCAGTTTCTCTAAATCTTGGTTCAACCAGTCCAATAACTCTTTATCGCCTTTTTTCACTGCTGGTGCAATTAAATCCTGCTCACCTAAATTGGTAATGCCAACAGTGTAATTTGGATTTTCTTTAGCCCAAGCTAAAACCAGCAAGTTATCATGTGCCAAAGCAGCACCACGACCATCTTTTAAAGCATCGAAAGTTTCTGTGTTTTGCTCATACTTTTGTAGCTTAATTTCAGGGTGAGTCTTGGTGAAGAATGAATCAGCTGTTGTACCTTTGTTTACCAATAAAGTTTTATCTTTCAGTTGAGCCACATCAGTAATCGGATGACTTTTAGGGGAAACCACACCTAGTGCAACTTTTAAATAAGGTTTAGCAAAATCGACCACTTCTTTACGCTCTGGCGTAACGGTAAAGTTGGCAAAAATAATATCCACTTTATTGGCTTTTAAGTATTCGACACGGTTAGCCGCTTCAGTTAAAACAAACTCAACTTTGTTTTCATCGCCCAGCAAATCTTTCGCAACATGCTTGGCAATTTCTACATCAAAACCCTGATTTTTACCTTGAGCATCTAAATATCCAAACGGCGGTTTATCACTAAATACACCAATTCGTACTACGCCATTCTTTTTGATCTGTTCAATACTCGACACAGTTTGTGTGGTATCGGCCGTTTTTTCAGTAGACTGAGTTCCTTTGTCACATGCAACTAAACCCAAACTCAGTAAAGACGCAGCTAAAATATGCTTCACGTTTTGAAATGTTAATGTTGTCATTATTTCACCCTATCGTTCTTGTAAAAGTTTTATTTAAAATCGCAGCGCCTACTTTTAAACACTGCTCTAGCGATATCGAAAATTACTGGCCTACATCTAAAAACACATTCGGATTGACTGAGTCACCGTAAATTGGTTTCAAGGTTTCATCATAAATTTTTTTAATTTCACCGCTTGTTCTTAGCTGCTTGATTTCAGTATTGAGCCAATTCAATAATTGGGTATTACCCTTTTTAACTGCTGGTGCAATAAACTCTTGATCACCAATAGACTGAATACCCGCCACATAACTTGGGTTCTTCGCGGCCCACGCCAAAGCATATGTACTATCTTGTGAAATTGCGTCACCACGACCGTCGGTTAAAGCTTTGAAGGCATCCGAGTTTCTTTCAAACTTGAGTAAATTTACTTTAGGATAATGCTTGGTAAAGTAGGTATCCGAACTTGTGCCTTTATTTACAATTAAAGTCTTACCTTCTAATTGAGCAATGTCTGTAATCGGCTTAGCTTTAGGAGAGACAATGCCGAAAGCACCTTTTAAATAAGGTTCGGAAAAATCGACAACCTCTTTACGTTCAGGGGTTACTGTAAATGTCGCAAATACCACATCGGCACGATTTGATTTTAAAAACTCCACCCGATTTGAAGCTTCAGTTACAATAAACTCAACTTTTTTTTCATCACCAAGCAAATCTTTAGTCACCCGTTTTGCTAAAGCCACATCAAAGCCCTGATTATTACCCGCACTATCTACATAACCAAACGGCGGATCATCTGCAAAAACGGCAACTCGTAGTACTCCATTTTTTTTGACTTGCTCTAAAGAATGGTCTGTTTGAGCATTACTTGCCTGTTCAGTTGATGGCGTTTTACTACACGCAGTTAATAACACCCCAGCAACGGCAATACTGCTTAATATTTTTACTGAATTACGTTTAAACATTCACTTCCTCATGATTCAAATAATAAAAATTTAGTACGACAAAATATTTAAGAAAGCTTTCGCTCGTTCTGTTTTTGGCTGTTCAAAAAATTCTTCTGGTGAAGCCTGTTCAATAATCTTGCCCTTATCCATAAAAATAATGCGGTCAGCAACCTTGCGTGCAAATGACATCTCATGTGTCACAATCAGCATGGTCATGCCTTCATTCGCCAACTTAAGGACTACATCAAGTACTTCTCTGACCATTTCCGGATCAAGCGCAGCAGTAATTTCATCAAGTAAAATGACTTTAGGTTGCATAACCAGTGAACGCACAATAGCGATACGCTGCTTTTGTCCACCTGAAAGTTGTCGCGGATAATCGAGTTTTCGCTCAAATAGTCCCACTCGCTTTAACAACTCATCTGCGACTTGTTCAGCTTCATCACGGTGACGTTTTTGTACTTTAAGTGGTCCAAGCAAAATGTTGTCAATGACGTTCATATGCCCAAATAGCTCATAGTTCTGAAAAACCATGCCAATTTTTTGACGAGCATTAGTCCAGTCCACATCTTTACCAAGCACACCTGAGCCTGTTAAACGGATTTCACCACTCTGAATCGGTTCTAAGCCGTTAATACAGCGCAATAAAGTACTTTTACCGCAGCCCGATGGACCTAAAATAACTACCACCTCTCCTTGTTCTACATCCAGATCAATGCCCTGTAAAATATGACTTTGTGCAAATGATTTCTGTAATTGTTGTATCGATAACAAAGGCATAATTACTCCCAGACCTTTTCTAAATGTGCCGCCAAACGAGATAAGGGATAGCAAATCAGAAAATACAAAATAAAAATAAAGCCATAAATCCAAAGAGAAGCGCTCGGCACGGTCAACAGCGAATTTTCAATAATTTGCTGGCCAACTTTAATCACCTCAACCACACCAATCAGGACTGCCAAAGAGCTGGTTTTCACCATTCGAGTAAATAAATTAATCGCACCTGGCGTTACTCGTTTTAGACTTTGCGGGAAAATGACATAGACCAAGGCTTGAACATGGGTAAGTCCGAGCGCATAGGCAGAATCACGTTGATGCTGATCAATTGAAGTAATGGCTGCACGGACCAAATCGCCCATTTCAGCCGTACCCCATAAAACAAACACAACAACGCACACCCACATTGCGGAAAACTGCCAGTTAAACCATGTCGCAAAGCCGAAATAAAACACGAACAGCAAAACTAAAATTGGAATGATTCGAATGGCTTCTAAATACAGGCGGCACAATGCTTTAACGACTATATTTTTAGAAGTCATAATGACGCCGAAAACTGTGCCGAAAATTGCAGAGAAAAACACTGAAATAAATGCAATTTTTGCAGTTGCCCAAAGTCCCCACATTAAACGTTCGAGGTGACTCGCTTGAAATAGATAATCAAGTTCCATGGCTCACCTTCCGACTTCTGTGCTCCAGATAGCTGGTTAAAATAGACACGGGCAATAAAATAATGAGATAAGCCATGATGAGTAAGAACAAAGCTTCTGTGGTTTTATAGTCCATGCCAATTAAGTCTTTGGTGACAAAAAGCAATTCAACGACAGCAATTGCACTGACCACAGAACTTTCTTTAATCAGAAATAGGCAATTTGCCCCTATTGCCGGAATTGAAATAGCCAGTGCTTGAGGAAAAATGACATATCTAAAAATTTGAATCGGTTGCAGACCAATACTTTTTGCAGAGTCAATCTGCCCTTTAGCAACAGACTGCAAACCTGCTCGGAAGGCTTCAGCCATATAGCTTCCACCCAAAAAGGTCAATCCGATCACACCACAGGCAAAACCATCGATTTTGATGCCAAGCTTTGGCAAACCGTAATACAAAAAGAACAGTTGAATTAATAAAGGGGTATTTCGAGATAACTCAATATAGAACTGGGCAATTCTATTTAGCACCCGCACGCGATATGTGATTAAAATGCTGCAAATTAACCCTACAAGAATTGCCAAAATAATGCTGATAATTGAAATTTTCAGCGTGGTCAAAGTTGCAGAGAAAAATTGCGGCAACACACTATGGATATACTGCCAGTTCAAGGAAAATTCCAAAAAATAATATTAAAACGTTATAAATATTTAGCTTTCGTCAGCTATTAAATATTTGTGCAACGAGTTTATTTTTTTCCCAATTGGTCTAAAACTATTTTTATTAGATAAGCTTTTCTATAAGTTTGATAAATTCGATCTGGCAATCGAAAACCTTCAAATCAGTTGAATACAACCGCTCAAAGCATATTCACTAAAACAAAGATGAATAATAAAACCAATAAAAAATCGGACACTAAGGCCCGATTTTTATTAAATGATTTTCAATCTATTTCTTATTTTCTAAGTACATCACCAATACTTGGGTCTTTATCAAAAACTGATTTTGCATATGGGCAAAGCGGAATTACTTTTACGTCTTTTTCACGAACAAAAGCCACCAAGGCATCAAGTAATTGGCGACCTACACCTTGTCCACGATAATTTTCATTCACATCTGTGGCATCAATAATTAGCATGCTCTCGCCTGCCCATGTATAAGTCATTTCACCTGCAACGGTTTCACCATCAAGTAAGCTAAAGCTGCCGTGTTTTGTATCATCTTTTTGTTGAATATTCACAATAAATTCCTCTTCTTACGACTCATATTTATTTAAAAATGACTTTGTATATCTTGAACTATAAGAACAAATCTAAGTGTAAAAAAATAGCCTGTTTTTAGCAGCGAGTCTGTATGCTTTTTAAAGACAATTCATGCATAAAACTCATAATTCTATTCGTAATTCTACGTCTAATCCTTTCAAATTCTTACTGATAAGCTCTGCAACCAGATTTGTTCATTTCTTTTATGAACATTTAACGGTTTTAAAGTCGGAACTTTTATGTCTTCTTTTCATCAAATTGAGCAAGATACACATGAAAATAGCACACCAGCATGGGGTGCTGTATTTGTAATGTCACTATGCTGCGCAGTATTAATTGCCTCAGAATTCATGCCCGTAAGTTTACTCACACCAATCTCTTCAGATTTAAATATGAGTGAAGGCCAAGTCGGTCAGGCGATCGCAATTTCAGGCATTTTTGCTGTGGTAGCCAGCTTAACTATTAGCCGTGTATTTAAGACATGGGATCGCCGTCATATCATTTTATTACTCACCCTACTGATGATTGTCTCTGGCATAGTCATTACATCTGCCCATTCTGCGGCTTTGTTTATGTTGGGTCGTGCAATCTTAGGCGTAGTTATTGGTGGTTTTTGGGCAATGTCGACATCAATTGTCATGCGACTCGTTCCTCCGCTTTCAGTACCTAAAGCACTCGGTTTATTAAATGGCGGAAATGCTCTAGCCACCACAATTGCAGCACCATTAGGAAGTTTTTTGGGTTCAATTATTGGCTGGCGTGGTGCTTTTTTCTGTATTGTTCCTATCGCGATTGTTGCACTTATTTGGCAATTTAAAAGTATGCCCTCTCTTCCAGCAATATTGTCAGTTGAGAAATCTAAAAATCCATTTGGTTTACTAAAACGCCCAATTGTACTTTATGGGATGACCGGAATTTTATTACTCTTTATGGGCCAATTTGCGCTATTTACCTATCTACGCCCATTTCTAGAAACCGTTACTCATGTCGATGCGACAATGCTATCCATTTTATTATTAATATTGGGTTTAGCAGGTTTAGTGGGTACATTTGTAATTAGTTTAATCCTCCACCAACATGTTTATCGTTATCTGATTCTTATTCCATTCATCATGGCATTGATTGCTGGAGCTTTTGTATTTGGTGGTGAGCATTTATGGTTTGTTGCCATATTGATGGGTTTCTGGGGCTTTATTGGAACGTCGGCACCTGTTGCATGGAATACATGGCTTGCCCAAACACTACATCAAGATGCTGAAATTGGCGGTGGTTTGATGGTTGCGATTATTCAATTTGCAATTACTCTAGGTGCAACTATAGGTGGATTATTATATGACTCATATGGCTATAGTGCCACGTTCTATATGAGCGCAACTATTTTGCTATTAGGCGCAATTACTGCTTTTCTCACATGGCGAAATGCTACTCACGTAGTACATCGATAACCAATCGTAATGCAGGTGAAAGTTGTCTTCGATGTGGATAGTACAAATGGTATCCGGGAAACTGGATACTGTACTCTGCTAAAACTTGAATCAGCGTCCCTTCTTTTAGATCCTCTCGAATCAAATCTTCGGGAATATAAGCAAGTCCAAATCCAGCTCTAACCGCCTCGACGATATCGTAGCTTTCATTAAATATCCATTGCCCCTGAATTTTGATTTTTGTCTCTTGACCATCTTTCACAAATTCCCACGCATACACGCTGCCTTGGGTGGTTAAACGATAGCCAATACATTGATGATTGATTAAATCTTTAGGAGTATTAGGAATTCCATATTGTTCAAAATATGCTGGTGTTGCTATTACCGCCATTTTGACATCTGGACTAATACGTACTGCAATCATGCCATCAGCTACGCGGCTTCCGAAACGAACGCCTGCATCAAAGCGCTCTGCCACAATATCGACCATCCCACTATTGGCAGTTAGTTCAACTTGCACATCTGGGTAATCACCCGCAATCTTTTTAAGTTTTGGAATCAGCACTTCCCGTATCGCATGGCTACTGGCATTAATCCGAACCGTACCAGCGGGTTGGTCTCGAAATGAAGTTAAAAGGGATAATTCATTATCGATTTGGTCAAAACTAGCACTAATCGTTTGTTTCAACCTTTCGCCTGCTGCTGTAGGTGAAACACTACGTGTAGTTCTGGTCAGGAGTAACATTCCCAAACGTTCTTCTAAACCCCGAATCGTATGGCTTAGCGCAGATTGTGAAATTCCCATTTTCCCTGCGGCTTTAGTAAAACTACCCTCTCTTGCCACCATTAAAAAAGCATAAAGATCATTATAGTTTTCTTTATTTATCATCTGCTTTATCTCTTATTGGGGAGTCAACCTCATTATAAAGGATAAAACTATTCATGAATATTACTCATAAGTCCATGTTTGTTTTTTAGACTAATTATTAAAAAGAAGATTCGTTAAAATCCATATCAAGCAGTAAATATGAAGATTTAAATAAACTGAGGCGATTATTATGAGTCATTTTATTATTGTAAAAAATTAATAAATTCCACTCATATCTTTACGTTAAAGAATAAATAGCTTCATTGCATTTATGTGCTTTTTCTTAAAGAAGCGAGGTGAGTTGATATGGCTAGTTATAAGTTTTTTAAAGGCTTAGTCAGCCTATGTGTTTTGTTCTCAGTGACCTCCGCTTCTTATGCAATAAAGCCTCAAGGTAAAAATCAACAAAGGGGATCGATGATGAAAATCCGTATTGATATTGATGGAACACAGCAACCGCTATTTGCCACATTAGCCATGTCACCTACTGTTGAAGATTTTGCCAAGCAGCTTCCACTGACATTAATACTTAAAGATTATGACTCCACTGAAAAAATAGCTGATTTACCCACCAAGCTAACTACACAAAACGCGCCTCATGGATATGCCGGAAAAGCAGGTGATCTTACCTATTATGCTCCTTGGGGTAATCTAGCTTTTTTCTATAAGGATTCTCATGTTGGTTATGCCAATGGCCTCATTTTTCTTGGAAAACTAGATGCTATTCCCCAAGCATTCAAGCAAAAACAACCCATCAAAATTTCAATTTCCCAAATCGAATAAACATCTATCTATTCACTCATTCACATTGTTTAAATTGAGGTATTTATGACTCCATCTCCCTTATTTAAAAAGCTTAAAACCCATACTGCGGCTGCGATTTGCGCTGCAACAATTGGTTTATTCTCTTCAACCTCAGGTATGACAGCAGACATGTCGAATGGCGCAAATAACTTTTATCAAAGTCAGCAAGTGACTATTCAGAAAGTCACTTTTAAAAATCAATACAACATGGATATAGTCGGTAATCTGGTTATTCCCAAACATCTGAATAAAAAAACTAAAGCCTCTGCAATTGTAATTGGTCACCCTATGGGGGCTGTAAAAGAGCAAAGCTCTATGCTTTATGCACAAAAACTGGCTGAACAAGGTTTTGTGACCTTAGCAATTGATCAATCATTTTGGGGTGAAAGCGCGGGCCAACCAAGAAATGTGGTTGCACCGGACATTTATGCAGAAGCGTTTAGTGCCGCTGTAGATTATTTGGGAACACAATCTTTCATTGACCGTAATAACATTGGTGTACTGGGTATTTGTGGAAGCGGGAGTTTTGTCATTAGTGCAGCAAAAATTGATCCGCGTTTAAAAGCTATTGCCACTGTAAGTATGTACGACATGGGTGCAGCAAATCGCAATGGCTTACGTCACTCACAAACCCTAGAACAAAGAAAACAAATTATTGCAGAAGCCGCTGCACAGCGTTATGTTGAGTTTAAAGGTGGTGAAACCAAATATACCAGCGGAACTACGCATGAGCTAACAGCAGATACACACCCTATTCAACGTGAATTTTACGACTTTTATCGTACTCCACGCGGAGAATATACGCCTAAAGGTTCATCGAGAGAGCTTACAACCCACCCAACGCTCACCAGTAATGTCAAATTTTTAAACTTCTACCCATTTAACGACATTGAAACGATTTCACCACGTCCGATGTTGTTTATTACCGGTGATCAAGCTCATTCAAAGGAGTTTAGTGAAGAAGCTTATAAACTCGCAGGCCAACCTAAAGAACTTTACTACGTTAAGGGTGCTGGACATGTCGATTTATATGATCGGGTCGATCTCATTCCATTTAATAAATTAACCAGTTTCTTTAAACAGAACTTGAAGTAATAAAAATGATAGAGGCTCAGCACGGGCCTCTATTTTTAAATGCACTTAATGAAACTCTTGTACCAGACTATTAATATGCGCTACGGCAGCAGTTCGATTTTCAACACAAAGTTTTTCAAAAACATGCTCTAAATGTTTGTTCACCGTCCGTGGGCTCAGCTCCAAAATTTCTGCAATATCTTTATTGGTTTTGCCTAACAACAACCAGTGCATGACTTCGGCCTCACGTTGAGTCAACTGTGGGCAATATTTCAAAATATCAGCCATTTCCAAAGCCGGCGTAGAAGTCTTAATCTGTATCAGATAATTTTTTGCCACACTTGGTTCAGTTTGCCACGGCGTAAGCAATAAAAGCTGTAATTGCTGAGATGGCGTTGAATAAGAACAGCTTGTTAATTTTTTGGGGTCTTTTTCTTGCTCTAAGTCTGAAAACCAAGCTTTTAAGCCTGCTTCAAAGCCCTCTAACTCAGGTAAATATTGATTCAGTAAATCACTGGCTTTTTGGGTTTTCCAAACAATTTTACCGTGAACATCTAGCGCAAGAATGGCTGTTTCCGTTGCATCAATCACCTGTTTTTGTTGCTGCAATAGTTTGGCATGTGCCAAATGTGTTTTTACCCTTGCTAATACTTCTTCAATATTCAGAGGTTTGGTTACATAGTCTACCCCACCGACCTGAAAACCACGCACAATATGTTCTGTCTCAGACAAACCTGTCATAAAAATGACGGGAATAAACTGCGTAATTGGACTTGCTTTAAGCTGTATGCAACTTTCAAAACCATCCATATGTGGCATATTGCCATCGAGCAAAATCATATCTGGTAAGCATCGATGAGCTATTTCAATTGCACTTAACCCATCAGTTGTGACAAGCACGCGATAACCTGCCTGATCTAGACTTTCATGTAACAAGCCTAAATTTTCCGGAACATCATCCACAATCAGAATAACAGCCTGCTCGTTTGGCGAAGCTTGCTGAAAAGAAACATGTTGCGTACTCATTACTTATCCTGAATTAATCGTTGGGCGTGTTTTAAATCAAACTTTTGAATAGCCTGTTCAAGCTGTTCCCATAACTCGTTATGTTCCGGAAAATTTTGACGGCATTGCGTTAAAGTCTGTTGAATTCCTCGAATGTACCCCTGTCCAATCAAATCATTTAATTGCTGCAAGCTTTGTGGTAAATCGAGCAGATCATTATTTTCCGGTTGTTGGATTGATCTATGAACAGTAGTTTGCTCTTGCTTAAACACCTTTACATCCAATGCTTGAACTTCATTATTTTCAAGTAGTGCATCTGATTTGGAATCAATCCATACCAAGCCTAACTTGTCTCCAATTTTACTCAGCAACAAATTGAGGTCGATTGGTTTTAGTATAAAGTCTTCACTTAAGACCGCATCTTGTGGATTGACTTCGCGCTCGCCTGCATTGGCTGAAATAATTAAGATCGGCACATTGGTAATATTATTCTGACGTAATAATCGCGCTGTTTCCCAGCCGCCCATCAAAGGCATATTTAAATCCATCAAAATCAGGTTAGGCTGAAAAATAGGTACTCGTCTTAAACAGTCAATACCCGACTCGGCTTCTTCAATCATAAATCCTAAAGGTTTTAGAAAATTAGCGACTAAACCTCGATCCACCGCTTCATTATCGACAACCAAAATTCGTTTTCGCTCGCCTTGATAGCCTGTAATTTGGTTGGAGTAAACATTAGAAATTGGATGAACCACTTCTTTTGAAGGTAAATAAAACTTAATCTTAAATTGTGAACCCTGATTGAGCTGACTAGTCACAGATAGCTGTCCACCGAGTAAATCGACCAACAATTTTACAATTGGAAGCCCAAGCCCTGTTCCGGTAAATCCACCTTGCACTACATTGCTGCCCCGTTCAAACGGGTTAAAGATTCGTTCTAAATCTGCCTCGGCAATACCACAGCCCGTATCTCTAATTTCAAAATATGCTGTTTGAAATCGGTACTCGACTTTCAAAGTAATTGTGCCGCTCGTTGTAAACTTTAAAGCATTGCCCAGCAAATTGATGAGCACTTGCTCTAAGCGTTTTTTGTCGGTACGCACATAGTGCGGTAAGTTCTCTCCAATTTCATAAACAAACTGTAAATTCTTCTGTTCAAACTGCGGCTGAAACATTTGAATAATCTGTTCAATAAAATTTGGGAAATGAACATCCACTACATTTAAAGAAATTTTACCTGTTTCAATTCGTGCTAAATCTAGTAAACCGTCAATCAGTGAAGTCAGATGTTGACCACTGCGGCTAATCACACCGAGCGCCATTTTGCCTTGTTCTGAAAGTTGCTCTTGTTTTTGAAGTAATTGGCTATAGCCCAAAATACTATTTAGAGGTGTTCTTAGTTCGTGGCTAATGCCAATGACATAACGGCTTTTTGCGTCATTAGCCCGCTCTGCCGAAATTCTGGCGTCTTGTAAGTCTTTTGAAGTGACTTCATGAGCAGCAATTTCATCAATCAATAATGCTGTTTGCTGATGCGTTTCGATTTCGGCATTACGACGACTTTCATCGTTTAGTACTGACCACCATGCAGCAACACTCATCAATAAAAATAAAATGGTGTAAATTTTCACAAACAGCGTAAATAACTGAGGAACGGCTGCTGCATTAATTGTTTCTAAATAGGTTTTTTCTTGGATATAAACCAGACTTAAACTCACTGCTAAAACGATCGACAGCCCTAAAGTCAGTAATAAATATAAACTGACTCGACTATTTAAACGGCTGGCCCAACGCTCTGGTAAATAGTGCCAGATGGCTTTTTTAAGTTGAACTGACCAGCGTGCATCGGGTTTACATAAATCGTGGCAGCGTGCTTCAAGTGAACAGCATAGAGAGCAAATCGTACCGTTATAGGCTGGACAGCCCGCCATATCGGCAAGTTCATAGTCCCTTTCACATACCACACAGTTAGCAACCGAAGTCGCCTGAATTTTTTCAGGCTGGCGTGCGATGTAATATTTGCCTTTGGTTAAGTAAGCAATAATAGGAACACATAACACCGCACTTCCTAGAGCAATGAAACTCGCTAATCCTTTTGCCATGAGTCCGAAAAAGCCCAAATAGCTAAGCATCGATAACACTGAGGCAATCAGTAATGCGCCCACACCTACAGGGTTAATGTCATATAAATAAGCACGACGAAATTCAATTCCCTTCGGGCTTAAACCCAAAGGCTTACAGATAATTAAATCGGCAACAACGGCGCCAATCCATGCCAAAGCGATATTGCTATATAGCCCCAAAATGCGTTCAACTGCATGGCTAATGCCCATTTCCATCAAAACAATAGCAATAAACACGTTAAAAAGAAGCCAGACAATTCGCCCCGGATGGCTATGAGTTAAACGGGCAAAAAAATTGGACCATGCCAATGAGCCAGCATAGGCATTGGTCATATTAATTTTAATTTGCGCCAAGCAAACCAGTGCTAATGTGAGAATTAATGCAAGCTGAGGGTTTGGAATAAACTGTTGATAGGCAACCCAATATAGATAAGTCGGATTGTCTAGCTCAGAGACAGGAATAAACAACTGAAAAGCCAACACCATCAGCAGCATACCCATCAAAACTTTTAGAAATCCAAAAATAATCCAAGATGGACCACCTAAAAAAACAGCAAAACGCCATGCAGTTCTGTTCTTTTCTTTTTGCGGTAAAAAACGTAAATAGTCGGCTTGCTCCCCAATTTGGATCACAAAAGAAAAAATAAGAGTGCACGCCGCACCAAAGTAATACAGATTAAAATCGGTCGAGTTTGAAACCGCACCAACAAAATGCAGGCTACTACTTAAAATTTGTGGCTGTTTCCAAAGTACAAAAAACCACGGTAATAACAGCAATAAGAGCCAGATTGGCTGAGTGATTGCCTGAACTTTATTAATAAAACCAATGCCTTTGACCACTAAAGGCAAAATCACTATGGCAGAAATTAAGTAACCAATAACTTGCGGAATACCTAAAGCCAGTTCAAGTGCCATCGCCATAATTGCGGCTTCAAACGCAAGCAAAATAAAGGTAAAGCTGGCATAAATTAGAGAGGTAATGGTCGAGCCAATATAGCCAAAACCTGCACCACGAGTAAGCAAATCGACGTCTACATTATATTTTGCGGCGTAGTAACTAATCGGCCAACTGGTTAAAAATATGATGGTACATACGACAATTGCTGCCCAGACTGCATTGCTAAAGCCATACTGCCAAAGCATAGTCGCCCCAATGGCTTCCATAGCCAAAAAGCTGACTGTCGAGATTGCGGTATTGGTAACAGTCCAAGGTGACCATTTTCTTACTGAGGTGGGTGCGTAGCGGAGCGCATAATCTTCGATACTTTCATCTGCCACCCAAATATTATATTCACGGCGTGTTTTGATCACACGTTGTGGCGCTTGTTGGGGGCGTGAAGAATCTGGCATAACACTCATGTTTTGGATAGGGCTGCATTAAACCCAGCAATCCTTATGCCAAAAGTCACTTATCATGTCGATTTTTTCTAATACGCACATATACGCAAAATAACGTATTTTCAATTTTTCCCAAAAATCACACACTCAAAAACATCAAAAAACAATGATCAATATTTGTGTTGATTGACCGAAAATGATTGGGAGATTGATGTTATGAGTGTATCTGAACATCCAAATCTGGACACTGTGCAAGGTACAGATTCACAAAAAGCAGTGAATGAAACCTTAGAAGATTATACTTTACGTTATGCTCCACACAGCTTTCGGCGCTGGAGTCCCAAAGTTGTCGCTATTACTGCACTTGGTGGTATTGCCTATCTTGCTGACTTTTCTATTGGTGCCAGTATTGGTATGTCTTACGGAACAACCAATGCTGTTTTCTCCATTTTATTTGCAGCGATTATTATCTTCTTAACTGGCATTCCTTTAGCCTACTACGCAGCGCGCTATAACATCGACCTTGACTTGATTACCCGCGGCGCTGGTTTCGGTTACATCGGTTCGGTTCTTACCAGTATCATTTTCGCCAGTTTCACATTTATTTTCTTTGCCCTTGAAGGTTCAATCATGGCGCAAGGGTTATTGCTTGGTTTAGGCATTCCGCTTTGGGCTGGCTATCTCATCTCAACCGTTATGGTCATTCCACTCGTCATTTACGGTATGAAAGCTTTAAGTAAATTACAAGTTTGGACTACCCCACTTTGGCTTATTCTGATGATTGGTCCTGTGGCCTACCTGATTTATCAAGAACCTACTTTAGTCAGCCAATTTGCTACTTTTACAGGTAAAGAAGGTTTTGCAACCGTAGACATGGCTGCAATCATGTTAGGTGCTGGTATTTGTTTATCGTTAATCATGCAAATTGGTGAGCAAATTGATTACTTACGCTTCATGCCTGCAAAAACAAAAGAAAATAGCAAAGCATGGTGGGCAGCCGTTATTTCAGCGGGTCCGGGTTGGGTGATTTTAGGGGCAATTAAACAAATTATTGGGGCATTTTTAGGATTCTATTTACTCACTAAAATACCGGGCGTAAACAGCACTGAACCTGTTCAACAGTTTAATGCAGCGTTTCATGACATGCTTCCGGGCTGGGCAGCTTTAACACTTGCAGTGATTTTGGTGGTTATTTCTCAAATTAAAATTAATGTGACCAATGCTTACTCTGGTTCCCTTGCATGGACAAGTGCCTACACTCGTATTAGCAAACATTATCCTGGTCGTATTGTCTTTGTGATGGTGAACTTAGCAATTGCGCTTGCTTTGATGGAAGGCAATATGTTTGCGGTACTAGGTAAAATCTTAGGGTTCTATTCAAACTTTGCAATTGCTTGGGTGGTAGTTGTTGCAACAGACATTTCAATCAACAAATATGTTTTAAAACTTTCACCTAAAGAACCTGAATATCGCCGTGACATGCTCTACAACGTAAACCCTGTCGGTATGGTTGCATTCCTTGTATCAGCAGGCTTATCAATTGCAGCATTCTTCGGTTTACTTGGTAGCTTCTTGGCGCCTTACTCACCGCTTATCGCACTTGTACTTGCTTTTGTCTTAACTCCAATCATGGGTTTATTAACCAAAGGAAAATACTACATCAAGTCACATGATGACGGTATTAAAGAACCACGTTACGATGCTGAAGGTACACCTGTAGCAACGGTTTACCACTGCCGCGTATGTGAGCAAGGTTATGAGCGTCCAGATATTATGTTCTCTCACAAACATAACGGCACGATCTGTTCTTTGTGTAAAACACTCGACGCTTAAATATTCTTAAAACTAAAAAAGAAGTTTTAAAGCTTCTTTTTTTACGCCTGATGTTTTTAACCAATCGGAAATAAACGTTCAGGCACTACATCTTTCATCACAATGGTTGAAATGAGTCGTTGCACACTTGGAATAGCAGATAATTTTTCATCATACAAACGCTGAAAAGCCGGTAAATCTTTAGCGACCACATGTAGTAAATAATCTGGCTCACCAAACAAGCGCTGGGCCTGAATAATTTGCGGGATATCAATTACAGCATTTTCAAACTTCTCGACTGCCTGTTTATCACCTTCTTTAAGCGTAATAAAAACAATCGCTGAAAATTCAAATCCCACTAAGTTTGGGTCGAGTTCTGCCCGATAGCCTTTGATGGCTCCCGATTCTTCTAAAGCCTTCACTCGTCTATGACAAGGTGAAATGCTCAAGCCTACTTTTTCTGCCAATTCAGTAATAGATAATCGGCCATTTAATTGCAATTCAGCAAGAATCTTTTTATCTGTGCGATCCATTTAGAAAAATTTACCCCAAATGAGTGTGATATGAGCAAATATTTAAAAGCACATTCTAAATACATGAGCATATTATTTTCAACAAGCTCGAATAAATAGGGATTTTTTTCTAAACCACGAGCGAAACCTTTGGAAAATAGTTTGCCGAGATAAGCATATGGCTTTTAACATTTTTATTGCATTTTGGAGTGTCTCCATTCTTTTTATTATTACTCCAGGGGCAGACTGGGCCTATGCCATTTCGGCAGGAATTAAGGGCAAAGTCGTCGTACCCGCTGTCGCAGGTATGCTATTTGGGCACTTTATTACGATTTTATTGGTAGCGGCTGGTGTTGGGCTGCTTGTAGCAAATAATCCAACTGCACTCATGATCCTAACAATTGCGGGTTCTGCTTATTTGTTATGGATGGGAATAAACTTATTACTTACCCCTCCTACTCCGAATGAGTCTGGTTCTGAAAAGGCTCAGTCATGGTTGAGCTGGGCAACTAAAGGCGTTTATGTAAGTGGATTAAACCCGAAGGTTTTTTTACTCTTTTTAGCGCTGCTTCCTCAATTTATTGACACTACTGCTTCATGGTCCGTGACAACACAAATTCTTGCCTTTGGTGTTGTACACATGATTAGCTGCGCGATTATTTATTTAATGGTGGGTTATGGTTCAGAGGCTATTTTGAAAACCAGACCACAAGCAGCACAGTTAGTTGGTCGTTTCTCAGGTGGTTTGATGGTCATTATCGCAACGTGCTTATTGATTGGACAAATTTAAAAAGTCATTCAACAAAAAGTTACTGGCCATCATTTCGGGTCAGTAACTTGAATAGTAAAATATAAGAAAAATTTATCTCATTCGTTTGAGGTTATACGTCACGACTCCCCAAATAACAAGTTCTTGCCCCTCTTCAATATAAATATTTTGATAATCAGGATTTTCAGCTTTTAGCCAAACTTTAGGTGGCTGAAATTGACTATCAATCATTAAGCGCTTAACAGTGAAATCATTGTCGATGAGTGCAATCACAATATCACCCGATTTAGCGGAAATACTACGGTCCACAATAAGCGGATCATTAATATCAATTCCAGCGTCTAGCATGGATAAAGAATTGGCTTTGACAATAAACGTGGCATTTTCATTTCTAATTAAATATTCATTTAAATCGAGTGCTTGCTCAATATCATCTTGTGCAGGCGAAGGAAAACCTGCCGCAACACGTTCTGTTGCTAAAGGAATGTGGTAAATTTTATCGTTATTCGGGTGAACCTGTTGAACATTAAGTTTTGAGTTAAAGTCGGTTAAATTATTGGTTTTGACATTATTCAGTAACCAATTTTTGATAAAGTTAACTTGAGATTCGGGAACACGAATGACTTTGGTGGGTTCATTGAACTGTGCTTTACGTCCGGCATTTTCTCGTACACCGCCATGCTCGAACTCTTTTTTCTTTGGCATATTGCCTCCCTTTTCACTGTTCAAAACCTACACAAACAATGTAACTTGAAAAAGTTACATTTTCAAGTTGACGAAATATTTTTTTTGCATAACAATAAATCTCATGATCAGATTTTAATCCATTTTGCTTTTAACAGGGATGTTTTAATCAAAATGGCAATTTGAAGAAAATCAAAACCTATTTCGAGATAGTCTTTATTGCTGACTGTTTTTTGATTTTTATCAAATGAGATTCTGAACACTTAACATTCTGGTTAAATTCAGTTTTTTGGTATGGAGACATGCGAAATGAAAAATCAACGTGATGCGGTTTTAGGTTATGCAAATGAGCAACATGCTTACTATATCCGCCTGATTGAAAATGATGCGGTTTTAGGTGAAAGCTACGGATTATTCTGTGAAAATCCGGATAGCGAAGCAGCCGAAAGTATTATGACGACGCTATTTTTAAAAAAATCTTTTTGGTTAAACGGTTCTGAATACATTGATATTGTAAAAGGACTACAACTGCTCCCACAGTAAAGTAAATAAATTAAAAAACGAAGGAGGCAAAAGCCTCCTTCGTTTTTAAAACATTATGCTTAAGACGTAAAACGTCCAGAGGCATCACGTTTTTGATTACGAGAGTTTTGACCACGACCGTCATAATCGTCGTCGTCACGGCTGCGGCCACGGCCTCGACCACCTGAGCGGCTACCGCGATCGTCATCATCATCGTCATCACGACTGCGGCCACGGCCTCGACCACCTGAGCGGCTACCGCGATCGTCATCATCATCGTCATCACGACTGCGGCCACGGCCTCGACCACCTGAGCGGCTACCGCGATCGTCATCATCATCGTCATCACGACTGCGGCCACGGCCTCGACCACCTGAGCGGCTACCGCGATCGTCATCATCATCGTCATCACGACTGCGGCCACGGCCTCGGCCACCTGAACGGCTACCGCGATCGTCATCATCATCGTCATCACGGCTGCGACCGCGTCCTCGACCACCTGAGCGGCTACCGCGATCGTCATCATCGTCGTCATCACGACTGCGGCCTCGGCCTCGACCACCTGAACGGCCACGATCGTCATCATCATCGTCATCACGACTGCGACCGCGTCCTCGACCACCTGAGCGGCTACCGCGATCGTCATCATCATCGTCATCATGGCTGCGGCCACGTCCTCGGCCACCTGAACGGCTACCGCGATCGTCATCATCATCGTCGTCACGGCTGCGACCGCGTCCTCGACCACCTGAACGGCCACGATCATCATCATCGTCGTCATCGCGGCTACGACCGCGACCTCGGCCACCTGAACGGCTACCGCGATCGTCATCATCGTCGTCATCACGACTGCGACCGCGTCCTCTGCCACCTGAACGGCTACCGCGATCGTCATCATCGTCGTCATCATCACGGCTGCGGCCACGACCTCGTCCGCCTGAGCGGCTACCGCGATCGTCATCATCGTCGTCGTCATCACGGCTACGGCCTCGGCCGCCTGAGCGGCTGCCGCGATCGTCATCATCGTCGTCGTCATCACGGCTACGACCACGGCCTCGGCCACCTGAACGGCTACCGCGATCATCGTCATCGTCGTCATCATCGCGGCTACGACCGCGACCACCATTTTTATGGCTTAAGGCACCCGCTTCACGAGCTTCCTCAGATGTAAATTCATGCGCATTACCACTGGCATGGGCTGCTCGCCCACCTTTGCTGGCTATTTCTCTAACTCTTTCAGGATCCATACTTGCAAATCCACGATTTGAAGTACCTGTACTATTGTTATCATCATCTTCATATCTAGTATTAGCCATAGTTATATCTTCCTATATTTAATTATAGTCACTACCGCTTTTGATTAACGGATTTAATAAAGATAGAAGATCTATAATATTTTCCTACCGATGCACTGTATCAATCAATTTAAATGTATATAAAATGAAAGATTAAAAATTCTACAACTTCATTATTTAAATAAAGATTTATACATTCTAATTTTTCTCACATTTTACTTTTTAAATAATTAGCTCACTTATTATTACTTAACTGCACATTACAATATATTTTTACAAACAGATTTAAAATATCTATATAAACAACGAAACAGCTTAACTATAAACAAAAAGTAAAATAATGAAACATACTTACTTAAACAAACACAGATTAAAACACTTATTTTCAATAGAAAACAATAATATATATCATTACATTTTCAAAGGAAATTTACTTGAGAGATTAATATGAATATTTAAAACTAGTTTTATTAAGGCAATTTGAGTGGTTTAGCCATGCAATTAAAAGATCAAGAGTCAACACTACAATACATACATATTTCTATTCCAGAAATTTTACTCGGCCATATTAAATCTAAGAATTCATGGCAAAATTATGACCAAGAATGGAGCTATAGATTAGATCCTCCGCATGCGAGCCATCCCTTCCAAAGAGATTTATATATTATTAAGTCAAAGAATATAGAGCAAGAAGATATAAAGTTATTGCTTGACAACATCATTAATAAAAATAATAAAGAAACACAAAATATTGAAGGCGCTAAAAAAAATTATTAAAGAAATTTTAGACTTATCCAATAATATATCTATTGAAAACTGGCTAGAAGATACTGGAAATAGATCCATTATTGAAAGTATGATTGATAAGAACAAAATCAAATTAATAGATATTATTTAACTTTTAAATATAAAATATTTTTTTACATCCTTATAAATAAAATAACAAAGACAACTTATTAAAAAATTCATTTTACTCATATTTACGTAGTAACAACGCACTATTGATGAATTAGATATTTAACCGAGGTATTTGACGTATGGAAAACTCAACAAATCAGTATCCAACATCTGCACCTGCACAAGTTCAATCTCATCAACCAGGCGATCAGGAAAAAATGCATCCTGAACCTGAGATTATAAAAAGCTCTCATAAAGGTAGCGATAAGTTAAAAGATAAAGTTGCCGTTATTAGTGGTGGCGATAGCGGTATAGGCCGTTCTGTCGCAGTATTGTTTGCCCGTGAAGGTGCGGATATTGCCATCCTTTATCTTGAAGAAGATAAGGATGCCGAAATCACTAAACAACTTGTTGAAAGAGAAGGACAACATTGCCTTTTATTAAAAGGAGATATTTCTGACCCAGATGTTGCAAAACTCGATATTGATAAAGTTCTACAACATTATGGAAAAATTAATATTTTAGTGAATAATGCTGGCGTGCAATATCAACAAAAGGAAATTGAAAGTATTAGTAATGAGCAATTAGAAAAAACATTTAAAACTAATATTTTTCCAATGTTTTATCTTACTAAAGAAGCTATTCCTTATATGGAAGAAGGCGACAGTATTATTAATACAACCAGTATTACCAGTTATCAAGGCCATGATGAGCTTATTGATTATGCAAGTACCAAAGGTGCGATTACGACTTTTACACGTAGCTTATCAAACAATTTAATGAAGCAGAAAAAAGGAATTCGGGTGAATGGTGTTGCACCAGGTCCGATCTGGACTCCATTAATTCCAAGCAGTTTCGATGCGGAAACCGTTAAAGAATTTGGTAAAGACACACCAATGGGAAGAATGGGACAACCTAGTGAAGTTGCACCTGCTTATCTTTTCCTTGCCTCAGATGATGCAAGTTATATTACAGGTCAGGTGATTCATGTAAACGGTGGTCAAATCGTAAATGGTTAATCCCTAGGATATAAAAAAGCCCTGAAAGATAAATCTTTCAGGGCTTTTTTGTTTATTAAGCTGGTACCTTAGCGGCTATTTGTTCTCGTGACCAAACACGATGAGCCATAATCAGTTTTTTGAATTTTTCAGCAATAGGCTGGAATTTATCTTCAACTAAAGTACCCTCATCGGCAACTAAACCTAGCGGTTCAAGCAAGTCAGATTTATTACCTAAAAACGCAATTGGTTTTAAATGCTTATAAGCTTCGAGTACATAGTGGCGCGCTACGCCATCTTGCAGCACGGCATTTAAGTTATCGCCATCAGGAATAATCACCGCATCATAAGCAATTGAAGGTTCAGCCATCTGCATGCCATCAGCCACAATAATGTTGTCTTTATGGTCTTTTACTGGAGCCAAGCTCGGCGCTAGTAAATGAACAACCGCACCTTCTTTAATCGCCCAATTTTTAATAGCTTCAAGTGTATCTGACTTCACAAGGTTATGAATAAGCACAGCAACTTTTCGGCCTTGAATATCTTCTGGTGGGAAAGCCAAGAAAGATAATTTAGCCGATTTTTCAACTGCGGTTTTCTTATAATCTAGAGTTAAATCAGGAACTTCAATTCCTAAATTAGCACCTACTTGTCGAGCTAAGTCGAGATCAATATTTGCCAAAATTTGTTGAACTTGGCGCTCACGGATGTGTTTTCTTTGTACTTTACTTAATTCAAAAGTATAGGCATCGACCACATGCTTTTGCTCATGAGGCGCAAGGCTCTTGTAGTAAAGGCGCGGTTGTGAAAAATGATCGGAGAAGGTTTCACTTCTTTGACGAAGTTTATGCCCGCTAATTTGTTCAGGATAGCTTTCAAAACCACCATTTGAAGCGGCGGGTGGCGTTTCTGCTGGCCAATCATTATCAATTGAGTTTGGTTGATAGGAAGCCTGCCCTTTGTGAATCGTATGTTGGTGGATACCATCACGTTGATTGTTATGGAATGGACACACTGGTTTATTGATCGGAATTTGATGGAAGTTTGGTCCACCTAAACGACTTAGCTGTGTATCGGTGTACGAAAATAGGCGTGCTTGTAAAAGTGGGTCATTTGTAAAATCAATGCCTGGTACGATGTGTCCCGGACAGAAAGCCACCTGCTCTGTTTCTGCAAAGAAATTATCTACATTTCTATTTAAAACAAATCGGCCGATTGGAGTCACTGGAACCAACTCTTCAGGAATAATTTTGGTTGGGTCTAATAAATCGAAGTCAAAGTTCATTTCATCTTCTTCTTCGACAATTTGTACGCCCAACTCCCATTCAGGATAAACCCCATTCTCAATCGCTTCATAAAGATCTCGACGGTGGAAATCTGGATCTTTACCTGCAAGCTTTTGAGCCTCATCCCACACTAAAGCACTTAAACCTTGTTTAGGGGTCCAGTGGAATTTCACAAAATGAGATTTACCTTGAGCATTAATAAGACGGAATGTATGAACCCCAAACCCTTGGATTGAGCGTAGATTACGTGGAATAGCACGGTCTGACATTGCCCAAATTACTGCATGAGCTGACTCAGGTACTAAAGATACAAAATCCCAGAAAGTATCGTGTGCTGTGGCTCCTGTTGGCATTTCTGTATCTGGTTCAGGTTTTACGGCATGAACAAAGTCTGGAAACTTAATACCATCTTGTACAAAAAATACTGGTGCATTGTTGCCGACTAAATCGAAATTACCTTCTTGGGTATAAAATTTAATCGCAAAACCACGAATATCACGAACGGTGTCAGCAGAGCCACGTGGTCCCTGCACTGTTGAGAAACGTACAAAAATTGGTGTTTGAATGCTTGGATCAGTTAAAAAACCGGCTTTTGTTAAGCGCTCATTTCCTTCATAAGCTTGAAAGTAACCGTGCGCACCTACACCGCGCGCATGCACAATACGTTCAGGAATACGCTCATGGTCAAAATGAGTAATCTTCTCTCTTAAAATAAAGTCTTCTAATAGCGTTGAACCACGAATGCCCGCTCTTAAGCTATTCTCATTATCCGCTATTTTAACACCTTGGTTTGTGGTTAATGCTTCATTGGTTGCATCATCTCTGACTGAGTCTAATTGTTCAGTTTTTTGGGTAGTATTGGCTTTATTTGCAGCGTCAGCACCAGCCATTTCACTTGTTTTATTTGTTGATTTAACATTATCAGTCATGTTCATTACCTATGTTTTTAAAGTTAAACGTGGGGTGAATTAAAAAACTTCAAGAGTTAGTTTTGTTAAAGGAACTTAAATATGGAAAAAGGAGTTCGACGTATTTACGTGTGCTCCAAAGTCCAATGCTTTTATGATGTGAATCTGGGGCCAAAAACGGAGTCAGCTTGCATATTTTTATAGCAAGATCATGTGATTTCTGAACACGCTCTTGCAGTGCATCCAGTTCGCCATCGGAAATATAACTAAAGAGATAATCTTGAATACGCTGGCTATTCTTTAATTCCCTGCTATAGGCCAAGAAGTTAGAAGAATGATCACTACCAGCAATCCAATCATGAATAATTTGACGTTCTACAGGGTTAAATACCCCAAACATTTTTCCATTTTCTTCATTAATCATTCGCCAGAACACACTCTGTTCAGGGTCGGTATTAAATTTAATCCACTTGTGATCAATGAGATGTGTAACTAGCCCGTTAACGTCTTCTGGATTTGATAACCATTGGTTAATGGTTTTACATCCAAACTGTCTAGTTTCGTTATGAATGAGCTGACCCACGAGCGCTTTTCTTTTTAAAATTTTAAGGACTAAATCTTCAAGATTTAAATTTTTAATAATTTTTGAAGATGAAACACCATGGTTATTAAGCGCAAAACCGCGCTTCAATTTATTAAAGAAAAGTTCTTTATCTCTATATTTATCGTAAATATTTTCTATAACTTTAATTGCTTTATCTGCATGCCCGTTATCAATGTTATCGATAGTGATGTGCAAATTAAAATATTTAGAATCAATACCCAGTTCTGCAAGCTCATAATTACTGATGAGTAGATGCAGTGGCAGTTGCTCATAACCTAAATTAAAGCCGACAATTTCAGGAATGAACTCAGGTGGAGCATAACCAAGCGCCAGCTGAATCACGGCATTATGATAATATTCATCTTCTAATAGCAGATCAAAACTATCGAGTCCCAGACTACGTAGCAAGTCATCATAGATACAGACATGGTTTGCTTTCGGCTCACCTAGTCCCAGCTCTTCCAAATAAGTAATAATGAGGTCATGAAAAACCGGATCATTCCAGTAGTGAACTGAACTATATAGCCATGCACCATCTACTTTTTTAGTTGGGGAAACCTTAATTAAAAATTCGAATGCCTGACCAACATTTTTAAAATATTCTCTCTCCCCCCCGTTTTGTCTACGGTTTAGGTAAGTCTGAAATAATTCACAATTTTGTTTATTATCGTTTTCACACCATTCTTTAACCGTATTTATAGTTGCAGGAAAATCAATTTTCTTTTGATCTATTTTATCAATTTCTTTATTAAGAAAATCTCGTGCTTTCTTTTCTTTTTCAAAACTAGAAATATCAGGATCAAGGAAAAAAACAAATAATTCGTAATAGTTTTGTTGATTATCTTGTAATAAGTCTAATAATCTTTCTTTCACTACAACAGGCATTTCTATTCTCCTTTAGTGAGATATAAACCACCATACTTCAGCTAAACTATAATCCCAGCCTACCTTTGTTATATTACGTTATCAAGAAACAACCTATAATTTTAAATTTATTATATTTCAAACAGATAAAAAACAACACAAAGTTACATTCTCAACTTTAGAATTATTTAAATATTTATTTTTATAAAAGATATATAAATAATAAATTTTAATTACATTTAAGTTACCTTAAGAATTATAAAGTTTAAAAACTTAACAAAAATAAATTAAAAATAATCTTATAACTAAATTAAAAAAAGTTTTAGGGAGAAAACTAATGTTTAATTCATGTTGCAAATTACTCGCACAAGAAAAAATTAAAATTGCACTTTTTGAAAGTGCTTCGGCGGGCTATTTAGCTTATCGCTTCTCTTTAAGTCCCTATTCAGGTGATATTCTTATTGGAAGCTTAGTCAGCTATGACTTACGTGTCAAAGAAAATACACTTCATATCTCACCTGAACTTATTGAAAAATATACACCTGAATCGATGCAAGTCACTGTGGAGATGATCAAAAAAGGCAAAGAACTCCTACATGCCGATCTTTATATTGCCTGCACAGGTCTCTTAAAAAAAGGAGGTTCTGAGACTAAAGAAAAACCTGTAGGCACCTTTTTTTATTCTATTTATTATAAAAATAATTTTTATAACTTTAGACGACTATTTAAAGGACCAGCATGCCTTAAAATTAGACAACTTATTTATTGCATTTCTAAAGATATAGAATACATAATATTAGATAATAAAAAATAAATTCATTTTAATAAAAGATAACATATACACATTTAGAAATGACCATTGCATTTATTTAACACCATTTTGCTCAAATGTAATTTTATCTATCTTCATATTAATTATGTTTACTGATAAAAGTTACATTTTATAGAAATCAAGGTTTTATTTAATTTTTAAATTTACAGTTAAATATAGGGTAACACCCGAAGGCTACACATTAAAAATTTTCATGTTTTAATAAACCTATCTGAAGCTCTCAGATAAAACACACATCATAAATGATATGAGGTAATTAAAGATGAGCACTACTAATAATCAAAGCAATCAACGCGATAATCAACAGCAACAACAACAGCAAAATGACAACCGCAACAATCAGCAACAGCCAAACGGCAACCAACAGCAAAAAGACCAACAGCAACAACAGCAAAATGACAATCGCCGCCAACAACAAGGCTCGAATCAAAAAGATTCAGGCCAACAAAACTCAAATAACAATAATCAGCAACGCTAATCCGATGCTGACTTAAATGTCATTTGATGCGGTCATTCATTTTATTTAGGAAGGTGCCCTCACCTTCCTAAATTTACCATAAGCATAAAATTAAATAATAGATGAGGAAAAACTGATGACAGATCAAAATAGCGATCACGCACGACTGCCAGCCGGCGACCATAATTATTCTGACACTTATTGGCGCGAAAGTTACCTTACTCGTCCTTATTATCAAGAAGCTCAGCTTACTACTCCCGATCTCGATTATGACCGAGACTTTTCGACAGCCTATGAATTAGGTCATCGCGCACGTGCTGAATCGGAACAAGGCACTCAGTTTGAAGATGTCGAAGGCGGTTTGGAACAAAAATGGGAAGAACTCAAAGCTGAATCTCGCTTAAAATGGGAACATGCTAAACAAGCAATTAAAGATGCATGGAATGGAAGATAAGTTGTTTTTATAACATTCTCTTTTGGTCCAAAAACTAAAAGCCTATTTCCGATTGGCCCTCGGAAATAGGCTTTTTTTATATGCCACGATTTAACTTTCTTTTTTCTTAAAATATTCAATAATTTCTTCTCCATTATTGACTGGTTTTACTGGAGAAGAATGTGTTTCTTCATAGGCGTAGTCAGGTAAAGCAACTTTAGTCTGAATTGGCGGTAATTTTTCCTGTCCACCTGTAGTAATTCTTTCAATAAAACCTGCAAGCCACAGAACAAATTCTTGTGTATTTTTGCTCTTTGGAATAAGGCTTAAATCCAATTTAATTTTAGATTCCTGTAAGGGTTTAATTAGTAATTCAGCAAAATCAATATAATTGTATAAAAGCTTAAGTTTTGTCCCCTTAAGCTCATGTCTGAGTTCAATCATCAAATTGTTAAGATCCTCCATAGGCTCATCTGTAAAGCCTTTTTTTTCTTTAACATTTTGATAGATTTTCTCAGCTATTCTTAAGTACTGGGGCATATCCTTACCTTTATAAAACTGTTATCACTAAAATGAATTTTGGATGAATATAAGTAACTTGTTGTGTTTATTTTATTAATTTTTTGAAACTATAATTTACTAGAAAAACAATTCATTAACAACAAATTATTAAAAAGACAATACCAACTTAATTCATTGATTAATCTTATATTTTCATATAATTATCTTTTTTATTGTGTTACGTATTTTATAGAAAATAACGATAAGAAAACCCACGTAAAAGTGAGTTTTCTTAGATGAAATAATTATGAGTTTTTATCCATTTGTTGAGGAACGGTTGGATCATTAGAGCCATGTGTTCCATCATCATCTGTTGAATGTCGATCTTGGCAAGCGCTCATACCCATTGCGATTGCAAATACCATACTCACAGCACAAAAAATTCTTAACATTGAGATCACCCTGATTAATCTTAAGATGTAAGCTTATGAATAACATTATCTTCTGTTGACCTACCGCAGTGGTTCTCTTAACTTTTGTAGATTATGCAAGCTTTTGTAAAAATCAAAATTAAATAAATGATCAAAAAATATCATTCTTGCAATTGATATTTTAATTAAATTTTGGCATTAGCTAATTAATTCAGATTATCATATTGATGAAAGTAAAATTATTCATCCTTTCCGAGTTTGTGTCTTATTAAGTCAATGATTGCAAACAATATATAAATTAACAATTAATAAATATTTGATATATAAACATTAAAACTCAATTATTAAGATTAGGTATAATAATTAATCAATCGCTTAAATTCCAAATAATGAGTTATTTTATTAATAAAAATTTAAAAATATTAATATTTGTTTATATAAACCAATCTTTTATTTTTGCAATTGACCCGCTTTAATGCTCAGCTTATGATGCTCCGGCTGACCTATTTTGTCAGTCGGTTTTAGCAGACCGTCTACCTAAGAGCACTAAAAACACGTTTTTTGGTGTGGAGCCCCTCGTGCCTTTGACGGAGGAACGGGAGTGGGACACCTTCGGGTGCGCTGGTTTCTTAGGTATCAGTCTGCTAACCCTCTTTCGTTTCACCACCATAATTAATAGCAGTGATTGGGCGTAACTTCTTTTATCAAGGAGTCTCTAATGACTATTATTTTATATCATTTTATTTTTCTTAAAATTTATTATCTTATCGTTCAGCTTAAAACACTTTTAAAGAATTCCTACCATCTTTTCACCTATCCAAACTTTTATCTTTATACGGAAAAAATCTCAAGATTTAACGCCAATTAAAGATTAAAACATCTCTATACCAAATCGAACGATAACAACAACCAACTAAGAGCAATTATGATGTTTTTTTTATATCGTATTGTTTTAATGAGCATCCTATTAATAAGTTCTATAAGTTTATTAGGTTGCCGATCTATCAGTAAAAATGAATTTAACAGACATTGTGTTTGGGCAGGACGCGCACTTTCACAATGTAATTGTATTTATAACTCTTTAGAAGAACATTATTCGCCACAATTTGTAGAAAACTTACCTAAAGTAAGCTTACAAAATATTGATGCGGATATGCACTTTGTGGAAACGATGAATGAAACCATGCACCAATGTCAGTTAAGTGCTAGAAAAAACTTAATTAACTAATCTTTGCCTGCTCTACCAAGAAATCTAAAAATGCCCTTACGCGTTTAGGGACATATTTGTCATGTCCTATCCAAACAGCATGAAATTCTTCAGAAGCATTGATATTCCAGTCTTCAAGAATTTTAACCAATAGTTTTTGCTCTAGCGCTTTTCGAACTTGGAATTCATTAAGCTGTGCAACACCAACACCTGCAAGCGCTAATTGTAAGATTGCTTCTCCATGATTTACTCTCAGGACTTGAGTAGGTGCAAGTGTGATTTCTTGCTCATCTTTTTTAAACAACCATGTTTTATTCTGACGCTGATAACTTACATCTAAAAGCTGATGTGCATAAAGCTCTTCTGGGTGCTGCGGACAACCATACTTTTCAATATATGCAGGTGAACAGACGTAATGTTTCTGTGTGCTTCCGAGTGAGCGAGCAACCAAATTTGAGCTTTTTAAAGGCCCTGTCCGGATTGCAACATCAATCCGTTGCTCAACTAAATTAATGACTTCATCACTCAAATGTGCCTCTAATTCAATTTGTGGATAGCACTCGTTAAATAGAGAAATACAAGGCAATAAAAAATGCGTCCAATATGAAAGACTGGTATGAATTCTAATTCGCCCTTGCGGCATGTGATTTGCAGTAACTGATTGCTCTAGTTCATCTAAGTTATTGAGTATGTGAATGCCTTGCTCATAAAACTGACATCCTTCACTGGTAAGCTGAAACTGGCGTGTTGAACGGTTAAGCAATCTAACGCCAAGTCTTTTTTCCAACCGAGAAATTAACTTACTGACCGCAGACGGCGTCATGTCACAAGCTCTTGCAACGGCAGAGAAACTCCCAAGCTCGACCACTCGAATAAAAATTGCCAACTCGCCAGACCGATTAATATCAAAATATGACATAACAACATCTATTTATGAATTTCATTCACAAATCTTATTCCGCTTATGTCGCTATAACAAGCCAGCAATTTGTTTCAAGATAACTTTAATTCGTTTTAAAGAGTTCACGAGATGAAACTTTATCAACCCGCCCTATTCTCTCTCATTTTATTTACGAGCTTTGCACAAGCAGAAGTACAAAAGAGCCAATGGGTTACCACTTGGGCAGCTAGCCCACAAAAAGTCTGGAATAAAGATTTCGTTTTCCCGACCAATATTCCAGAGCAAATATCTAATCAGACCATTAAACAAATCAGTCAAATTAGTTTAGGTGGTGAAGCTGTTAGGCTTGTCTTTACAAATCAATATGGGGATCAACCGTTATATATTGATAAAACAACTGTGGGAATATTCAAAGGACAAAGTCTAAAAGCTAAGAGTGTCTATCCTGTTTATTTTTCTGGGAAACTTAAAGCACAGATTTTACCTGGCAAACAACTGATTAGTGATCCAATCCAATTACCAGTTCCCGATCATGCGCAGTTAATGGTAAATAGTTTTATTCAAAGGCCGACTACATTTAAAACTTTTCATTGGGATGCGAAACAAACCAGTTGGATTATTGCTGGTAATCAGACCGCGAACTTAAATACGTCTAGCAGTGCCAAAACAACAACTGCACGGTTATTATTATCGGCTATTGAAGTAAAAGCGAAGCGTAAAGCCCATGTTGTTGCAGTCATTGGAGACTCCATTACTGACGGCGCAACTGCAACTTTAGATGCAAATACGAGATGGACTGACTTTTTAGCTAAGCGCTTATCGACCCATCAAATAGCGGTTATTAATAGTGGAATTTCAGGGAATCGACTACTTACAGACGGTATGGGTGACAGTGCATTAAAACGTTTAAACAGTGAAGTGTTTCAATACTCAGGTGTTAAAACTTTAATTGTTTTAGTTGGTATTAATGATATTTCATGGCCCGGTACAGCTTTTGCACCTAAACAACAAATACCGTCGATTGAAGCCTTAACCGAAGGTTATAAACGTGTTGTAAAGAAAGCTCATGAGCAAGGTATTCAAGTGATTGGGGCGACGTTACTTCCCTTTTCAGGCGCTTTACCTAATACACCTTTAGATAATTATTACCAACCGAATAAAGATGAATTACGCCAGCGCATTAACCACTGGATGAGAACCAGTAAAACATTTGATGGGGTTCTTGATCTTGAAGAAGGCTTAAAAGATTCAAAACATTCTGACCGATTAAATCCAATTTATGATTCTGGAGATCATTTACATCCTAATGATCGCGGGAATCAACAAATGGCAAATCTGGTTGATTTAAACCAGCTAGTTAATCAATAAAACGCCAGATGCAGGTAGGAATTCGTATCCTACCTGCATCAATATTCATTAATTACCCTCTAACTCGGCGGTAAGTTTTGGTGTAATCGGCTGTTTTTCAGCTGCATAACGTCTTAGAACCATGACAGCGAAAAGCGCCAAAATTGCAGGGATTGCGATCATCACAAAATTCATTTTATGTGGCAATTCTAAACCCAATAACAAGCCCGTTAAAATTGGACCAACAATTGCCCCAATTCGACCAACACCAGAGGCACAGCCAATTCCTGTAGAACGCACACTTAATGGATAATATTGTGCAACATAACTATAAAGCAGAATTGAGGTCCCAATCGTTGCAGCTCCTGCAACGGTCACCAAACCATATAAAACATAGGCTGGTGACTTAAAGCCTAAACCGATTAATGCTAAAACTCCTGCCAGTAACATTCCCATAATTACCGGTTTTAAATGGAATTTATCAGACAAAATACCTCCACCAATTGAACCGATCATTGCGCCAACATTTAGAGCAAGCAAGAATAAAATACTTTTGCCCAATGAATACCCTGCTGCCAGCATGAGTTTTGGTAACCAGCTACTTAAGGCATACACCATGAGTAAGCACATGAAAAATACGAGCCAGAACATGAGTGTATTGAAGGCACGGCCTTGTTGAAATAATCCCTTTACAGAACTGCCTGTTGGAACATTATCTTCATTAAGCACTAATTGCGTATGGGTTGTTAGTGTTTGTTCAGGTGAAATTTTTTGAATAATTTTATGTGCCTGTTCAGTTTTACCAGTTTTAACCAAGAAGGTTAAAGATTCAGGTAAAAACTTCCAGATTACAGGTAATAAAAATAATGGAATACCAGCAATTAAAAACATAATTTGCCACCCCTGACTTTCAACCAAATAACTACCAATTAAGGCTGAAAGAATTCCACCAATCGCATAACCACTAAACATGGTCCCCACCAGAGTACTACGTATACGTTTAGGTGCGTATTCCGAGGTTAAAGCAACTAGATTTGGCATAACCCCACCAATGCCTAGTCCCGCCAAGAACCGAAGTACCCCAAACTCAAGTGGGCTTGATGCAAAAGCACCTAAAAAGGTAAAACCACTAAAAAGAGTGACACAAATTAAAATCACATTTTTACGGCCTATTTTGTCTGCCAAAGTTCCAAAGAACATTGCCCCAAACATCATTCCGCATAGTGCTGTACTTGCTAACATCCCCGCCTGTACAGCTGTTAATGACCATTCTTGCATTAGCAAAGGCAGTACAACGCCATAAATCACCAGATCATAACCATCAAAAACAATAATTAATAAACACCAAAGCAAAATGCTCCAGTGAAAAGGGGTAAATCGGGCCTGATCAATAACTTCATTTACATTTAATTTAGATGTTGTCATTTACTCACCTCCTCTGTGAGATAAATTCATATTTAATTTTTTAAAACGACATATTGCACCCTAAAGAAAAAACAGATTATTCAAGGTCTTGTTGAATAAATTAAAAGTCATAACTCGCCATCATATTGAAGCGGCTATCAATCCCGTTACGGCCATCAAAAGTTTCTCGTTCGCCATACACATATTCGACCCCCAAGGTAATTGGCTTGTAAGGGTTATACAGTGCATTTACCCAGCCCTGCCAAAGCTCTTTGTTTTGAGTAGTGCTATTACGTTGTAATTCGGCAAAACGGTTGTCATCTTTGGCTTTCATATAGCCATAAGCTAAGGTTGAACGAATTTGTGGTGTAAATTGATGAGTAATACCTAAAGAAATAGTGTCAAATTCATTGCTATGCATATTATTTTGATCATCTATTGCATAGCCGCTATTGCTCCATAGCAAGAAACGCCCATCTCCTTTGACATGGTAATAATCGGCTTTGAGTAATGTATCGGGCGTAATTTGGTATTTACCGCCGAAGCCCACGCCCCAAGCGACTTGCTCATCATTATTCGTTCTTTTTTCGGCAACTAAACTACGGGCAGATAACATCGAACCATTGGCAAATTTATGATTTAAGCGTCCTACCAAAGCTGGTAAGCGCATTTTATTGTCAGGGTCAGTTGTCGCAGTATATTTCGGGTCTTCAACTGATATTGCAAAACTGGTATTTGCCGTAATGTTATCGCTGTATCGAACCAACGGCGATCTTAATAATGCACTACCTACAAATGTGCCTGCATCAATCGTTTCCGGATAATATTCAGGTGCGATAAATGTTGACCACGTTTGGCCAATGAGCCATTTATCAAACGTTAAATAAGCATGGCGTATCCGAAACTGATCCCGAGTAGCAGCCCCAAAGAAGTCCATTTCCAGTTTCCCGCCCACATCACCCACAGCCGTTGGGGTTTTAAAATTCAACCCGAAACGTGTCACATTAACGGTACTGTGTACTTGGTCTTTTTGAGCAGATTCTTCTGGCGTATTTTCGAGTGGAACCCCACTAATATTGTTATACATGGTAGATGCGCCCTTCATTTGATAAGAAGCATCTGCCCGTATATAACCGTATAAATTAAATTCTGCACCAGACTTAGTTAACACTTGTTTTGTAGGCTGAGCAGTTTGGGGCATTGCAGAAGTTGCTAGCTCTACTCTTTGTTGCGATAAAGATTTCTGAGCTTGCATGTTGGCTTGTAGCATAGCCCGTAGTTCTTTTACTTCTTGGCGAAGTTGTTCTATTTCAGGATCTGTTTGACCTGCAAAAGCAGAAGACACAAACAGGGTCACAGAAACTGCCAATAGGCTTTTTTGAACCGTTGTATTTAAAGCATTTATCATAAAACTTTCCTTTTTTGATCTTTAATTAGACTTAAAGATCTCGACATCCTTTTTGTTATATACCTATCTAAAACAGGCTCTTAAACATCAGACTTTCTTCCTCTAGAAAGTCTTCCTCATATTTTTTAGACAAAACCTCCCTTAAGCAGCATTGAGGCCACTTTTTAATGTGTTATAGGTAAAGCTAGTTCTTCTAATTTTTTCGTTTTTTTATATTCTCATCCTCATTGAGAATATTTAGGTGTTAAGACAATATTCCTTTGTCTCTACTGACATTATTTTTTTGCAATAAAACCCTGATACGTCAAAATTTGCGTATACGGCTGTACACTCTCGAAACCAGTCTTTTGCAAAAGTTTTATATATCCTTCAGTAGTTAAGCTAAAAAAGTCTTGTGCCATACGCTCTAACATTTTCTGACATTGGTCTTCCGTTAAACCTTGATCCAAGCATAAATAACGTAGTGCTTGAAGCTGCTGTGGGTTTACACACGTCATTAAATCGTAAGTAAGTAAAACCGCTTTTTCTTTTAAGCGATCATAAATATCTTTAAAAAAAACAGGTTTTATTTCATCTGCAATAAAATGCGCTACGAGAATAGAAAGTGCAGCATCAAAGCAATTTTCCAGAGGCAAAGCCGAAGTTTCACCGTGAACAAAGGTTACTTGTGAAGATTTATCTAAAAGTTCAACCTGTTCTTGGGCTTTTTGCAGCATGGTCAAAGATGGATCAACTGCTGTAAATTTCCAGTTCGGATGTCGTTTAAGTAAATATTCGAGTTCATACCCCGTACCACAACCCACAATTAAGATATGAGCATTAGGTTTCAACACCGATTGTAAAATGGCATCCACCTGTTGATGGATGACTTCATAACCTGGAATTAATTTACGAATATGTTCGTCATATCCTTCGACTACTTTGGGGCTATTAAAGTCTTTTGCCATTTTGTTTTATCCTCTATTTAAACTGCCTTTAAATTTATAGTTTGCTGCACTTTGAACGGGCTTTCGACTTCTTTAGTCAAAGACATTTCCAGTTAAATTAAGCTCAGCTCGCATAATTTCCTGCAATTTAAACTTTTGCGCTTTGCCTGAAGCAGTCATTGGAAACTCATTAAAGAATCGGACATAACGCGGCACTTTATTATGAGAAATATGCTCTTTGCAGAATTGGCGAATACTGTTTTCATCAATTTGATGATGGTCATGCAAAATAATACAAGCACAAAGTTCTTCGCCATATCTGGCATCTGGTAAGCCAATGACTTGTACATCGCTTACATCTGGATGGGTATATAAAAAGTCTTCAATTTCTTTTGGAAAAAGATTCTCCCCACCACGAATCACCACATCTTTAATACGGCCTTTAATTTTAATAAAACCGTCTTGGTCCATTTCGGCAATATCACCCGTATGCATCCAGCCAGCTGAATCAATGACCTCTTTGGTCTTTTCTTCTTCGCCCCAATAGCCAGCCATCACTGAATAACCGCGAACACATAGCTCACCTAAAGTGCCTTGCGGAACAATCTGCCCTTCTAAGTCGACAATTTTAATTTCAACATGCGGATGAACATGCCCAACCGTGCTTACTCGTTTATCAATCGAATCATTTACCGAACTTTGTACACTTACTGGTGAGGTTTCAGTCATACCATAACAAATGGTGATTTCAGACATATGCATTCGGTCTATGACACGTTGCATAATTTCACGTGGACAAGGACTACCTGCCATAATTCCTGTTCTTAAGCTCGACAGGTCAAATTCATTAAACTGTTCATGTTCTAAAGTGGCAATAAACATGGTCGGCACGCCATAAGCTGCCGTACAACGTTCTTGATGAATCGCTTTTAAAGTTTCTAAAGGATTAAATACCGCCGATGGATAGACCATGGTTGAACCATGTGTCACACATGCCAGATTCCCCATGACCATGCCGAAACAATGAAACAACGGCACAGAAATACAAACTTTATCTTGAGGGGTTAAACGAATGCCTTCCCCCACGAAATAACCGTTATTTAAAATATTATGATGGGTCAACATGGTCCCTTTAGGGTTACCTGTTGTACCTGAAGTAAATTGGATATTAATGGTTTCATCAAACTGATGTTGCTTCGCTAATTGTTTTAATTGTTCTAGCTGTTCTGATGTTGGTGTGGTGACTAAATCACTAAAACGATAAATACCCGTATGCTGTTGGTCATCGATTTTAATGACAAATTTTAAATGTGGTAGTCGCGCTGAACTGAGCACTTTATCTGGACTATTAGGTAATTCAGGGGCAATTTTTGTCAGTAATTCTTGGTAATCAGTGGTTTTGAATTGAGAAGCAATAATCAATCCTTTACATGAGACTTTATTCAATACATATTCAAGTTCATGGCTTTTATAAGCTGTATTTAGATTGACTAAAATAATTCCTGCTTTAAAAGCTGCAAATTGGGTTACCGTCCATTCCACACAGTTAGGCGACCAAATCGCTAAGCGATCTCCTTTTTTTAATCCCAATTTTAAAAGGCTACAAGCAAAAGCGTTTACTTCATCCTGTAAAGCTTTATAGGTTAATCGTCTGTTTTGATGGAAACTGACGATGGCTTCCTTTTCTGCATATTGCCGACAGGCCTGATCGAATTGTTCACCAATGGTCATACCCAATAAGGGCTGTGTGCTTGGTCCCGAGGCGTAGCTTAACCGTTCTTGTTGCATTGAATCATTCTCCTTGATTCTTTTAATTCTCTTCTTACCTGATCTAATTGTTGTTACTGCAACTACTTTTCCAAACCGCCTACTTTGTAATGTTTATCCTTTATATGCCCTATTTCTTCTGCACAGCATCTACACAAAAGTCAGCAATCTGTTTTGAAAAATAGTCTTTGTGCGCATGATCAAACTTTGTATTTTGAGCTGGGTCTAGGGGTTCAACTACCACATAGGTCATGGCCCCGACAACACAAAGTGCTGCTGTGTTTAAATCATCCAAGACAAACTCACCACTTGCATTTCCATCCGCAAGTATTTTTTTAATACTCTGTTTAATCAATTGCTTCACACGAAAACGCTCATGTTCAACCGTTGAATCGACGGGTTCAAACATGAGTGAATATGCAAGCTGAGGACTATTCAGTGCCCGTTTTACAAAGGTTGCCACCGCCTTGTGTAATTTCTGCTTTGCCGATAATTCACTTTCGGTAATCGAATCAATCACCAATAGTTCTGTATTAATAGCCTCGGACAAAACTTCAATCAGCACTTGGCTTTTATTATCAAAGTAGCGATAAACCAGTCCACTAGATACACCCGCTTGCTCTGCAATTGTTTGTATTTGCGCGTCTTTAAATCCTCCCTCTGAAATTATTTTTCTGGCTGAACTCAAAATCGATTTACGATTTTGCTCCATCCGCTCTTGCATTAAAGATGATCGTTTATAGCTCATAATTTATTCTCTAACAAATAAAATGAATTGTAAATCATTTTATGAATCTGTATTCACTTTTTCAAAAAATCATTGTATGTTACTTATCAAATACCCACAAAATATTTTATGGACAACAAATATAACCAATAGGATGAAAATATCATGAACCTACGCAGCTTGAATTTCGGTCTAGATGAAACTTTAATTGCGCTTCAAGATTCGGTAGCCGCATTTTGTGCAAAAGAAATTGCACCAATTGCCCAACAAGTTGATCAAGACAACAAATTCCCTGCACATCTCTGGAAAAAATTCGGAGATATGGGCCTTTTAGGCATGACTGTTTCTGAAGAATATGGCGGTGCAAATATGGGTTATTTAGCTCATATTATTGCTATGCAAGAAATTTCTCGTGCTTCGGCAGCCATTGGTTTGTCTTACGGTGCTCATTCTAATTTATGTGTAAACCAAATTAACCGTAACGGTAACGAGCAGCAAAAACAGAAATATTTACCAAAATTGATTTCCGGTGAATATGTTGGTGCCCTTGCAATGTCTGAACCCAATGCGGGTTCTGATGTCGTTAGCATGAAATTACGTGCTGAACAAAAAGGTGATCACTTCGTTTTAAATGGTTCAAAAATGTGGATCACTAACGGCGGTGATGCAGATGTACTCGTGGTTTACGCTAAAACTGATCCGCAAGCTGGTGCAAAAGGCATGACTGCTTTTTTAGTTGAAAAAAGCATGAAAGGCTTTAGTCACGGCAACCACTTAGACAAACTCGGTATGCGTGGCTCTAACACTTACCCGCTGTTCTTTGACAATGTGGAAGTACCTGCTGAAAACGTACTCGGCGGTGTTGGTAACGGCACAAAAGTACTCATGAGTGGTTTGGACTATGAACGTGCAGTTTTAAGTGCCGGACCTTTAGGCATTATGGATGCCTGCCTAGATGTGGTAATTCCATACTTACACCAACGTGAACAGTTTGGACAAGCTTTAGGTGAATTCCAACTTATGCAAGGCAAACTTGCCGATATGTATTCAACTTGGTTGGCATGTAAAGCTCTTGTTTATGCTGTTGGTGCTGCATGTGATAAAGCTGACCATGACCGCAGCCTACGTAAAGATGCTGCAAGTGCCATTTTATATGCTGCCGAAAAAGCAACATGGATGGCTGGTGAAGCAATCCAAACTTTAGGCGGTAATGGTTATATCAATGAATTCCCTGCTGGGCGTTTATGGCGCGATGCAAAACTTTATGAAATTGGTGCCGGAACTTCTGAAATTCGCCGCATGCTGATCGGCCGCGAACTCTTCAATGAAACCAAATAATAATTATAAATAAGGACGCATCTTATGAACCAATTACAAAGCAAGATTAATGTTCGAAGTGAAGACTTCAAAACAAACCAGCAAGCCATGCAAACATTGGTCACAGATCTAAAACAAGTTGCACAGCATATTGCTTTAGGCGGCGGTGAAAATGCCCGTCAAAAACATTTGGCTCGAGGTAAACTTTTACCTCGTGAACGTATTGATCAACTGATTGATGTCGGTACGGCATTTTTAGAGATTGGTCAGTTGGCAGCATACAACGTTTATGAAGATGATGTTCCTGCCGCGGGCGTAATTGCGGGTATTGGTCAAGTCAACGGCATCACTTGTATGATCGTTGCCAACGATGCAACGGTTAAAGGTGGAACATATTACCCACTTACGGTTAAAAAGCATTTACGCGCACAAGAAATTGCCGAACAAAATCATTTGCCTTGTATTTATTTGGTGGACTCAGGCGGTGCCTACTTACCAATGCAAGATGAGGTTTTCCCAGACCGCGATCACTTCGGGCGTATTTTCTATAATCAGGCACGCATGTCGAGCCTAGGTATTGCCCAAATCGCTGTGGTAATGGGAAGCTGTACCGCAGGTGGTGCTTATGTTCCAGCCATGTCTGATGAAACCATTATTGTCCGTAACCAAGGTACGATTTTCTTAGGTGGCCCTCCTCTTGTAAAAGCTGCAACTGGCGAAGTCGTAAGCAGTGAAGATTTAGGGGGTGGTGATGTACACACACGTCTTTCAGGTGTGGCTGACCATTTAGCTGAAAATGATGAGCATGCAATTGCGATTGCACGAAATATTGTCGCTAACCTTAATAAAAAGCCAAACGACTTAAATAAACAAGTTGATGAACCATTGTTTGATGCATCAGAACTCTATGGTGTGGTTCCAAGTGATGCACGTAAACCTTTTGATGTTCGTGAAGTCATTGCACGTATTGTAGATGGCTCTCGTTTTGATGAGTTTAAAGCACGTTTTGGTTCAACACTCATTACTGGTTTCGCTTCACTCTATGGTATGCCAGTCGGGATTATTGCCAATAACGGGATTTTATTTTCCGAGTCTGCACAAAAAGGTGCGCACTTTATTGAGCTATGCACACAGCGCAATATTCCATTGTTATTCCTACAAAACATTACGGGCTTTATGGTTGGTCGTCAGTATGAAAATGAAGGAATTGCAAAAAACGGCGCCAAATTAGTGATGGCAGTTGCAACCGCAAATGTACCTAAACTCACCCTAATTATTGGCGGTTCGTTTGGTGCGGGTAACTACGGCATGTGTGGCCGTGCTTATTCACCACGCTTTTTATGGACATGGCCAAACTCTCGTATTTCTGTGATGGGCGGAGAACAAGCCGCAAGTGTACTTTCGACTTTAAAACGTGATCAGATTGAGCAAAAAGGTGCCGAGTGGTCAGCTCAACAAGAAGACGAGTTTAAACAACCAATTCGTGAACAGTACGAGCGCCAAGGCCATCCATATTATGCATCTGCCCGCCTTTGGGATGACGGTGTAATCGACCCAGCGCAAACTCGCCAAGTACTCGGTTTAAGTCTTGCATCTGCGATGAATGCTCCAATCCAGCCAACCAAATTTGGCGTATTCCGCATGTAAGAGGTGTATATGAGCTATCAATTTTTACAACTCGAACAACAAGGTCAGGTTGCCTATGTTTGGCTGAACCGCCCTGAACTACACAATGCTTTTAATACGACAGTTATTGAAGAGCTGCATGCTTGCTTTAAGCAAATCAATACACGTGATGATGTTCGTGTAGTGGTTCTAGCAGGTCGCGGCAAAAGCTTTTCGGCAGGTGCCGACCTCAACTGGATGAAACAGGCAGGTCAGGCATCTTCAGCAGAAAATGAAGCAGATGCATTAAAACTTGCGCAAATGTTGGATGCACTTGCAACACTTAAACAACCGACTATTGCTCGTGTACATGGCATTGCCTTTGGCGGCGGTATGGGCTTGGCATCGGCATGTGATATTTGCATTGCCAGCACTGATGCCAAGTTTGCAACATCTGAGGTTCGTTTAGGGCTTGCTCCATCTACCATTAGCCCCTATGTAATTCGTGCAATTGGTGCAAGACAAGCCTCTCGTTACTTCTTAACTGCCGAGCGAATTTCTGCACGTGAAGCCAAACACATTGGCTTGGCACATGAAGTTGCAGATGCTGAAGACTTAGATAAAAAAGTTCAAGAAATTGTTGATGCTCTATTACTCGGTGGCCCGCATGCTCAAGCGGCATCAAAACAACTCATTCAAATGGTGAGCAACCAGACCATGAGCAATGAGTTGCTGCAACAGACAGCACATCATATTGCTCAAGTTCGTCAAGGCAGCGAGGCAAAAGAAGGTCTGAGTGCCTTTTTAAATAAACAACAGCCTGCTTGGGTTTCTAACTCGAATAACAACAATTAAGGACGATCATCATGTTTGAAAAGATTTTAATTGCGAACCGTGGCGAAATTGCCTGCCGCGTGATTCGTACAGCTAAAAAATTAGGTATTAGAACGGTTGCCGTTTACTCCGATGCAGACGCAAATGCACAACATGTCAAACTTGCAGATGAAGCGGTTTATATTGGTCAGTCCCCTGCAACACAAAGTTATTTGCAAGCCGACCGCATTATTCAAGCAGCGATTGATACAGGCAGCCAAGCAGTTCACCCAGGCTACGGTTTCCTTTCTGAAAATGACCAGTTTGCACTCGCTTGCCAACAACACAACATTTGCTTTATAGGCCCACCAGTGGATGCCATTTTAGCGATGGGCTTAAAAGCGACCTCGAAAGCTTTAATGGAAAAAGCTGGTGTCCCTTTAACACCGGGTTATCACGGGACCAACCAAGATGCCGACTTTTTAAAACAACAGGCAGACCGAATTGGCTATCCTGTTTTAATTAAAGCCAGTGCGGGCGGCGGTGGTAAAGGCATGAGTCTGGTTGAACGCAGTGAAGATTTTCTGCATGCCTTAGCCTCTTGTAAACGTGAAGCAAAATCAAGCTTTGGTAATGATGACGTCTTAATTGAGCGTTATGTGATTCAGCCTAGACATATTGAAGTTCAAGTGTTTGGCGATACACATGGCAACTATGTTCATTTGTTTGAACGCGACTGTTCTGTACAACGCCGCCACCAAAAAGTGTTAGAAGAAGCCCCTGCTCCACAAATGCCAAGCGAAAAGCTCGATGCAATGCGCCAAGCTGCAATTGATGCTGCACGTGCCGTAGATTATGTCGGTGCCGGTACGGTTGAGTTTATTGTGGAACAAGACGGTACGGCGTATTTCATGGAAATGAATACCCGCTTACAAGTCGAACACCCAGTGACTGAAATGATTACCGGTGAAGACTTGGTTGAATGGCAACTACGTGTAGCTTATGGCGAACCTTTACCTAAACTACAAAACGAATTGCAAATTCACGGGCATGCGCTCGAAGCACGAATCTATGCCGAAGAACCTGAAAAAGGCTTTTTACCTGCGATTGGTAAAATTGACTATTTGCACTACCCAACTCAAAACCAATATGTGCGTGTAGACAGCGGTATTGTTGAAGGCGATGAAATCACGACTTATTACGACCCGATGATAGCTAAACTGATCGTATGGGGTAAAAACCGTGAAGCTGCGCTTATTCAAATGCAACACGCTTTAAGTCAATTCCATGTCGATGGCTTAGGCAACAACATTGCCTTTCTTGAAAAGATTGTTCGCAGCGACTCATTCAAACAAGCCAAGCTTGATACCAACCTGATTCAACGCGAACAAAACTTCTTGTTTAGCCCTGAAGATATCAAACCAGAACTTGTAGTGGCAGCAGCATTTATTGAGTTTCTAAGTAAACTTAATAACAACAGCTCAAGCCAAAAACAGCTTTGGCAGGCTCAGCCACTTTGGCGTTTAAATATTGCCTATCAGCACAGCATTAAACTGAATTATTTAAACCAAAATATCCAAATCAAATTTGCTTCAAGTGAACAAGGCTTCACCGCAGAATATAACGGACAAAGCTACCCTATTTCTGGTCAATTAATTGATGCGCATACTGCCTCTGTTCAAATTGGTGGAACTCAGCAAAAGCTATCTTTTAACCAAAGTCAGCAAGGCATTACATTATTCCAAAATGGGCAAAGCTATAAATTTGCTTATATTCGTCAAGATTTTAATCAAGCAGATAACCAAGCCGATGAAGGTCACCTGAAAGCCCCAATGCCGGGTGTAGTCACACAAGTGCTGGTGAGTGCAAATCATAGCGTTAAGAAAGACGATATTTTAATGACGCTTGAAGCGATGAAAATGGAATATACCATCCGTGCGCCTAAAGACGGCTTGATTGTAGACTCCTATTTCCAAGTCGGTGATCAAGTCAAAGCTGGCGACGAGCTTGTGGAATTTCAGCCTGCTCAGGAGGAAGTTGCATGAGTGAGTTTGTCAAAATCGTGGAGGTCGGTCCCAGAGATGGCCTCCAAAACGAAAAGCAAGCTTTAACCGTCGAACAACGCTTAAACTTCATTAATGACCTGATTAATGCTGGCCTAAAATCGATTGAAGTCGGTTCATGCGTTTCGGCAAAATGGGTGCCGCAAATGGCTCAAAGTGACGAGCTATTTAAGCTGTTACCCCAAACAACCGATGTGCAATTTAGCCTGCTCACTCCCAATATCAAAGGTTTTGAAACTGCTCAAGCGGTAGGATGCAAAGAGGTTGCGGTGTTTACCGCAGCTTCTGAAAGCTTTACCCGTAAAAATATCAACTGCTCAATCGATGAGAGCTTTGAAAAATTTAGCGATGTCATGAGCGCAGCAAAAACACATAACATCCGTGTACGCGGTTATGTCTCTTGTATTGTCGATTGCCCTTATGAAGGCGCAATTGCTCCTGAACAAGTCGTAAAAGTTGTTAAACGACTCTATGACATGGGCTGCTATGAAGTGTCTTTAGGTGAAACCATTGGCACAGCAACGCCAGATCGCGTTCAAAAGGTTTGGCAAGCCTGCCTCGCTGAACTCGACAGCAAGGTTTTGGCAGGACATTTCCACAACACCTATGGTATGGCGATTGCCAATATTTATCAGTCTTTACAGCAAGGCATTCGTGTTTTTGATTCGTCCCTTGCAGGACTTGGCGGTTGCCCTTATGCCAAAGGTGCTTCTGGCAATGTATCGACCGAAGATCTGTTTTATTTGCTGTCGCACATGGGGTTTGAAACGGGCATTGATTTAGAGAAACTAATGCAAGCCAGCCAAAATATTAGCAATGTATTAAATCGAAAAAGCTTGTCGAATTATGCAAATGCTTATTGGCAAACCAAGTGTGCGTAGTCATAAATTAAAATAGCTCAGCATCTGGTATAAGGCTTAATATTAGGCAAAGTACCAGATCATCCTATCTCATCTTTATCTCATTTCATTCAGGAATTGGGACTGAACCTCTCATGCAATTTTTTTAAAATTTATCATTTATCTCTGTATTAAATGCCCCTCTCAACAGAAGCATTCTCTACCCTATTTTTATTCTAAATCCGTATTATTCTTCATCCTTTTCTAGCTTAGTCCTTAAAAAAATTATCTCATTATTTATAAAAATAAGATGCATCCATTTCGATTCTTGGCGAAATATATTCTTCCACCCAGTCTAACCATGCACGTGTTTTAGCATCAATAAAATGGCGTGAAGGCAATAAGGTATAAACCCCTATATCGGGCGAACGCCACTCTGGCAAGATATGACATAATCTTCCATTCTGAACTGCATCTAAAGCCGAAAACATCGGTAATAACGCCACGCCCATATCTTGTTGCACCACATCTAATAATAACTCAGGGTTATCTGCAATGAGTTGCCCGCCAGTATCAATTTGGTAAGACTCACCTTTTGCATTTAATAAGTGCCAATCTGGTGTAATAGATGGGTTTACTAAGCGTAAACAGGCATGGTTTTTTAAGTCTTCTGGGGACTTCGGCACACCATGTTTTTCTAAATATGCAGGTGATGCACATAAAACAGAAAAAATGGTCCCAATTCTGCGTGCAACAAACCGAGAATCTGTTAATGATTCAGTCAGATAAAGACTGACATCCACCCCTTTTGCCAATAGGTCTGGAACGTACTGTGAAGTCGTATATTCCACGGTTAGTTCAGGGTAATGCTTACAAAACTCGGCCATTACTGGAAAAACATAATGATGCCCAAAGCTTCCCATACTTAATACGCGTAAACGCCCTTTGGGTTTAGATGCCGTTCCTGTTACTTCTGATTCTGCTTCATCCACCATTGAAATGACTTGGCGACAGCTCTCTGCATAAGTCGCACCAATATCGGTCAGTGCCTGCTGGCGCGTTGAGCGTTGTATGAGTTTTGTACCTAAGCGTGTTTCTAGCTCGCTGATAAGACGTGAAACCTGTGCTGTGGTCAGATCCATCTGCTCAGCTGCTGCTGTGAAACTCCCGCTATCAATCACTTTCAGGAATGCATGCATTGCATGCAATAGTCCACCATCGAGATTTTTGCGCATAACGTAAATATGTTTTCCTAAATTACGGATTGTTGCACCAGTTTAGTTCAACCACAATGACTAAATGTACATACATTGGCACTAATTCTTTTTAAGAAGAGGAACCGATCTTTTTTTATTTCGTATGTCACTTGCTCCAAATATTCAACTGGATGTTGAAAAAAGAAAGTAGTCCGAGCTACTAAAAATTCTAAGGAGATATAAATGAATATAGCTACAAAAGTCACTCCAAATATTATTGCAACAAAGGATGTGTCACTTGAAGATAAATATGTAAGTGATAACGGTACAGCATATATGACTGGCATTCAGGCACTTGTTCGGTTGCCTCTTGCCCAAACTCGCCGTGACGCGATCAATGGTTATCATACTGCTGGTTTTATTTCTGGTTATCGCGGTTCTCCTGTTGGTAACTATGATAGTTTCCTTTGGCAAGTTCAAGGATTACTTAAATCCCATAATGTTGTATTTCAACCTGGTGTAAACGAAGACTTAGCTGCTACCGCAATTTGGGGTACGCAACAAGTTAACCTTTCAGGCCAAGGCAAATATGATGGAGTGTCTTCATGGTGGTATGGTAAAGGCCCGGGTGTTGACCGTTCAGGCGATGTACTCCGCCATGCTAACTTAGCTGGTACCTCTGAACGTGGTGGTGTCGTTGCTTTATTTGGTGATGACCACTCATGTAAATCTTCTACAATCCCTCACCAGTCTGAACATGTCATGATTGGTTGCGGTATTCCAATTTTCTACCCAACATCCGTTCAACAAATTTTAGACTTTGGTGTTCACGCCATTGCAGTTTCACGTTTTTCTGGCCTTTGGTCTTCAATGAAGCTGGTTAGTGAAATTGTAGAAACTTCTGCTTCTGTTCATGTCGACCTAGACCGTGTTACTCCGGTTATACCAGAAGATGTCAATTTCCCAGAGGGTGGCGTCAATATTCGTTGGCCAGATCATGGCATTCAGCAAGAAGAACGCCTTTATAAATATCGCTTACCTGCTGTTTTGGCTTATGCCCGCGCGAATAAAATCAACACCGTTACATGGCCTTGTGAAAATGCCCGTATTGGTATTGCCGCAAGTGGTAAAGGTTATTTAGATACGATTGAAGCCTTACGCATTTTAGGTATTGAAGATGAAACTGCCCAACAACTTGGGCTACGTGTTTATCAAGTTGGTCTGATTTGGCCTTTAGAACCACAAGGTGTTCGTGAGTTTGCCGAAGGTTTACAAGAACTGATCGTTATTGAAGAAAAACGTCCAATTATTGAAACACAAATTAAAGATGAGCTGTACTCACTGCCTGATGGCAAACGCCCACATGTGATTGGTAAAGCAACTGATGGCAAAGGTGAATGGAGTACCTCTATTGAAGAAGCACCGCTCATTGGTCACTATGAGTACCAGCCTGAACCTATTGCAAAAATGCTGGCTGCTCGCTTCTTAAAACTCGATATTCCAGAAAGCTTAAAAACACAAATCCAAAGCAGAATCGACTTACTGCTAAAAGCAGAGCAAGAATCAAAACGTGTTATTGATCTTGCTGAACGTAAACCGTATTTCTGTAGTGGTTGCCCACATAACTCTTCAACAGTCGTTCCTGAAGGTAGCCGTGCATTAGGCGGTATCGGTTGTCACTATATTGCAGTTTCACTTGACCGTGGTACCGAAACATTCTCGCAAATGGGCGGTGAAGGTGTAAGTTGGGTGGGTGCATCACCATTTACCAATGAAAAACATATTTTTGCGAACCTTGGTGACGGAACTTACTTCCACTCTGGTTACTTAGCAATCCGTCAGTCCATCGCTGCAAAAACTAATATTACCTATAAAATCCTCTACAACGATGCCGTCGCTATGACAGGCGGTCAGCATGTAGATGGTCATTTGAGCGTTGCACAGTTAACTCGTCAGCTTGCTGCTGAAGGTATTAAAAAACAAGTCATCGTGACTGATGAAGTTAAACTATTAAATGAAGAAGATGGCATTGCACCAGGTGTAGAAATTCGCCACCGTAATGAGCTCGACGCAGTTCAACGCGAGCTTCGCGAGGTTTCTGGCGTAACCGCTTTAATTTATGTACAAACCTGTGCCAGTGAAAAACGCCGTCGCCGTAAACGTGATGCCTACCCTGATCCAGCTGAGCGTTTATACATTAACAGTGATATTTGCGAGGGCTGTGGCGACTGTTCGAAAAAATCAAACTGTTTATCTATTGAGCCAGTAGAGACTGCTTTAGGTACTAAACGTCAAATTAACCAAAGTAGCTGTAATAAAGACTTCACTTGTGCCGAAGGTTTCTGCCCAAGTTTTGTGACTGTTCATACACGTGACATGAAACGTCCGGCTAAATTTGAAGGTATTGGTGCAGGCTGGCCAACATCACCAGTTATTCCTCAGTTATATGACGTTCCAAGTCGTATTATGGTTGGTGGTATTGGTGGTACAGGTGTTGTGACTATTGGTGCACTCCTTGGTATGGCAGCTCACCTAGAAGGTAAAGCTACACGTGTTATGGACATGGCAGGTCTTGCTCAAAAAGGTGGTACGGTTTATTCATACGTTCAACTTGCAGCAAGTGATGAGCAAATTTCTTCTACCAAAATTCCGGCAGGTCAATGTGAATTATTGATTGGTGCAGATGCGGTAGTGGCTGGTGGTAGCGCTGCTCTATCTCGCTTAAAAGATGATGCCTTAGTTATTGTGAATGAAGACAGCACCCCTACTTCTGAGTTTATTAAATCTCGTGACTGGTATGCGCCTATTAGTGATTTAATAGACCGTCTTCGTGGTCGTGTTCGCCAAGGTCAACTGGTTTCTCTGCCAGCCGCTCGCATTGCAACACAACTCTTAGGTGATTCAATTTATACCAACCAGTTATTACTCGGTATGGCATGGCAGTCTGGACGCATTCCGCTATTACGTGAAAGCATTGAAAAAGCAATTCGCTTAAATGGTACTGCTGTTGAAAAGAATATCGAAGCTTTCCGTGTGGGTTGTCATCTTGCAAGTGACCCAACTTTAGCTGCACGCTTAGTTGCGGCAATGCCAAAAACCAAAACTCCGCAAACTTTGGCTGAACTTGTTGAAGATCGTTCTGCTCGTTTAACAGACTACTGGAATGAAGCTTATGCAGCTAAATACCGCACACTTGTAGAATTGGCAGCTAAAAAGTTACCAGAAGAATTAACGGGTACCATTGCAACTCAGCTTTACAGAGTCATGGCTTATAAAGATGAATATGAAGTTGCTCGTCTTTTAACAGGTAAAAGCTTCAAAGAATCGATTGAAACCCAATTCGGTAAAGGCTTACGTTTAACGTATCATCTTGCTCCGCCAGCGTTACTTGGTGGGCTGAAGAATGTCCGTAAACGTGCGTTTGGTTACTGGATGCGCTTCCCAATGATGATGCTTGCTCGCTTACAATGGCTTCGTGAAACTTTCCTTGACCCATTTGCACGTCAAGAAGAACGTCAACACGAACAAGCATGGCGTGATCGTTACATCGCATTTGTTGAAGCACTTGTTGAAGCACCAGACAATCATAACTTGGTAGTTGCTGAGCAAATTGCAAAATTACCAGCAGAAGTCCGTGGTTATGGACATATCAAAATGAAAGCAATGGACGCTGCAAAACAACGTTGGGATGAACTTACACCAACACTGCTAAAAGTCCGTAACTAAAAATTAAATCTCAAAATAAAAAAGTCATCCTTAGGGATGACTTTTTTATTGGCTCAAAAATTTATTTAGTCATTTTACGTAAAGTCAAAATCTGCTCGCTTCGTCCAAATGGGCCATATACATCATGTAAAATTGCACTGGTTAAACCAATACCATCCGAACCATATTGCTGAACGGTTTCCAGACCTAGCCATTTCCCTTGCGGATAACGGTGCATGTGGATTTGTAAATCAAGATTTGGAAAGCCCCAAGTAAATTCGCCTTCTTGTCGTGGGACAATGCCGTTTGCCGCATCTACCATGCCAATTAAATGGGCAAAATCTGTGGTCGGCTGCCCTTCCACGATTTCTTTATCATTATTGAGCCAAACAATGCCTTTACCCGCACGATGCTGATCATCAGTTTTAGTGACGAGTGTCTGGATAAAACCACCCGGCCATCTTTTCATACCTGTCCATTCTGTAAAGGTATCTGGATGGTGAACTGGCTGATCTTCAAGCCCAGCAATATCGGAACTGTCTTGAGTACACATGCGCCATGCTCTAGCCACAATGCAGGTTTTACCTTGTGCTTGCATTTCGGCTTCAATCAATTCAATGGTTTTACCGGCACGAATCACATGTGTCTTAATCGTAAATTCACCAAATGCAATCAATCCAAAAATATCAAAACTAATTCGACCAATTCGCATATCTTGTCGTGGCGAAAATTGCTCTAACTCAGCTGCGATGACACCACTTGCAGGCGCCATGTGCTGTTCATGAGGATTCCAAGCCCCTTGTGCATGAACAGTTGAACAATAATGAGCAATAACTTCACCTTGAGGACCAATTGTTCTATTCAGTAATTGATAATAAGCATTCATGATTTTCTTTCCGTAGTCCTTATCCAACATCAATATTTGATGAAAATTCACATTTTAATGCTTATGTTAACCCTCTATTTCTTTGGCTCAACTGGTTTTTCCTACCAAAAACTGATGAGTCTAAAATTGCAAATTTAATCACTAGGTAAAATTTTGCATGTCAATTTCACCCAGTGATTCTAAATATTACGATTCATTAAAATGCAAAAGCATCTTGATCAAGTTCCATGATCGATTCAGCGCCAGACTCAATTGAAGCAGCATGGCTCTGTGTACGATGTAAAAGCTTTTGATAGAAAAACTTAGCTGTCGTTAACTTTGCTTTATAAAAAGCTTCTTCTTGTGTACCCGATTCTAATTTTTCATGGGCAACTTGTGCCATTTGAGCCCACAAATAAGCGAACACGACATAACTAGAAAAATAAAGATAATCTACTGAAGCTGCCCCTATTTCTTCAGGGTTGTGCTTGGCTTTCTCTGCAATCGTTTTAGTCAGTGACAGCCATTGTTGCTTAAGCTCAGCTAATTTTTCTAGATAAGGTTTCAGGGTTTCACTAGATTGTTGTTGACCAATAAATTGATCAATTAGATCGGTCATATTCTTTAGAAGTTTGCCTTCTGACTTTAGAACTTTACGTGCAAGTAGATCTAAAGACTGGATTTCGGTCGTTCCCTCATACAATGTTGAGATACGCGCATCACGTACAATTTGCTCCATACCATGCTCAACAATGAAGCCGTGGCCACCAAATACTTGAACGCCATGCTTGGCAGACTCATTACCTGATTCTGTTAAAAAAGCTTTGGCAATTGGCGTTAAAAAAGCCAGTAATTCATCAGAGTGTTTTTGCTGTTCCTGATCATTTGAACTTTCTACAATATCAACATGCTGAGCTAAAAAGTAAGCCAGTGCACGACCACCTTCAGAAAAAGCTTTTTGCGTCATTAGCATCGAGCGCACAGCGGGATGCACAATAATTGGATCGGCATTTTTTTCAGGATATTTAGGACCAGATAACGATCGCATGGCGAGTCGCTCTTTGGCATAACTTAATGCGCCTTGAAATGAAATTTCAGAAGCAGCAAGCCCTTGTACTGCTGTTCCAATACGTGCGGTATTCATGAAGGTAAACATACAATTGAGTCCGCGATTTTCAGGACCAATCAAATAACCTTTTGCGCCATCAAAATTCAGTACACAGGTCGCATTGCCATGAATCCCCATTTTATGTTCAATCGCACTACAAACGACTTTATTACGGTCCAGTACCTGACCGTCGTCACTCACATTAAATTTTGGAACAATAAATAAAGAAATACCTTTAGTCCCTGCGGGTGCCTGAGGCAGACGGGCTAAAACAATATGAATAATATTTTCAGAAAGATCGTGTTCACCTGCCGAGATAAAAATCTTTTCACCCGTAATTGAGTAACTACCGTCCGGATTGGGTTCTGCTTTCGTTCTAATTAACCCAAGGTCCGAACCCGCATGTGATTCGGTTAAACACATGGTTCCGGTCCAGACACCACTAATGAGCTTAGCCAAAAACTTCTGTTTTTGTTGCTCGGTGCCATGATGCTCAATGGTTCTCATTGCACCATGAGACAAGCCCGGATACATTGCCCATGCCCAATTAGAACCACATAACATTTCAGAAACCGCAATCCGCAGCAATGTTGGTAAGCCTTGTCCGCCATATTCTGGATCGGCGGTTAAAGAGGTAAATCCAAGCTCAGCATATTTTTGGTAGGCTTCTTTAAAACCTTTCGGCGTTGTGACTACGCCTTGATTTAAATGACAGCCTTCCTGATCGCCATTTTGATTTATGGGCGCCAATTCATTTTCACAAAAATCTGCTGCTGCCTCTAAGTATTGATCAATTAATTCTCGATTTACGCTTTCCTGATATTTGCTTAAACCTTGATAATTCTGTTCTGTTTGAAGCATTTCATGCAGTACAAATTGCATATCGCGTAATGGAGCTTTGTATAAAGGCATAGTTTTTTCCTTTCACCTCTCTGCCTGTGTTATGGGCAGATATCGTTTTTCCTTAAAATGGACTTTTATTGTTTCAATCTCATCAAAATATCAAAAAATTTCTTATAGCAAAATATATTTTCACTAATTTAATAAAATTATCATAACTTAACCATAGGAATAAAATATAAATATATGTTTTAAATACATATATAAAATAAAAAGTTATTAGTCTCGTTTTAAATAGAATAAATTTATATTTTGTATTGCAAAATTTTATTCCGTAAAAATTCAATTTATAGTATGGTGATTTAGATTGCTTAATTATCCAAGGACGATTCATGGAAAGCCCGAAATACACAGGTCTTGAGTTTTTAACCGCTTTAAAAAATGGTGAAGTTTCTCCATCACCTATGGCTCACACCATACCAATGGAACTCGTTGAAGTTTCCGAAGGTAAAGCAACTTATAAAGTTACCCCTCGCAAAGAACATAGAAATATTCAAGGCGGTGTACACGGCGGCTTTTGCGCCACAGCTTTAGATACAGCTACTGGCAGTGCAGCTCATACATTGCTCGAACATGGCGTTGGCTATGGAACTATTGATTTAAATGTAAAAATGATCCGCCCTATGCAGATTGATACATCTTACTATGCGACAGCCGAGTTGATTAATGCGGGCCGTAATATTATTAGTACCGAAGGAAAAATCGTAGATGAGAACGGCAAAGTGTATGCTTTTGCTTCGGCAACTTTAATGATTATTCGCAAATAATAAAATATTGAAGCTCCTGTTTATGGAGCTTTTTCTTGCTTTGCAATTTTGTTCATTTCATAAAAATCTAAGCGATCAATCATAAAACTTAATATTGCCATCGCTAAACCTAAAGCAGCACAGGCTTCCCATCCCCAATGTTTCCATGCATACACCGCAATAAAAGAACCCAAAGCGGCTCCACCAAAATATAAGGTCATATAAATTGAGTTAATACGCGAACGAGCCTCGGCCGAAATTCGATAGACCAGATTTTGATTAAGTACATGAAATGCCGACAAACCGAAATAAGCCATAACCACTCCAACAGCGTAGGCAACCAGAGACTGCTGTGCAAAAAATAGTGGTATCCATGCACTTATTAATAAGCCCATACAAATCACTGCAATTTTATTCTCAAGGCCTGCTGCAATTTGCTTACCTGCCCAAGGGGTCGCAAACACACCTGCCAGTCCAACAATTCCAAATAAACCAATCTGGAAATCGTTAAAGTGATAAGGCTCATTCGCCAAAATAAAAGTCATGGTGGTAAAAATGAGAGCCAGAATACCAAAGCCAATTCCCCCTGCCAAACCACGGCGTAGTAAATGAGGCTGATGAGCTGCTAATGAAAATAATGAACCATAGATTTGTAGAATATTGAGTTGGTGAGACTTACGTGCAACAGGTAACTTTACCCACATTACCCAAGCAAACACCAAAATGACAATTCCACTAATTAAATAAACCGCATGCCAAGACCAAACTGTAGAAAGTAAGCCTGCAATCGAACGCGCCAATAATATTCCCAAAAACAAACCACTCATGAGAGTGCCTACAACTTGAGGGCTTTTTTTCGGGCTAGCTAGACCTGCGGCGAAAGGAACTAAAACTTGAGTTGCAATTGAAAAGAATGTGGCTAAAAAGGTAAAGCCATATAAAGCTGGTAAGGTTTGACTTAAGGATAACCCTACTTGAGCAAGGCCGGTACAACACATGAGCAAGCAAATATAACTGCGCTTTTCAAAAAAGTCGCCTAGGGGAACTAATATAAAAAGACCAACTGCATATGACAGTTGGCTAATCACAATAGTTAAAGCGACTTGATCGGCATTAACTTTTAATGCTTCTGCAATTGAATAGATTAAGGGCTGGTTATAATAGTTTGAACCCGCACAAATTCCACATGTCATTGCCATGATAAAAATAAAGCTTTTTGACAGTATATTTTCTGCATTGGGCTCAACTATTTTTTCCATTTTTAACTACGCCCTATTTTAAAATTTATACATCGATACAAAGTTTACGCGTGATACATCAGCGGTTCTGCCATCAAACACTTCTCGTTTGCCTTGATGATATTCCATACCAATATCCATTTGCTCAATCGGTGAATAAAAGACGTTAGCTGCGTAGTCCGTTAGACGTTTGTTGGCATCTGGGTTGAGTTTGGCATAAGCAGTGTCGTCATCATAATCAAACATCGAAGCCGATAAGTTTGCACGCCATTGCTCATTGAATTTATATGAATAACCAATATTGATGCTATTCAACTTATTCATAACCAAATCTGTTTTATCTTCATTTAAAGAAAAATCACCCGCGGCATTTAAATTTGTTGAATTTGCCAAACCACTTTGGGTGGTATACGGCATAAATTTTTGATCGCCGACAATATATTGATAATTTGCTTGTACCGACTGCTGAGGTGTTAATTGATATTTTAAGCCGCCTCCAGCACCCCAGCTTACTTTCTTAACCGTGGCAGTTGCGACATCTGCGGATTTTTCATTAATAAAACCTTGAGCAAGTGCCGTTAAAGGCCCTTGTTTAAAGCTATAGCGACCCGTTAAAGTTGGAAATGCCGAGACTCTCGAACCTGTATATTCCAAGGCTACTTTTAAATCATTATTGGCATCAATTTTCCAGTCATAGCGAATTTGAGGAGTACGCGTATACGAGGTTCCCACAAATTGCGTGTAATCGACAGCTTCGGTACGGGTTTCCATGTTAGACATGAGTGACCATGTTTGACCAAAGGTCCAGTCTTTATAAGTGAAAAAAGCATGACGGATACGGAATTTACCATCGCCAGTTCCCATGTTAGAGCTATCAAAGAAATCGGCTTCAATATTTCCCGTCACAGCTTTATTTGGGCTATTAAAATAAACACCCAATCGGCTTGCATTAATCATGGCATCGGAACGTGCATGATTTGAACGTTTTTCAGTTTCAAAAGGTGTTCGGTACAGGCTACTGGTCGTTCTACCACCCGAATCTGGTGAAGATTTAAAATCGACCGCCGCATCAATACGAGCAATACCGTAAACCTTCACGTTATCCGTCCAAGTGACCCACGAAGGAGCAACGGGCTTTTCTGTTACAGTCGCTTTAGTTTTTTCAATGTTCTCTTCGATCTTTACCTGTTTGACCTGTAAATTATTTTGAGTTTGTTTCTGAGCAGCAAGTTCTGCTTTTAATTTTTGCAGCTCGGTTTCTAGCAAATTGATTCTTTGTTCTGTCGTATCTGAAGAATTTGCAAAAATAGTCCCTGAAGCCGCAGCGCAAGCTGCAGCTAAAATTAATTTTTTCATCTTTTAATCCTTAAAGAAGCGTTTTTCCGTGTGTATTTAGGCTACACGTGCATCAATTAGTTCACAGTCAGTGACCGCTTGTAATTCATCAAAACTAAGACCTTCCACCATTTCTGTGACGTAAGCTTTTTGGTCTTTGAGTTCAATAATGCATAAATCGGTATAAATACGGTTTACACACTGCTCACCCGTCATTGGATAGCTCAGTTCTTTTACAATTTTGGGCACACCTTTTTTAGTGACATGCTCCATATAGACATAAATCGTTTTTGCACCGACTGCCAAATCCATAGCACCGCCAACTGCCGGCACATCATCTGCTTTACCAGTGTGCCAGTTTGCTAAGTCTCCATTTACCGCAACTTGGAATGCCCCAATTACGCAAATGTCCAGATGGCCGCCACGCATAATGTCAAATGAGTCACCATGATGCATAAAACATCCACCATCTAATAAAGTGACAAGTTCTTTTCCAGCATTGACTAAGTCTTCATCTTCCTCACCCGGTTGTGGTGGAGGCCCAAAAGCCAAGACACCATTTTCCGAATGTAAAAAGATTTCTTTGTCTTTTGGCAAAAATTTAGCAACGTTGGTCGGTAAGCCAATGCCTAGATTGACATAGGAACCTTCCGGAATGTCATTGGCGATGAGTTTGGCAATATCTTCACGAGAACGCTTTTGAACTGACATTAGATATCTCCTACTTTTACAACGTGCTGAACAAAAATTCCCGGTGTAATAATGCACTCTGGGTCAAGCTGTCCTAGCTCAACTGTGTCATTCACTTGAACAATCGTGCTCTTAGCGGCTTTTGCCATGATTGGGCCAAAATTACGGGCTGCTTTACGGTAAGTTAAATTGCCCCAGCGATCAGCTTTATCGGCATAAATCAATGCAAAATCAGCTTCAAGTGGATATTCAAGCACATAGTTTTTACCGTTAATGGTTCGGGTCTCTTTACCCTCGGCAACTTTGGTGCCATAACCAGTCGGAGTAAAAATAGCACCGAGACCCGCACCTGCAGCCTGAATACGACATGCCAAATTACCTTGCGGAACCAGTTCTAACTCGATTTTTCCAGCTCGATATAAGTCTTGAAAAACGGTTGACCCAGCAGATTTCGGAAATGAACAAATCATTTTTTTAACGCAACCGGCAATAATCAGATTTGTTAAACCACGATCACCCGAAGCCGCATTGTTATTTACAATGGTGAGTTCTTTTTTTCCTAAATCGATTAAGGCTTCAATTAATTCAGCAGGTTGCCCTGTCACACCGAACCCACCTGTCATGATGGTTGCTCCATCAGGAATAGCTTTTAAAATCGGTTCAATGTCACTGGTGATTTTATTTATCATCTCACTTGTCCCTTTTCATCCTTAATTTAAGGTGACAGATTGATCTGTCACTCTGCCTTTTGCGGGTTAAATAGTCGGTCTTTAATAAATAACAATGGAATTACCCCGCAGATAAAATAAGCCGCAGCCATCACCAAAAGCCCTAAGCCAATAGAACCGTTCTGCGATAGAAAACCAATTGTTAATGGAGAGAAAATAGAAAGTACTTTGCCAATGTTATACGCACCACCCACTGCCGAACCTCGAATTGAAGTCGGGAAACTTTCTGTCATATAGGTAGCATTAATTGCGTATGGAATACCGTAAAGGAAACCGAAGAACAGCATCATCCATAAAATATTGGTTGGTGTATTTAAATAGACAATAACCGGAATAAATAAAGCTGTACCAATGGTTCCGAAAGCGAATACAGCGCGGCGCCCTAATTTGTCGGCAACGATCCCTGCAATTACTTTGGCAAACATCATAATTAGGAAAGTACCGACCATATACATGGCCATTTCTTTAAATTTGATGCCAAGATCAGACTCTAAATAAGCCGGTAACCAGTTACTTACACCGTAATAACCAAACTGCAATGCACCTGTACTAATAATCCAAAGAACAAACATGGTGCCGTGTTTCTTATCTCTTAAAATTTCAAGATATGGGTTTTGACGTTTTTTAGGTTGGTTACTTTGAGCGACTTCTAACGCTTTTAATTGACGTGCTTTTTTCCAAGACTCAGGTTCAGGTACACAAAAGTGCATTAAAATTGACAACACCACAGGCGTAATCGCAATCCAGTATAGGAAACGCCAGCCGTGTTCAGGAATAATATGTCCTGCTAATAAGGTCGCTAGCAAGGAACCTAAGGTATAACCCGTCATAAGGGTAGCCAAAACAGTCGAGCGATGTTTGGTTGGCACCATTTCTGACATTAAAATATTACAAGCAATATAGAGCGCACCTAAACCCATCGCTCCAAAAGTTCTTAAAACTGCAAATTGCATATAAGAATCAGTAAAACCCAGTGCGCTGGTTAAAACTGAAGAATAAGCAATAAAGAACACGATAATGCGGACCCGCCCAAAACGGTCACAAGCCCAACCACCAATCAAGCCACCAATTGCTGAACCTAAAAGTGTTAAACTGCCTAATGTTCCGGCTTGTACACCCGTTAAATGAAATTCTGTTTTAAGACTGGTCAGGCTTAATGCCAAAAAACCTAAGTCTGCCCCATCACACAACAATGTTAAAAAAGCGAATATAAATGCGGTAATCCAAATCTTTTTTGGTGTCTGGATAGCTTCACTGCTAGCCGTATTTTGTGCAACTGTTTCTGTTGTCATGTCCATATCCTCAGAAGGAACATGAGGCATCCAATGCCTCATGGCATTTGTTTTTTATTAGGTAGTAGCTTCCCTAATCATGTTTTTGGCAATAATAATTTGTTGAACTTGTGTGGTTCCTTCATATAAACGGAACAAACGCACATCGCGATAAAAACGCTCAATGGCATATTCACTGATATAGCCTGCGCCACCATGAATCTGTACACAGCGGTCAGCAACGCGGCCACACATTTCAGTTGCAAACATTTTTGCGCAAGACGCTTCTGTACTAATGTTTTCGCCATTATCACGGCGGCGAGCTGCATCTAAAACCATACATTTAGCTGCATAAATCTCGGCCTTTGAGTCAGCAAGCATCGCTTGAATCAACTGGAAGTTTGCAATAGGCTGACCAAATTGTTTACGCTCAATCGCATAGTGCAATGCGTCGTTTAACATGCGTTCGGCAACACCCACACTATAGGCACCAATGTGCAAACGCCCTTTATCAAGCACTTTCATGGCCGTTTTAAAACCAACACCTTCTACCCCACCAATGAGTGCAGAAGCAGGTACACGGCAATTTTCAAAAATCACATCACAGGTGTGCGAACCCTTTTGCCCCATTTTTTGGTCAATTTTGCCTAACGTAATGCCTGGTGTATTGGCCTCAACTAAAAAAGCTGAGATGCCACCAGAGCCTTTAATTTCAGGATTTGTTCGGGCCATTACGGTAAAAGTTGCAGCATGAGGTGCATTGGTAATAAAACGCTTGGTGCCGTTTAATACATAAAAATCGCCGTCTTTTACTGCACTGGTTTTTAAAGAGGCAGCGTCAGAGCCAGATTCAGGCTCGGTTAAACAAAATGAACCAATAATTTCGCCACTTGCGTAACGCGGTAAATATTTTTGCTTTTGCTCTTCTGTGCCATCAATCAAAATTGCACTTGAGCCAATACCGTTATTAGTACCAATTAAAGAGCGAAAAGCTGGTGAAGTTTGCCCAAGTTCAAATGCAACTCTGACTTCTTCTTCCATGGTGATGCCTAGGCCACCATATTCTTCGGGAATTGTGAGGCCAAACAAACCAAGCTCACGCATTTGCTGCACAATGTCATCTGGAATTTTGTCTTTCTCTACCACTTCGTTTTCACGAGGGATCAATTCATTTTTTACAAAATCTCGAATTGTTGAAAGTAACTGCTCCAACATCCCTTCATCACGGATCATCTGTGATCTCCCTTTTTATGTATTTCCATCGTACCCATCAGCCATCTCCAGCTTGTCTGGATACCATGTTTTAAATCTTGTTTACTGCGGATGTGTTTCATAGTACGAGAACGAAAATACAAATTTCAAGCTTTTTTGAAAATTAATTTCGTTAAACGAAATTTAAAAATACACCATTACGTAATATCAAACACTTAGCTTATTTAATAAATCATAATTGCTCTAATGGGCTAAATAAGACTTGAAATAAATTCCAAAATAAGCATCATAAAAGGAATATAGTTTTGATGTGCGAAACAAGGAATTCAAAAATGAGTGTATCAATAGGGAATAATTTCGTAGAAGTCGACTTTTCTATTCAAAAAATAGCGGTTGTTAAAATTAACCGACCTGAAGCAAAAAATGCACTGAATACAGAGGTTCGCAAACAACTAGCACAAGCTTTTACCGAATTAAGTTTTAACGATGAGATCAATGCGGTTGTACTCACAGGTGGTGAAGAAGTCTTTGCCGCAGGTGCAGATTTAAAAGAAATGGCAACAGCAACTTCAACAGAAATGTTATTGCGTCATACGGAACGTTATTGGAACGCGATTGCCCAATGCCCTAAGCCTGTGATTGCTGCTGTAAATGGTTATGCATTAGGTGGTGGCTGCGAACTTGCAATGCACGCTGACATTATTATTGCAGGTAAAGGTGCAACCTTTGGCCAACCGGAAATTAAGGTTGGTTTAATGCCGGGTGCTGGTGGTACACAACGTTTGTTCCGTGCTGTTGGTAAATTTCATGCCATGCGCATGATTATGACGGGTGCTATGGTGAAAGCCGAAGAAGCTTATACCATCGGTCTTGTTTCACAAGTCACAGAAGATGACCAAACTATTCCAACAGCCATCCAAATGGCGCAAAGCCTCGCAAAAATGCCTCCGATTGCCCTGCAACAAATTAAAGAAGTTGCCTTAATGAGCGAAGACGTTCCATTAAATGCAGGCTTAACCCTAGAACGTAAAGCATTCCAGTTACTGTTTTCGACCGAAGATAAAAATGAAGGCGTTCAAGCTTTTATCGAGAAGCGTAAGCCGTCATATCAAGGTAAATAATTTAAAACCATAATAACAAAGGAATGAGCATGACCAGAAAAGTATTAATTAGTGCAGGTGGTTCAGGGATTGGACGATGCATTGCCGAAGCATTTTTAAACAATCATGATGAAGTTTTTGTTTGTGATATCAATGCTGAGAGCCTAGAACAGTTTCAACAAGATTATCCAAAGCTGCATATACATGCCTGTGATTTGGCTGATCATGAAAAAATTAAGCTGATGTTTAGTCAAGCAATTTCGAAACTTGGCGGTATTGATATTTTAGTCAATAACACAGGCATTTCAGGCCCGACCGTTGCAGCAGATGAACTAAGTTTTGAAGATTGGAATACTGTCATTAATTTAAACCTGAATAGCACTTTTTTAATTACCCAGTTAGCCATTCCCTATTTAAAGCAAGCACAGGCAGGCGTGATTATTAATATGTCGTCTATTGCTGGCCGCTTAGGCTATCCATATCGATTGGCCTATTCCACCTCAAAATGGGGACTGATCGGTTTTACCAAAACGCTTTCTATGGAACTTGGTGCAGACAATATTCGAGTAAACGCTATTCTTCCGGGTGCAGTCGATGGTGATCGGGTTCAACGCGTATTACAGGCCCGCGCCGAAGTAGCAAATACCTCACTTGAAGAAGTGACTCAAAATGCACTGAAAAATCAGTCGCTCAAATATTTTGTCAATCCAAAGCATATTGCAGATTTATGCCTGTTTTTAGCATCAGACAGTGGTCGCTCAATTTCAGGTCAAATCTTACCGATTGATGGTGATAAACAATGCTTAAGCTAAATCACCAAACCCTATTTTTCCGTTTAATTTCAAATATAGATTAATCATCAGGATGATCGACATGACTTATGATATTAAAAACATGGCTGTGATTGGTGTCGGTATTATGGGCAGCGGTATTGCTCAAATTGCTGCACAGTCAGGTCATACCACTTATTTATATGATGCCAAAGCCGGTGCAGCAGAACAGGCCAAAGAAAAACTAGCTGCCACATTTCAAAAGTTAGTCGACAAAAATAAAATTACACCTGAGCAAGCAGCTCTGGCAAATAGCCATTTAGTTGTTGCTCATCAAATTGAAGATTTAAAAAATTGTGACCTCATTGTAGAAGCAATTGTTGAACGCCTCGATATCAAACAAAACTTGATGCAACAGCTTGAAGACATTGTTTCGGATAATACTATTTTAGCCTCAAACACCTCTTCTCTTTCTATTACAGCCATTGCGGCGAACTGCAAAAAACCTGAACGTGTTGTGGGCTATCACTTCTTTAATCCCGTTCCACTCATGAAAGTGGTCGAAGTCATTCGTGGTTTAAAAACAGATCCACTTATTATTGATGCTTTAAACGATTTATCTCGTGCATTTGGTCACCGCCCTGTTGTAGCGAAGGACACCCCTGGATTTATTATTAATCACGCGGGCCGAGCTTATGGCACCGAAGCACTCAAAATTTTAAATGAAAATGTCTGCGACATCAGTGAAATTGACCGAATTTTACGTGACGGCGTTGGTTTTAGAATGGGTCCTTTTGAATTACTCGATTTAACTGGTCTTGATGTTTCTCATCCAGTTATGGAGTCGATTTATCATCAGTACTATGAAGAAGCCCGCTACAAACCAAACCCGTTAACCAAGCAAATGCTTGATGCCAAACAACTTGGACGTAAAGTCAATCAAGGTTTTTATAACTATGAAACCGGTTCAAAAACAGGTGAACAACCTGCCAAATTTGTAGAGCGTTTAGCACAATATCCAAAAGTTTGGGTAGCTGCCGATTTCCCTGAAGATAAGAAACAACTCGAAGATTATTTAACTCAGCAAAATATTGCCCTAGACACTAATCCTGAACCACAAACAGATAGCTTATGTTTACTTGCTTGTTACGGCGAAGACACAACCCAAGCGGCGACCCGCTTAGGAGTTAACCCTGAACATGCTGTTGCTATAGACATGCTTTATGGCATTACAAAGCATCGAACCTTAATGCCATCACTTATTACCAAACCTGAATACCGACAAGCCGCTCACTCTATTTTCAATCTAGATGGAAATCTGGTGAGTATGATTAATGAAAGTATTGGCTTTGTTGCTCAGCGTGTTTTAGCGATGGTGATTAATCTAGGCTGTGATATTGCCCAGCAAAATGTTGCAACAGTAGATGACATTAATGCCGCGGTTCGTCTTGGCTTAGGCTATCCATTTGGTCCAATTGAATGGGGCGATCAAGTCGGCAGCCAAAAAATCTTACTCATTCTGAACCGTATAACAGCGCTTACGCATGACCCACGTTACCGCCCTAGCCCGTGGTTACAGCGCCGTGTCGCACTTCATTTACCTCTTACTTTTACTCACGAGTCTTGAAAAGGAATTTCTCAATGTTAAATGCATATATCTATGATGGTTTACGTAGTCCATTTGGCCGTCATGCAGGTGAACTTGCCTCAATTCGCCCTGATGATTTAGCAGCAACCGTTATTCAAAAATTACTTGAAAAAACTGGTGTTCCGGGTGCTGATATTGAAGATGTGATTTTAGGCGATACCAACCAAGCTGGAGAAGATAGTCGTAATGTGGCGAGAAACGCGCTATTACTTGCAGGCTTACCTGTCACTGTACCGGGCCAGACAGTAAACCGCTTATGTGCTAGTGGGTTAGGTGCGGTCATTGACTCAGCACGCGCTATTACTTGTGGTGAAGGCGAGCTCTATATCGCAGGTGGTGTAGAAAGTATGTCACGTGCTCCCTTTGTAATGGGTAAAGCGGAAAGTGCTTATAGCCGTGATGCAAAAATTTATGACACCACAATTGGCTCTCGTTTTCCAAATAAAAAAATTATTGCTCAGTACGGCGGACATTCAATGCCTGAAACAGGTGATAACGTTGCAGCCGATTTTGGTATTAGCCGTGAGCAAGCAGACTTATTTGCAGCCCAATCACAAGCTAAATATCAAAAAGCTAAAGAAGAAGGTTTCTTTGCCGATGAAATTACGCCAATTGAAGTTTTCCAAGGCAAAAAATTACCCCCTAAACTCGTTTCAGAAGATGAACACCCTCGCCCAAGCTCAACTGTTGAAGCACTCACAAAGTTAAAACCACTCTTTGAAGGTGGCGTGGTCACTGCTGGTAATGCCTCAGGTATTAATGATGGTGCAGCAGCCATCTTGATTGGTTCAGAAGCGGCAGGTCAAAAATATGGCCTAAAACCAATGGCAAAAATCTTGTCAGCCGCCGCCGCCGGTATTGAGCCACGCATTATGGGTGCTGGCCCTATTGAAGCCATTAAAAAAGCAGTTGAGCGTGCTGGCCTTACTTTAGATGACATGGATATTATTGAAATTAATGAAGCTTTTGCTTCACAGGTTTTATCTTGTTTAAAAGGTTTAAATGTTGATTTTAATGACCCACGCGTAAATCCAAATGGTGGTGCGATTGCGGTTGGTCATCCACTTGGTGCCTCTGGCGCTCGTCTTAGCTTAACAGTAGCTCGTGAGTTAATTCGCCGTAAAAAGAAATATGCAGTGGTGAGCCTATGTATTGGTGTAGGCCAAGGTCTTGCGATGGTGATTGAAAACGTTTCATAACCATTGATCCAGATATCCATTCATCACAACAGCGCAGTGATGAATGGATTTATTTTGCATAGCGAAATATAATGGCAAAACTATTGCTTTAATTATATTTGAGGATCGAATGTCTCAAAACACGGAAACTGAAAAACCAATAAATTTTGATGAGATACGTTTAGATCCTATTTCGCATATACATCGGGAAAACAACCCGCAGTTTATTGCTTCTTTAGCGCGCGGTTTAGAACTTTTAAGATGCTTTTCTGCAAATAATCAGGTGCTCGGTAACCAAGAATTAGCAAAAATGACGGGGTTACCTAAACCGACCATTGCACGAATTACCAATACCCTTGTGTCATTAGGTTATTTAAAACAATTGCCTAACTCAACCAAATACACATTAGACATTGGTGTTTTATCTTTAGGATATGCAGCATTATCTAACATCTCAATTCGTAATATTGCTCATCAATATATGGAAGAGTTGAGTCAGTATGTTCAGGCCCCTGTGGCGATGGCAACGCGTGACCGCTTAAATATGGTGTATATCGATGTTGTGCAAATTGAAACAGCCTTAAATATGCGCCGTCCAATTGGTTCGACCTTACCACTGCATAGCAGTTCTATGGGACGAGCATGCTTGGCTGCGACTCCTGAACGTGAGCGCAACTTTCTACTTGATGCGTTGAAACAAAAGAACCCCGAAAACTGGCCAGCCATAAAACGCTCTTTAGAACGAGCTTTCCGTGATTATCAAGATTATGGATATTGTTTGTCTTTAGGCGAGTGGCATAAAGAAGTGAACTCGGTGGCTGTACCTCTGGTCAGCTCCAAACATGGTCTTTATGTTTTTAACTGTGGTGCGCCAAGTTTTCATTTAAATCCAGAAAAACTTGAAGGTGAAATTGGACCACGTTTAATCCACATGGTGCACAATATTCAAGATGCATTGAATGAAACGCACTAATAACCATACTTAAAACAGTCATGGTTGTGTTGATTAAAGTTCCACTTTCATTATGACTATAGGCATGATGAAAAACGCACTCTATACCCCAACCATTATTTTAATGGCAATTGCAGCAGGCATTTGTACAGGCGGAAATTATTTTAGTCAGCCACTTATTCATTCAATTAGTGTAAGCCTAAATTTAACTGAAACAACTACAGCGTGGGTGCCGACTCTAGCCCAAATCACCTACGCATGTGGCTTACTCTTCTTAATGCCGCTGGGAGACATCATAGAAAAGCGCAAACTACTATTTATCTTTATGTTATTGGCTTCAAGTGGATTAATTATTAGCGGTTTTTCGCACAACATCTATCTTTTACTGCTTGGCACCGTCATTACTGGTCTATTTTCAAGTTCAGCTCAACTGTTATTACCCCTTGCTGCAAGTCTGGTTCCGATTCAACAAAGTGGCCGTGTTGTTGGCTTTTTACTGAGTGGACTGATGATGGGGGTTTTACTCGCCCGCTCTCTTTCAGGGCTGATGTCTACGCTTTTTGCATGGAATATTATTTATCTGGTTAGTGGTTTTCTGTTACTTGTGATTGCCTTCATTTTGCATCGTAATATTGGGTTATTTCCACCGACTAAATCTGAAAATTATGTAAAAACTATTCGCTCTCTTCCACAGATTTTTATTCAAAATCGACGGTTAAGAACCAGAACTTATATTGGTGGTTTTACATTTGCTTGTGTAAGCTTAACCTTTACCACCATGTCTTTGCTTCTGGCTCCAGCGCCCTATTTTTTTAGTGACTTTACCATTGGCCTTTTCGGTTTTGTTGGCGTGTTAGGAACTTTCGTTGCCAATTTTTCAGGCAAATTTATTGACCAAGGCTATATCCATAAAATTTCAATTTTTTGCGGCATTGGGCTTATTTTAAGTTGGATACTTTTTTCACTTTTACCCTACCATTTCACTTTTTACATTATTGCTTTACTTATTCTCTACGCTTCTCTTTCTGCTGTGCATGTCACCAACCAAAGTATTGTATTTAAACTTAATCAAGAACTACGCTCACGTTTTAACGCGATTTATATGACGGGTTACTTTGCTGGCGGCGCTTTAGGCACAACGGCAGGAAGCTACGCTTGGAAACACTTCGGATGGGCAGGTGTCTGCATTTTAGGCTTAATTTTTGCTGCTTTATGTCTTTATTATTGTGTGAGTGATGCAAAAGATCAGCACAATTAAAACTTGTGCTGATCTTATATAAAGTATGCTAATAGTTAATTAGAGGAGCTAGATTAAGTCCTATAAAAGCCCTAATAATCGACCACGAATAATGTCTTCTGCATCTTGAACAATTCGGCTAACCAGTTCATCGCATGTCGGAATATCATGAATCAAACTTGCCACTAAACCACATGACCATGCGCCAGCATTAACGTCCCCATCAATCATGACTTTTGGATAAACCCCTGCAACTTCTTCAATAATATCTTCAAATTTAATGTTATCGCCAAGTGCTTTTTCTTTTGCCACGATTTTTTCTACAGCAGCATTATTCATGACACGTTCAGTATTTCGCAAAGCACGCATAATTAAACGCGTGTCTCGTTCGGTTGCATTCAAAATCGCCTGTTTCACATTTGCATGTACGGGAGCTTCCTGAGTCGCAATAAAACGCGTTCCCATGTTAATTCCATCGGCTCCCATCGCTAATGCAGCAGCGAGTGAGCGTCCGTCTGCCATTCCACCTGAAGCAACAAACGGAATTTCTAATGCATCGGCTGCTAAAGGCAATAAAATCATATTTGGCACGTCATCTTCACCTGGGTGCCCACCACACTCAAAACCATCTACAGAAACCGCATCACATCCAATTTGTTGCGCTTTTAAGCTATGTCGAACCGAAGTACACTTATGAATTACTTTAATACCAGCAGCCTTTAAATATGGCATCACCTGTTCAGGATTACGCCCCGCTGTTTCCACAATCTTGACTCCGCCTTTAATAATAGCCTCTACAAAACCCGGATAATCAGGGGTATTTACCGTAGGTAAAAAGGTTAAATTCACTCCAAAAGGCTTGTCGGTCATTTCTCGGCAACGTGCAATTTCTTTTGCCAGATTTTCAGGTGTTCGCTGAGTCAGTCCAGTAATAATACCTAACCCACCCGCGTTAGAAACCGCAGCAGCAAGCTCTGCAAAACCAACATAATGCATACCACCTTGAATAATTGGATGCTCGATTTCAAATAGTTCTGTAATTTTGGTCTTCATATTCTTTCCACTCACTGTTCTATAGCTAGCTTCTCATTTCCTTAGCAGAGCTAGATGCTTATTTACTCATAAATCCTATCAGCATTTAAAGTAATTTAAGTTAAAAATTTCACAATACAAAATTATATACCACAATATAAAACAAAATAATTGATAACGGAATTGTTTTTCGATAGCATTATTTTAATGAGTTTAATTTTTAGACAGAAGTTATTTAAAGGAATGAATCATGCAGCAGGACAACAAAACTCAAAACGAGCTTAAAACAGGCACAATTCATGAATATTTTGATAGAAATATACTAACGCTCACCATGAGTAATCCAACTAAAAAGAATGCGATTAATTATGAAATGTATGCGGCGCTAAGTCAGTCATTAGATGAGGCTGCAACTAATCAAGACATTCATGTGGTTGTGCTTACTGGTGAAGACTCCGCATTTACGAGTGGTAATGATGTCAATGCATTTGAAAAACGCGATACCACCAGTTCAGAACCACCCGCTTCGATTGTTTTCTTAAAAAGCTTAGCAACGTTTCCAAAACCGATTATTGCTAAAGTAAATGGTGTGGCAATTGGCATTGGCAGCACTATGCTTCTACATTGTGACCTTGTGTATGCAAGCCAAAACTCTATTTTTCAGTTTCCTTTTGTGAATTTGGGACTTGTACCTGAAGCGGGTTCAAGTTACATCTTGCCAAGATTATTGGGCTTTGCTCGAGCTTCGGAAATTATTTTATTAGGTGAAAAATTTTCGGCAGAGCAAGCAAAAAATTATGGCTTGGTGAATGAAATATTTGAAGCAACTGAGCTAGATCAAGTAGTTGAAGATGTGGCAATTAAACTTGCTCATAAACCAAGTCAAGCCTTACAACTGAGTAAAAAATTGCTAAGAGATATGCCTATTGATGATCTACTCAATCGTATTGACCATGAGTCGACTATTTTCTCACACTGTTTACAGGGTTCCGAGTTTAAAGAAGCATTAAGTGCTTTCAAAGAAAAAAGAAAACCGAACTTTCACAGCCAAACAGTCTAGATACACCCACTAAAAAGCCAGCCTTGAAAAACAAAGCTGGCTTTTTTAAGTGAATCAGATAAGTTTAGCTAATCTCGGTACGAATATTATTCACCATGTGTAAAAGACGCGGTGCAATATCTTCTTCGAGTTTTTCACGGTTCATAATAAAACTTGGACCGCCACAGTTAAATACCAGTAAACCATGTTGTTCATGGATGAGTGGTACTGCAACTGAATTTACATCTTTATGCCATTCACCGATTGAAAAACAGTATCCAAAATCTTGGTAGTCTTTAAAGGCTTTGTCTAGATCACGATTAATTTTGATCCAGTCTTCTTTGTGCTTGCTACGAATGGCATCAAGTAAAAACTCTCGTTCATCTTCAGGCATCGCGGCTAAACACGCACGTCCCATCGAACTTAAATGAATCGGTAAATAGGTTCCAACTTGACGGCGCATAGTCATATTGCCTTTACCCTGTACCACATCAAGATAAATCATATTCAGTCGATCACGTGTTGCCATTGCAACAGCAGCGCCCGCATAGTCTGCCAAATTTTTCATATATGGATGAGCAATAGAGCGAATCGACACGTTAGACAGCATGGAATAACCAAATGCAAGAACACCCACTGAAAGCTGGAATTTGCTTGAGTTAGGTACTTGTTTGATATAGCCCAAACGCGACAAGGTATGTGTAAGGCGAGTAATGGTTGGTTTTGGCAAACCTGTCATCTGAGCAAGCTCTTGGTTGCCCAAATGCTGATGCTTCGGCGTAAAACAACGTAATAGCTCTAAACCACGTGCTAATGCAGTAATAAATTGGCGATCATTTTCATCCTGCATGTCTTCAATCGGATGTAATAATTCATGCCTTAATGGCGCTAATAATTTTTCTGTCGGTTCTGCATCAACTGCATCGTTCATTGTCATACCAATCCATATTTTGTTTCGCACTGCGAAAATTATAATCTATTTTTTCTATAAATAGCAAAAGAGCAAACATCCGAGTCTGCATCTAAAAGATAACTTCATTTAACTCATTAAAGCGAAAGATTAAATATTTTATTTTCTGATTTTAAATATAATTTTAACCTTCCGCTTTTAAGCCACTTATCCAATTACACCCTTTTCTTTAAGCTCAGCTAGTTTTTCCGAAGAAACCACTCGACCTAAAACCGCCTGCGTATGTTCACCCAACAACGGAGGAGCTGTTTTGTATTCAACTGGCGTTCTAGAAAGTTTGATTGGTGACCCAATTACCTTCAATTTTTCACGTTGAGGATGGTTCATCTCGACTAACATTTCTCGGGCAATGACTTGCGGCTCTTGAAAAGCTTGTTCCAAGTTATTAATCACACCTACCGGAACTTTAGCCGCATAGATTGCATCTACCCATTCATCAGCCGTTTTAGTTAAAAAGTGTGTTTGTAAAATTCCGATAATTTCATCACGATGCTTGATTCGGTCCGCATTTCGGGCAAAACGCGCATCATTTGGTAAATCGGGTAAACCTATACTTCGACAGAGTTGAATAAACTGAGTGTCATTTCCACATGCAATAATAAAATCACGGTCAGAAGCTTTGAACACTTGGTAAGGCACAATATTGGCATGTGCGTTGCCATAGCGTTTAGGGATATTACCCGATGAAAGATAATTCATTCCCTGATTTGCCATTGTGGCAATTTGAACATCAAGCAAAGCCATATCAATGTATTGACCTAAACCTGTCACATGGCGGTTGAGTAAAGCAGCCTGTATGGCAATCGTAGAATAAAGTCCTGTAGCTAAATCAGAAAATGCGACCCCTACTTTTTGAGGGCCTCCACCCGGCAAATCATCACGCTCACCCGTGACTGACATAAGCCCGCCCATGCCCTGAATAATAAAGTCATAACCAGGCTCTTCTGCTCTTGGGCCATTTTGACCAAAACCTGTAATTGAGCAATACACCAGTTTAGGGTTAATGGCAGATAAAGACTCATAGTCCAAACCGTATTTTTTCAAAGACCCCGCTTTGTAGTTTTCGATCACGACATCGGTGTCTTGAATGAGGGCTTTAATCAATTCTTGGCCATCAGAACTCGCAATGTCGATAGCAACAGATAATTTATTGCGGTTGGTGGACTGATAATAAGCAGCTTCTTGAGTGTCTTGGCCTGAGTCATCTTTCATCCAAGGTGGCCCCCAAGAACGGGTGTCATCACCGACTTTCGGTCGTTCAATCTTGATTACTTCTGCGCCTAAATCGGCAAGAATCTGCCCACACCAAGGCCCAGCCAATACCCGACTTAAGTCAAGTACCCGAATTCCATTTAAAGCACCCATCTTCATCCCACTATATTTTGTGACTTATTTCCTATAGGAAAACTTATCCATTTAAAATTTCGCATAGCGATATATATTTTTAATATACACAGCTCTTTTTAAAAATCAAACTTTAATTTTCCACTAAAAATAATGATTTTTTATAAGAAAATATAGCTTAAATAAATCAATAAATTAGCCAAACATAAACCAACAACAAAGTACCGCATTGCGAAATTAATTTTCAAAATGTATTGTTTTGCATTCATCCTTTGATTACTATCGCTTCAAATATTGGTGATTTTACGAACATCACATTGATGTTTTTTGCATGTAGTAAAAGGACGAGACTATGATTCGAGATCAGGAAACCTTAGATCAACTTGTTGATATGATTCGACAATTTGTTGAAGGTGTATTAATTCCTCATGAGAATGAAGTCGCTGAAACGGATGAAATTCCTCAAGATATTGTTGAGCAAATGAAAGCTCTCGGCTTATTTGGTTTAACCATTCCTGAAGAGTACGAAGGTCTTGGACTAACAATGGAAGAAGAGGTCTATGTGGCTTTCGAATTGGGTCGCACCTCTCCTGCTTTTCGCTCTCTCATTGGAACCAATAATGGCATTGGCTCAAGTGGCCTGATTATTGATGGTACTGAGGCACAAAAATCATTTTTCTTGCCTCGTTTAGCACATGGTGAAGTGATTAGTTCTTTTTGCTTAACCGAACCAGATGCGGGTTCTGACGCTGCCTCTTTAAAAACCAGCGCAGTAAAAGACGGTGACTTTTACATTTTAAATGGCACCAAACGCTTTATTACCAATGCTCCTCATGCTGGCGTATTTACAGTCATGGCTCGTACAAACTTTGATATTAAAGGTGCTGGTGGTATTTCTGCGTTTATTGTCGATAGCCAAACTCCGGGCATTTTTCTTGGCAAACGCGATAAAAAGATGGGGCAAAAAGGCGCCCATACCTGTGACGTTATTTTTGAAAATTGTCGTATTCCTGCCTCAGCACTCATTGGTGGCGTTGAAGGAGTTGGTTTTAAAACGGCTATGAAAGTGCTGGATAAAGGCCGCTTGCATATTGCGGCTTTGAGTGTTGGAGCAGCAACCCGAATGCTAGACGATTCTTTAAATTACGCCATCGAACGTAAGCAATTTGGACAACCGATTGCGGAATTTCAACTCATTCAAGCCATGCTTGCCGACTCAAAAGCCGAGATTTATGCAGCTAAATGTATGGTCTTAGACGCTGCACGCCTACGCGATGCAGGTCAAAACGTTAGCACCGAAGCTTCTTGCGCAAAAATGTTTGCAACCGAAATGTGTGGCCGCGTTGCTGATCGCTGCGTACAGATTCATGGCGGTGCGGGCTATATCAGTGAATATGCGATTGAACGTTTTTATCGAGATGTCCGTTTGTTCCGCCTTTATGAAGGCACGACCCAAATTCAACAAATGATTATTGCCCGAAACATGATTCGCGCTGCGTCTTAATCAAATTTTAAGCACTTCAAAACGACTTGAAGTACTTTCAATCAAATGTAGGTAATGGATTATGGCTACAAATTACAAAGAAGGTCTTTCTCGTATACAGCCTCATACGTGGAAAATAGCATTTATTTTTGCATTTCTAGCACTATTGGTAGATGGTGCAGATTTGATGCTGCTGTCTTATAGCTTAAATAGTATTAAGGCAGATTTTGGATTAAGTTCAGTACAAGCAGGTATGCTTGGCAGTTTTACACTGGCAGGTATGGCTGTTGGTGGAATTTTTGGGGGATGGGCGTGCGATAAATTTGGTCGCGTCCGCATTGTTGTTATTTCTATTTTAATTTTCTCACTCCTCACCTGTGGCTTAGGTTTTACTCAGAGCTTTCTTCAATTTGGTATTTTAAGATTTTTTGCATCACTCGGTTTGGGTTCACTTTATATTGCCTGTAATACTCTCATGGCCGAATATGTACCAACACGTTTCCGCACAACAGTACTGGGCACACTACAAGCTGGCTGGACCGTAGGATATATTGTTGCGACTTTGCTTGCAGGTTGGATTATTCCAGATCATGGCTGGCGCATGCTGTTTTATGTTGCGATTATTCCCGTCATTATTGCTATTCTCATGCATATTTTAGTACCCGAACCAGAAGCATGGCAAAAGTCTCGACTTCAACAACCTATTTTGGCTCAAAACGCATCGAAAACTTCGGCATTTAAGCTTATTTTCCAAGATAAACGAAACCGCAATATGTTTATCTTATGGGCTTTAACAGCAGGCTTTTTACAGTTTGGCTACTATGGCGTAAATAACTGGATGCCGTCATACCTTGAAAGTGAACTCGGTATGAAGTTCAAAGAAATGACTGCCTATATGGTAGGTACATATACCGCCATGATTTTAGGTAAAGTTCTTGCGGGCATGATGGCAGATAAATTAGGGCGTCGTTTTACTTATGCCTTTGGTGCTATTGGCACTGCTATTTTCTTACCTCTGATTGTTTTTTATAACTCACCAAGCAACATTCTATATTTACTGATCACTTTTGGTTTCCTCTACGGTATCCCTTATGGCGTAAATGCAACCTATATGACCGAAAGCTTTGCAACTGCCATTCGCGGTACAGCCATTGGTGGAGCTTATAATGTCGGACGTTTAGGCGCTGCGTTAGCCCCTGCAACGATTGGATTCTTAGCCTCTGGCGGGTCTATTGGTTTAGGTTTTGTCGTCATGGGTGCAGCTTATCTGATTTGTGGTGTGATACCAGCCCTATTTATTAAAGAAAAACTATATGACCCTCAAAAGTCATAAAAAGATCTATCACATAGGTCATAGGCCTATATGGTTGATGGTGCTAACCATTTAAACAAGTGTTTTAGATGGTTAGCAGGAAATAAGGAATCTATTCGTTTAAGTTATTCCTTATTTCCATATATGTAGAGTTTATCTACTCTTCATTTTAATTTTTTAGGTAAGCTTAGCTCCCAAGGGAGCTAAGCTTAAAAATATATTGGCCTAAACTCTATTTAAGGTCGTTCACCCTGCCCCAAACGGCGTTCAATATCATCTAGTACATTTGGTAAGTCAGCGACACTATCAATCACATAGTGAGCTCCCGACGCATTCATTTTCTGGTATGCCTTATCTTTTAGAACAATCTGTTCATCAGCCGATAACGCGCTCCACTCTTCAAAGCTTAAACCGACTTCGTTACCACTAATTGCAAGCCCAACTGTCCAGCATCCAGCATTTAAACCTTCATCGATACCCACCACGGTATCATCTACTTTGACAACAGTTTTGATATCAGATACGTCGAGTTGAATTAGATTTTTCCATAGCATTTCAGGATATGGACGGCCATATTTCACATCACTGGCAGTGACAATACAGTCTGGTCGATAGCCCTGATCAGCAGCATCTTTAACCAAACGACCAATCATCATGGATGCATAGCCCGTGTTACTTCCAATTTTTGCACCACGCTTTTTAATATTTTCAAACGTTTCCAATGCACCCGGAATTAAAGCCGAGCATGTTGGAATCGAATCTAATTGATAAGGAATAAAGTCTTTATATAAACGGTCAATATCTGCTTCAGTTGCAGGCTTCCCATATACTTCCTGCCATGCCGCCGCTACACGTGGCATTTTTAAAACTGCTGCAATATGGTCACGTTTTTCTAAACCCATTGGGGCACGCGCTTCTTCAACCGTAATTTCAACTTTATTGTCTTTAAATAAAGCAATAAAAGCCAAAATCGGTGCACGTGAACCAAAATCTACAGTTGTGCCAGCCCAGTCAAAAACCACAGCCTGAATTTGTGTATTGTTGGTCGTCATGGTGTATTCCCTTTAATTCAAATGTTTTAATAAAAATTATGCTGTTACAGCTTGGTTTAGGTGGTTTTCACAGTAGTTCGCAATCGCAGCAAGAAGCCCTTCAATGTCATGAATATAAACTTCGCCAATATTGCCAATACGGAAGCAGTTTAGATCGGTGACTTTGCCCGGATAGATCACATAGCCTGATTTTTTCAGGGTTTCGTAGAAGGACTGAAAGCTAAATGATTTGGCTGTTGGGTAAAGAAAAGTGGTAATGATGGGTGATTGTGGGCACTCTTCACCGAGTACCAATTCGAAGCCCAGTTGTTGCATACCTTTAGATAAGGTTTGCTGGTTTTGTAAATAACGTTGATAACGTGCAGCTACTCCGCCCTCTGTCTCAAGCTCAAGCAATGCTTGATAAAATGCACGTACCACATGGGTTGGCGAGGTAAAACGCCATTTGCCGTTATGCTGCTCCATCGTATGCCACTGATCATACAAATCGAGGCTAACCGAACGTGCCAAACCTTTACATGCGTCTAGGCAATCCCGTTTCGCCAAAATGAAACCAAAGCCCGGAACACCTTGAATACATTTATTTGCACTTGAAATCAGGAAATCAATTTCCAGCTCAGCCATATCCATGGGCACACCACCAAATGAACTCATAGCATCTACAATCCAGATTTTTCCTGCTGCTTTAACTAAACGGCCAATGTCTTGAATCGGGTTTAAAATTCCTGTGGTGGTTTCACAGTGCACACAAGCAACATGGCTAATGTTTTGGTCTTGTAAAACACTCTCAATTTCTTGTAAATCTGGTGACTGGGTTTCTAAATAGTTCAGTTCTACAACTTCAATATTTAAGCAACGCGCCATTTGCACCATGCGTGCACCGTATGCGCCGTTATTAATGATCAAGATTTTGCCATCACGCGGAATAGCTGACCCAAGTACGGACTCCACGGCAAAACTACCACTGCCTTGCATTAATACAGCCGTATATTTTTCAGGTTGGCTGGTTGCTAAGTTGACTAGACGAGAGCGAATATCTTGTACCAGCGAGTTGTATTCTTGGTCCCAAGTACACCAATCTTTTTGCATCGCACGGCGTACTGTCGCCGATGTTGATAACGGACCTGGCGTTAGAAGCAAATATTTGTTCTCTAAGTCCATATCGAGTTGTGGTTGCATGTTCATAATGTTGCTCATCTTGTTCGCGTTAATTTCAATATACATCAATCTGGTTTAAACCAGATTACAAACTAATAAATATTTTGTGTTAAAACTTCTTTCATAAATCCGGCCCCCGTAGTCATGCCTTTACCGGCAATTGCACTCACCAGAAAGATGTTTTTTTCAGCTTCAGTGATACAGGCCAACTCATGTTCATGGGTCAGGTAATAACCATTCCAACGTTTTTGAATTGGCGGTAAAGTCAGCCCTAATTTTTCGTGGCAGTACGTTTGAATAAACTCATTAATCTCTTCACGCTGCTCAAACTGAGGCGCTTCATTAATCGAATGATATTCGTGGCTATCACCTACGATCAGTTCACCAAATTCATTTTGTTTAATCAGAATATGAATGCCGAATTCTTGAATGAAACCCTGCTGTGACGCTTTAACCAACTCAGCATGACTTGGGCAAATTTCAAAAGCTGGATAACGTGAGATAGATAAGCCTGAATAAAGAGAAGCATTTAATTTTTGTTGAAATGGTTGAGTCAGTGCCATTTGTAAGCCACAACGTTTCAGGTTCAAGCTTTGTAAGAGATCTGGATATAAAACATCGATGATTTCACCGTGACAGATCAAAACTTTATTTGCCTGATAAGTCACTCCACTTGCCAAACGAACGTGACAGCTTCCATGCTGATATTGAGTTTGAACAACACAAGCATTGGTATAAATTTCTACACCTTTTCTTTCGGCATATGCCAATAGTCTCTGCCCAATCACATGCGGTTCGACCGAATAGTCTTCTTCGAAAACCAAACCGCCTTGAAACTGCTGCTCGGGGTTCAAATAGGAAAATTGGGTGACCAGCTCATCATGACTTCGTAAATGCACAGGTATTTGATAATTATTTACATGCTCGGCAAACTCATTTAAAACCTGCCATTCAAGTGCTGTATTGGCGAGATAGATACCTTGCCTTTGAGCAAATGAAATATCAGTTTCAGCTTGAATACGTTGGTAAAAAGAACGCGTTTCAAGCGCGTACTTTCGCCACTGTTGCTCTGGATGGGTTAATGTCGATGTTCCGACCATGCCAAAATTACGACGAGTTGCGCCTACAGGCTTGGCATTTTTCTCGAATATACAAACTTTTAAGCCTTGCTCTTGTGCCTGTATGGCAGCAGACAAACCTAAAATACCGGCACCGACAACAATTAAATCAAACTGTGTGTTATTCATAAGACTTCCAATTTGCGAAATTTAGGATGAACAAACCCTTGCCTTGTTGAACAAAGCATTTCGTTTCAGTCGGTTAAATAAAAATTGTGTTTAGCTAAAACTTAATGAGAACTTTCACGCCATTGCTGACTTCTTGCCATAATTTTTCGGGTAAATAACCAATGAATGAGTTTTACAACACATGAAGTGGTCAAAATCAAAATACTCATGGCAACAGCAGCAACCGTGTCTCCCGCATCATCCATATTCAAAACAGCCACCGCAGCTAAACTTGTGTCTGGTGAATAGAGGAAAATGGCAGCCGACACAGTGGTCATGGCATTCACAAAAACATAGACCGACACATCGCATAGCGCTGGAAAACACATGGGCAAATACACTTTCCAAAAAGTTTTCCACTTTGATGTTCCTAGTGTTTGTGCTGCCTGATCGAGTTGTAGTGGAATCTGTTTAATGGCATTGGTTAAAGTGAGGTGTGGCACGGTGTAATAATGCACAATGGTTGAAATCACCAAAATGGTCATGGTTCCATACAGCACATTTAACGGATTACTTTGATGGTTAAAAAACAAAATATAAGCTATACCCAAGACCAGCCCTGGCACTGCAAGGGGTAATAAAACCAAAGCTTGCACATAATTTTTAATGAGAGGATGTGCCTTAAAACGTTCAGTTAACAGTGCCACCATAAAAATAAGTGCCGTGCCCACAACCGTACTAAAAAAGGCCATACGAACTGAGTTAAAGTACGCAGCCCAACCGCCGCCATCGACATATTCAAAACTGTAATGTGCTAAGGTCAAAGATAGATCGTATGGCCAAGACTGGATAAATGAAGCCAGCACAGCCGTAAAAATAATCAGTAAAATCGAACCTGAAACCAAGCCACAAAATAGGCTCAGAACGACTTCAAGTTTTTTATTCGGTGCAGAGACATAAGGTTTAGCCTGAAAAGCTTGAAAACGTGCATGGCGCTTGCTTTGTATACGATCGAAAATGAACACAAAAACTGCGGGTAGCAATAACAAGATGGAAATGACCGCACCCATGCTCATGTTTTGCTGACCAATAATCTGTTTATAGACATCAAGCGCCATCATGTTAAATGAACCGCCAATGACTTTTGGAATACCAAAATCGGTCAACACATAAATAAAAGCCACTAAACTTGCACTGATGAGTCCATAACGAATTGCAGGTAGTGTGACATGGTAATGGGTTTTCCAGATATTTTTACCCAGCGACAAAGATACCTCAATTAAACGCTGATCGACACTGCGAAAAGACACCATCATCAACATTCAAATTGCTGGAAATAGCCAAAAGCAATAACTGATTAAAATACCAATTGGGCCATAAATTTGTATATCGCCCAGTAAAGGTTTAAACACACCTTGCTTACCAAACAAATAAACCAATGCCAAAGAAGGCAAAAGTGATGGCGCTAAAATCGGTAAAAAAGCGACCACTTTAAAGAAGCCTTTGCCTTTCATATTCACATTGGTGAGTGCAAAAGCATAAATACTGGCAAGAAATACTGTAATGACAGTAGCAGCACAAGCGACCCACACCGAGTTAAATACAGAGCTGAGTAAAGCTGGACTTGCAAAATAATTATAGAAGTTTTCAAGACTAACAAACGTCTGATTTTCATCAAAAAATGCAGTTTCAAACAGCATCATTAAAGGAGCAATAATCGCTAAAGTCAAAACAATTGCAACGCTAGCCAAAGCAATATTTGATCTTAATGAATATTCAGTTTTTCGACGCGGCTGTGTTTTTAAAACCGCTGAAGCAGCTTCATTTAACATAGTGCGTACCCTTGTTCGTCAAAGACATGGATGAGCTGATTAGGTACTTTTATAAACATGAGTTCTTGCAAGGATTTGAACTTGATATTTTCAATCTCAATTTGCAAAAGGTGTTTTGCCTGTTCAATTCCATCGATATGAATAGTGCAAAACAAACGACGTTTTGCGCCTAAAAATTCCGTGCTTAATACTTTAACTGGCAAATACAACGACTCTTTATCACTACCCAAATCATCAACCAACTCGACAGCTTCGGGTCTAAAACCAATACTGTAGTTTTGCCCAGCTTTAAGTTTCTGCTGTTCCAATTTTAAAGGAATAAAACCTAAAACCTCGAGCTGATTAACTACCGAACAAGTGGCAGTCAAAAAGTTCATGGTGCCAATAAACTTTGCAACGAATTGGGTTTGTGGCTTGTAGTAAATATTGTGCGGCGTATCAATTTGTTCAATAACGCCATGATTCATCACCACAACACGGTCAGAAATGCTTAATGCTTCTTCTTGATCGTGTGTGACCATAATAGTTGGTAAATTAAGCTGTGATTGAATTGAGCGAATCTTTTGTCTTAAGTTAAGACGTACCTGAGCATCGAGTGCAGAAAGTGGTTCATCAAGCAGTAAAATATCAGGATTCGGTGCAATTGCTCGAGCAAGCGCAACACGTTGCTGCTGCCCGCCTGACAATTGATTTGGATATTTTTTAGCAATATCGGGTAATTCAATCAGTTCTAATAACTGTTGAACCCTTTGACTACGCTGTGCCTTATCCCATTTCTTTTTGTCTAAGCCGAAAGCAATATTTTCTTCAACATTTAAGTTTGGAAATAACGCATAGTTCTGAAACACAATGCCACAGTGACGTTTTTCAGCACTCAACACCGTAATGTCTGTGCCTTTTTTTATGACTTTTCCATAATCAGGTTTTTCTAGACCCGCAATTATGCGTAGCAATGTGGTTTTACCGCACCCTGAAGGCCCCAAAAAGCTCACGAACTCGCCAGCTTTAAGGTCTAAATTAATATGCGTTAGAGCCTGAAAGTGTTGGAATTTTTTTTGAATATCCACCACTTCTAAAACCGAAGGGCCATGTTCAGGATATTTATAGGTCGTTAAGGTCGACAATAAATGTCCCGCCAACTCGGCCTTTTGGTTTTGCCCAAGCAGCGATGATTGCAATGAAGAAGGAATTTGCATAATGAGGCTCTTATCCAAAAGATCACTTTTCAAAACGCTTTGACCATTCAGCCAAAATACGTTCACGCTGCTCGGCCGCCCAATAAAAATCATTTTTTACCAGCATTTGAGGAAGATTTTTTGGGAAGTCCATGGTGGTATTTTCAATGCCTTTATAAGCCACCATTGAAAAGTTGTGTGCATAAGCTTCATTTGCGGCCTTGCTTACCGACCAATTGATAAATTTCTGTGCGCTACTTAATTTCTTGGTTCCTTTCACAATTGCTGATGCTTCCATTTCCCAGCCTAAACCTTCAGTTGGATAAACCACTTCCAAAGGTGCACCCTCTGCTTTTAATTTAAATGCCGGATAACCGAAAGAAATTCCAATTGGGATTTCACCTTGTGCCGCCATTTTGCAAGGTTTTGAACCAGAGTGAGGATATTGCGAAATGTTTTTATTTAAAGCCTGCATATATTCCCACGCCTGCTTTTCACCCCAAATTTGCATCCAAGCTGTCACATCCAAATACCCTGTGCCACTTGAAGCTGGGTTTGGCATCACAATCATGTTTTTATAAATGGGGTTGGTTAAATCTTTCCAAGTTCTTGGAATCGGTAATTTACGTTTTTCTAATTCGACTTTATTGACACAAATTGCAGATTCCCATGCATCCATACCCGTCCAAGTCGGTACAGTTTTTTGGCTGACAAATTCTGGTTTTAAATTTTGGATGCCTTCAGGTTTAAAAGGCTCGAGCATATCCTTCTTTTCCATGACCAGCAAACTGGTTAAAGCCACACCAAAAACTACATCTGCTTGTGGGTTTTTCTGCTCTGCCAAAAGTTTAGCGGTGATCACACCTGTTGAATCACGTACCCATTTTACTTTGAGTTCTGGGTAAGCTTTATGTAGTTCTTCTTGGTACTGTTTAAGCTGGTCGGCTTCCACTGCCGTATAGACTGTAATTTCTTCTGAGTTTTTTGATGTTGCCGATGAACATCCCATTTGAATAGCGACCACCACACCTAAAACTGATGCAGTGCCGAGTTTAATTGTCTGTTGAACATACTGTTTCATCTGCAAACCATCGAATGCAATTATTTGATGATTGTATTTCAACAGCTTTATATGACAGTTTGATTAATCTGGTTTAAACCAGATTGTATTTTTATGCTCGAGCTTCGAAGTGCAAATCTAAAACATCGTGTAGCCAATATTCTTGGTCAACATCGGTGATTACACCCTGCTCATTTCTGTTGCTACGACAAATATATAAACCGAGTGCGCCCGTATTTACATGCAATGCTTTCGCCTGTTGGTCAGATAAAGCGGTTGGATAGAGGTTAATGTCAGCTCGGGTGATATGGCAGGTATATTGATTTGCCATGAGTAAAGTAATGGATTGCTTGAGATCATGAGTTAAAAACTCGGGAAAAAGCTCAGCATTCACACGTAAATGCTCAACCAAAACAGGTCGACCATTAATACAACGACGTCGCCAAACTGAATAAATCGGGTGCCCTTTTTCAACTTTTAAATGCTTGGCATCCCAAGAAGTAGCCGTCGTTAGCTCACTCGAAATTACTTCGGTCGAAGGTTCATAGCCTTGTTCAATCACAAATTGATTAAAGTTTTTTGTCGATTGCGGATGATAAATAATACGAGGAGAACGAACATACCAACCACGGCGGTCCAAGCGATAAATCAAGCCATCAGTTTCCAAAGCCAGTAAAGCTTCACGTGCAGCCACACGAGTGGTTTGGAACTGTTCAGACAGCACTCTTTCTGATGGGAGTTTTGCGTGGGCTTCTAATACACCAGATTCAATATCATGGGCAATTGCATCGCGGATAGGAATATATTTAGGTATGCGTGCTTGGTCCTGTTCCATACAAACTTAGAATTTATAAATAAAGAAATTAATAGCAATATACTGAAAAAATGTGACAAAAGCTTTTATTAATGCTGATCTTTTAAGCAAAACAATCTCTTAGTCTATTTCTTTCCTCTGAGTTTTTTATATAAAAAAAGAGCATTTTCATGCCCTTTTTATTTTTATCTAACCTTTAACTTGCGTGCTTAAAACTATCAATTTGCTTAATCTCATAAGGCAAACCTACATAGTTTTCGGCCAATGTAGTTTTACCCGCAATTGAACCCAGTACATAACTTAACTCGGCCTGTTTAATCTTGTGATCAAACTCACTTTCAGTTTCAAAGCGATGCAATAAATGAGTCATCCACCAAGAAAAACGCTCTGCTTTCCATACACGTTGTAGGCATTTCTCTGAATATTCATCAATCCCTTGTTCTGAACCTTCGACATAATATTCAACAAGCGCACTTGATAAGTAAGCAATATCAGAAGCAGCGAGGTTTAGGCCTTTTGCTCCTGTCGGTGGCACAATATGCGCAGCATCACCTGCTAAAAATAATTTTCCAAAGCGCATTGGTTCGGTCACAAAGCTTCGTAACGGCGCAATACTTTTTTCAATAGAGGCCCCAGTTACTAGCTTTTCACGGCTTTCAGGATCTAGGCGGAGTTTTAACTCATCCCAGAACTTTTCATCTGACCAGTCTTCTACGTGATCGGTTAAAGGGACTTGTAAATAATAACGGCTACGCGTTTCAGAACGCATACTGCATAAAGCAAATCCACGTTCTGACTGTACGTAAATGAGTTCATCGGCTACAGGTGGAACGTCTGCCAACACCCCTAACCAGCCAAACGGATAAACTTTTTCAAAGGTCTTAATTTTATCTTCTGGCACGCTGGCACGGCAGACACCGTGGTAGCCATCACACCCTGCTATAAAATCACACTGAATTTGAAAAGCTTTACCTTGGTGCTCAAACTCAACTTTTGGTGCAGTGTAAAAATCTTTCACTTGTACATTTTGAGCTTCATAAAATGAAGTGAGCTGCTCCGCTTCACGCGCAGTCATTAAATCTTTAGTCACTTCGGTCTGACCATATACGGTCACTTGTTTACCACCCGTGAGTGCGGCTAAATCAACGCGATGCAATTCACCATTGGTTAAGATTTCGATGCCCGAATGCGGTAATCCTTTGTCTTTTAGGTTTTGGTCAACGCCTGCTTGTTTCAGTAAGTCGACCGAAACTTGCTCTAAAATTCCTGCACGAATCCGTGAAGCCACATATTCAGCACTACGTTGCTCAACAATAATATGGTCGATGCCAGCTTTATATAGAAGTTGCCCAAGCAATAACCCTGCTGGTCCAGAACCAATAATTGCAACCTGTGTCTTTAAAATATCCATAACTTCATCCTTGTTTCATCCTGACTTTTAAATTACTGGCTTTAAGTTTTGTGCACTATGTATCCAAGACGAAAATAACCGTTTATCATCTAGTTTGTCCGAATAGCGGACAAAAACAACCAAAATAACAGGAATGAAAGGATGCCTTCTCTCGATGCTTTTTTAGAGCACCCAAACTCGCATGAGAAAATTCGTCAAGAAGACTACATTGCAGGGTTAGCAAAAGGCTTGGCTTTACTGGAAGCTTTTGGAACAGATCGGCAACGGCTCAATGTGACTCAAGTGGCCGAGCGAACTGGCATTAGTCGTACCGCGGCAAGACGATATTTGAAAACTTTAAAATACTTAGGCTATTTAGAAACCGATGAACATTACTTTTGGCTCACTCATCGTGTGCTGCGCTTTTCAAGTTCTTATTTAAGTTCGGCACACCTGCCTAAAGTTGCTCAATCATTTCTAAATCTTTTGTGCGCGCAAACATCTCTGACGTTTTCAATTGTGGTGTTAGACGATAATGAAGTGGTACCGATTGCCCGTAGTTATTTACCGCAGCAAGATAATTTGCGCGTTAGTCCTTATGGTATGCATTTAGGAAACCGACTCCCTGCCCATGCCACATCTACAGGTAAAGTATTGCTGGCAGCACTGCCAGAAGAAGCTCAGCATGCATGGGTCAAAACTTATGGTTTAAAACGCTTAACCCCGTTTACCATTGTAGATGAGTCCAAGTTTTTTGAAGTGCTTAAGGGCATTTCGTTATCAGATTATTGTCTTTCCAAAGAAGAACATGAGCTTGGCGTAATTGCGATTGCAGTGCCGGTATTTAATGCACAAGGTCAAGCCATAGCAGCGCTTAACTGTATGTCTCAAACCAACCGTGTACAAGAAGATTATTTGGTTCAGCAAATTTTGCCATTGCTGCGCAACACGGCAAATGAACTTAGAAATGTGATTTAAATAGATTTAGAAACTCTTGTTATCAATTAGAGGAACAAGAGTTTCAACCCATAATTTTAAATAGCGAATTCTTTGACTTGCTGGCTTGCCAGATCCAATGCATTGCTGCGATAGGCTTGCATGTCTAAGCCTTCTGCATAGATAAAATCGACGTCATGAATGCCCATTAACCCTAACACCGCTTTGAGATAAGGCGTGACTGCCTCAGTTTCTTGGCCGACATGAATACCACCTCGACTACTTACCACCACTGCTTTTACCCCTTCAACCAAACCTTGAGGGTAAGTTTCGGTGTAGCGGAATGTTTGTCTTGCTCGTGCCACTAAATCAAACCAGTTTTTGAGTTGAGTCGGTACATTTAAGTTGTACATCGGTGCACCAATCACCAACAAATCAGCACTTTTTAATTCAGCAATCAATTCATCAGACAAAGCAACAATCTGTTTAATGTCTTGATTGTTATTTTCAGCCCCACGCAGCGCTTGGAAAATTTCCAAATCTAATACAGGCAGATTCATTTCCGCTAAATTGCGTATGGTGATGTCATCTTGCAAACCTTGGCCTTTACGGTGCTCAAGCATTACATCAATCAGGCTATTGGTCTGTGAACCCTCACCCATAATGCTGGATTTTAATACCAATATTTTAGCCATGACCATCTCCACGTTTTCGATGAAACCATATTAACTCCACAATAAATTCAACAGTGGTGATATTATTTCTTTATATTGGTTCCTTTTAGGCAACAATCATGCAACATGAGCTAAGTGCAATTTCTATATTTGTGACTGTGGTTGAAGCTGGAAGTTTTGTAAAAGCTGCCGAGCAATTGCATTTAACTCGCTCAGCCATTAGTAAAAATATTGCTCGGCTTGAAGATCAGCTTGGCGTTGCTTTATTTAAAAGAACAACGCGAACACTCAGCATGACTGATGAAGGTACCTTGTTTTATGAACATAGCCGCCGAGCGTTGAGTGAAATACAAAATGCAGCGGCTTTATTAGACCAAGGGAAAATTAACGCAACAGGTCGTTTACGAATGTCTGTGCCAGTGCTGTTCGGGCAACTCTTTGCAGCCCCACTCATGGTTAAATTTGCTCAACAGCATGCGGACTTACAGCTAGAAATTTCATTTAATGATCGAACTGTAGACTTGGTCGAAGAAGGTTTTGATTTATGCATCCGAATCGGAACGTTACCTGACACCACTCAGTTGGTTGCCAAACCGATTGGTGAGCATCGAATGCTACTTTGTGCCTCACCTGACTATTTAAATGAAGCAGGTCTTTTGGAAAATATTGAGGACTTAGACCACCACGTCACAATTGCCGATCCGCATTTTGGTCAAATAAAAAAATGGCAACTTCAACAGGAAAATAGCGAGCCTTTATTTTTTAAACCCAAAACAAAACTTCTTTTAAATGACTTGCAAGCCATTAAAAATGCAGCACTTGCTGGAGCTGGTATCGCTTGGCTGCCCGACTGGCTTATTCAAAATGAATTACAGGATGGTAAGCTAGTACAGGTGTTAGAAACCATGTCGAGCATTGCTTTTCCGATTCATTTGGTATGGCCTACGCTGCCTTTTATGCCACTGAAAACCCGTCTTGCAATTGATTATTTGGCGCAGCATTTACCCGCTGAACTAAACAAACAAGTTTAAAGTAAATAAGGCCCTGTCCATTTCAGCAAGACTTTTTTAATACACGAAGCCAAAGTTTATTGCTTATATTCAAACGCTTTGACCTTCTATTTAGAATTTAGAAAACAATCCAGCACCTTTTCCCGATCGACTGCCCCATCTGAGCTTAAAAGCTGAATGATTGTGCCTTCAATCATATATAAAAATAGTTTTGCATCCTGAAAAGTCGCATCGGTTTTTAGTTTTATAAGCTGGCTATAGATTTCATTGATGAGCCATGTTCGATACCTCACCGCGATTTGATAGGCTTTTGAATAGGTCAGTTTAGTTTCAAAAATGGCTTTAAATAATAGATAGTACATCCCGTCTACATCGGTGTGTAAGAAATAGAGTTTCTTAAGTTTCTCGTTCACGCTTAAGCCTTGGTGGTACTCAGCAATTGAAACCACTTTTTCTTTTAATCGTTCTTTCTGCACAGTCAAACACATTTCAATAAAACGCTCTTTCGAGTGAAAGTAGTTATAAAAAGTTGCTTTTGGGATTTTTGACTCTTTTACGATTCTATCGACCCCAACAGTATGAAACCCAAAATGGTGAAATAAATGAATCGACTCATTTACGACTTGCATGGCACGTGCAGGGAGAACTAAATTTGGCATGGTTTTACCGTTATAAATTCTTGTTGTTTCTAAATGAGATACTTTTTTTGGGAGAAAAAAAGGCATAGCAAAGCCGTAAAGACTGTGCGTAGCACATCTCAAGTTTTGTTGTTGCTAAGTTTTAATTAAAAATGACTTTAAGCCTGAAAGCCTTAGGGCAATCAAGCTGCTTTAGTTTTTTAAGCTGTGTCGTTATAGCTTTTGGCAAAGGCTGCCAAGAAATAATGGATGTGCAAAGCCAACTCCTTTTTATTTGGAGTTCTGCCGACATGAATAGAAATTATGGTGGCAGAACGAAAGAGGGTTGACAGACTGGTGAAAGATATAACCAGCACACCCGAAGGTGTCCCTCTCCCGTCCTACCGCTACGGGAGGAGACTAGGAGTTTACACATAAGAGTATCCCTCAGACGGAATAACTCTGATGCGATCTTTCATTCAGCCTGTCAAAGCCGGCTGGCAATGTGGCCAGCAGGCAAAGGATAGTGCTCTGTCCTATTACAGTCAAGCACGCAAAATGACATTTGTTTTAAATTAGATCATTAAAAAACTAAGGCTAAATAATTAAAATTTATTGTTAAATTGGGATTGAAAATTAAAGTAAATATTTGAGCTTAGGCTTTAATAAATGACCGTTAGCTTCTTTTTTATTAGAAGTTCTGCCAAAACATAAGATTTATGGTGGCAAAACGAAAGAGGGGTCGCGGACTGGTTTCGACTCCAGCACACCCGAGGGTGTCCCTCTCCCGTCCTACCATTACGGAAAGAGACAAGGAGCTTATATATCTATGTTTACTTATTCAATGTTATTTAACTCCATTAAGGCCTATAGCAAACTTGCCACTTATTAATGTTATGTTATAACATTACATTAATATCACAATATAAGCCGCTAATAAATGAACCTTGTTCTCCCAGATATATCTGCCGAGCCAACTTTACCAAATGCTTATAGCCACCGCCTTGATTGGGTCGGCATGGAAAACATTGCTTTACCCGTTCGAATTGAAAATACCTTATGCCCAAGCCACATAAATGCTTATGTCAGTCTGGATGATCCTTTAGCAAAAGGCATTCATATGTCGCGTCTATACACACGACTTTTAGAGTTAACATCACTCGAAAATATAAATATGCCTGATTTAAAATTAGTTTTAGAGGACTTCTTAGACAGCCATCAAAATTTATCGCAGCATGCCAAAATTGAAATTCACAGTAAACTTTATATCGAGCGACCAGCCTTAGTCAGCAAGCTTTCAGGGTGGAAAAGCTATCCTTTTGTTTTGTCAGGCCAACTTTCTAATGATCAATTTGAGGCGGAATTAAAAGTCGAGATCCCCTATTCTTCAACCTGCCCATGCTCTGCGGCACTTTCAAGAAATATTATTCAACAACGGTTTGAGTCGGCCTTACAAAATCAAGCAATTCGACTTGACCAACAAGACATTATGAACTGGTTAAATACCACAGATGCAATTGCAGCAACGCCCCATAGCCAAAGAAGTTTTGCCCTCCTTCAATTTAAATTAGATCAAAACCTTCAAGATATTCCACTCATCGAATTTATAAACCAAGCTGAACTGGCATTAATGACTCCTGTGCAAACTGCCGTGAAACGTATTGATGAACAGGCATTTGCGGTTGCCAACGGTCAAAATCTAATGTTCTGCGAAGATGCATTAAGACGCCTTTATGGTTCATTTATACATCACAAAAATATTCATGGTTTCAAATTTAAAGTGACTCATGCAGAAAGTTTGCATGCACATGATGCTGTGGCCCAAGGGACATGGCAGTGGTAGGACATTATATATCTGAAACTGATCAGGATTTTTATAAAAATGACTTTTGTTTGTCACAAATCAAATAGTTTCAACTTACTACCCTCAACATCCCAACTTAAATAAACAGATTTAAACGGTAATCCAATGCTACGTAAAAATCCATCTGGCCATCTCCCTGTTATTGATCAATCAGCCTATGTCGATCAAACCGCTATTATTTGCGGCAAAGTCATTGTTCATGCCAATGTGTTTATTGGCCCTTATGCGGTGATTCGTGCAGATGAAACCGACGAAAATGGAGAGATGGAACCTATCATTATTGGTGCAAATTCCAACATTCAAGATGGTGTTGTGATTCACTCCAAAGCTGGTGCATCAGTTGTAATTGGTGAAAATACATCAATTGCTCATCGTTCAATTATTCATGGGCCTTGTGAAATTGGTCATCATGTTTTTGTCGGTTTCAACAGCGTTATATTTAACTCTAAGGTCGGTCATCACAGCGCTATTCGTCATAACGCAGTCGTCGATGGACGTGATTTACCGAACCATTTTTATGTCCCTGCAATGAGCTACATCAACTCTAAAACCGACTTAGACCAATACCCTCCGGTTGATATCTCTATTAGTGAGTTTTCAGAGAGTGTTGTCTCAACAAATATTGAATTGGTCAAAGGCTATAAGGCATTACAAAATGAGTTTTAAACCCTATTCTAAAATCATTATCCGAGATGCCAATTTAGTGAATGAGGGAAAACAGGAATTTGTAGATGTACTTATTCAAGATGGACGAATCGAAAAAATTGCTCCATCAATTTCTCATGTTGTTAATGCTAAAACCATTCATGCGAACGGGAACTGGCTGATTCCAGGAATGATCGATGATCAAGTTCATTTTAGAGATCCAGGCTCACCACATAAAGGCAGTATTGCTTCGGAATCTATGGCAGCAGTCATTGGCGGAATTACCAGTTATATGGATATGCCAAACACCAATCCCCCAACAATATCTTTAGATGCCTTAATGCAAAAAAGACAAATTGCTGCCCAATATAGCATGGCAAATTATGCCTTTCATTTTGGAGTAAGCTCCCAAAATCTAGATATTATTGAGCAGCTTAACCCCAAGCTCATCAGCGGCGTAAAAGTTTTTATGGGAGCCTCTACTGGCAATATGTTAGTTGATGACCCACAAATTCTTGAACGATTGTTTGCTAATGTCCCGACTATTCTTTTAACGCATTGCGAATATCCCCCTCGCATTAAAGAAAGAGAAAATTTACATTTCGGGAAATATGGTGAATATATTCCAGCACATATGCACCCTAAAATTCGGGATAAACAAGCATGCTTTGAGAGTTCACGTTTAGCGGTGTCTTTAGCGGAAAAATATGGGACCCAACTGCATGTTTTACATATAAGTACAGCCAAAGAATTGTGTTTGTTTAAAGATTTACCTTTAAATCTAAAGCATATTTCTGCTGAAGTATGTATTCACCATCTTAGTTTTGATGAATCAGACTATGCTGCGCTTAGCCATTTAATAAAATGTAATCCAGCCATTAAAACTCAACAAGACAAAGATGCACTCATCACTGCGATTGCTCAGTCCAATCGCTTAGATATTATTGGTACAGATCACGCACCGCATACATGGGACGAAAAACAACAATCTTATTTAAAAGCACCCGCTGGCCTGCCTTTGGTTCAACATGCTGTTCCAGCACTCATGGAACTTGTGGCAGATAAAAAAATAAGTATAGAAACAATGGTTAAGAAAACATCACACCAAGTCGCTGATTTATTTAAACTCAAAAACCGTGGATATATCCGTGAAGGTTATTGGGCAGATTTAGTTCTACTTAAAGAAAATAAAGAGGCTATTGCAGTTAAAGATCAAAAAAACTATATGCGATGTAACTGGACGCCATTTCAAAATAAAACCTTCCGTTATGAAGTCGATACAACTATTGTTTCAGGGCAATTGGCTTGGCATCAAAATCAGTTATTTTTAAGCTGTCGAGGCAAGGCATTAGACATAGACAGATAACACTAGCCCACACGCCGCCTAACGCATTCATGTTTTCGTCTTCCACATTTAGTCGACAAAAAACGGGCTTCATCAAAATTTCGATGCAGCCCTTGAACATCCAATAAGCAATAAGGGGCACCTCGCCCCATCTGATTATTTAGCACTCAATTGCATTAACAGCGAGGCCACCTTTTGAAGTTTCTTTATATTTCTCAGACATATCTCTGCCTGTTTCTTTCATGGTCTGAATGACTTTATCGAGCGTCACAAAATGCTCACCTTCATCATGAAGTGCCATTTGCGCAGCATTAATGGCTTTTACGGCTGCAATTGCATTTCGCTCAATGCAAGGCACCTGAACCAAACCACCAATCGGGTCACACGTTAAACCTAAGTTATGTTCAAGGCCAATTTCAGCTGCATGTTCCACTTGTTCAGGTGATGCACCTAAAATCTCGGCTAAACCAGCCGAAGCCATCGCACAAGCTGAGCCTACTTCGCCCTGACATCCCACTTCTGCACCAGAAATAGATGCATTGAGCTTACATAAAATACCGACTGCTGCTGCACTCAAAAAGAAACGAACCACTTTGTCTTCGGAAAAATCTTTAGAAAAAGTCACGTAGTAATATAAGACCGCTGGAATGATTCCAGCTGCACCATTTGTAGGAGCTGTGACTACTCGGCCGCCAGCAGCATTTTCTTCATTTACCGCTAAGGCAAATAAATTGACCCACTCCATGGCATGAAAAGTCGTCACAATCAGGTTTGAATTTTTCTTATGTAATAATTTATCGTGAATTTTTTTAGCCCGACGTTTTACGTTTAATCCGCCCGGTAATATCCCTTCATTATTTAATCCATTGTGAATGCACTGCTGCATCACTTTCCAGATGTCCATAATTTTGGTGCGAATCTCACTTTCACTACGCCAGCTTTTTTCATTCTCAAGCATTAACTCACTGATTGATAAACGATGAGTTTTACATAAGCTTAAAAGTTCAGCCGCACTGTGAAATGGATATGGAACCTTAACATCACTGGTTTCAGATTGGGTTTGTGTTAATTGTTTTTGACTAACAATAAAACCGCCGCCAATCGAGTAATAGGTTTCTTTATATAAAATTTCTTCCGTATCGTTATACGCAATCAATTCCATTGCATTGGGGTGATAAGCCAAAGATTCATCTAAAAAAAGCACATCACGTTTATAGTCAAAAGAAATACTCTTTTGCTGATCGAGCTGGATCGTTTTATTTTCAAGAACATCTTCAATCAAACTTGTACTTACTTGAGTATCGATATGTTCAGGGTCAAAACCCATTAATCCTAAAAGAATAGCCTTATCTGTCGCATGACCAACACCCGTTGCTGCAAGCGAACCGTATAACTTCACCTGAACTCTAAGCGTGTTTTGTAGATCATTTTGATTTAATAAATCATCCACAAAACTGTATGCCGCTCGCATGGGTCCAACTGTATGGGAGCTAGATGGACCGATACCAATTTTAAAAAGATCAAATACACTAATAAACACTGGGTCCTACCTTCAATTCATTATTATTCGTATGTTCGTCGTTATTGTGTCCTTTCGGATAACTCTAAAATTATCATTAAGCCATCCATAAAGCACTGAAAATAAATGGGTCATTGCCTAAAAACAACACAATCAATTTCTAACTCAATATTTTCCAAAAAATGGAATTTTCCATTAATTTAAATGGTAAATTACTCAACAAATATTTAAGAATTGTTCTTTTTAACAAATAAAATAGCGAACCTTTCCCAATTTTTTATAAAAAAAATTTGGTTTTCAAGCTATTTATTTGGAATTTAAATTATTTAAACAAACTTAAAAACAATAACTTACTAAATATTCAGATCACTCTTTGCCATTAAATAGAATAAAAATTCCCCTATTTACCAATAACCATATATCGTATACGATATATGAAAGAACAATAGTTCTGTCGTTAAGGAAAACGTAATGACAAGTCAGTTTAAAAAGCAGTTATCTCTAATGGATCTTACATTCATTGGCTTAGGCGCCATTTTCGGTTCTGGATGGTTATTTTCAGCAAGTCATGTGGCCTCTCAAGCCGGCCCTGCGGGTATATTGTCATGGATTATTGGGGGCTTTGCCGTTTTAATTCTGGGAATTATTTATTGTGAGTTAGGTGCAGCCTTACCACGAGCAGGCGGTATTATCCGTTATCCCGTATTTTCACATGGTCCTTTACAAGGATATTTACTTGGTTCTGTGACCGTCATTGCCTTTTCAAGTTTAATTGCAATTGAAGTCGTTGCTGCTCGTGAATATGCAGCAGCATGGTTCCCTTCACTTACAGAAATACACGATGGCATCCGATCTCCAACTACCATTGGATGGTTGTTTCAGTTTGCACTTTTATGCGTATTTTTTGCTTTGAATTATTACAGCGTAAAAACCTTTGCAATTGCCAACAACCTCATTAGTGCATTGAAGTTTGCGGTTCCAGTTTTAGTGATGGTTGCACTTCTCTATCACTTTAAACCAGCAAATTTTTCAATGACCGAGTTTGCCCCAATGGGTGCTCACGGCGTACAAGGTGCCGTCTCTGCTGGCGGTATTATTTTTGCGTACTTAGGTTTAACGCCGATTATTTCAGTCGCAAGTGAAGTAAAGCGTCCTCAATTTACCATTCCTTTTGCACTCATCTTATCTGTCGTTTTAGCAACGATTATTTATGTCGTGCTTCAAGTTGCTTTCTTAGGTGCTGTACCTACCGATATGTTAGCAAATGGTTGGTCAGGACTCAGTGACAAGTTCCCATTACCTTACCGCGACATTGCCATGTTATTAGGTTTGGGATGGTTAGCGCTTTTAGTTGTTTCAGACGCTATTATCTCTCCGTCTGGCTGCGGCAATATCTATATGGCTGCAACTCCACGTGTCATTTATGCATGGTCGAACAGTAATACGTTCTTCCGTATTTTTACTCGTGTAGATCCAAAATCAGGCATTCCACGTTATGCATTATGGTTAACATTTGCACTTTCTGTATTTTGGACTATGCCGTTTCCATCTTGGGATAAATTAATTTCTGTAGTTTCGGCAGCGTTAGTTTTAAGTTATGCCCTAGCTCCTGTCACAGTGGGTGCCTTACGTCGTAATGCTCCTGAGCTTGAACGTCCATTCTATGTAAAAGGTTTTACCGTTCTTGGCCCACTTGCCTTCGTGATTGCCTCTTTTATTGTCTATTGGTCTGGCTGGAATGTCATTTCATGGTTATTAGGCGCACAAATCGTATTGTTTGCACTCTATGTCATTTTTAAACGCTATGTGCCAACCCAAGAAGTCAGCCTAGCCCAACAATTAAAGTCATCAGCTTGGCTTCTTGTTTACTACATTTTAATGATTATTGTTTCTTACCTTGGCAGCTTTGGTGATGGTGCATCACACCTATTGGCAGCTCCGTTTGACACACTTTTAGTTATGGTGATTTCTCTTGGTTGTTACTACTGGGGAATACATTCAGGTTTACCAAAAGCACTCATTAAAAATGATGATGAAGCTTAGCGATCACTTGCTTAAACACATATAGGTTGGAGTTTTCTTTTGACTAATAACGTATACAAAATACTATATTTTTCGAAAGTAAAACCTAGGCTTCGATAATTCTCCAACGTCAGAAGAACTACTTTTGACGTTCACTCTAAAGTGAGGTTGATAATGTTAAATATTACTGGTCAAAATTTTATTGCAGGTCAACGTTCAAGTTCGGGCAGTAAATTTGTCTTAAGTTATGATGCTGCAACAGATGAAGCATTACCCTATCAATTTGCTCAAGCCACTCCTGAAGAAATTGATCAGGCAGCTCAAGCAGCTGCATTGGCTTATCCAGCTTTTAGACAAACCACACCAGAACAGCGCGCTGTTTTTCTAGAAACAATTGCCAGTGAAATTGATGCGCTTGATGACCAGTTTATTGCCACTGTCTGTCAAGAAACTGCTTTACCTGAAGCTCGCATTCGCGGTGAACGTGGGCGAACTACTGGCCAATTACGTCTGTTTGCTCAAGTATTACGCCGTGGTGATTATTTAGGTGCCCGTATTGATTTGGCTTTACCTGAGCGTCAACCACTTCCACGTCCAGATTTACGTCAATATAAAATCGGTGTTGGGCCAGTGGCGGTATTTGGTGCAAGTAATTTCCCTCTTGCCTTTTCTACTGCTGGTGGCGATACCGCTTCAGCACTTGCAGCTGGATGTCCTGTCATTGTGAAGGCGCATAGCGGCCACATGGCAACCGCCGAATCCATTGCAAATGCGATTTGTAGTGCAATTGAGAAATGCGCTATGCCAAAAGGCATCTTTAGCATGATTTATGGTCAAGGTGTTGGTGAACCCCTGGTAAAACACCCTGCAATTAAAGCAGTTGGATTTACAGGTTCACTCAAAGGGGGCCGTGCTCTCTGCGATTTAGCTGCTGCACGCCCTGAGCCAATTCCTGTTTTTGCCGAAATGTCGAGCATTAACCCAATGGTTTTATTACCCGAAGCTCTAAAAGTGCGTGGTGATAAAATTGCAGCCGAACTTAGTGGTTCAGTGGTTTTAGGTTGCGGTCAGTTCTGTACCAATCCGGGTTTAATTATTGGAATTAAATCAGCTGAATTTAGCCAATTTCTTGAGCAGTTCACGGCTGCAATGGCTCAGCAACCACCACAAACCATGCTTAACAAAGGCACGTTAAGAAGCTATGAACATGGTCTGAAAGCATTACTCGCACACGACAAAATTGAGCATTTAGCAGGTCAACCACAGCAAGGCCATCAAGCTTATCCTCAGCTCTTTAAAGCTGATGTATCTCTTTTACTAGAGCAGGATGAACTACTTCAAGAAGAAGTATTTGGCCCAACGACGATTGTGATTGAAGTTGAATCGGCAGAGCAACTTGCTCTAGCGTTAAATGGACTTCGTGGTCAGCTTACCGCATCATTAATTGCCGAGCTGCAAGATTTTGAGAACTTCTCTACCCTTATTCCATTACTTGAAGAAAAAGCAGGACGTTTACTTCTAAATGGTTACCCAACAGGTGTGGAAGTCTGTGATGCCATGGTACACGGCGGTCCTTACCCTGCAACTTCCGATGCACGTGGTACTTCGGTAGGAACCTTAGCAATCGACCGTTATTTACGACCAGTATGCTATCAAAACTATCCAGATCACTTATTACCACCTGCCCTTCAAAATGCCAATCCGCTTGGTATTGAACGCTTAGTGAATGGTGAAATGAGTAAAGCTGCACTTTAATATTTTTGAAGGAGTTTATCCAAGAGATGAGCTCCTTTTTATTTAGACCCAAATCTCACAACGTAACCGCACATTCTTCGAATAAAAAAGTGCAAAAAATGAATAGCAAGATGCTCAAACAAACTCATGCGTAACATATTTTTAAATAAGGATATTGGTATATGACCACAACATTAAAAAAGGTAGTGGCGGCCTCTATGGTCGGCTCCGTAGCTGAATGGTATGAGTTTTTCCTGTATGGAACTGCTTCCGCCCTCGTCTTTGGTGAACTTTTCTTTCAACAAACGGGTAATGCTATAGATGGTATTTTGGCGGCCTTTGCCCTCTATGCCGTTGGCTTTTTAGCAAGACCGATTGGTGGCCTCGTATTTGGCCATTACGGCGATAAAATTGGTCGTAAGAAATTATTGCAAATTAGCCTGATTATTGTCGGTATCACTACTTTTTTAATGGGCTGTATTCCGACCTTTCATCAAATTGGCTATTGGGCACCTACACTATTGGTTATGCTGCGTTTAATTCAAGGCTTTGCTTTTGGTGGTGAATGGGGTGGCGCAGTTATTTTGGTTTCAGAGCACAGTCCCGATGATCGCAGAGGCTATTGGGCAAGCTGGCCCCAAACTGGTGTACCGCTCGGGAATTTAGTAGCAACACTGGTTTTATTACTACTTTCAAAAAACCTTTCCCCTGAACAATTTCTAGATTGGGGATGGCGCTGTGCATTTTGGTTTTCAGCGGTCGTGGTACTGATTGGTTTATGGATTCGAAAAAATGTAGACGATGCCGAGGTATTTAAAGAAGCACAGGCCAAACAACAGCTTCTTGAAAAACAACAACTCGGGATTATTGAAGTTTTAAAATATCATAAGAAATCTGTTATTGCGGGTATCGGTGCCCGATTCGCAGAAAATATTTTGTACTATATGGTGGTTACTTTTTCGATCAGTTATTTAAAGTTGGTCGTCCATAAAGATACTTCGCAGATATTACTGCTCATGTTCGGCGCTCACCTGATCCATTTCTTTATTATTCCTGTTATGGGGCATTTAAGCGATATATTTGGCCGTAAACCAATTTACCTTATTGGAGCTGTACTCACTGCATTTTGGGGCTTTGTCGGCTTTCCGTTAATGGATACAGGCAATAACTGGCTCATCATGTTAGCGATTGTGCTCGGTCTATTTATTGAATCGATGACCTACTCGCCTTACTCTGCTTTAATGACTGAGTTATTTCCAACTCACATTCGCTATACGGCGCTTTCATTTTGTTATCAAGTCGCACCCATTATGGCAGGTTCACTCGCTCCATTAATTGCCTTGACCTTACTCAAAGAATTTAATAGTTCGGTTCCAATTTCTTTATATTTAGTTGCCGCAAGTCTGATTTCTATAGTCTCGATTTTGCTGGTAAAAGAAACCAAAGGCCGATCATTGGCTTTTAAAGATTAATCTTTAAAATATAAATTAAGAGCTTAATAATGATTTTGGGTTGTTATATACAGCCCAATTTTTTTATCTAAATATTTTTGGTAGAGGCACGATACAAAGTAGGCGACATGCCTGTATGCAACTTAAACTGACGACAAAAAGCACTATGATCGGTATAACCACAGCGCAAACCAATTTGAGTAATCGGTAAGTCAGTCGCAAGCAGTTCAGTGGCGACCTGAAGACGAATTTTGCTAATCATTTGCCGCGGCGTTAAATGGTATATTTTTTTGCAATAGCGTTCTAACTGAGCCACCGACACACCAGCAATTGCGGTCAAGTGTGCCAACGTAATCGTTTCGGCATAATTCTTTTTAATATATTCCTCAACCTGAACCATTTTATAAAAAGCAGGATGTGTATTTTCAGGCACATTTAAATCATTAGAAATACCCGCTATTCCTACTAACTTTCCATCCGCATCAAATAAAGGTTCTTTATAAGTCAAACACCAGCCCGACTGGTTCTTTGCATATAAATGCAGTTCTAATTGCTCTGTTAACTTTTTACCACGGCGAATGACTTGCAAGTCTTGAGATGTATATATTTTTCCAAGAGAGTGAGGAAAGACTTCTTCCGAGGTCTTTCCAAGTAACGCAGTTTTATCTTTTAGACCACAGCGATTTACCAATGTTTGATTAACAAAGACATAGCGTGCTTCAGTATTTTTGATGAAAAATACCACCGAAGATAAAGCATCAAATAATGGTTCAATACTTTCCAGATTTTTTAAGAAATCTTCCAAAGTTGTGGTTAGTTTCGGAATTTGAACCAAAGTCATGAGCTAGAGCGGGCAAAGTAATAACTTGTCTACTCTAGAACATTTCATTTTTGATTTAAAGGAGAAGTAGACATCGCCATGAGGCTTTTTACACGGGTAGGCAGTAATGGCGGTCGAGAGTTAGGTAGCTGCCAATCAAACAGGCAGGCGGCAGCTGTTGCACAAGTGCTTCCCTGACATGCTCCCATTCCACAACGTGTATGTAATTTTGCATCAATCCAACTACTACGCTCGGCAACCTTATCAAAAGTCACATCTTCACATCGACAAAAAATAGTTTCTGGGCGTGCAAGCGTTTTTAATTCAGTACGTAACTTAAAGCTTTTCTCAAGTAGATCTGCAAATAAACGATACCGCTGTCTTTGAGCAAATAATTGACTGGCTTTTTCATTTTGGCCTATAGCTGCATAACCTGCGATGCTACCTTCAACCATCGCCAGCTCACTTCCGCCAAAGCCTGTACACTCACCTGCTGCCCACACCTGTGGCTGTGATGTACGTTGATAGTCATCGACCGCAATCGCATTGTCCTTAATTTGACAACCCATTAACTGCCCTAATTGAGTATTCGGTACTAAACCAAACCCACAAGCGAGTCGATCACACTCAATTTCAACAATTCCTTTCGGCGTTTGTAGTCTTACTCGTTCAAGATGCTCCTGACCAATCGCTTCAATCACATAACTGTCAGGGTGATATAGACGATAAGGTAAAGATAACGCCTGTATTATTTTCGCAGGCCAGCGCCAAAGTTGTAGTGCAAATTTACGAACAGAAGATGAAGCTGCCTGTTCAGCAACATAGAGAACTTGAGCACCTGCTTTTTTTGCTGTGTCCGCACTTGCTAGGAGTAATGGTCCGGAACCAGCAATCACAACACGTTCATTTTTTACAGGTGTACCTGCTTTAATTAAAGCTTGTAAACCACCTGCACCCGTTACTCCAGATAAGGTCCACCCAGGAAAAGGTAAAAATAGTTCTCTTGCACCCGTACACAATATAAGCTGGCGATAAGACAAATTTAGGCTGTCATGAGGTCGCTCAACGAGTAATTGGCCTACAAAAGGTGCAGCGACAATCTTGGCACCAAACATAAATTCAATATTAGGATAAGCCTTGATTTGTTGATATTTCTGCTGCGCCATTTCAGGTACAGGAAAAATCGGTCCAGCACGCCAGATTTGACCGCCCGCCTGTGGGTTATTATCTAATATTAAAATTCGCCCACCACTCTCGGCGGCCGCAATAGCAGCTGATAACCCAGCAGGGCCTGCTCCTACAACTACTACATCGTATTGTTTTTCCATTATTGTGTTTCCACCTTCATGTCTTGCTGGCACAGCGTCTGACAAGCAAGCACTCTGAGTCCATTAATATTGACACGGCATTCCTGACAAACTCCCATTCCACAAAATGGAGTACGTTTTTCACCACAAACAGATAGACGACTGTAAGACTTTGCTTGTGCTAAAGCAGCAGCAACACTGGTGCCCTCAATCACAGAAACTGATTGTCCGTTAATAAAAAGCTGAATCATCTATGCAGCTCCTATAAAACGATGAGGTAAAAAAGGTTCAGGATTTATATCAAAAGTTAACCCACACACATGGGAAGCAATAAGTCTTGCTGTACCTGTCGCAGTGGTTACACCTAGTCCTTCATGACCAACCGCTAAATAAACCGATTGAAATGCAGGATGTCGTCCAATAACAGGAATGCCATCCGGAGTAGCTGCACGAAAACCAGTCCATGCCCGAATAACATTAAGATCAGCCAAAGCTGGAAAATAATCAGCAGCCTCTTTAAGCACCTGAGTAAACACTTCTGGCTCTACAGTCGGATCAACCGTATTGAACTGACGAGATGACCCAATAAATAGCTGACCTGTCGGTCTAGGTTGAATATTACAAGCGACTGAAATTCCACTTGTCGCTTGAGTGCTGGCTGCATAAGCCAAAGCCACTAACGTATGTTTTACATTTAATTCGGGATAACGGTCGGTAATTGCTAAATGACCTTTTTTAGGTTCAATAGGTAACTCTGGAAAAAAATCTGTCGCATGAATGCCGTTTGCTAAAACAATATGTGCTGCTTCGAGCCATGTTCCATCACTTAACTGAACCCGATTTTCTTCAATATGAATAACTTTAGCTTGTTGAACCTGAATCTTTTGCGGGAATTGTTTTAACAACCATTCAGCAGCACAGGGTGCATATAAAATGCCATCATCAAAAACTTCCAACCCACCGTAGAGACCATGCTTTATGTGAGGTTCAAGCTGACGGATTTCCTCTGCATTTCGAAGTTGGCAACGGACACCTTGTGCAGTGAGACGTTGATATTTTTCTTCGGCAATCTGCATTTCTTCTGGGCTACTTGCCAGCCATAAAGTTGGTGTTTGGCGATAGGCACATTCTTCTGAAAGCTCGTGCCCTAATTCATGCCACAACTGAACTGACCAATGGCTAAGCTTTAATTCGGCGTCCAAGTCATCCATAATGACCAAATGCCCCATGCCCGCAGCTGTTGCCCCACCGATACGAGCATCCAAAACTTGCACATTTAACCCTTGCCGAGCCAATTCATAAGCACATGCCGCACCTACAATGCCTGCCCCAATGACGATGGCATCGGTTCTCATAGCTGAATACCCCAAGCAAATGGGTCATTTTCATCCATAAATAAAGTTGCTTCGGCACTCATGTAAGCTTCACCACGAATGGTTGGAATAACATATTCCCCAGCTTGCTCATAAGAGGCAATAAACTGGCTACCGATAATACTGGCTTGTTTCCATAACTTTCCTGGCTCAAGTTTGCCATCCGCAGCTAAGCAAGCAATTTTTGCACTGGTTCCAGTTCCACATGGTGAACGGTCATAGGCCTTGCCTGGGCAAAGTACGAAATTTTTACTGTCCGCTTCGGCGTCACTTGCAAATAATTCAATATGATCAATTTCTTGTCCATCTTTACCAGTTATTCCTTGTGCCGTAAGCGCTTGTCTGACTGTCCACGCATAGTCAGTCAGTTGATCTAAATTATCACTTGCAACATGTTGACCATGGTCATTAATCAAGAAGAACCAGTTTCCGCCCCATGCAATATCACCAGTAACTTTTCCATACTTTTCAACATCAACTTCGACCGCTTTTTTATAACGATATGCTGGTACATTTCTCACGCTAACTGAATGATCTTCATGCAATGTCGCCTCAACATCACCTACTGGCGTTTCAATTAAATGCGTACCTACTTGTATTTTTCCCAAATGTGCTAACGAAGCCACTAAACCAATCGTGCCATGACCACACATGCCTAGGTAGCCCGTGTTATTAAAGAAGATAACGCCCGCGCTCGCTTTGGGATTCAGCGGCTTACACAATAACGCTCCAACCAGAACATCATTACCGCGCGGCTCTAACATAGTTGCTCTACGGAAATGGTCATATTGTTCTGATAATATTTTTCGGCGACTTTCCATGTCTCCTGTACCTAAATCAGGAAAACCTTCAAGTACTAATCGTGTTGGTTCGCCACCAGTATGAGAGTCCAAAATTTTTACTGTTTTCATAGAAGTATCCTTACATTTTTTTCTAGGATGACTGATCTCAAAACAGCAAGCTTGATCGTTTTCTTATGAATCGATGACGAAATCAGCATAGTGAAAACTTGCTTCACCTAAACTAAAGACAAAAAAATTAGGCCAGTGGCCTAATTCAAATAACACTGAAATGATTAAGAATGGAGCGCTTATTTTTTCACATTTTTATGGTGAGGTAGATGTTCATAAAGTGATTGGCAAACACCATTAATATGCTCTTCAATTAATTTAACCGCTAAATCAACATCTTTGGCTTTGCAGGCTTTCACGATTTCTTTATGTTCATCATTTGCACGTGATTTGCCTTCTGAAACATTCATCTGCAATCTTAGATAGCGCTCAATTTTATCGTAAATAGAACGAATTAATCCAAGCATGTAAGGCCGTTGTGCTGGTTCATAAAGGCATGCATGTAATTGCCAATTGAGTGTGGTCCAGCTTCCAATATCCATGTTATCGATAAAGGCATTACAAATTTCATCTGCCTTTTTATAAGTTTCCTCCGTCATATTCGGCACGGCGAGCTGAATCAGCTTCGTTTCCAACATCACTCGGACTTCAAAAATCTGTGCCAACTCTTCTTCAGAGATGCGGGTCACAATTGCGCCACGATTTTTTATAAACTCAACTAAGCCTTCAGCTTCAAGTTGCTTTAAGGCTTCACGTACGGGAATTTTGCTGACATTAAAAAGTTTGGCAATTTCATCCTGACGAATCGGTTCGCCTTCAGCAATATGTCCTGCAATAATTGCTTCTCTAATATATTTGACAATAACTTCAGATACCGAAGGCATTGCACCAAGATTTGATACATTAAAAGATGGTAGCGTCACGAATATTCTCTTAACCTCAAAATATGACACAAATAAAAGGATGATAATTTTTATTCATCCGCCATAATGAAATCATTGCTTTTCAAGCATTATTTTCGGCACGGCTTACCTTTAATTCAATACTGCTAAAACTCATTTTCTCTATTTATTGGAGCTAATAATTTTTAACTGCATTAATAGCTAAAGTATACTTTATACCATTTAATTCACAAAACTATTATTAGACTATGCTGAAATCGTCATCATTTTATTGTATCTAACCAAGCAAATCATAATAAATAGCAGCATACTACCCTGTTCTCTTGATGGGTAACTGTCAAAAAGATTCCTATCCGTTTAGCTAAGTTATTGCCTGCAAGATAAATTTTTTATCTTGTAAAAATCATGCTGCATAAAACTTTTAAAGTTTGAGTCACTTCATATGAGTACGCCAACAGAAGCAAAATTTTCTCTGAATTATTATACGGGTTTCTTATCTGTACTATTTGCTGCTTTTCTATGGGGTACAGCAGGTACAGCGGCATCTTTTGCAAAAGGCATTAGTCCACTTGTAATTGCTACCATTTCTGTGGGCTTCGGTGGATTAATTCATACATTTTTAAGCTTAAAAGCCATTAAAAAAAATTACCAAAAACTATTTAACTATAAATCCCAAGTTTTTATTGCGGTCATTGTTTCAATTCTTTGTCCATTTGCATTTTATTCATCTGTCTCTTTGGCTGGTGTTTCTATTGGCACAGTAATTTCTATTGGTTGTGCGCCTTTGTTTTCAGTGCTTTTAGAATGGATTTTAGATAAACGAAAACTTTCTTTAAAATGGCTCATCAGTTTTATTCTCGGTTTTTTAGGAATTATTTTACTCTCTTATGCCGGTGATCATGCGCAGCATCAAATCGTACAATCTGATCGTATTTTAGGGGTATTTTTTGGCTTACTCTCTAGCCTGAGCTATGCAACATATTCTTGGATAATGAGAAACCTAATTCGCCAAGATGTCGACTCAAGAGCTGCCATGGGAGTGATTTTTGGTATCTCTGCAGTGCTGTTACTACCTACATTATTCATTACGGCACAAAACCTTTTTGTTTACCCAACTAACATTTGGGTTGCGATTTATATTCCGATTGTTCCTATGTTTTTAGGCTATTTATTTTTTAGCTTTGGTCTTAAACGAATTCCCGCAAGTCAAGCTATGACACTAGCTTTGGTGGAAATTCCAGTTGCAGCATTATTAGCAGTTGTTGTAGTGGGTGAAAGTTTAACAATGCATAGTTATTTAGGTTTAATTCTCATTTTCCTATGCGTTATTGTTCTGACCAAAAAGTAATCCATAGAAATAAAAAAAGAGGCTGAATTGTTAGCCTCTTTTTTATGAATACTTACTTAGATTTCAGCTGACCAGTTACGGTACCACGTACGGAATAACTCATACTGAGTTTCAACATATTTACGTTGCGATTCGCTCAATGCATCAGTCTCATTAAAGTGTAAGGTATATTCTTTATCACCGTTAAGTACCATTAAGTATTTATAGTAAAGAACAAGATCCGTTCCTTCGTCAAAAGAAGATAAAACTTCTAATGCACTTGATAACTCTTGTGCTAAGCGACGGGCTTTTGCATCACCTGCTGCAGCTTTCTTACTAAGGTCAACCAACAGTAAAACTTCTTTAGGTAAAGCATTACCAATCCCTGTAATCGCACCGGTTGCATTACAATTGACGAAGCCATGGAAAACTTGAGTGTCTACACCAGCCATTAAGGTAACTGAATCATCTTGTGAAGTAATGAACTCAGCTGCGTAACGCATATCGGCAGCGCCACCAAACTCTTTAAAACCAATTAAGTTTGGAAACTCACGGCGTAATTCAAAAAATAAATCTGCACGAGTTGCAAATCCATAATATGGGCTATTGTAAATCACCGAAGGTAAGCTTGGAGCTGCTTTTAAAATGGCAGAAAAGTGAGCTTTTTGTGCAGCTGGTGATGCGCCGCGTGATAGTACACGTGGAATAACCATAAGCCCTTGTGCACCTACCTTTTCTGCATGAGCTGCATGAGAAACTGCTTCTTTTGAATTAACTGCACCAGTACCAACAATTGTTGGAATGCCAGCAGCAACAAGTCGTGCTACACCTTCTTGGCGTTGAGCTTCTGTCAATAAAGGCCAATCACCCATAGAACCACAATACACTACCGCACTCATGCCAGCTTCAATCAGCTCATGCCCTTTTTTCACAAGCGCGTCAAAATCTGGCTCACGGTTAGGAGTACATGGGGTCATTAGCGCCGGGATACATCCTGTGAAGATATTACTCATAATTATTCCTCAGTAATACAAATAAAACTCTGGGTAGTCGTACTTTCGAGTTAATCCATCTCAAAAGTTATGGAATGGGATTAATAGCTGCTTAATCATTCTTCATATATCGTATACGATATACAACAAAAAGAATAGTCTTCCTTTCCAAATTCTTTACCGACGGAAAAATTCATATAAAACAAATATTAATTTTAATAATCGAATTAAAAAGCAAAATTTGACTCATATTTTTTTTAAAAATTGGATGTAAAAATTTATGGAATTTAAAAATTAGTGCTCAGAATAGAAATTAAATCCGAGTTTATAGGCGCTTAAAAAACAACCGTAGAACATTAGCCATTAGTCGCACCTCCCTATTTTTATTCATTTTTGCTGGTAAAGTGCTTTCCATGGTTTGATACAACCTACTTAACTCAGATGCATAATTCACCTGTTCTTGCATCTGATGTTTTTCTGCCTCTAGTCCGCTAGGGGCTTTTTTTATTATTGATTTAAATACTGATATATTAAATTTCTAGACATAATGAAAGACAAGAAAAATGAATCGAATTTTCAAATTAAGTATTTTAAGTTTTCCGGTTTTATTGTTAAGTGGTTGTATTGGCTGTTATAACCCGACAGGCTGTAACCGTGATACTTCGCCTTATTTCTATACAACACAAATCAGTCAAGTCAAAGGCGTAACGGTTCCTGTTGGAACAAAACTAGTTTATAAATCTCAAAAGTCCAAACAGAAAAATGAGCAAACTGCGCCCCTTAAAGAAGAACATATAACAGGAATAAAGCTACCAAAAGATAGCGCTATGCTTTGGGGAGGAATGCCCACCAATCATCTCCTTCAATTTGCTAACTCCGAAATGCAGGGATTTACAGCCTACCGAGCACAAGAAGCTCCCGCTGTATATTCCAATCAATTTTTAAAACTCTGGAAAGAATGTGATAGTGATTTAGATATCTCGATCAAAAATAAAAATGACTGGAGCTTTAATCCCGCAAATATGAAAATTATTGGATGTGGAATTAACTATCAAGAAAGAGCTTCATACAACACCAACAATCCAAGCCAAGATAAAGTTGATATTTTTCTCATTAAAATTAATCAGGCTTTGCAACAACTGACTAAACAAAAAGAGTATCCAGTCATTCGTTATTCCCAAAATTAAAGTCATAAAAAAGCCTGCATTTCAACAGGCTTTTGTACTTCAAGATTTGGTTTAACAAACTTTAATTAAAACAAATCAACCACAAGTTGCCTGAGTAATTTTCTTAGAAGCAGGATCAATAGTAACTGTAACTCGGTTTGTGCGGTAATCCATTGTCATTGGTTGACCTGGAGCTACTGTGCGCACAATTTCTGATTTAGTTTTTTGTTTAATTTGATCATCAGTCAGGCCTGATTGCCCCACTAATTTTTGAGCTTCTTCTGCTACACAGTTCGCTTGATTATCACGGAATAATTTCCATTCTTCAACGACTTGGCCATTTGGTAAATGACAATACCCAACCTGACCATTTGCTTCATTTCTAATTTCTAATTTCCCACCTTGTTCAACACAATATTGACTAGCTGGGTTTGGTGAACCAATTTTTGGTGGAGTTGAATCTTTATGTTGTACAGACGAACAAGCCGTTAACGAAACAAGCGCTAAGCCAAGAAAGATAGTTTTTTTCATAATTTTTTGCTTCTTACTAAAAAAACTAAAGATATCAAAAAAATTCATGTTTCATATGACTTGTTTACAATAAAAAACTCACTTGAATGTTCTAGCAAAATAAATTTAATTTATTGGAAATTAAGATATTCCCAATTAAAAGCCATTTTTTGAACTATTCTATTCAGGTCTTTCTAAAATTCGGGCCCCTGATCCGTCTTGTCCTAAAATATCTTCAGGATTTCTTAATGGACATTGCTCTAACGATAAACAACCGCAGCCAATGCACCAGTCCATTTCATCTCTTAATCGAGTTAATTTTTGAATTCGATCATCCAAATTTTCTCGCCAATGACTCGATAAATCCTTCCATTGCTTAGCTGTTAATTTGCTACCAATCGGATACTGACTCAAAGCTTCTTTAATCTCATTTAAAGGAATACCTACCCTTTGAGCAACTTTAATAATCGCAATATATCTTAAAATAATTAAGGGATAGCGACGTTGATTACCATTAGTTCTTATACTTTTTATAAGTCCTTTCGCTTCATAAAAATGAAGGGTTGAAACAGGAACCCCGCTCCTTTTTGCAACTTCACCCACAGTCAAAACGCGACTAGGGTCAGCTTTTTTATTTTCACTCATCACAATTGACCTCAACTTTACTTGAGGTTTATAAGAGTACGTCTTTGTTTTGTCAAATAAATAACAGGGATTTTGCTATATGTTATGAGCCGCTTTTATCAAGTTATAGGTCTTATCTGTAAAAGCAAAAGACAAAAATGGATTGATGATTAATCCAGTTCTATTTATAAAATAACTTGCTATCAGTTAAATTTAAGAAATTAGTTTTGTAGAGTACAGGGACATCCACAAATCCAAAACATGTTGTAAACGAAAGGCATTGGGGCGCCTAATGGATAGACTTTAATTTGCTCGATCTTATAAGTTTTTTTACGTGATTCAATGTGAAGTATATTATCGTGACGTGCAATCACAATTCCCTTTTTATATAATTTTTTCCTTTCATTCTTTGCATCAAATTTATATACCAAAAAGTAAACTTTTTCTCCTACGCTAATCTTTGAATGATTAACCATAATGTAACCGTTACAATACTTACATTGCCAATCTTTCATATCTCAAATTATCACACGCTTAAATTAAAAAAACACACTGAATTTTATAGTATAAATTTATTAAAGATATAAATCTAAAGAAATACTTTAATTGAAAAAATAAGGTTTATTTGTGACACATATCACAATAAAAACTTAAAATTATATTTAGATACATCAATCACTTATCAAAAAATATTTAAGTTTTATTATTTTAAAATATATAAAACCCATCCATAATTTATTTAAACATATAGTATATTTAACAATAACCTTAAGGCTAATTATAAAGACGACTTCAATATTTGGTATAATATTTATTTGATTATATTTAGTTTAGTATTAAAAATATTAATAGATAAAATTAAATTAATTTCACAGTAAAATTGAAAATAATTCATTTCACATTATATAAAAAATAAATATATAATGAATTGCATTACAATTTAATTTTTTTATTATGTCAACTCAACGTTTAAAATTAGAACTCCCATCTGGACATGATCAATTATTACTTCACTCCTGTTGTGCTCCTTGTTCAGGAGAAGTTATGGAAGCATTGATCGAATCAGAAATTAAATTTTCAATATTTTTTTATAATCCTAATATTCATCCAGTAAAAGAATATCTCATCCGTAAAGAAGAAAATATTCGTTTTGCCGAAAAGCATAATATTCCATTTATTGATGCAGACTATGACACTGACAATTGGTTTACTCGAGCAAAAGGTATGGAAGATGAACCCGAACGTGGTATTCGTTGCACTATGTGCTTCGATATGCGATTTGAACGAACTGCCCTTTACGCACATGAACACGGCTTTAGTCTCATCAGTAGTTCGCTAGGAATTTCTCGCTGGAAAAATATGGCGCAAATCAATGACTGCGGAATTCGTGCTGCTGCGCACTATCCTGAAATTCAGTACTGGGATTACAACTGGCGTAAAAACGGTGGCTCAAGCCGTATGATTGAAATCAGTAAACGAGAAGAGTTTTATCAACAAGAATATTGTGGCTGTGTATATTCTTTAAGAGATACTAATCGCTGGCGTATGGGTAATGGGCGTGATCGTATTAAACTGGGTGTTAAGTTTTATAGTAATGCCATGGAAGAAGATTAATTTTTATTTCTCTTTAAGAGTTAATTAAGCTATTCGGAACTATATTTATTTTTGATAAAAAAACGGCCACATCTGGAGAATGTGGCCAAAAGGTGTACTAAATAAGCTTTGATGTAGTTAGATTAATTGTGCTAGCTTAAAATAATATTAATTAAAATTAACTTTTAAAAATTTTAATAATATCTCTATTTTCATATAACCAATTGATCATCATAGAAATTCGTATTTAAGCATTTAAAGAATGATTAAATTTATCTAAATAACAAAACTTAGGCTATTACTTTTCTTGTAAATATTGTTCAATTTTTTGAATGTTTTCAATAATTTCATTAGGTGTGTGGGCCGCATAGCCAAAAAGTACCGCGCCCTTTTTGTTTGGCATCTGACAATATCTTGATAATGGCTGAACAGCCAAGTTTAGAGCTGAACACTGATCAATAAATTCTTGCTCTGTCCACTTACCTTTTAACCAACACACTGCATGGATACCTGAATCTGTGGGTTGAACACTAAGCACATCTGAAAGATGCTCATCAATAGCTTTAATCAATGCTTGTTGGCGCTCATAGCAAGCTTTTCGAACTTTGCGTACATGCCGAGCATAGTGGCCTTTTTGTATAAATTGAGACAAAGCCACTTGCTCTAAATAAGAACTTCGAACATCGGTATAGTATTTGGCTGCACTAAACGTTTCGATCAATGCTTCAGGCACAACCATGAATCCTAACCGAAACTCTGGAAACATCATTTTGGTAAAAGTACCAGAGTAAATGACTCTTTGCTGCTGATCTAAACCTTGTAGAGCTTGAATAGGATGTGTGCCGTAGCGAAATTCACTATTATAGTCATCTTCAAAAATCCACTTCCCTTGTTGAGATGCCCAATCAAGTAACGAAAAACGGCGTGTGAGACTTAAGGTCCCACCTACAGGAAACTGATGTGAAGGCGCTGTATAGACCAGTTTGCTTTTTGAATAACGATGAATAATGTCAGAGACTTGCATTCCCTCTTCATCACTTTCAATTAAATTTACCTGCGCACCAAAACTTCGGAAAATATTAAAAGCTGCGTCATAACCTGGTTCATCTAAACACACCTCATCATTTGTTTGAAGTAAAGCATAGGCTGTTAAATGAATAGCTTGCTGTGTCCCATTTACGATAATAATTTGCTCTTCGTTGCAGTTCAGCCCTCGGGTGGAGCGAACATATTCACAAATTGCCTGACGTAGAGGCAGATAGCCACGCGGGTCGTGAAATTGACCAAGCTGATAATACGACTGCCGCCAAGCTTGATTTAATAACTTTCCCCAAAGTTGATGAGGAAATAAATCAACACAACCTACACCTACATGGAACATTTTTTTCTTTTGACTTGCCCATGACTGCTCTCGCCATGAATCCAATAAAGCTTCAATATTCGGATTAATATTTAAGGATTGATGATTATTTTTAGACGTTTTTTCTGAATTTTCTTGGACATGTATTAAATGATCTGGCACAACCTCAGCAACATAGGTACCCGAACTTGGTTTGGTAAATAAATATCCCTCATCAAGTAATCGTTCAAGAGCTGCCAATACAGAATTTCTTGAAATTGACATCACCTCTGCTAGGGCACGACTTGAGGGTAATTTTGTTCCAGCAGATAGTCTTCCATCTAAAATAGCATCACGCAAAGCCGAATATAGCCCATCTTTAATCTGACCTTTTGGCAAAATCAAATGTGGGAAAGATGCCGAAATCGAAGCTGCCATAACAAACTGGTACTGTAAAAAATATCAAAAGTGTACCTTATAAAAACACCACTATCAAAACTACACTCTAGTTGTCCATTTTCCATTACTTTAAAATAGAGTGTAATTATTATGCAAAATCAAGATATTCAAATCGTGCCTGTTCAACAGCAGGACTATTCACAATGGGAAAAATATTGGCTTGCTTATCAAAATTTTTATCAGGTAAATTTACCTCTTCATGTCACAAAAGTGACTTGGGAACGCTTTTTCAATGAAAATGAACCCGTTTATTGTGCTGTTGCCAAACAAGGTGAGCAAGTTTTGGGAATTGTGCATTATGTTATTCATCGTTCAACATGGGCAGAAGATAATTATTGTTATTTAGAAGACCTCTATGTTTCACCCGAAGTTCGTGGACAACACATTGGTAAGCAACTTATTGAATATGTGCAGAAGCAAGCAATTGAACACAACTGTGACCGTTTATATTGGCATACTCAAGAAACCAATCTAACAGCACAAAAGCTTTATGACTGGATTGCACAAAAACCAGGGATTATTGAATATCGTATGCCTTTGAACTAAAGAAGTAAAAACACCAAAAGTTGGAGTGCTTTTGGTGTTTAAATTTTAGTACGAATGAGCTTAATCACTTTGTCATTAATGGTTAAGCACTGGTTAAATGCTGCGAAACGTTTGAGCTCTTGATCTAGTTCAAAAAAGAAATGCTCTTTATCTTTGATTGTTTTTTCTAGATGCAAGCTAATCATTTCTAATTCTTTGATAGACCGATGTGCTTTACAATCTAGTCGGCCTACTAACTCATCTTGATATAGGATCGGCAAACAGAAATATCCATATACCCGTTTAGCCGCTGGTACATAGCATTCAATCCGATAATCAAACTCAAATAAAGAAGTTAAGCGGTCACGATGAATAAGCGAGTTATCAAAAGGCGAAAGTATTTTTAAACCAAAATCAGTCTCCACTTTTTGTTCTATTGCAGCTACATCCACATATAGGGTTTGACCATCGGCAAGTTTAACCACTGATACAACACCAGCATCAATCTGCTCTTTTAGCACAACACTCATAGCCTCTTTTAAATCATTTTTCTTTAAATGAACTAATTGTTTCCATGTAAATGCTCCATGTGCTCGAAGCGTATTATTAAATAAATACTGCGCATATTCATAAAGCGTGGGCATTCTTAAATCAATATTTTCAGGTAGGCAGCGTTCGGTCAAATCATAGACTTTTTCCATGCCGTTACGCTCACAGATCATCAAGTCACCCTGCATATATAACTGCTCAAAAGCACGGCGGCCTGGTCCGGTATTCCACCAGTTTCCCAAACTCTTTTTATTATTCTTATCAATGTCACGCAGTCGAATTTTACCTTCGGCACGAACACGCACCAATATCTCATTCATAAGGTGCTGATCACCTCTATTGAAATAACGACTTTCTCCGTTCCTGACAGACATCATGGCAGGCAACGCATAGCGATAATCTTTCATAGGAAGATAAGATGCAGCATGATACCAATATTCAAAAATCTGGCGCTCACGAACCAAACTATTTAAATGATTTAAATCATAGTCTGGCACTCGGCTCCACAATATATGGTGATGAGCTCGCTCTACAACCGATATGGTATCAATCTGTACATATCCTAAATGCTCAATCGCCTGTAAAGTGCCATCCACACCTTTTGTAAATCGACTGGTTTTTCCTAAGCCTTGATTAAATAAAGTCAGCTGTTTTAAAGAAGAAGTCATAGAAATCAAATATTGTTGTATTCATTTAGAAGCGGAAAAATTTCAGTTCTATCCTATCACTATTTCCTAATTTGCTTGTGCTTTAGCATCAGTAATTCTTTATAAAAAGAATCTCGGTCAACTCAATATTTTACAGACTCATCTTAAAATAACTTTTGGGAGCCAATCTAATCACTAAAATAACAACCAATATCACACTGGCTAAATGAAAAAGCCATCCTGCTTTGTAAGCTCCCGTAAGATCATGCAAAATTGCAATAATCCACGGCGGAATTGCTGCCAGTAAAAAACCACCGCCTTGCATCAGTGCAGATAAAGCACCTGCATGAATGGGTTCATCAAAATGGTCTAATGCAACTATAAGCGTTAATGCAAAACATCCTCCTAAGCCAACGCCTAAACAAATTGCCCAAAGCATAGCGGCGATCTCAGGTATAAAAGCCATTCCTGAAAAACCAATCATTTGCATTGCTAACGTAAACCATAGCCATGGACGTCGGTCTTTATATTTCCTAGCTAAAACAGGCAAAATGAGTGCTGAAGCTGCTTGGCTCAAGGCCAGAAGAGCAAGTAATTTCCCACTTTGTGCTGCGCTCCAACCGTGATCTTGAAAAGAAGGCGCTAACCAAGCTACGACTGATGAGTAGCCACCATTTACAAGCCCAAAGCAAGCCATTAATAACCAAGTTCGAGGTTGCTTTAATAACTTTCTTACCGGCGCACGATGAATGGATGAGCTAGCTTTTGTAGGTAAAAAAGCCAGCGCCAATATAAATGCAAACAAAGCTGGAATAGCAAAAAAAGATAGCCCAATAGACCATAAACCCGTGATATTTGAAACTACAGGCGCTAACCATGCTCCTAAGGCACCACCGCCCATAAGCATGGCTGAGTAAAGCCCCATCATCGGACCAATATGTTGGCTAAATTCTCTTTTGATCATACCGGGAAATGCCGCTTGTATCATCGCGACTCCGAATCCAATCACTATGGCACTAAGAATTAATCCTTCGGCAGTAGGAAATAAAAATCGGAAAGCACATCCCGCACAAATGGTCAGCAATGCACCAAGAATAGCCTTTCGTTCACCGACAAAGTTTTGCAATATTGGCCCAACAAATGCAACGATTCCCATAAGCATCATCGGTAGCAAAGTGAGCAGTGCTACCCCTTGTAAGCTTAAGCCAGTGGCTGTTCGAATATTGGCAATCAATGGCCCAATACTAGTTATAAAGGGTCTTAAATTAAGGCCCACCAAAGCTACCGTTACAACAAGCATGGGACGAGTCAAAAAAGCGCCAGACTGTTTCATTATTCTGAGCCTGAATGATTGGCTTGATAATTCTTCCAATGCACATAAAGATCAGTGCGGTTTTCAACTCTGATCGGTATATATTGAATTTTCATTGATTGCTCAGCAAACAGCTTGGCAAGCTCAATATATATTTCGGCCGTAGACAAACCAAACGGTGTTCCATCTTCATTAGAATAAGCATAGCTCACCGACTTTATACCGGCTAAACGCATTGCAGCCATACACATTGGGCATGGGTGTCCACTTGCATACACAGAGCAGCCTTCTAGGTTGGCAGATCCTAAAATTTGACTGGCTGCACGAATTGCCAGTAATTCAGCATGTGCGGTGGGGTCATTCGTTGTCAGAATCTGATTTACGCCTGAAGCAATAACTTCTCCATTCTTTACAACCACGGCTCCAAATGGTCTGCCACCTTTTTCAATATTGTTATAGGCAAGCTCAATCGCATTACGTAAAAACTGTTCACCTTTTTCCATCACATACTCTCACTTTCTATTTTGCACCAGCTGCAAGAAGTCTTTTTTCAATTTCGCGGTATTCTCTTGAACGCGCATGTTGTAAGGGGGTTATCCCGTCTTTATCTGCCAAGTTCGGATCAGCACCTGCTTTTAATAAAAGCTCTACAATGTGTTGATATTTAAGTTCTCCATTTCCCAAAATGATGGCCTCAAGCAATGCCGTCCACCCCAAATTATTAACATGATTAACATCTACACCAGCGGCAATTAATGTACGAACTGTTTCGACATGGCCTCGTTCCGCTGCTGGAATGAGCGCAGTTCCACCGTAACGGTTAATACTTTTTAAATCGGCACCATGCATGAGTGTCATTCTTAGAATTTTTAAATATCCTTGCGCACCAGCATATAAATATGGACTGTCTTGAATATTATCTTTTGCATTTACATCAGCGCCTGCCTCTATCAGCAGATGAGCAGCATGTACATTATTTGCTCTTGTTGCGACCATCAAAGCAGTTGAACCAGTTTCATCTCGCTCATCAATTAAGGTCTTTTGGGATAAAATCTGTTTGATAGATTGAGTGTCGTTATTTATCACTGCCTGATGTAAAGGATAATCACCCATTGCATTCGTCATATTTGTAAAACCCAAAGCCCCCAGTGCGACGATCAGATTCATCCATATCAGTGACTTACGCATGGTGGCCTCCCAATAGAAATTTATGGCAAAACATTTTGCAATTAGAATAAGCTTCACCAAAAGTATTTGGAAATTAAATTATTTAATCGATAGTATTAAGATTATGAATACTTATTTCATTAGCTTTTAAGCGTGGTAGTACCTAATAATGTTTGATCCTCGCCTTTTACGTGCTTTCGTCACTATTTTTGAAACTGGCAGTTTTACTGCAGCTGCCGATCAATTACACCTGACTCAATCAACAATTAGTCAGCAGTTAGCTCGTCTTGAGGAATCAGTGGGACATGCACTTATAGATCGGACAGCACGACCTTTCAAATTGACGGTGTCTGGAGAATATCTGATTGGTTATGCACAAAGGATTTTGACCCTTCAAGAAGAAGCTGAAGCACTACTTAAAGATCCGGCAGGAAGTATTCCTATTCGTATTGGTTTACCAGAAGATATGATGAGTCCAGCAATGGCTGAAGTTTTTGGTATATTTGCCAAAGAGCATCGTTCCATTCGTTTAGACGTAACCTCTGGCTTGAGTCGCAACTTAACAGAACGTTATCGGAATGGTGAATTCGATATTATTATTGTCAAAGAACCTGCGGCCAGTGCTGATCACCACGCTACATTCCCGGAAGAAATGGCATGGTTTGAAAGCGAGAATTCAACAACTACATGGTCTGATCCCATGAGTTTAGTGACCTTTCCTCAAGGCGGACTTTATCGGGATGAGATGTTCGCAACGTTAGAGCGTGAACGGCGACGTTGGTATATTGCCTTTACGGGTAGTAGCCTAGAAAGCGTGTTAGTTAGTGTTGAAACTGGCTTAGGATTATCTTTATTGCCTGTGGCAACAACCCGCGGACGTCGAGTACGTCGATATGATTCATTAGGGACTGTCCCCCCTATGGTTGTTTCAATTTATACATGGGAAAAAGCTGGGATCATTTCCCAGCTTGTAGACAAGATGACAACTGTTTTACAAGAACGTTTTCAATCGTCAATAAGTGTTTAACTTACTTCATTCAAACTTTCAGCGATCAGTTTTTCAGCCATTTCCTGTGTTTTTCTTAAGCCCGGCATACGGAACTCGGTATGGCCATAATCTTGAATAGATTTCCAACGTCCGCCCCAGGTAAGCCCAACCGATTCAGCAACTTGCCCATATAAACGATAGCCTTGCATAGCCCAAGGGTCTCTTTCAGAAATAACCACTTTTCCATTTCGTTTAAAGGCGACATCTGCTGCCAAACCAAATTGATGATAACTCTGATACCCTTTTGCTTTTGTCGTGTTCGGATTACCTGCCAACATATTCTGACGTACAGGACTACGATATCCCTCTAATAGAACCAACTCATAGCCATATTGTTCTTTCATGATTTTAAAAACCATGAGTAAACGCTGCTTATAACGCGGGTTCATTTTGCTCCATTTACGATCTACTAAACTGGTATCTAAAATAGCTCGGCCATCAAAACTCGTATTATCAATAGGTGAAGAATTAATGGTTCCACTATTTTGAGCAGAATATTGTTGCTCTAATTGTGTAGCCTCTACAATTGCGGCTTCAATTAGGCTTTCATCCACTTCTGGTGGTGGCGATAGTATTTCACCGTTCAAAAGCGCGTAGATTTGAGGATCTGTTTTTTTGAGATATTCAGCTTCAATTCGAGTTGAGCTAATAGGCCGAGTAAAAGCAAACACTAAAATGCTGGCAAACAAGAAAAAGCCTGCAATAACAATCCACCACTGCTGCAAATGCCAATGGGATTGCAACTTTTCAGGCGCAGCCGCCTGATTCATTGTTTGAGCAAATTGTCTAACCTGATTAAGCTGTTTACGGCCTTGCGGTAGTAATGACAAAACAAAATCTTTGCTTCTCGTCCTTAGCTCATAAGACATTAAAAACGCTAAACCAATTGCTAAGCATGTAAAGCAAAAGAAAATGAGAAAAATCATCATTTGTTCATTAATTCACAGCAAAAGGACTTCGTGTAATTTTAATATCTACCGATGCTTTAGGTGGTTCAACCTCAGCTTCGGGTTCGGCTGGAGCTTTATTCTCAACAACAGGTTTAGCCTGTGCCACTTGTTGCTGCGGTTTACTCACTGGCTTTTGCTGAGTTGGCTGTACCTTCGGTTGAGTCGTTTTAGCTGCACCCGTCTGTAGTTGAGGCACAACCTGAACTTTCTTTTCACCCGTGAGCTGTTCGTCAAATGGAGAAACTCGCTGTTGATTGACAGTAGCAGGCTTATGCTGAGCAGGTTTAAAGATATTACTTAATTCATTATCTTTAGGTTGTTCAAAGCCATCACGGCTCATTGAATCTGTTTCGTTGTCTTGACTGACAGCAACCTGATTTTGTTCATCAGCAGAATGAGCAGTTTCTTGATTTAAAATCTGTTCTTCTGTTGATTTACTCTCAATTGCTGTTGATTCTGACGAATGCGGTTGAGACAAGAACAGGAATAGCGAGATGCTGACAAACACCCCGGCAATAACACCAATGACAATATAAAGTATTGGTGATTTCGGCTTTTTTTTATTCGATTGTAAAACTCGAATAGAAGTTGGTTTTTCCTGAGCCATTTCGTACCATCATCAAGGTAAATAAATTGTAATATGTGCTTGCTCTTGAGGAGCAGAAATCACATTTTGATAATTAGATAATGCTTTATCATTTTGATTATTCAGCATAAATCTTAGCCCTGCAAAGGTAAGCAATGCAAAAATCAATAAAAAGATCAAAATCCAAAAGAAAGGTACTTCACGATGAATAATATTTCGTATCTGATCGGGAATGGCCGAGAACGGCGAAAAAGCAACTTTTTTCCCTTTCAAATAGTCAATTTCGTCACCGACTCTTGATACTAAATGGTTGAGACTTTCCGTAGATTCGATTCGGTACTTACCCTGAAAACCTAATAAAAGGCAGTAATGAAATACTTCTAAAGCAGCTAGACGTTCTTTTCCACGGCTACGTAATTGCTCCAATATTTCAAAGAAGCGATAACCCGCTAACTGAGAACCAAACAAGCTCAATTGTAACGGGCTAATTAACCAAGCATTTTGCAAATTAAAATAACTTGGGTCTTGTTGCGTTACGATCGTTTCATCAATCAAAGCACAGAATGCATATTTAGCATCATGAATATCATCAGCTGAAAATTGTAACTTTTTGGCTTGTTGCTCAAATTGATTGAGTAAATTTAAGATTTTTTCACGAAATTGCTGAGCATCTGCTGGCACATACTGATTTCGAATCAAGAAAACCAAATAAAAGCCGTCATGCAATAAATCAATAAGATTGATTGCCTGTAGTTTTGCTTGAGACTGGCTATTATTGTTCCCGCCCGTTCCAATCTGCCCATCATCAAATAAAGAAGGAGCACCTGTGGATTGTGACATTTTTCTCTCCTTTACCCTTAAGCGTTCATGACCGCAATCAGTTCAATACTGATATCTTGGAAACCAGCCGGAACATAAATACAAATCGTCTCTGAATCTAACATGCGCTGATAAAGCTCATGATGTGGTTCAATCTCGAAATAGCTCACACCAGAACGTACCGGTATTGCTGTTGGAACTTGAATTAAGTGATGCAATGGAATCGCAGGTAATGCAGCAACTACACGTTGTTCTACATCTAAAGTACTACCGATCTTGAATCGTAAAGGCACAATCTGGATTAATTCATGTGTCTGCATTGCGCTACTTGATACTGCAATATAAAGTCGAGTATCTCGAGTAATCTTATCGGTCTCAAGACTTCCCACCCAATATGAAGGTCGGATCTCTTTAAGTGCAATACTGATATATCGACTCGAAATAATCGTATCGAGCAAATCACGTAGAATCGTGTCTAACTGCGAGAAACTTTCTTGTAAATTATGGTGCTTATAGGCAGGCAACTGATCGACATCATAGGCCGTCGAGAACGTTAATAATGAACCTGCTAAACGCAATAATTCGAAGAACAAACGCTCTGGATGAATTTGTGGATATTGCACAAAATGATTTAGACCAGCATGAGCTGTATTTAACGCATTTACTAACCAGAACGAAACGATATCACCTGAACGGAATTCAATTAATTTCTGTTCATTTTCTCGGTTATTGGTTTGAATCGTCTTAATTTTTGCCTTAATAACGTTCAGTGTTCTTTTTAAATTTGAAATAAGTGTTTCTGATGCATCTACATGCAAAATTGGTGGAATAAACTTTCGATCAATTTCAAAAGCACCCGAACTTTGACGTTTAATCTTTCCAATCGGCAGATATAAAAAACCATCTAGATTATGGTCTGGGTTACTATGTACATCTAATAATTTAAAAACAGCACGGCGGCGTAGCAAACTAATATCTGCTTCGGTAGCGTTAGTGAAAAGATCATGCGTTTCGACAAGGTGAGATTGATATCTGCCCTTTTGTGCTTGGTTTTGATCAATTAGATTTTGCTTATTTGCTTGCAAGAGTGGCAATGCTAAATAAATTAGCATCTCACCACGTAAATTAAGATCATCCAATAAAATTGGCTCAGGCAATAAATCATATGCAGGTGCCTGATAAATTTCACCGTCTTGCCAGATCATCTCTACAGACTCAAGAGCAAGAATATGTGTGCTCAATTGAGCCTCATCGAAACTTAATTTCTGAATACCATATGAAAACGGTACGACCGCACGAACCGTATGATTCAAGCGTTGTTCATGGTAGGTATCTTGAATTTGGAAATGTTGAGGTCTTAAAAATAAACCTTCGCCCCAAAGGACTTTTTCAGCTTTAAACATATGTCTTTACCAATCTTTATTCGTATTCATTTTTAGGCTGCACACCTAACATTTCCTGAACCATTTGTAATGGATGCTCATCTTTAATGACTTGTGCTAGCCATTCATGTAACGGCATTTGACTCCATTTAATGGTTTTTTGAAGCATATAACTCACAGGACTATGAGGCTCGTTTGCCTGAAAGTAATCCGCAATTTCTTGCAGCACTTTCATTGCTTGCTCACGATTCGCCAAGTGTGTTTGAGCTTGAGGCTGAAAAGCAGGCTGATCTGAAACAACTTGTACAGGCACTTGATTTTCCATAGATGAACTCGTGATGACAGTCGCCTGCTCTTGGACTGGCGTAAGTCCAGTACCAAAAGCTTCTGCTTTATAAATCTTGCGTAATGTGCTGTGAATGGTTTCAAATGCTGAATCAATTGCACCAAAACTTGGTGAGTCGAGTCCCATTAAATGGTCAAGGGTTTGCTTTAAAACATCCCACTCGGTTAAGACTGAGCTAAAATCTTGATAATTAGAATATTGAAAAGTTTTAGACGTATTGAATATAGCTTGATCGAACTGCTCTAACTCCGATGGTCCCGACTGACTATCGTACTCTTCAGTTTGCTTACGACGAATGTTCTCGTGATATAGAAAATTATCGTAATCAAGCAAATTGTAATAAGGCACTGTATTGGTTAAAGAGACTTTCTTCAACAAGCCAGGCAACTGATTAATTAAACCCTGTAATAAACCAATGCGTTGATCTAAGTCATCATCTTCAATAACAGGATGAATTTCCTGCCAGTATTGATTAAGTAAGGTATGGCTTAAAGTTAAGCCTTTCGCCATACCTTCAAAACCGTAAAGATGAGTCCAAGCCTCTATGAGCCAAGTTAATAGACGAATATCTTTAGTATTCTCTTTTAGCAAAACACTCGTTTTATTTGATACAAAATCCCAGTCGGCTTGTTTTCGCTCAGCAACCCAATCGCCTTGATCTAGCAATAGATCATCTTGTGTTTTCGCCTTTTTGATTTCATGAAATTCATTAGAAAATGAAAAGTCATCACCACAAGGTAAGCTATCGCTAATGGGTTCAAGGAGTTCAGAAATATCAATATTCATCTAATTTTAGCTCTATTCAATTTAAACTTCTGACTTCAACTTTTTACTGGTCCTTTTTTTAGCAGCTTTTGCAACTGGATTTAGTAAATATTGAATTTCGTCATCTTTAGCATCAATCATGATAATTTTTGGCAACTTTTGCTCTGCTAAAGCCACTAAAATTTCTGTAGCCAATGCAGGTAACACCGTAGAATTTAAAATATTATCAACATTACGTGCACCACTATCGACTTCTGTACAGCGGCTTAAAAGCAGCTCTACCAAATCTTCAGAATACTGGACTTGTGTACCGTATTGTTTTTCAATTCTTGCTGTGATCTTGCCTAACTTATGTTTAATAATTCGTACAAGTAGATCGTCATGCAATGGGAAATATGGCACAACTCTCATTCGACCTAAAAATGCAGGCTTGAATTGCTTATATAAACTTGGTTTTAAGTGGTCAATCAACTCTTCAGCTGTCGGCCAGTCTTCGACTGGTGTATTTAAGCAAGCTTGCATAATCACGCTTGAGCCAGCATTTGAAGTCAACAAAATAGTAGTGTTTTTAAAGTCAATTACTCGTCCTTCACCATCTTCTAAAGTACCTTTATCAAATACTTGATAGAACAGTTCCTGAACATCACTATGTGCTTTTTCAATTTCATCAAGCAACACAACACTGTAAGGGTTGCGACGAACAGCTTCTGTTAAAACACCACCTTGACCATATCCCACATATCCAGGAGGTGCACCTTTAAGCGAAGATACAGTATGTGCTTCTTGATATTCAGACATATTGATGGTGATTAAATGCTGCTCACCGCCATATAATTCATTTGCCAAAGTTAATGCAGTTTCAGTTTTACCTACACCACTTGGACCCACCAAAAGAAATACACCTTGTGGCTTATTCGGATCTTCAAGTCTTGCTTTTGAAGTTTTAATGCCTTGAACTAATTGTGTAAGTGCATAATCTTGCCCCATTACACGCTCGCCCAATTTATCTTCAAGCGTTAATATCTGTTTAATTTCATCATTAACCATTTTTCCAACAGGAATTCCGGTCCAATCAGAAATAATTTCATTAATGATTTGAGAGTTTACTCTTTCAAATACTAATGGTTGCTGGCCTTGAATTTCAGCAAGATCTTTACGCAGTAAATTAATCTGATCATAAGCTTCAGATTCATTAGAATGATTCTGTGCTTCTAATTCCTGAATTTTATGAACAAGTTCTAATTCTTTTTTCCACTGCTCTTCAGTTTCATGAATCTCTTTTTGCAAAGATTCTAAATTAGCTTTTAAAGTTTCTAATCGTTCATGATGAATTGGAATCTGACGATGTTCATTTTCTAAAATTTGCTGTTCAAGCTTTAAGTTATGCTCTTGAGCCTTTAACTGATCAAGCTTTACAGGTTGAGCATTTTGGGTCAACGCAACACGTGCTGCTGCCGTATCAAGAACACTAACTGCTTTATCCGGAAGTTGACGACCACTAATATATCGATGTGAAGAGTGAACCGCTGTAACAATCGCCTCATCATCAATTTGTAATTTAAAATGCTGCTGCATAACAGGAATCATCGCACGCAACATATCTACGGCAACTTCTTCGGTTGGCTCTTCTACTTTTACTACCTGAAAACGTCGACTCAATGCAGCATCTTTTTCAAAATATTGTTTATATTCTGCCCAAGTTGTCGCAGCAATAGTACGCAACTCACCACGAGCAAGTGCTGGTTTTAAAAGATTTGCAGCATCATTTTGCCCAGCTTGTCCACCTGCACCAATTAAAGTATGCGCTTCATCAATAAATAAAATAATAGGATGAACCGAGGCTTGGACCTCTTGAATCACTTGTTTCAGACGATTTTCAAACTCGCCTTTAACACTTGCTCCAGCCTGTAAAAGCCCCATATCCAATACATGTAAATGCACGTTTTTTAGGGCATTAGGCACTAAACCTTGAGCAATTTTTAAAGCTAAACCTTCGACCACAGCTGTTTTACCAACACCTGGCTCTCCAGTTAAGATTGGGTTGTTTTGGCGTCTACGCATTAAAATATCGAGCATTAGGCGAATTTCATATTCACGCCCTATAACTGGATCTATACCGCCTTTTTTCGCTTTTTCAGTGAGATTAATCGTATATTGATCAAGTGCAGGTGTTTTAGCAGTTTTGGCATTTGCTACAACCGTTTCTGTTGCTTCAGCTTCACCAGAAGGTGTTTTTGTTTCATCTTGTTGTTCAACACTCTTCTCACAAATTTCAAGAAACTTATGTTTCATTGAATCAATTGGTAAAAGATCAAATAAACTCGAAGCACGAGTCGCAATTTGATATAAATCAGGTGCAGTTAATAACGCAACTAATAAATGACCACTGCGAATAACTGGATTTTGCTCAGCCGAAGCCAATAACCATGCTTGTTCAAACAAACGAACAATAGATTTAGCAAAAATAGGAGTTCTTGAATTACCTTTCGGTAATTGAGAAATTGTTTCTTTTAAATCATCAGCCAAAGCTTCAGATGAAATTTTATATTTCTTTAATAAAATCTTTAAATCATTCTCTAAAGATTGATTAAGTAACTCTAAGAATAAATGCTCAATTTCAATTTCATAATTTTGTTGAATAACACAAGCATTAGCCGATTTTTCTAAAGCAGTTCGCGCAACTGTAGAAAGTTTTGTAATTAAAATTTTTAAATTACTCATCATTACTCTCAATATTTTTAAATAATTTAATGCTTAAAATCATAATGCCTGTATATTAACAAAATTCAGCTTTATCAGACAAACTACTCATCATTTCAAGCGTTAATATGTTTTGGTAGATATTTATATCTATATAAAATATCTCGGCCCTTATCCTTGATTAACTAAACTCTGTTTTGGCAATAATTTACAGCCGCATGATAATGAATCATTTACACGTGCTGCTGATTTACCCATAACAAGCATATTCGGATCTCCCGATACAATCGTTGCAACTATTTTGTGTAACGGGCAAGTCGCCTTGTCTCCTACACAGGCAATTGCAATTCCATCAATTAAAAATGTACTGTTTCCTGAAATGACTTGCCCTCCACCAGTTGTTGGGCATCCAATCGTAATGTAAGGGCTAGCCATGTTCTTCTCCTTATATTTATAGAACAGTAAACTCAATTCGACGGTTTTTCTTTCTGCCTTCTGGAGAAGTATTATCTGCAACAGGCTTAGATGAACCTAAACCTTCCGCAGATAAATGGTCGGCAGGAATACTTTTACTAATCAAATAGTTTTTTACTGCTAACGCACGATCTTGGCTAAGTTTCAAGTTTTTAGTCGCATCACCTGAACTATCTGTATGTCCTACGATTTTGACTTTTTTACCGCCTACTTTATTCAAGGCAACAGCCATCTCGTCTAGAATTTTTTGACCCGCATCAGTTAAAACCGCACTACCAGACTCAAACTCAATAATTCGATTTTTAAGTGCGTCATCAATGATTTTCTGCTCAGCCTGATTGACTGATAACTGTGAATACAGTTGATATGGTGGCTGTACTAACCCTTGAAAAGATTGAATAGTAGGTTGAATATCTGCTGGATTCAGCATTTTTCCACTTAGCTCAAATCGAGTACCATTTACGCTTAATTTGCCTTGCGAAACTTTTTTTAAGTCAGGTGTAATAACTCGTGTAACAGAATCACTCCATCCATTTGGAGCAGCGACGGGTCTCACTTGTATTTTATCTACTACCTGATCAGCACCATAAACAGATTGCATTTTTAATAAGATGGCCTGTTTACTCGCCTCATTTGGAACCACACCTTCTACAACAATGGGCTGAGCCAAAGCATAATTAGCTATTGCATAGATAAAACAGCCTTTTATGAGCTTTGTAAGTTTAGTTTGATTTCGTTGATTCATTATTATTCACCCAAAAAAGTCTGTCTAAATAGTTTTAAGCCTTGATTTAAACTTAATTGGCGTTGGCATAATGATTGTTCTAGCGTAGCTAAACCAGCATTCTGCTCCAAATAAGTATCAATCCACTGCGCTTCTATTAAAGAAACCCAATGTTTACTATCCATATTCTGAGTAAAAATATCGCTCAGGGCTAAAATATCAGCCCCTTGAAAACCGAAGAACAATACGGGTTGCTCTCGATGTAACAAACCTATCAACACCTCAGTATTATGTTCCTTTAAAAAGCGACAAATAATACTGACCCAAAAGGCTGCTATTTCATAACTGTAAGCAGGATTATTAATAGGCAAAATTAAAACTTTATTTAAGCGACTAGTTCCATTTTGTAAAATTGGCTGAAGTAATAATCCTAGCCCAATCATACTTTGCGCTAACTCATAAATACTGAGTTTCATTAATTGAGCAAATGAATGCATCGTATGATTTTCATAGAAACCTACACACTCGCGTTCAGTTAAAACCTGAATTTGATTTTGTAAGTGACCTAATTTTCCAAGTAATAGATCTGAATCTTTAATTCCTTTTAAAGTACGATTGTTTTGAAATAAATCAACAAGTACATGTTTATAGCTATATGGCGCATATAGCAAATTATCATACGGTAAATCAATTTCTAATAAATGGCTGAGTACCATTGGAAAAGATCGACCCGAACTATCTTCACTTGCGAGAAGGTTCGCCGCTAAAAACATATTTTCTTTAGGATTCGCAATAAAGAAGTCGAGCGAAGGCAACGTGTTATAAGCTTCTTTAAAGCTGCCCGATTGCATTGCATATTCCAATGCTTCAGTAATCCACTGATCAAGCAACTGTATTAAAGCATTCTGACCTTTTGTTTTTAAGAAGTCGCCTCGTGCAGGACTTTTGCCGTAATACAAAGGAGTTGTTTTTAATGTTTGCATGATTGCTCCTCCTTTCGCATAGAGGTTATTTTCCATGTCATGGTTTAACTCCCGCAGAAGGCTGAGCAAGTGCTGAAACAGGATTTTCTGTTTTTGCTGGAGCTGCTGCTTGAGCTGGCGCCTGCTGAGCAGACACCACGCGAGCAGCTTTGTCGGCAGTGACTTTATCCACTAGTTGCATACCTGCATAACCACGGCTTGAGCCAATACTGCCTGAATTACTGCTGATCAGACGGAAATTCATTTTTACAACTAATGATGGGTCGGTTTTACTACGCCAAAGCATTTCAAATCCGCCATTTTGTTCTTTACGCTGAGCACTATCAATTAAGCGATTAATACCATATTCACCCGGCTCATCAAAAATCGTATGCGTTTGACCTTGTAAATCTACAGCGGTAATTCGAGCACCTGGAATACTGCCTTGATTTGGCCAAATGAAGTTCACCCACTGTTGCACACCATTCTCATAAGTCATGCGCTGACCATCAATATCCACGGTATATGAAAGCAATTGTGGATTTGGAATTGGGTAGAACTGGAAGTTAGATTGATTAGTTGCAGGTACAGCAGGAGCTTGACTATTCAACTCACCTGTTGCCATACCATTAGATGGAGTAACGTATCTTTGGAAATTCATAACGAATTGAGGATTTAAACTAATTCCTAAATCCTTCCATGTCTTAGACGTTAATGTATAACCACGACGAATCACAAATGGATCAAGATTTTCTTTTACAAAACGAGAAATGCTGCCGTTTTCGCCCAAAATTTGTCCAATTTCACTACTTGTCGCCTGCAAAGAAGCTGATGAATTAAATGGATATTTCTTAGCAAGATTTGCTGTAAATGGCTGATACGCCTGCATGACCCATAATTTATTAATTTCGTCTTGTGTCGGTGTAATTAAACTCTCGAAAGCCTGTGTAAGTGGGCTAACTACTAATTTTTGTAGTAATCGCTGATCAATTTCACTAAAACCAACCGCCATTTTTTCATCTACAATTTTTTGCGTCTGGTTAAATACAGAAGTTTGCTCATTCAGGGTTTGCTTGACTAATGTCATCGCATTAGGCCCAACTTCACCTGCATTCTTAAGCTCATTAAACTTGCTACGAACAAGGGCTAAATTTGTCATATATTCATCAAGCAATGATTTACCTTGTTGATCATCGCGTTTGCGAACCAACTGATAGAACATTTGGTATTCTTGAGAAATAGCGCCCTGAGCATTAGTTGCCACTTGATTGGCAGTCTTATCATCATGATTTAAAACCTTACGTTTAAACCATGCAACAAATCCTTTTTGTGGAGCTGCCAACTCAGCTTGTACAACTGGATTATCCCAGTTTGTTTCAATTGCCACTCTTTCAATTAATGTTCTAATTGGAGAGTTCTGTGGCTCACCTAAAACATCAATATTTTTTACTTGCTGAGCAAATTGGCCAGCTTTAGCATAATGAATACCACTTAAGAATTTTCTCCATTCCGCAATGTATTCTTGCTTATAGAGTGCTGTCAGTTGCTTTCTAATTTGCTCTGGACTACCTGAGAAAGTTAAATCATCAGATTGACGGCTATTTAACACCCAATCTTTACTATCTGTTGGCTTATCTGCTGCTTCTTCAATTGCTTTTTCTACATAGTCATTCCATGCCTTTTGGGTGAATACGCCAGGCAACGCATAACTGCCTAATACAACATTTTTATTTGCTTCACCCACAATCTGACTTACCGTCAATGCTGGGAAACGTACTGCTGCACGCATTTTTATTTCGTTATAAACACGATCACGCGCCGGCATTCCTCGAACAACAGAGAGTAATACTTGGCGTGTTTGATCAACAATTTGCGAATCTGCATCTAAAATTGGGAACTGTTTATCATTTGCCAAAGTCATTGCGTACGACAAGATTTGTTCAGCTTCCTGAATCATATCTGCACGTGGCATTTGACCTTTATTTGCGTCTAACCAAGAACGCCAGAAACGCGTAACCTGATCACTCAAATGACTTGCATCCATGTATTGTGGATTACTCATCATTAAATACGCTTTTAATGCATTATAAGCATCTTGAGGATTTGTATCTGAAGGTTCTAAATATTGTTGAGACTGAGCAGTTTGCTTGATCTCCACATTCGTATGATTCGCTTTTAATGTTGCTTCATTATTTTTTACACGTTGCAAATATTGAGCAATGTTTTGCTGTGTCGGTGTTAATACAATTTGCTTAACACCTTTTAAATATTCGGCTTTTAGCTTTTCACGAAGCTCATTGCCCTGATATAAACCAAAACTAAACTTAAGCGGTCTATTTTCATCAAACTCATCCAACTGCTGTAGACGTCTTTGAAGAATAAGTAAAGCTTCTAATTGGGTAGACAATTGCTGACCAGAAGCTCTTTCTAGTTGAACAACCTTATTTAAATCAGCTTGAACTTCACCAATTAATTGTTGGTTATTACGATATGACCAAACCCATACGCCAAGAATAATTGAAACGCCCGCTAAAGCACCAATAAATGCAATATAGCGTTGACGTTTTCTACCCGTATTTACATGCTGCTTAACAAGATCTTTATCTTTTAAAATAACATCTGAAAATAGACCATTTAAGAAATAACCATGGTTAGGCGTAATTTTTGAATGATCTTTTAAATCACTTTGAGCAATTTGAGTCAGCTGGAATTCTTGTGCAATTTGTTCTGTCATTGGACTTTCAATGACACCTTCCTGTAAAGCACTGGTGAAGTAAAACCCACGGAAAACAGGTTGAAATTGATATGGATTATCTTCAAAAAGTGTACCGATAAAGCTTTTTAAAGCTGGTTTTAATGTTTTAAATTCTAATGGGAAGGTCATTACACTTGGTGAGATATTTTGCGAATGACGGCGACTTAAATGAGTCGAACTTACCCCTTTTAGACCATCATAAAGAATAGTGTAATGTTTTTCGAACAAATCTACCGCGTTATGAGAAGAACTCTGCTCATATGGAAGCGTTGCTCCCCAAGCTTGGTTATATTCTTGAGCTTCGTAAAATTCAAAAAATTCGGTAAAACCTGCAATCAAATCCATCTTTGAAAAGACTAAATAAACAGGTACAACTACTTCTAGACGTTCGGTTAGATCTTGAATACGAGCACGTAAATTTTTAGCTAGCTTTAACGAGTTTTCAGGACTTTGACTAATTAGCTCAGCAATACTAACAATTAAAATCAAACCATTAACCGGAGCTTTAGAACGGTTCTTTTTTAAAATATTTAAGAAACCTAACCACTCAGAATGATCTTCGCTATAAACAGAATAACGGCCCGCTGTATCGAGCAAAATACCTTCTGTAGAGAAAAACCAATCACAATTTCGAGTACCGCTTAAACCAGCAGATACCATTTTTTGATGCGTTTCTTCGAAAGGAAACTTTAAACCAGAATTATAAATAGCTGAACTTTTACCTGCGGCTGGGTTACCAATAACCATATACCAAGGAAGCTCATATAATGCAGCATTTCCTTTTTTATCACCCAACTTAGATTTACGAATCAGTTGAATTGATTCTTTCATTTGTTGACTAACAAGCTGAAGCTCTTCTTTATCTTTATTTTTGCCATATTCAGCTTGGTTGTCTTTTTCAATTGCTTCAGCTAGCTCTTCACCCTGAGCAGCATGCTTTCTTCGTTGAATAAGCCAATAGATACCATAAACAATAAGACCCAAAGCATAGGCAGTTGCTAAAGCCCAGAATATATGATGAGGAATTGAAGTATATGAAGACATCAATGCCACGAACAATGACAAGGCGATAATTGCTTTAGGATTCGTGATGTACTGCCACAAGTAGCCTAAAATTGTATGCATTCTATTCTCGTTCTAAGTCCAAAGTTTAAATTAGTTATTCAACACCATCACATCATCTTCTGAATTTTCAGTGACACTTTGCACAAATGTATGTGCTGACACCGTATTTTCACCAAAGACAAAAGGAATGATATGTTCAGGGAAATGCATGCTCAGCATAAAGCCATAAATATCAGCTAAATGTTGGGTATGCCCTAATGAAGATTTCACATAAATATAGTGATGTGGTTCTACAGGTGTTTGAAGAAAGTGTTGCTGCAATTTCTTCGAAACTTTTATATCCGTCTGATCTGACAGTATCAGTACATAAGGATCCTCACCTTCATGCTGAGGTAAGTCATGAAATTCAAAATTAGTAAAAAGCTTTGCCGTATCTTGTTGGCCCACAACAACTTTCAGATTTTTAGCAGGTTCTAATTCTTGAATTTTTACTAAAGGATCGGCAAGTAAACAGCTTGCTGCAAATTCAGCAGGAATATAATCTTTAATCATCCAAGACTTTTCATCGACTAGATCCTGATCAATTTCGGAATCTGCGACGAGCAAAAAGAACATCTCGTGTTCTCTTTTATGAATACCCTTTAATAGGTGGACCAGCTCTTGGTAAGCCAGTTGCTCTCCAAAAAAATGATATTCAATATGGATCTTTTGAGCAGGAATGCCGATCTCAGCAAAAAACTCTAAAATTAATTCATTACTTTGGTCATCATTCCAGATATGTAATAAATCTTCAGAAAGAAGGATATGTAGATTTAAGCGATTTAAACGATAAACTTCGACTATCGGCATTTGAACATCATCATATTCAGACTCAGGATCAACCCATGCCGGATGCATATGATATTCACGTGCTTGCTGCGACTCATAAAATAAAGTTGAACGTTTTAAATGCTCTGCAAGAAGATATAAGTTTTCTATATTTTGTTCTAATTGCTGTTTTATTAATAACATCATACGAACTTGTCGTGGAGATGCATACTCGCTCTCCTCATGATTATCTTCATCCAAGTCTTTAATTCGGTAAGATAAAAGAGGTAATCCATAAGAATTTAACAGTTGATCATCCAGCTCTGGACTTTTAAAGTTTTGCAGCTCCGCAATAATGCTTTCATTCTCACCAAGTGCATGTACAGCAAAAGAAGAGTAAATATTAAAATCTAACTGTTCGAATGGTGCATCTGCTACTACGGTTTGTTTTTGATTAGCATCATCTTTATCGTGATTTATAGCTTGTTCTTTCTTTTCTTTATAATTTTTATAAGCGCTATAAACTAACCATGGGGATAAGATCACCAAGGTAATAATTGCTGGTAATAGCAGGAAATAAAGGAAAAAATCACCCTTATCAGGGTCATATTGAACATCGCGCCAGTAAAAAATAATAAATCCACTAACTAACGCAAAAATAGCGATGAACGAGAGTAATATTTTTTTAATCATATTCGCTCTCCAATAAGGCTATAGCAAGTTTCATGACTATGTACTTTCGGTTCTCGTGATATAAGAAAAGAACCTTGCCCCAAACCATTCTGATTATGGTGAGTGAGACAAATAGGTTGTATTTCTGACTCATCCAATACGAGTCTAAGATCTATTGATAAAGTTGGACTGCACCAAGTTTCTACAATTTTTTTAAGCTTTAAACTTAACTCTTGATTTGGTAAAAAACTGAGATATTGCTGACGCTTTAATGGCCCAATTTGAATTTCAATTTTCCCATCAATTTGTTGAATAGTTTCGCCACAAAATGTATTAACACCAAGTAGACTCGGCTGAGCTCCACCTAAAGTTGTTAATTGGTCACTCGCCAATTTAAAAGACTCTTGTATGAACTCTTTGATCGTAATTTCATGTTTAAAAATACACGACAGCATCGTTTTTAATGCATGAACTGTATTATTCTGGCCCTGCATTAATCCAGAAAACTCTGCAAAATAATCATCAAGCTCTGTTTGCTGATGTTGCGACCGCACATAGCCATTCAACGCATGTAAAATATCCAGATAATCATTTTTATGCTCGATCTCATATCGAATCGGCAAATTATAGGTAATGCTCGACTCTACATATTGAGCAGTAAGCTTATGGTTAAATAAGCTCAGAAACTCTTTAGTTTCTGCTCTTTGCTGACGCGGGGCCTGCTTAATCTTATTCGTATATGTATAAGGCAAAGCGCCTTGTATGCCCGTAAGACCAACAATTAAATTCGTGATATAAATCCGCTCATCCGTTAATTCTAAATTTTCAATTTCTGTAGCAGGAAAATTTAAATTAAAGGATGTCTCAAACTTAAAATGATCACCCCAAGATGTACCAAATGTGCAACTTGAATCGTGTCTTAATAGCCGTGTTGCTTGAATAAATTCAAAAGACTTTGGCTTTGTAAAGAGCTCAGCTGTTATAGAAGAGTCTTGCCACCAACGTTCTGACTGCATTGGTATAACTCCTGCTGAGATGAATAATCCTTAACAACCAAATCAACGAAACTATTAATTTGAACCTTTAAATTAAAAACACGACTTAACAATTGGCTAAAAATGTATAGGCTATGCCCTCTAAATACAGATGAATCAATTTGCAATTCGGCCTTCACACCCCTTACAAACATTGGAAATGGCTTTCCATCTACAAGTTTATGAGTAAGTGAAAATTCAAGATGCTTGATTGATTCAATAATTAGGTAATTTTCTTTTGACAATGGTAAGTTGTATAAAGCAAGTAACTCTTTAATATGAGATACCGCATCACCTTTCATTAAAGCTAAACTATTCAATGAAAGGTGCGAAATAACACGCCACTGCTCACTCTGACTTTGACCAAATTGATATGGTTTTGTAGGTCTTTTTAAAACAATCGCACGGCGAGCCAAACTACTATCATTGAGGTTCAATATATTATTAGACTGACCCAATGCCTCATGTGGTAAGTCACGATTTGAACATAATAATTTTGTGCTAATAAAATCCGAACGTGTTGACGAAGGATTTAGATTTTTAGAAATAATTGAATACCCCATTTCGACGAAATTGGGTTGTAATTTTTGATAGTTCACTGAATAGAAAAAACGAGCCTTGTCTGCATGGTAATGGCTCATCGCGAAAAAAGGCAGTACCGGAACATAGCTCTCTTCGTGACTAGTTTTTTCACGAACCATATTCATTTCAGTGATTGAATAAACTTGATAAAACTCAGGATGATGTGCGTCTGTAATCAGTGGGTATTCTAATTGCTTGTGTACAATTTTTTGAGGTTCAGCGTATTTTTCAAATAAATTAATGACTGGCGTAGTAAACAATTTAAAATTAGCGATATTTAATTCAGAATAATTTCGGACTACGGCTTGATCATTTAAATTTAATTTAAAATGTATAAGCAGCTCAAAATCACTCTCTTCTAGAGATAGAAGCTTTAAAAAACTTAAATCGAGTTTTAGATAATTAAATTTTTCAGGAAAACAAAAATATTCCATCAGCAAACGATAAGCATGGTGAGTATGCTGATCGAGAGGCAATAGACTTTCTTGCTCTGAAAAGCCAGTTAATTCAAATGGATTTTTATTCAGCTCAACAACTTTCTGCCCTATTTTAATAGCAAAAGTTGTCCCCTTCTTAAAAATACTGTCTAGCACTTGAAGTGGAAAATTAGAAATTGCATCTAAATAAATAGGTAGTTTTTCATCTTTTAAACATAGATGAGCATTGTTAAAAATTTCGAATTTAAAATTTAAAGTCGCATTTTGACTTAAATGCATATGTGCACTAGGTGTACTTTTAAACTCTAGCGCTTGCAAACTTATCGGGAGTAATTTGACTTCTTGCGTCGTATTAAACTCACATTGAACCCCTTTAAAACTACGCGACTTTAAGACGGTGTGTGCAGGAACAATATGCGCTTCTGTGAGCTGCTTTATCTTATTTATATCGTCGAAACTGACTACCGAACAAGCAGGAAAGTGACGTAAGTATTGAGGGAACATCACCTCAAATAGAGAGCGCGTAAATACGTCATAACTATCAGCAAGCTTTTTATCAATGCGGGCAGCAATTAATGAAAACGCCTGTATAAGACGCTCAATATGCGGATCATCAATTTGCTCTTGATTTAAAGATAAACGCTGAGCAATTTTCGGATATTTTTGCGAAAATTCACGAGATTGCTGACCAAATTCTTGTAGTTGTTTTTCGTAAAACGGTAAAAGCTCTTCTATCACAACACACCCACTACGCTTAGGTTCTCGCTGAAATTACATATTGCTGCGTTGTCGGTTTTAGCAATGCATCAAAAACGACAGGTTCATACAGTGGATGAATATTTAGATAGGCCTGAATACTTAAACATAGTGCCCCCATATTATGTCCATCCAACAACATCTCTACCCGTATTTGTCTTAATCTAGGTTCATGAGCTGCTATTGATTGTTCAATGGATTGGCAAATCTTGTCTCGATCTAGCGGATTGGCTGTAGAAAGCCCCACGAAATCAATAATCCCGAACTGAAGTATAGATTTTTTAACTAGCGGATAATCATCAACCACATGATCCAATTTAGCGACTCGACTATTCAGCAAGTCTTCTAAATCTTTTGCTACCGATTCTCTTAACTGTTGAATAGAAAGACCCTTTGCATAATCTTCACTTTCAGGAATTAAGCGATCAAACAAAGTTGAACGAAATCCATATGGATAAAGCCGATCTAAATTCATTCGCGTTCACAACAAGCATGCTTAAAGACAGCAGAGGCTAACTTTATGTCAGCCTCCACCAAATATTCACTTAAATAATTATGCTGCGTAAGAAGCAGTATTATTAGAAAGTGACCATTTCTTAGTAACAGCACCTTTAGCAGTACCGTTAATATCTTGTTGGTTATAAGTCCACTCAACAGCTGCGTATTTCAAACCAAACGCTTCAGTTGGAACACCTTCTTCGTTAACTGTTGGAGTTACGCTAGAAACTAGAACATGCTTCAATTTAATTTGTAAGTACTTGATACGTTTATCGCCATTTGCACGATAAAAATCAATTTGTACTTCATCAAATGTATAACCAGCTGAACATGCTTCCCATAATTTCGGGCTAGTTGCATCTAGGTCTTTAATAAAAAGCATATCTGAATGTTCAACACGTTCAGCAGTATGGCCACCAACACTACTTGAAGTAGCAGATTTAGGTTGACGAATGTTATGAGACCAAGAGTTAACTTCTAACCAGCCTTTGTGCTCAGAGTCACGAGACTCGCCATCAACTTTATATTTACCGCGAAACTCAACGTATATATCTTTCATTTAGAACTTTCCTATTTGTAATTTAAAGTTATTCTTTCGCTGACCTTTATTAATTTGAGGACTGAGGTAACTCAGTAACAAGTCGCAAAGAAACTGACAACTCATCCAGCTGGAAGTGTGGTCGCAAGAAAACCACAGATTTGTAGTGACCTGGTTGAGCAGGATCTTCTACAACTTTTACAGACGCTTCGCGTAGAGGGTATTGAGCTTTCGCTTCTTGAGAAGCGCCATCATCAAGTAATACATACTGTGACAACCACTCATTTAAGAATGCTTCAACATTTCCAGCAGAAGCAAAGCTACCCACTTTGTCTCTCATCATTGCTTTTAAATAATGAGCAATACGTGAAACGGCCATGATGTACTGAATTTGACTCGATAAAGCAGAGTTAGCATTTGCTGTATCATTGTCATATTTTTTAGGTTTTTGAGTTGATTGCGCGCCAAAGAAAGCAGCGTAATCGGTATTTTTACAATGCACTAAAGGAATAAAGCCCAAATCGCTTAATTCTTTTTCGCGGCGATCAGTAATCGCAATTTCTGTTGGGCACTTGAATACCACTTCGCCATCTTGTGTTTTAAACGTATGAACAGGTAAGCCTTCGACTAAACCACCGCCTTCAACACCACGAATTGCAGCACACCAACCATGCATATCAAATGCATTTGTTAAACGAGTACCGAAAGCATAAGCAGCATTCATCCACAAATATTCGTTGTGGTTTGCACCCGAAACATCTTCAGCAAAGTTAAACCCTTCTGTAGCAGTTCCTTCCTTTGGATGATAAGGAAGACGACCCAGCACATGCGGCAGGGTTAAAGCGACATAACGAGCATCTTCACTGTCACGGAATGAACGCCATTGAACATATTCAGCTGTTTCAAAGATTTTCGACACATCTCTAGGTCGATCAATATCTGTAAATGATTCAAGACCAAGAATGCTTGGACTAGCCGCCGAAATAAACGGTGCATGAGCCGCTGCAGCAACATGAGAGATTTGCTCAAGCAAATACATATCAGAAGGCGTACGGTCAAATTCGAAATCACCAATCAGTGCCGAATATGGTGCACCACCAAAAGATCCATATTCTTCTTCATAGATTTTTTTGAACAAAGTACTTTGATCAAAGTCTGTAGCACCTTGAAAATCTTTGACCAACTCTTTTTTAGTCGTATTCAACATACGAATTTTAATGAGAGGATTTGAAGGTGTTTCTTGACAGAAGTAGTAAAGACCACGCCAAGTTGACTCAATCTTTTGGAATTGTTCATTGTGCATGATCTGACTTAATTGATTTGAAATCAGAGCATCAATTTCTGCAATACGCTTATCGATTGATAAAGTCATATTTTCAGAAACTGTAATTGTTCCTGCCATTACTTCTTTGGCAAGTTCACCGATTAAGCTTTTTGCACGCGAATGTTCTTCTTCATTTCGAGCAATACGACTCTCTTCAACAATCGAGTCTAGAAGATTAACTTGTTCATTTTCAACAAGAGGCATTGCTGCAGATTGAGCATTATTCATGATCAGCCTCCGCACTTAATTTACGGATTTGATCAGTACTCTTAAGCACTTCATCAAGTAAGTCTTCTAAACGCTCACTGTTAGAAATCTTATTTCTTAAATCTGTTAAACGCTCACGTGCTTCAACAAGTTTCTTTAATGGGTCAACCTGTTGAACAACATTTTCTGGGCGAAAATCTTCCATTGACTTAAATGTTAAATCAACTGCAATTCTTCCGCCCTCTTCAGTCAGCGTATTATCTACTTGAAAAGCAGCTCTTGGAGACAATGACTCCATAACTTCATCAATATTATCTAAATCGACATTAATGAATTTTTTATCTTTTAATTTTGTACGTTCAAGCTCAGAAGCTGCCGAAAAATCACCCATCACACCAACAACAAATGGTAGTTCCTTCGCTTCTTTTGCATCACCAATTTCGACATCATATGTAAGCTGAACACGTGGAGGTCGAATTCGCTGAAGCTTCTTTTGTACGCTTTCTCTCTTAGCCATAAGATTCTATTCCTGATTATTTAATTAAAGGGTCAAAAGGCGAACTTTTTGATTTATTAACATTGGCTACAGGGGCAGTTTTTGGTTTAACCGCAGTTGCTTTTGCTGGAGTTGCTACTCGTTTTGTTGCTGCTCTGGAAGCTGTAACTCTGTTGCGGGTTACAGTTTGTTTTCTATAACTTCTTCTTTCATTATCAACTGAGCCACCTTCTGTAGCCGCCTTAACATTTGAAATATCTGGCGCAGGCATTGAAGTATGGATATTTTCAATTAATTGTTTAGCGGGTGGATAAGTTACATCATTGCTTAAATAACGCATTTCCTGACTTCGCATTTGCTGCAAAGAGTTATTTGCAATGCTTACACCAGATAAAAATAAAACATCTGTTATTAATGAACCGCGTATATTTTGACTTTGCAATTGACTTGCCAAATTTAATGCTTTAACTGGTTGATTGGTTTGATAAAAGCGCATAGCTGCTTTAGCTAATAAATCATTTTTTTGAGTCGTATTATCACTATCACAAACTTGTTTAAAAATATTCAATAGCTCAGGGTCATTCTGACCTTCTGCTAAAGGATTTTTTTTAATACAACTTTTTTTAAGTTTTACAGGCTCAAGTTCTGCTGCATGAGCACCTGATAGACCGATAATGTTTCCAGTCAGAGAAAGTATCAAAATACTTCGTTTCAACACAACTTTCATTCCTCTGTTTTCTTATTTATTCAAGGCTTTACTGAAAAGTTAATATTAATAAAACATTAAAAAATCAGTCTAAAAACCTTATATTCAAAAAATTTACGCGCAGTTTATCATATAAACAAACATATTTTATATAAAAATCATATCAACTTAAACTAAAAGTAAATAGTTAAGATGGTTATAAAATATAGCTTAATAAAGTTATTCTTATAAAAATATAATATTGTTATTTTTTGTAATTAAAAATAAGTTGTTGATTTTTATGCATTAAATAAAAATTAAAACTAAACCAAAAATTATCATAAATATCATTTAGTTAAGTTTTATGAAACATTTTCTTAAAAATATTTTATTTGATTTAAACGATTGGACAGATTAAATGATTGCAAAAGATACATTTCAAATTTATGAAAGTAAAATTCAATGTAAATAAAATTTAACTTGTCAAGACTAATCTGTCTATTTGGTATATTTTTTATTTCACTCTGGGAGAGCAATTAGAATCAATAAAACTCATAGATTTATGAGTAACCATCTTTCTCTTAAGGTCAAGTTCTTAGATAGTTCAAAACCACACTCAATATCAAGAAAAATAAACTATTTGGCGTTATAGTTTTAAAGAATATTGCGAGTTTTAAGTTAGAGAAAAATAAAAAGACCTTTCCACTCAAAAGAACTTTTATTTAAGTATAAATTTATATTTTAGACTTCCAATAATTAGCTTTTTCAGGACTAAATTTTGAACTACTATCATCCGAATAAATATTAAATAACAACTCTGCTCCAGATTTATTTCCATTGCGTACAGCCATTTCTGCATATCGGATTGATTCATCTAAATTCTGTTTCATACCTGCACCATTATAATACTTAAGAGCAGTATTATATTGCGCTAACGCATGTCCATGATCAGCAGCGCGTTTAAACCAGACAAGTGATTGAAGCGGATCTTGCTCTACACCATCACCTCGCTCATAAGCCAAGCCTACATTGTTTTGTGACTCAAGATCTCCCTGTTCAGCAGCTTTTAATAACCACTTAAAAGATGTTTTGATGTCTTTCTCGACACCATCACCTACATATAATTGAGCAGCAACTACCGTCTGGGATTGTATGAGTCCTAATTCAGCAGATCGAATAAAATATGTAAAAGCTTTTGCTCTATCCTGTTTTACATTTAAACCTTTGTAATAGGCCAACCCAACATTGTGAATTGCGGAAGGATTTCCCTTTTTAGCTCCTTCTTCAAACCAAATTAAAGCTTTTTGATCATCTTTTTTAACAACTTCATTGCCATTTCGATAAATCAGTCCTAATTGAAGCATGGCATTTGAGGAGCCTAGTTGTGCAGATTTTTCAAATAGTTCCAATGCTTTCTTTTGATCAAATTTTTCACCTTCGCCTGTGGCATACATAGATGCTAATACAAAAATAGCCTCTGCATCATTTGCCTTCACAGCCTTTTCCAGATCATGTTTAGACTTGTATTCAGACACATCTTTATAATCTTTAGTCAAAGTTCCGTGAGTGTGTTCTTCTTTGTCTTGAGTGCATGCAGATGTGAATAATATTAAGGTAATGACAAACAATCTAAGCTTCATTAATTAACCTTTTACTTCAAAAATTTTTCTTATCAAAATAATCTTCTGGATAAGGATCTTGGCCTTTTAAATTTTTTCTATACTTCATTACACTAATCTGAACACCATTATCAGTTAAAAAATCATTATAAAAATCCTGCTCTTTAGGATTTTCAAAACCTAATTTTTCAAATATTTGTTCAGATAAATTGCCAAAATTCTCGTATGATTTTCGAAAACTAAAATAATTTATGAATGCAGAAAATGAAATAAAAAATGTTATAAGCACTGCCTCAAAGAAGAATATTATACTCTCACCAGAATAATCAGAAGAAGAGATAAAACTAAATATAAGTATCACCATGAACAAGCCAAATGACAGAACACTAAAAAAACAAGTCTGCATCATAATAGCTCTATATCCCATTTTTACTGAACGACCCATTTCATAGATCATATACAATAGACCTGATTTAGGATCAACAATTGCATAAACTTGATGACGTCCATCAATAGTTTTTTCGCTAATTACAGCAATCAATTCGTCATTTTCTTCAAAACGTGCTGTCGTAAATTGCCCTACTAATGGATACTTATCTATTTCACCTATAAAAGTTATACCATCTTTTGCTTTTCCAGCCATTAATAAAATAGGTGAGCTTGTAAGTAAGGAGCTGCTTCCAGCAAGTACACCTGCAAAAGCGGTACCTGCTGCGATGCCGCCCACATCCTGATTTACAGGTATTTTAGATTTGGCTTTATCTAGAGAATGGATTGGGCCCTGAACCAATTGAAGATGTAATTTCAAAATCTTTACCTTTAAATAACCTTTTAGCCTTTAGTTATTGGCCCCATTCTTTTATTTTTGCTCTATATAGCTTTCTGGATATGGATCACTTTCAATAACTTTTCTATATTCATATACGGATTCTAGTAACAAATGATCTTTTTCACTCAAATAACGACTTGGCAATAAAAAAACCTCTTGCGGATCTTTAAAGCCATACAAACTAAAAATTTGTTCTGACTTTTCTGAAAAATGTTTTAATGAGTTGGATGCATTTTTAATAATAAAAAATAAAATAAAATAAAATAAAATAGCCACTCCTAAAAAAATTAATATATCAACCTGATTAAAACCTCTTGCCCAAAAATAAATTAAAGATCCTAATAAAATTGTTATTGCGTACCAAACATTTCTACCTTTAGCTATAGAAGTCTGATGAGCTTTAACAGAAGCTCCCATCCCAACCTGCATATGAAGTAAGCCTGTTTTAGGGCTCAATACTGAATAAAGTTCATACAAATTTTTTTCAAGACGTCTTACGACACAAATGACATATTCATTATGTTCAAATAACGCACGATGGAATTGCCCTACGCAAACTTTACCATCGATTTCCATAACAACTGATTTGACATGTAAACGACTACGTGAAGCGAGAAATACAGTTTGTGCAGACAATGAAACATTTTCTGCCACACCACTCAAAATCGCTGAAGATGCAATTTGAGCATCACCAGACTTTCCAAATGCACTTAAAGAGTCATCATAAATCTCTAATCTTTGAATGCGACCTTCAAATTTTAACATCTCATACATTTTAAACGCTCACTATCGCTTTCATAAACTCTTCATATTCTTCATCTGCAGTTTGGAATTTTTTTTCATTTCTAGATGTAGATTTAAATATTGACTCTTTTTTAGGGTCAGATGCTAATTTAAAAGCTGTTTTTTGACACCAATCTTCCATTGCATCATCCAAAACATATTTTTTAAGTAAAATTTCTGCGCTAATTAAGCCTAATGTTATAAGATTCAATCCAGCAATTACTCGAGCACTCATTAAAAATGCGACTAGAGCATTCGCTGTGAATTTAGTTAAAACTCTTTTAATTACTGCATTTTTGCTATGTTGTAAAATAGCACTAGCTAATACACCTGCCTGTCCAATTGACAAGCCTAAGTTGATCAAAATTCTGGTAAATAACATTGTTTGGATAACAAGTGAGTTCGTCTCTTTTAAGGTTTTTGAATCTACATATAAACCAGTTATTCCACCTAAAGTTCCAAGACTTCCAGCAGTTAATCTAAATGCTGCTGCAGAGGCCGCTGCACCTGTGGCAGTTCTACGGCTCCAACTCTCACCTAACATATCAAATGCAACAGCAGATACCGAGAACATCGAACCTACTAATTGTACGGATAGCTCTGGCTTATCTTTAATATCAGATTTCCAAGCATCATATTGGAAATAAAAATTCAGTAACTCAAAAACACCTACGATAGCAAGTATTCGATTTTTGGTAATATCAGGTTGCCCTTTAACTGCTAAGGATACTGAGTTTTTAATTTCTATCGCCCTAGTATTTCGATAAGTATAAGTCATACCACTTTGCGGTAAAGACGAAATTGCAGCAGCTCTAAATTCTAGGTTATACATCAATCTCATCAATGGGATTTGTTGAGCCAAATTTCCTGATCTTAAATATAACAATTGAGCTGTATGACGTTGAGCACCTTCACGCGCCATTATAGTAATTGTACTAATATTTATTGTTCTTAAACGTATATCACCAAACTCTTTTAGAGCCGTATTCAGCATCAAAGATATCCAGTAGAACAGTTTATCTGGCCATTTAAAATCATTTGCCGAGATAAATTTTTTCCCCTCAATACTACCCAACCAACTATCAAAGGCAGCATCGGCTGCGGTAAACATACTAAAACTCTGTTTACTATAATCCAGTAAGTCTTTTGCTGAACTTGGACTTTCAAATATCTTGGCATACTCATCCATCAAGACTTTGTTATTAAAACAATAGGCTCTCAAGAATAGGTTTTTATCCAAAACTTTTTTTTCACATATCCATTTATTAAGTAAATCTTTCCCTTTTTGCAATAAATTCATTCCATACATTAAGTCCATAATAACCGCATGAAAAATAAAGCCATTGCTTTCTTTCGGTGTTTTACCCTGTTTCAATTCCTCACTCTGGTCAAAATAGAACAGACCTTTTAAAAGATTAGAAGAAACCAGCCAGTTATAATGATCATCTACATAGCGAGCCGCAGCAGCATAACTCTCTTCCGATTTCTTATCGACATCCTTACGGAACTTTTCCAAGCCATTCAGATCTAACTGTGCTTGATACTTTTTCCATGCATGATCGCCATCCACAGTCGCTTGTTTAACAGCCTCTGCTCTCTGTTTTTCAAGTTCGGCTGCAGCTTTTGCAGGCGCATTTTTTTCGAAATTTTTAAGATTCTCAAGTCCCTTTTTATCACCCATACGTTCAGCTCTTTGAATCGCTGCTTGAAGATAAGGTTCTGTAATTTTCTTCCTTTGCTGTTCATTTGAATCAATAATTTTGAACTTTGCCTGAATAGAGTTTGCAACTAAGTTTTGCTTCATATTATCAATCAAAGTCATAGTTTGAAGCTTATGTTCGTTGCTAAAGCCGTCTTTATTTTCTTTTAAGAAACTATCAATCTCTTTAAAGCTTAATATATTACGATCTTCATTTAATTTAGAAGTAATTCCAATCGGATCATAAAGCGCAACACCAATATGCTCTTTGGGTTTCTCACTAAATTTCTTGTTTATTGCTCCCCAACGAGCAGAACCATATGATTCCAAAGGTAATGCAACAGCACTTAACTGGGTACTAGAAAGACAATGTTGCTGGACAGCTCCTTTTGTTACATCAATTTTTTGCCAGTAGCCTGAAGTCGCATACTGATCAGCATTTTTTTCAAATTGTTCTCTCATTTTTTTGGTGAGTGGAGCGTGAGCGTGAAGTAAATAGACCGTTTGGGCATCATCATTATTTACCGAAGGAATAGTAATTAAAGAAGCATTAGCACTATGCCCAGCTTTATTGCATGCAAAATCTTGAGCAACAATTGGAGCTTTACTTCCTATAGCAAACTCCTGATGAAACCCCTTTTTATTGGTAATATACGCAACCCACTCCTTTTTCCCTGATTTTCTTTTTATAAGTAAGTAAATATATCCTGAATCAATCATGCGAACCGTATATTTATATTCCTTAAGTGGAACATTAGTAACATTGCCCCCTAATTGTGCTGGTAATGGCTTTACTCCTAAACGAGCTACAGAATATTTAAGAGGTAATATATTTATACCTGTAGGGCGACAAAAGTTAGTACATTCCTTTTTAGACATCTGAGTGACTGGTATTTTATTATTCTGAGTCGTCGATGCAGCAGCCTGCTGACTAATTTTGCTTGGGTTTGGACTAACACCTAACTTTTGAACTACTTTCTGCTCTTGTTGTGCTGGCGTCCCAAATTTTTTCATTTGTTTCGCAAAAGTCGGTTTATCATTAGCCATGGTAGCTCTCTTTACATTCTCTTATAACTTGTGAATATTGATTTTCTTCTAAATAGTCCATTGCTTTGGTAAATGAGTTGGCCTCACTTCTATCAACCCAATAATGATCAAGTATGTCTGAAATCAAACGACTTTTTATAAAGTTTCTATGCAAAATAACGGAATACATTCCATAAGCAATAAGATCCGTTACATGTAAAATTCCATACTGTGTTGTTGCTTGATGAAGTGAATCTAATATCTCATCGTGACGAATCAATAACTTCTCGTCATATATAAGAGATTGCTTAATCACCGTATTCGACAACTCAATTAAATCTAGTTTTGCTGACTCAGCATTTGTAAAAGTAAGAGGAAAAAGCGGCCTTTTTTCCTGAATTTTCACCTTATACAAACCGTTAAAAAAACAAAATGCCAATTCTCTAAAAATGATTCAATTCGTTCGCTTTTCTTATCAATTATTGCGGGCAAGTAAACCAACACTCGTGGATCATACCAACGGAAAATAAATTTATTCTTTGTATCTTTTGCAATAACAAGTTTTTTAAAAGTTTGAACTGCAATTTTTAGATCAACAATTTTGCTAAATCCATGAATAAAGTAACCATCCTCATTTTGATCCAAATTCATTAATAATGTATGAGTAATAAACTCTAATGAATTTGCTAGATCTTCTTTCACTTTTATTTTTATAAAGAAAAGAGCTGGACGGCTATTTTTTTTAGCACCAGCTGCAATCTCTATTGGTTCCAATTCATAATCTTTTAGCTTTTCGATAAACTCATCAAAGAATCCACTCAATAAAGTCTCATCACATAAAAAACTAATATGGCCATTTTGTTCAAATAAGTTTGATATTAAATCACTTAACTTTTTAGAATTTAATTCATCTTTAGAAAATAAAAGCTTCATCTTAGTCTAATATCACTTTTGCTGATCCATTTTTTGCTGCATCTGACTGTTTAGCAGAACAGTCTGGTAAATCTAATGCAGGTGGATTTATTGATGAGCCCCCCATAAACAAATGCTGCCCTGCTTTCACCTCAAGCTTACCGCCCGTAACAGGGAAAATACCTGAACCATTTAGCTTTACTTGAGACCCATTTGCAGTCAGATTAATTTCAGTTGGACTAGTAATAAAAACCGTGTCTTCGGTTGACGTAATCTGTACGCCCTTTCGAGCAATCACATCTAAGCCATCACCTTGTGCCTGAATTTCAACTTTACCTTGACCAGCAAAAAGCCGAGCACCTTCTTGCGCGGCAAACAGACTTATTTTTTGACTCGCATGACTCACTATATTCTTTTGCGTACTAATATTAATACTATCTCCAGCACTTTGAGTGAGCTGTCCATTTGCACTAAGGTGTATATCTTCATTACTACTTACAGCAATACTTTTTGGAGATGCCAGCAGCATCACTGCTGATTGAAACTCAGCAGCTTTTTTAGGATCTTCTTGTTTGAGAGCTTCTAAGAAAGTCTGAATATTCTCAAGCATATCTAACGGGTCGGTTTGCTGATTTTTAGCAACTTCACTGAGTGCCTTAGCATTATTTAGGCTGCCTTCTATTTGTTGTTTGGCCTCATTTGCATCGAGGTGTAGGCCTTGAGCTTGATTTTGCTTGTGGGTACTAAGGAGTAAACCACTGCCTGCTCTTACTGCACCCCACTGGTCTGTTCTGATTTCAAAACCCTCACCACGACCTTCACTCTCCGCCTTATCTTTTGGATGGCTTAAGTTACCCAAGTTTAGTTGGCTTACCGCATGGCTACTTTGTAGCTGGGCACTGATCTGGCCTGTGGTGTCATCAAAACGTAGCTGGTTAAAGCCTTTGCCGTCGACTTCTTCTGAGCGGATACCACTGAGCTTTTTAGTGTCGGGTAGTTGGCCTTTTTGGTCGAATTGCGTTGGGTGACGTTCAGCCTCATGAATACGACCCACCACAAACGGGCGATCAATGTTGCCGTCAAAGAAGTCGATCACCACGATCTCGCCCACGCGAGGCAAGAAACGTGCGCCATAACCCTCACCTGCCCATGGGGTTAATACATCGACCCAAGCCGAATCAGTATCATTATCGTTACTTCCTGCACCACCATCATGGCTATGGTCGTCAGTTCGGGTAAATAGGAAGCGAACTTTAATGCGCCCCCATTGGTCAACATGGATACTTTCGCCTTCCAAGCCCACCACTCTAGCGCGCTGCGGGTAAGCAGCTGGACGGTGCTCTAACGGATGATACTCAGGAACAGTTTTAATATTTCTACGCGACAAGATGAGCTCATTAATCTGACGCTCAGTCTGGTCATTTAGCCCTGATTGATAGTTTTGCCATTGGCTTTGACTAAAAAGTTGATTGATTTGCTGTTGCAAATCTTTAGGCAAATTATTTTGCAGATAGAAGCTTTTCCCAACAATCAGAAACTCTTTGTCTGATCCACTATGCGTATCTATTTCAGGATGTTCATCCAATTCAAACCAATAGCCAACTTGCGTATCACGTACCGTAGTTTGTGCACGGAAATATTTTGATTGAGACGCATAATAATCAGATAGATTATTGTTGAGTTTTTCTAGCTGCTGGTGACCCGATGCGGTAGCTTGATCTTCACCTTTTAAATCTTGCATCCAAGCAGGGCTGACATGCCATGCATGTTCTAGACTTAAACTCGCATTATCCTGATTAGCACTATGGCTATGCTTTGACTGAACACTGCCCATGCCTTCTTCTTGACTTAAAGCATCAGCCTGCCAGCGTTGTACATGCACGGCTGTAGATTGCAAGCTTCGAGTTGGCACAAGACTCGTCATACTGTCTTGTTGTTCAACTGCGCTACTGCGGTGATAACGGATATTTCTTCGGTCTAATGCTAAATATGATTCATTACTATCAATTAAACGTAACTTTTGTGATTGAATCTCATCCGAGCTATCAGCGGCCCAAAGCTGAGCTTCATCAACCAACCAGTTAATGCCTTCACTACGCCAAAGTCGAGTTAAAAACTCATAATCCGTTTCGTTACTTTGCATGACAAAAGGTCGAACATCGTAGTCTTGGCTTAGGTTTTTTAAATCTAAAGTTAAGCCAGAAGCAAACAACGGGCTTTTGTTCTGCCACTCAGTAAATAGAATTTCAGTAATGTCCCGTACACTTTTATTCATAAAAACACGGCTATTTCGGCGTTTATGCCATAGCGCGGTCGGATCTTGTAATCTCAGTTTATACAATGTTAATGAACCATCACTCTGCCCCTGACTGGCTTCGGTAATAATTCCGGTAGTTCTATATAACTGCCCCTGATCAGTTACTTGATCGACTGCAACCTGACATCCAATAAATTGTTTTAATGAAATATGGGCATTGGTAGAAAGACAAAATAAATCGGCAGTCAGTCCTTCATTTAACTGATGCTGCCCTTCAATACTTTGTAAAAAGACTTGAGTATTCAACGATGGATTAGAAAACTGAACATGAAGCACGCGTTTTTGCGAGCTGATACCCAAATCTTCTAGAATTCTATGTATATGAGATAACATCTTTTTTATGAAAACTTTGTCAGGATTGGCATTATTTTATAAAATACAGAAACATCTGTCTATTTTGTAAAGAAAAACTTAACCATATGAATACAAGAGTGGATGAAGATGACGAACGTAATAAAGATATAAAGTGAATTAAAAACTTACGCTATTAATTCACTTTTAAAAGTTATTAATATTTTAGCATTCTAAGAAATTCATTTTTAATTTAAATTTATTAATAGTATCTACAATTTTTTGACTTACTACATAAATATAAGGTTTATCCGTATCTCTAGCAATAAAAAATTCATCTATTGCAAGATCTTTTTTTATGAAATCATCCTCATCTAATAAATTGTTTTTTCTTTTAATATACATAGCATAAATATCTACCTCTTCATTCCTCACATAGCACTTATAGAAATCACACTCATCTTCAAGAATTTCTTTCATTTTATTAAAAAATCTTTTTGAAAATAGTAAAATTCCAGAAGATGAATAATAAAAATCAGTCTCTAATATCTCATTTAATTGATCAGAAAAAATATTATCATAATCTAAATTTATTCTAGGATTTTTTAAAAATTGATTACTTAAGTCAAATTTAAAATAATCAATGACAATTTCTTGTTTCCCTTTCAAATCAAAAGAAAAATCTCTATCAATATACTCAGACGGATAAATTGTATAAAAATTCACAGACCAACCTTTAAAACATCTTATTTCAAAGTAGTACTTTTAAACAAGCATCTAGAAATACTACTTATTTTTGAATATTACTTACACTTTAATCATAAAAAAACTCTATAAAACTCTCTAGATCTAACAATACTTTTTCATTTATAAGAATTTCCTTTAACTCTTCTAAAAAACCTGTTTTATACCCTCCATTTTCACCTCTAGGGTTAGGATCATATAGGTCAATAATTAAATTCTGCACAATATTAATTTGCGAAAAAAAATCAAATAATTTTTTAGCAATTATATGTAATTCATCGCCTGAAATACATGCTCCTATCTCGCCATTATTATGATTTATGTATACGATATTTACATCATGCTGTGTTAAGAATACTGTAGCACATTCTTCATCGAATATATCTTCAAACATATATTGAATATTGCCTAACGGATCTTTTCCTAAAAAATCATTTATATTCCCTCCTAGATCAATATTAAAATCATTTTCAGGAATACAACTTAAATAGCTTTTAAACAGATCATCATTAACAGAATTAACCTGATTAATAAGAAATCTTTCACCATAAATTATTTCATTACAATCATCAATTTCCTCTAATAATTTTTTAAAACAAACCTGCACTATTAAGACTCCCTATTTAATACAATTAAATAGTATCAAATATTTTATCTAAAAATCATTAAACCCCAATACAAAAACTAAAAATATTCAAAGGGATATCTTTCATATAAACCCTCATTAATAGAATTGACTAATTTCTTAAATTGATCTTGTTCAACTTTATTAAGCTCTTCGTTTATATCCAATTCTTCTTCAAGTTGTTGATACGAAAATGCCATTTTAAGAAAGTCTTCAAAAGTAATTCTCATATCTATAAACTGATTAATATTCAAATACTCCCCTTGGTTATGATCATAAAACAAGATATTATTTTTTTCCTTACCTATAAACCATTCATCACCTTGACCGGTACGACCAATTATCCAAACTTTCTCACTAATTTCAGGATAATTTTCATGAAGATATTGATTTTCTTTTAATGCTGTTTCATATCCAAAAATTATAATATCGGGTGTAATCTCTATTTCTCTAAATTTACCTAAAAAAGATAAATAATTACCATCAAGCTGAGGTAGTTTGCTAAATTTCGTTATTTCGCTACTTCTTTCAATTAATTTCGCTTTAATTTCTTGATCTGTCATTAATTTATCGAACATTTCATATACCTTTTAACTTACTGTAATTGACAAAAGTTTGCACCCTTAACAGCTGTAGCATTGTGCTTTCCAATACGCTCTTTCCTTGCTAATGCTCTCAAACGTTGCTCCAAGATTTCCTTCGATTCAGCTTGTGATAAATTCATAGCTTCAACTTGGTTTAAAATTCCCCCCCAAGTTTTATTCCAATTCTGACCAGTACGCGAACTGTTAGTATGAATACCAGGAGATTTAGTATGCTTTTCTTTTGGAAGATTATAATAATATTGTGGATTATTCACATCGATACCAGCTATATTTTTAAATCTTTCTGCATATTCTTCGGGAAAACCATGATGAATATCTGAATTAGTATGTTTACAACCTACATAATTTTTCCAATTTTTTTGCAGAGTTCGAGTTGGTGTTTTTGCTAGCCCAAGCTGATCAACCCAACCCACTGGATTAGGTGCATAAGCATAAATATTAGAGCCACCCAGCAATCCAATCGGGTCTTTACTAATAAACCGACCTACATACGGCGAATAATAACGATAACGATTGTAATGTAACCCTGTCTCTTCATCAAAATACTGACCTTGAAAACGGATATTATTTGAAATAATTTCAATGTTTTCGAAGAAATTCGACTTGGCTTTCTCTGCTTTACACTCGCCCCAAGCTTTATATTCGGCTTTCCAAATAATTGCACCTGTATAGTCGGTCATTTCTTGCGGTGTGCCTAAATGGTCGCAGTGATAGAACCATACATCATCAAAACCTTGGCTTTGTTTTACGGTATTCCACAAAGGGTCTTTATAAATGCTATATGTTTTTTCTGTCCAGTTTTGGGTTTGGTGTAGCTCAATTGAGTGATGATACGCCGCTTGCAACAAAGGCACGAAACTATCTTTTTCGTAGAAATAGTGTTTTGTTAAATCAGCGCTAGATTCATAAGCTAAAGTATCACCATCCCAACCATAAATAATGTTCTGCTCTTGACCTGTATGTTGATGCTTACTTCTTTTTAATACGTCGGCCTAAAGCATCGTAGCGATATTCTGCCGTGTATTGATTATTTCGGCTACGAACAAGACGTCCCAACACATCCCACTCAAGATTTAAATCACCTTGTGATGACTTTTGTCGAATCAGTTGCCCAAAAGCATCATATTGATATTGTTGGTCAAGATATTCTTTAACTATGTTATTAACTAAGCGGTTATAGCCATAACTTTTTTGATATAAAACCCCATTAAATAATGGGGTTTTTTCTTACTTATATATTTTAATTTTTTATTCTTCTTTTTCAAACTGCCAGTAAACTTCTCCCCAATCTTGTTTTTTAATTTCTGGAAGAATCTCTCCAGCATTAAAATATTGTCGAGAATTATTACTAGCTACTGTAAACCAATAACCCGATTGAGGAGCCTTCTCACCTGCTTTAATCGCTATTCTATTATAATTATTTAATAAATTTTCCTCTCCTGCTGTTGGATTGAATGAATGATAGAAAGCAATTAAATCTTTAGGATAATAAAGATAATCGTATAATTCTTTGTCATCATTTATTTCCAATAAAATAACGGCACAAGCAGCTTCAAAAGACCAATACCCATAATATCCACCATCAGCTTTATGGGTATCATGCCAAGGTGCACCTGCTAAATCTTTATACCATTTCTTTAAAAATTTATGTAAATGCTTCAGAGAAACCTTATTATCTTGGCTTACAAAAGCATTTGAAAGCTCAAAGTAAGGCTGGGGAAAAAGAACATCAGAACAGTCAAAACGATTATCATCAGAAAAAGCTAAAAATTCTTCAACGATCCAGTCTTTACCACCATTTTCTTGAGTCTCTCCATCTACTAATTTGGCAACACTCACCAATAAGTCATTTCTTTTTAATAAATAACAAAGACTAATTAACCAAATATATAAGCAATAATCATCAAGCAATTCTAAATCAAAGACACTAAAACTTGGATCTTTATAATAAGTTCTTTGCTTTTCAGATAAGACATTAAATAAATTTATAACACTCTCAAAATCTACACGTAAGTGATCAATAGATCTTCCAGCAGTATAGTCTAGTATAAATAGATCAAATTGATATCTTGCAGCTATAGAATAAGAATCAATCCATCCCGCTTCAACATCCTCATCACTATTAGATTCACCTAAAAAGTCTTGAATAGCATTTACTAAAGCAGCTCTGGTAGAGAGATAATACTTTTCATCCAAAAATTGTTGTCTTCGATTAAATTTATAATCTAGCATGCTATTACTTCCACTTACCTATTATTAACCACTACACTAATTTCTTTATCAGTCCATACTCTCGTCGCATGATGTGAAGAGTGATCTTTATCACTTACTTGTTGCTTTGCTAAAAATTTTAATAAAGCAACTGCATGCTCAACAACTTGAAGCCCACTAAAGAAAATAACATATCGTTCATATCTTCGCTTTTTTAGTATAATTGGAGCCAATTGAATTCCTACCGCTTTTACAAGGCGGTTAGTTATCCAATGATGACTCATTTGAACAACTTTACCTTTCGAATCTCTATACTTTTCACCACCTAAAGTTAAATTTTTATTATTTGCACTACTTCCAGTACGTGTTCTTGACCGTCTTCCAGACTTTTGTTGCTGTTGAGGTATTGATTTATCTATACCATTTTTATCGTTTGCATCCCCTAACAATTCTTTCAATGAAGATGCTGGATTCTGGCTGCATTTTGCCTCTACTATCACATAAGGTTTTGCATCACTCGTGTTTTTTTTCCATACACCATCAATTCCGCGTCCACGGCTCTTTGTAGAAAAAAGATTAACCATTTCACCCTTATCATTTAACTTATTAGGGTTTTTCGTTCCTAATTTATCATGAGATGAGTTTCCCCATCCCTTAACTTCTTGACAATAATAATCTGCCATATGTTCCCCTAAAATCCCTTTATATTTATTTGATAAATTTGTTATCGCTGTTTGGGCTATAGACGAATTATTTGAAGTTTTTGATTTCCCTTGATTTGTATTATGAGTATTTTGCCCCCCATTTGAAGGTGACTTAGGTTTTGTGGTCTGTGTTGTTGATTTTTTACCTGCATCAGCCGATGTTTTCCTACTTTTTATAAGCCACCCATCAACCTCTTTTTTAAATTCTTGTAGTTGTTTTCCCAAATTATTTCTTATTTGATCTACATTTTTACGAGCAGCTGGGCTTAACTGATTAAGAATTTTTTGATTTGTTAAGATTTTATCTAAATTTTTCTGTAAAGCATTTAAATCCAAACACTTTCTAATTAATTGTTCTGGATCACCTTTTCCAAATTTACGAATACCATCTAAAATACTATCTATTGGCAAAGCACCCTTTTTAACACTTTTAAGAGACATTTTAACAGCATCACCACCGCCAGGAACGAGCCCAATTAAAGCTGTAATTAGGTCAAACCAGCCTGCGGCACTAGAAGGATTTGCAGTTAAAATAATTATAGCTTTAATAATATCTCTAGCATCTACCAACTGCCCTAATACTGGTACACAACCAATAACGGTTTCAGCAATAATTGCCCAGCCCCCTGTGCTATCACCTTTAAGAAAAGTCATCGTGTCTTTTTTTAAGCTTTGCAACCAACCACTCGGGACTGAATCAGCTGAACGTTTATATTTAGCGACCGAACCCATTATTTACTCCCCTTTTGTAAATCAGATGTTAATTTTTTATAACTATCTTCATCTAGAAATGACCATAAATCATCTTCTAATTGATCGTCATCTTCAATTACAGCATCTAAATCATCTGGCTCATCTTTAATAAACTCAGAAGGATCCTCTCCATAATAGATTTCTGATTTACCAGAAGGAATATTTTCTAATTTTGCGTATCCTTTGCTATCTAAGACTCCCTCTCTATAACTACCATCTTCAAAAAAAACTTTAAATGGCGCACCTTTAACTGGAGATAAATCATCATAATGATAATTAAGTTCCATCCAATTATTTAATTTACCTAATAAGGGAAGACCTATATTCTGACTTTGCGCACTTCCTCCCCCCATAAATAAATGCTGCCCAGCTTTTACCTCAAACTTGCCACCAGTGACAGGGAAAATTCCTGAACCATTAATCTTGATTTGAGATCCGCCCGCCGTGATAACGATTTCTTTAGAAGCACTAATTTCAATTTTGTCTTCTGTTGAAATAATCTGAACAGCTTTACGGGCAATTAAATCTGCTCCATCGCCTTGTGCTTGTATTTCGACTTTGCCTTTGCCTGCATAGAGTCTCGCCCCTTCTTGAGCTGCAAAAAGGCTGATTTTATTTTGGGCGTGTGCAATCAAGTTCTTTTGTGTAGACAGGTTAATACTATCGCCCGCAGTTTGGCTTAACTGAGCATCTGCGCTTAGGTGAATGTCTTCATTACTGGCTAAAGCGATACTGTTAGGTGCAGTTAATATCATCAAGGCTTGCTTAAAAGCGGCAGCTTTGTCTTGATCTTTTTCTTCAATTTGTTCTATGAACGTTTTTAAGTTCTCAAGAACTTCCAATGGATCAGTTTGCTGATTTTTAGCTACTTCACTGAGTGCCTTGGCATTGTTAAGGCCACCTTCTATTTGTTGTTTGGCCTCATTTGCATCTAGGTGTACGCCTTGAGCTTGGTCCTGTTTATGGGTACTAACGAGTAAGCCACTACCAGCTCTTACTGCACCCCACTGATCTGTTCTAAGTTCAAAACCTTCACCTCGACCATCACTTTCCGCCTTATCTTTTGGATGGCTTAAGTTACCTAAGTTGAGCTGGCTTGCTGCATGACTACTTTGTAGCTGGGCACTGATTTGCCCTGTGGTGTCATCAAAGCGTAGCTGGTTAAAGCCCTTACCGTCGACTTCTTCTGAGCGGATACCACTGAGTTTTTTAGTATCAGGTAATTGGCCTTTCTGATCGAACTGGGTTGGGTGGCGTTCAGCTTCGTGAATACGCCCCACCACAAATGGACGGTCAATGTTGCCGTCAAAGAAATCGATCACCACGATCTCACCCACTCGAGGCAAGAAGCGTGCACCATAACCTGCGCCTGCCCATGGGGTCAGCACATCGACCCAAGCCGAGTCAGTGTCATTGTCGTTACTTCCCGCTCCACCGTCATGGCTATGGTCATCAGCTCGGGTAAACAAGAAACGGACTTTAATGCGTCCCCACTGATCGACATGAATGCTTTCGCCCTCTAACCCAACTACTCTAGCACGCTGCGGGTAAGCTGCTGGTCGGTGTTCTAGCGGGTTATATTCAGGGACAGCTTTAATATTGCGTCGAACGACATTCAGCTCAGCATAGTGGCGCTGCTCTGGGTTTTGGTTATCGAGTTGAGCGGCCTTGAGTTTGTCTTTTGGCAACAAGCGTTCGAGTTGCTGCTGTAATTCTTTCGGTAAATTATTCTGGTTATAGTAGTGCTTACTTAAGATTAAAAATTCTTTATCAGCGCTGTCATGTTGATCGAGTTCTGGGTGGTCATTCAGTTCAAACCAATAACCGACCTGTGCATCACGGACATTACCTGAAACCGTAAACTGTTTAGAACTCAGGTGATGATAAGCATTAATATGCTGGTTAAGCTGTTCAATCTGGCTATTACCAGAAGCGGTGGCTTGGTCTTCACCCTTTAAGTCCTGCATCCAAGCTGGGCTAACGTGCCATGCATCTTCAAGATTCAAGCTTGCATTGTCATAGTGTTCACTGTGCTTTTGCGTGCCTTGTACACTGCCGCTACCTTCTTCTTGTTGTAGGGCATCGGCTTGCCAGCGTTGCACATGAACTGAAGTCGGTTGTAAGCGGCGCTCAGCTTTAACTTGGGTAATGGTATCAAACTGTTCTGTGGCACTGCTGCGTTGGTAACGGAGGCTACGGCGTTCAAGAGCTTTATAATTCTGATTTTCATCAATCAAACGTAGCACTTGTGGCTGAATAGACGCATTCGGATCCGCTACTAAAAGCTGAGATTCATCGACTAACCAACTAATGCCTTCGCTACGCCACAGACGGGTTAAAAAGTCATAATCGCTTTCGTTTGACTGCATCACAAATGGACGCACATCGTAGTCCTTCGTTAAACCTGCTGTGTCGAGCGTTAGACTTGAGGCAAATAACGGACTTTTCCCCTGCCATTCTTTAAACAGAATTTCGCTAATATCTCGCACGCTTTTATTCATAAACACTCGGCTATTGCGGCGTTTATGCCAGAGTGCAGTTGGATCTTTTAAGGTTAAATTATAAATGGTGAGTGAGCCGTCGCTTTGCCCTTGGCTTGCTTCTGTAATAATACCTGTGGTTCTAAAGAACTGGCCTGTGTCAGTGACTTGATCTACGGCCACCTGACAGCCAATAAATTGTTTTAATGCAATATGCGCGTTCGTCGACAGACACAGTAGCTCAGCAACGCTGCCCTGATTAAGCGTATGTTCGCCTTCAATACGTTGTAAGAAGACTTGATTGTTTAATGATGGGTTGGAAAATTGCACATGAAGTACACGATTCTGTGCGACCAAACCTAAACTATCTAAAATTTGAAATATTTTATGGGACATCGTTATTATAAAACTGAGTCATAATCATCGATATTTTATAAAAAACAGACAGAATTGTCTATTTATATAAATTAGCTTATCTTCCATGACTTACATATTTTTTAGTTTAACTGAAAGAAAGATTGGCTATTAAATAATCTATAAATGCTCTCGTTTTGGCCGGTAAATTAGAGGTATGAGGATAAAGTAATTGAATACTTTGTAGCGGTAACGAAAAATCAGGAAATAATCGAATTAGGCGATTTTGTTGAATATCTTCATCAACTAACCATGCAGGACAAATCGCCACACCTAAAGATGAAAGAGCCATTTGATGAATTGCAGTGACCGAGTTTGATTCATACTGACTTCGAATAAAGGGTAATGAATATTGCTCCCCTAAATTATTTTGCAAAATATATTGTGAATCTTGCCAATTTAATAAGGTGTGGCCAATCCAAGGAACATCTGCTAAATCAGATATATTTTCTATAGGATGGTCTTTTATAAACTGCGGAGTAGCCACAAGATAAATTGGATATTCTCCGATTTTTCGAGTTTTTAAAGATGAGTTTTTTAAATTTCCTAGCCGAATAACCAGATCTAATTTTTCAGTTACTAAATCATCAAGCGATGAATTAAACAAATACTGTAAACGTAAATGTGGGTAAAGCCGACAAAACTCAGGCAGTAAAGGCAAAATGAAACGTTGGCCAAATTCATTGGTCGACGAAAACCGTAAAGTGCCTGTAATGCTTGTACCTAAGTGTTGGCTTCGCTCAAATGCCTCATCAATCTGAAGTTGGATTTGTTTAAAATCCTCATAAAAATGCTGACCAATTTCAGTTAATGCAATATTACGTGTGTTGCGAATTAATAGGCTTGTATTGAGCTGCTTTTCTAATTGTTTTATATCAATACTCACCATTGATCGGCTTAAGCCTAAAATTTCAGCAGCCTTGGTAAAAGAGCCAGAATCAACGACTTGTAAAAAACTGGTAATTTGCTTGAGGTTTTTTTGCACAATTAAGCCAATTGTTTAAAATTATCAAACAATGATTTTACTTCGCTTGCATCGACAATAAAAGAGCCAAATCTTACCCTGCCTGCACGGAGGTAGGTATGTCTTATCGATATAAAATAGCAACAGTGTTTTTACTTGGATTCTTTATTGATTGCATCAACATTTTTATGTCTGCAATTGCATTGCCTAATATTGCATCGTCATTTTCAGTTAGCCAATCCATGGTCGCTTGGGTAACAAATGCTTATATTCTCGGCCTCATTTTAATTATGCCCATGAGTTTATGGTTAGCCACCAAACTTGGTAACCAAAAATTATTGTGTTATTCGATGCTGTTATTCTCGATAAGCATCTGCTTTATTGGCTCTAGCGAATCGATTTATAGCTTAATTTTTTGGCGATTTATTCAAGGTGTAGCTGGAGGTTTATTAATTCCAGTCGGGCAAGCTCTCGTGTATGCATTCTTCCCGAACCAAGAACGCCAACGCATTTCTACATTAATTATGGCAATTGCACTGATTGCGCCAGCTTTTTCACCTGCGATTGGTGGCGTGATTATTGATTCATTGAATTGGAGATGGGTGTTCTTATCTAACCTTCCTTTTTCTTTACTGGCAGCAGCCCTGGCATGGTTATGGGTTAAAAAAACAGAGAATGTTTCGAGTGAAAAACCAGACATAAAAGGCTTGGTTATTTTTAATATAAGCCTATTATCTTTATTACTCTCCTTTTCGTTCTATAGCGATTACCATAACGCCTCATTCGCTCTAATTAGTTTTTTAATTTCGGTGGGAATGCTTATTTTTTATATTCGACATGCGAAAAAAACTTCCCATCCTGTTCTTAATCTTGAGTTATTAAAAAATAAAAATTTACGTAATGCATTTATTGTCTATTACGCCGTTCCGGGTATTTTTACAGGCGTTAATTTACTCAATATTTTTAATTTACAGCTTAACTTTGGCTTTAATGCAAAACAAACTGGTTTATTCATGTTGCTCTATGCAACTGGGGCACTCGCAGCCATGATTAGTGGCGGCCTGCTCTATCAACGGTTAGGAAAAAAGTATCTTCTTATTATCGGAATAACCCTACATAGCTTTGGTATATTTCTTTTGTTTTATATTTCAAATACTAGTCCTTTGAGCTTTTTAGTGATTGCTTATTTATTGATGGGTATGGGTGGCGGTCTAAGTGCCAATATTGCCCAAATTAGCTCATTGATTGATTTTTCAGACCAAGATTTACTACAAGGAAGTGTGCTCTGGAATATTAATCGACAAGTTTCTTTTAGTGTCGGTACTGTTGTACTCATTTCAATATATAACTTGATGTCTGGCTCAAGCGATCTGCTTCGTTATCAACATACTTTTTTAATTGCAGCTTTGCTCTGCTTACTTTCACTCATTCCCGTTTTAAAGGAGAAAACCCATGTCTAAACAAATGGATCAGGCCATTCAAAGTGTCATTGACCTACATGTTTTAATAGAAAATGTATTTACAGGAAAAAATGCAGAGCAAAGTCTGAGCCCGCTTTTAGATAGCTTTGATCAAAATTTTAAGATGGTCACCGTTCAAGGTCACAGCATTGGTTTCGCAGAAGTGAATAGTTTATTTAGTCAAAATATTGGAAACAAACCCTCTTTAAAAATCGACATTATTAATAGTACAGCTTTATACGAATTTGAAAATTATTGTTGGGTGCAATATCAGGAACATCAGCAAACTGATGAAACGGAGACAGTACGTACCTCTACAGCCTGCATTAAAGTAGACGGCGAAAAATGTTATTGGGTTTATTTACATGAAACTTTAGTTCCCTCATCTTCTTAACTCATCTGGAGTACCTTAAAGATGGCACCTATTTTGCTTAACAATATTACGTTTTATGAAAATCGTAATACTGATCAAAATGGGGAGCTGTCGATATGGGTTATGTTGCAAAGGAATTTACGCGAAAGAACAAGCTGATTCTCAGTATTTGTTCTTTCGTTATTCCAATATGTCTTTGGTGCGCAATCAGTTACTTACCTTTTGTTTGGCATCCTCAAGTACAAATCACGAGTTCGGGAAGTGTTTCTTACTTACAAGTAGGAAGTCGCATTGATAAAAATGTGTTCTATCTCGAAGCACAAAATGCAGTCAATCGAAATTCTGCACCACCACAAGGTATTTTGGTTAATCCGATTTATTTACCAGCTCCCCATGAAGTCGCTAAGGCTTTGGTCACCGCCTTTACCACGCCACCAGAACAACCTGATTCGCCGTGGTTTCATCAAAGTTTATGGCACAGTATCAAACTGGTTTTTTCAGCTTTTTTTATCTCTTCATTGATTGGAATTCCACTGGGTATTTTGTGTGGTTTTTCTAAGCGAATATCACTGTTAACAGAACCTTTTGTTGAGTTTTTCCGTTACTTACCAGCTCCCGCCTTTGGAGCACTTGCAGTAGCAATTTTAGGGATTAATGACGCACCTAAAATTGCCATTATTGTGATTGGTACGCTATTTCAGCAAATTCTAATTATTGCCAATACCACCCGAATGGTAGATCGAAGCTTAATTGAAGCTGGCTATACGCTTGGCACCAATAAGCTTAAAAGTTTATTTCACGTGGTGATTCCTGCGGCCTTACCTGATATTTACCGTGACTTACGTGTTCTATTGGGCTGGGCTTGGACCTATTTAATAGTTTCAGAGTTGATTGGTACGACCTCGGGTATTACATGGTTTATTACTCAACAGGCACGCTATCAAAACTTTGACAATGTCTATGCGGCTATTTTGATTATTGGAGTGATTGGTCTGGTCTGTGATTGGCTATTAATGAAGTTAGGTGAGCGGATGTTCACTTGGAAAGTAGGAGCAAAATAATGAACGATTCAACATTTAACGCGCATGAATACTTTCAAAAAATTTATGAACGTCCTGTTATTTTAGAAGCTAAACAACTGAGCCAAGTCTTTAAGCATGGTCACAGCGAACGCACTGTTTTAAATAAGCTCGATTTAAAAATTCATAAAAGAGAATTTATTTGTGTGATTGGTCCTTCTGGCTGCGGCAAATCGACTCTAAGTCGTGTTATTGCAGGTTTAGACCCATACCATAGTGGAGAAGTTTTAGTAGACGGAGAATGCATTACGGGTCCATGTCCTGAACGCGGCATGGTGTTTCAGGGCTATACCCTTTTTCCGTGGAAAACTGTAAAAGAAAACGTGATGTTTGGCCCGCAAATGCGCGGCGCTAGTCAAATGACAGCCGAAGCTCAAGCACGTGAATGGATTAATATTATTGGTTTAGAAAAATATGAAAATCAGTATCCACACCAACTTTCTGGCGGTATGAAACAGCGCGTTGCGATTGCTAGAGCTTTGGTTAATCAACCTAAAATTTTACTCATGGATGAACCTTTTGGTGCACTCGACCCGCACACTCGTCAAAAAATGCAAAAGCACTTGATGGATTTATGGCAAAACATTGATATCACCATTATTTTTGTAACCCATGACATGGATGAAGCCATTTTACTGGCAGACCGAATTGTGGCACTCAAAGCCAACCCGGGTGAAATTAAGGAAATTATTGAAGTTAATTTACCGCGTCCACGCTCACTCGACTTGATGAGCACACCTGAGTTCAAACAACTTCGAGCACGAGTTGATTATCTGGTACACGCTGAAGAAGATGAGCTTGACCCTGCTTTACAAGACTTACCAAAAATTCCACGTATGACTCAGGTCAGTACAGAAAAATAAGTCAGACACAAAAAAGCCCAAGTTCATCTTGGGCTTTTTAATTTATGGGGTTTATTTGAGTTGTTCTATGAGTGTTGGATAAATCAGCCCATCTACATTTTGTTCGGTTTTATAAATACCGTTTTCGACATTAAATTTATTGACGTGATAAGTAGAGCCATAAATCGAATCGAAGCCTTGAGATTTAGTAAATACTTTTTTATTAGCATTGATATCTAATAAATGCGTACCGCTAACCATCAACTCATATTGTTTTGGGTCAACCCCTGAACGGTTTGCCATAATTTTAACTGCATCGGCATGGGTTGCAGGGTCATTAATATATTTAACTGTTTTGTCCCACACCTGAATGACTTTTTTCCATTCTTCTTGATGAGCAGTTAAATGGCTCATGTTGACAGTCAAGGTGTCATAAATTAAACCCGGCTTGTCTTTAGAAGTATAAATAATTTTAGAGCCTGCCACTGCTTTTAATGCCTGACCTGCAACAGGTTGCCAAACAGCAATCGCAGAAATATCGGGGCTATTAAATACTTGAGGTAATTGGTTCGTCGCTGAATTTACCAGCTTTACCTCATTCGCTTTAATGTTATGGTCGGTTAAAGCTGTTGCCAGTAAAAGATGATCAACCAAGCCCTTTTCAACGCCGATTGATTTTCCTTTTAAGTCTTGAATGGTGTTAATACCCTCTTTCGCAATAATGACATCATTGCCCGCAGAATAATCCGTTGCCATGATCATCATGCCTTGCGTACCGCCAGAAGCAGTTACCAAGTTATCGCCATTGGTGACCAAAATAGCGTCGAGCTGATTTGCCGAAAAGGCTGAAAGCGAAGCCGAATAATCAAACCATTTAAACTCTACATTTAGCCCTGCTTCTTTTAACCAGCCTTTCTCAATAGCCACTTGCCAAGCCACCCAGCCCGGCCAATCGCTATATCCAATGGTAATTGGTTTTGTATTTGTGGATGCCTGAGTGTCTTGTTTAGCCTCGGGCACTTTAGCGGTATTGTCACACCCACCCAATACAACTGCCGATAAAATAGATACGGATAACAACGCTTTTTTAATCATATAGAAACTTCCCCAACATTTTTATTAACAACACTTTGAGCGGTTTGATTGAGTGACTGTATATAGGCTCGCCAGCCTCCAAAATGGCTAATATCGATTGCATCTTGAATGGCATAAGCTTCGCAAATAAAGCCTTTGACCCATGTACCATCTTTTAATTTGAGGTTCCCAATGCCAAGAGGTGCAGGTACTTCAGCCACAATGGCTCCAAAATTTGCTAAAGGAACATCCCATACTTCGACTTCAATTGATGTCCCTGCTGCATCGTATTGCAGGCCAGGTTTTGGTGGCGTGGTATTTTTTAAGGCAAAGAGTTTATAAGTCTCGGCGGTCTGTGTTTTCTTAAGCAAAGTGGCATTGCGGCTAGTGAGCTGAAAATTAAGCGGCATGCCTGTTAAGTGCGCTCCCACTACAGCAAGCTGTACTGAATGATTCGAGTGGATGTTTATACTTTTTTGATAATATTGAGTTGATTTACCTAAACTCAGCGATGTTTCGGCTTGCCAAAGCTGTGCAAAATTAGCGAGCGCTTGATCGTGCCACGCAGGTGCAATAAAGGTTACTCCGCTTGGTAAGCCATCCTCACGGAGTACATTAGGTAAGGCTAAAGCAGAAAGATCGGCAAAATTGACAAAGTTGGTATAGGCTCCCATGTGTGCATTTTTAGTCAATGGGTCGGCTTCAACTTCTGCAATGGTGTAAATGGTTGGCGCTGTCGGAACCATCAATGCATCAAAAGGTTGTAATGCCAAATTAATTTTTCGAGCCAGAACGGCGCGGTTATATTCAGCTTGAAGTGCATCTGTTGCCTTGAATTTATCTGCCTGCGCAATAATTTGAGCAATGACTGGATAAGCCTTTTCACGTGTTATCATACGTTCAACGGCGACTGTTCTTTCAGCCACCCAAGCATCGTTATACAGTGCAGCAGCAAGCTCATTAAACGCGCTGAAATCAATACTCTCAACTTCATAGCCCAGTTTTTTTACGCGCTCGACTGCAACTAAAAAGGCTTTTTCAGATTCCAGATCGCCATAAAACTCAAGCTGAGCTGGAATAGCTATTTTTCGTTTAGAAAACTGAGTCGGTACATTGGCTGGATGCATTCGTGAATATTCATCTGTTTCATCGTAACCCTGCATTAAACTGGCAACGGTCCAAGCGTCATCAATATGCAGTGCAAAAATAGAAATGACGTCAATAGTCCGACAGGCTGGAATTAAACCTATGGTAGAAAACCAGCCCTTTGTCGGCTTAAGACCCACAATATTGTTATGGCCTGCGGGAACACGTCCGGACCCCGCCGTGTCTGTCCCCAAACTAAAAGGCACAATACCATTGGCAACCACCACTGAGGAACCCGAACTTGAACCACCGCTGATATATTCGGGGTTAAAACTATTTTTTACTGCACCGTAGGGAGAGCGAACGCCAACCAGCCCAGTCGCAAACTGATCTAGGTTGGTTTTACCGACCACAATCGCCCCTGCTTTTTTTAGCTTGGCAACTACGGCAGCGTCTTGTGTCGCTAAATATTCAACTTCTTTACAGGCGGCAGTAGTGTGAAAACCAGCAACATCAATATTGTCTTTGACTGCAAATGGCACACCGTATAGAGGTAAGTCAGCAATATTCTGATCTTTTAAAACATCAATTTGTGCCTGAATCTGCTCGTTCGATGCAATTTCAATCCACGCATGGTCATCATTTTTAATTTCTGCAACATAGCCAATCAGATCTGTAAGATGGATTTGCCCGTTTTGATATGCTGTTTTCCAGTCTTGGATTGTCCATAAATTTTTCAACACGCTACTCCTCATTTAGTCATTTTGCTGTATAGGCGGCATGACGGCATCCATCAGTTCTAGATGTCCTTTGATCACCCCTTTCAGCACAATAAATTGCTGGCTAATTTGTCTAAGTTCAGAACTCGCGCCCTGCATTAACATGACTTGCAATATCTTTTGTTGGTCGAGCTGAATATGAAGTGAACTAATCACCTGCGCTAAAAACTGTTGCTGTAAATCGACCAATTGATTACGCAAGGTCATTTGGCTAGCGTCATAAAGTAACGTCAAGGTGCCCACCATGACTTCATTAGCCTGCGCCTGCTCTGCGATCAGGTGTTTATTAATCATGTCGACAATGGCTTGCGAGCGACTTTCATAGTTCTGCTCGACAATTTTTTGGTCGAGTGCGTTGAGGGTCGTTTCAGGTACAGTAATACTGATTCGAGCCAACTTTTGTTTTGCCACAGTCTTATCCTTTTGTTTTAGGCGGCTGATTGTTTTGCTTGATATATACGCCTGCACGTACGCTAAGCAATTCGACTAAAAAGGCTTTTAACGTTGGCTTTGGTTGAACCACAGGTTTTACATCGTTCATATCGCACCTCTAGTTTGGTATTACCAAATTCAGTTTTTGTATTACTGATAAGAGATGCAGAAAATGTGCCAGTTTTTAAGCGTCGTTTTGATAGGCTTTATGGGTATTTATGAGTGATTTTTGGGCACAAAAAAAGCCCCATGCACAGGGATGGGGCTAATTGAAGTGAGCATTAAAAAATCAATCTTTTATATTAATTATAATAATTGTGAATCGAACTTTTATTCTGCAACCTCAGATAAACTAATCAAACTATGAGCCCATACATATAAAGAATCTAAAACTGGCCTAAAAGTTTTTCCAAAATCTGTCATTTCATAGACAACTTTGATCGGTGCTTTTTCACCATAAACCGTTCTAGAGATTAAGCCGGTTTGCTCTAACTGCTTGAGTTGAAGACTTAATGTCATTTCAGTAATTGTAGGAATGAGTTGCTTGATTTCATTAAAGCGTTTCGGTTTATCTTTTAAATAATACAAAATCACGCATTTCCATTTTCCACCCACCAAGTCCATAGCCATACTGATATGACATGGATAAGTTTTTCCATTTACTGTGACTTCACATGTATTTTCAGTATTTGCCATTTTTAACACTACCTATCAACTTTGATAGTTATTGTACGCCAATACTATAAAAATTATAGTGACTATTATTTTTATAGTTTAAAGGCACTCTCATGGCTTTACTGATTTTAGCTCATCCCTACTACGCGCAATCTATTGCAAATAAAACGATTGTGAATGAACTCGTAAAAACCTATCCAGACCTTGAAGTCCGAGATATTTTCCAACTTTATCCAGACTACCAAATTGATGTAAGTGCTGAACAAGAAGCCTTGTTGCGCCATGACACCATCATTCTGCAATATCCAATGTTCTGGTTTAATATGCCGGCAATTTTGAAATTATGGTTTGATGAAGTTTTTACTTACCAGTTTGCTTATGGCTCTCAGGGCGATAAATTAAAAGACAAAAAAGTCATTATTAGTATGACGGTCGGCCAAACAGAAGCCAACATGGTGAACGACCAAGAAAACTTAATCGATAGCTTTTTAAAAGCGGTTCAATATTCAATTCAATATACGCAAATGCAGTTAAGCGCCACTTACTTGCTTTATGACGTTTCGCCTTTATCAGGTAACCCAGAGTCAAAAATTAAATTAGAAGCGGTTGAACATGGTCATAAAGTATTAAAGCATTTATCTGAAGCATAAGATTTAAAGAGAGCATCAATATCGATGCTCTCTTTTTAATTTAGGCCACAGGTGCCAATGTAAATAGCACTTGTCCTGTTTTTACGGTTTGCCCTTTTTCAATGGTAATGGTTTCAACCTTCATGCGTTCGGGCGCAATAATTGGAATTTCAATTTTCATTGCCTCAATCACCGCAAGGGTTGCACCTTCTTCAACAATATCTCCCGATGCACATTCAATTTTCCAGATTGACCCCGGCATGTGTGATTCGACTGCACAACCGCCTTCAGGAATAACCACGGTTTCACCTTCATCTACAGCATCTAGGCTTTCAGAGATATATTCTTGTAAACCTGCTTCGTGCCAACGGCGACGTTCAGCCTCGAAATTGGCTTGTTGCATGTCTTTAAAGGCTTGAATGCTGTCTTGATGTGTTTTTAAAAACGCGTTGTATTCTTTTAAATTGAGTACACCGTCTTCAATACGAAGTTGTAGGCGGCCCGCCTTAAAGTCTTCACGCATTTGCAAAAGTTCAGTCTCAGAAACTTCATAAAACTTCACTTGGTCAAAAAAGCGTAATAACCACGGTTTGCCATCTTCGAAGTCGGCATTTTTACGGTAACGACTCCACATTTGAGTGGTACGGCCAACAAACTGATAGCCACCTGGCCCTTCCATGCCGTATACACACATATAGGCACCGCCAATACCGACGGCATTTTCAGGTGTCCAAGTTCTCGCAGGGTTATATTTTGTGGTGACTAAACGTTGGCGTGGGTCGAGCGGTGTTGCAACAGGTGCTCCTAAATAGACATCACCTAAACCCATCACCAAATAGTTTGCACTATAGACCACATCTTTAACTGCTTGCTTAGAAGCCAAACCATTAATACGACGAATAAACTCGACGTTATCTGGGCACCACGGCGCATCTGGTCGAACAATTTGTGTGTAGCGCTCGGTGGCAAGTTGAGTTTGTGAATCTTCCCAAGCTAAAGGCAAATAGACAGTTCGTGAAGGCACCTGCATATTTTGAATATCGGGTAACTCGGCTTCTGCTTGCTGAAGTTTTTGTAAAAGTTCACGTTGATCGAGCTGGATTGAATCAAAATGAATTTGTAGTGAACGGATACCCGGTGTTAGGTCAATAATGCCCTGAATGTTTTGATCTTTGACCCATTGCATGAGCGCATGAATACGGAAGCGTAAATTTAGATCGAGTACTAACTCACCATATTCCACCAACAAATAGCTATTTCCTGCTGGTCGATAGGTCACGTTTGGTAAATCAGTTTTACCTTCTAAAGTGGCTAAAACAGCATCTTTTAAAGTGTCGGGCTCTGCTTGAATAGCTGGGTTAAAATTGATCTGAGTCGTATCAGCCGCGGTTAAGCTTTGATGATATTTTTGATCGAGTGTTTTTGCTTGCGCATAACTCACAGGTACAAATTTAACTTTATCACCTGCTTTAAGTTGTCCAATTTTCCAAAGCTCGGAATGAATCACTACCGCAGGGCAAACAAAGCCACCTAAGCTTGGACCATCTGGACCCAAAATAATTGGCATATCGCCCGTAAAATCAATTGCCCCAATCGCATACGCATTGTCGTGAATATTGGAAGGATGTAAACCTGCCTCACCGCCATCTTCACGTGCCCACTCAGGTTTTGGTCCAATTAAACGAATACCTGTACGGCTTGAGTTATAGTGAATTTCGAACTCGTTGGCAAAAAAGGTATCAATATCTTGTTTGGTGAAAAAATCTGGTGCGCCATGTGGGCCATACATGACTGCAATTTCCCAGTTTTGAGTAAAGCTAGGAATTTGTGCTTGAGCTAAAGTAGTAGTCGATTGAGCGGAATATTCAGTAATTGGCAACATATCACCAATTAATAAATTACGACCTGCGTGCCCACCAAACTGACCCAAAGTGAAAGTCGCCTGCGACCCTAAATAGTCAGGAACATCGAAACCATCTTTAACACCAATATAGCTACGGCAACCTGAACGGATAAGCCCGCATTTTAAAACTTGGCCTTTTTTTACATTAATGGTTTGCCACATCGGCACAAGTTCACCATCAAGTTTTGATGGCATATCACCACCTGTAATGACAATTTGGCTGTCGCAGTGAAACTTTAAAGTTGGCCCTTGCAAGGTGCATTCAAGCCCTGCCGTATTTGGCTCATTGGCTAAAAGCTGGTTTGCTACAGTTAAACTGAGCGGATCGATAGCACCTGATGGCGGCACCCCAACATCCCAATAACCTAGTCGACCTGTTACGTCTTGAATGGCGGTTTGAATACCAGCCTGCAACACCTCAATTTTTTGAGTTTTCCATTCAAACGTATTTAAAAACCGAGTGGTTTGAGTACCTAAAGCAAACACATCGCAAGCAATAATATTTTGCAAATATTCTAAATTGGTTTCGATACCAGCCACCTGTGTGTTGGCAAGACTGGCACACATTGCCTGTATGGCTTGCTCTCGTGTTGCAGCGGTCACAATAATTTTAGCAATCATTGGGTCATAAAAAGACGAAACCGTTGAACCTGTTTCTACCCATGTTTCGACTCGGGTTTGCGGGTCAAATTTAACATGTGTAAGTAGGCCCGCACTTGGCTGGAACTGTTTAATCGGGTCTTCGGCATAAAGACGGACCTGAATGGAATGTCCAGTTGGCTCTAACTTTTTAGTCGGTGCTGACCAGTCACCGCTTGCCAGTGTAACCATCCATTCAACTAAGTCGACACCAAACACTTGCTCGGTCACGCCGTGCTCGACTTGCAAACGCGTGTTAACCTCTAAGAAATAAAATTCTTGGGTTTCAGTGTCCATGACAAACTCAACTGTGCCAGCCGAGCGGTAGTTCACTGACTGCATGAGTTGAATCGCAACTTTTTGCAGGTAGTCGCGTTGCTGCTCATTTAGATGTGGAGCGGGTGTTTCCTCAATCACCTTTTGATTACGGCGTTGCACCGAACAATCACGCTCACCCAAGGCTAAAACTTGTCCTTGCCCATCACCAAAAATTTGTACTTCGATGTGGCGTGCATGTTGTACAAATTTCTCTAAATACAAACCTGCATCTTTAAAATTGACCTGCGCTAAATAAGATACGGTTTGGTAGGCATCTTTTAATTCGACTTCATTCCAAACCAAACGCATGCCAATACCACCGCCACCCGCGGTACTTTTCAACATGACTGGATAACCAATACGCGTTGCTTCAGTTAAGGCTTCAGCTTCATCGGCAAGTAATGAGCTACCCGGAAGTAAGGGTACATTGCTTTTAATCGCCAGTTCACGTGCAGTATGTTTTAAACCAAAATCGAGCATTTGGCTTGAAGTTGGCCCAATAAAGGCAATGCCTTGACTTTCGCACAAATCACAAAACTCGGCATTTTCAGACAAAAAACCATAACCGGGATGAATGGCTTCTGCTCCCGACCGTTTTGCTACTTCAAGAATCTTTTCAATATTTAAATAACTTTGGTGCGCAGGTGCAGGACCAATTAGGAAAGCTTCATCGGCCAAAGTCACATGTAACGAATCACGGTCGGCTTCCGAATAAACAGCCACCGAAGCGATCCCGAGTTTTTTAAGAGTGCGAATGACGCGACAAGCAATTGCACCACGGTTGGCAATTAGAACTTTTTTAAACATGCTTACACCCCTTCCGCTTCACGGACAACCAGTTGAATTTTGGTTGGGTTATAGGCATTACACGGGTTATTGAGCTGCGGACAATTTGAAATTAAAACAATTAAATCCATTTCTGCCCGAACTTCGACATATTTCCCCGGCGCTGAAATTCCGTCATCAAATTTAAGCTGACCGTCTGATGTTACTGGCACATTCATAAAAAAGTTAATGTTTGGACCGATATGACGGACATTTAAACCATGCTTTTTTGCAATTGGGTGTTTTGCCAAAGCATACATAAAATTGTTACGGCAACTATGCATGGGATACGTTTCATGTGCATAGCGAACTGTATTACTTTCACATGAACAAGCACCGCCAATGGTGTCATGGCGCCCACAGTTATCATCATGAATAACAGCAATTGGGCGGCCAAAGTTACTATAGAGCTTGGTGCCCTTTTCCAAATAAATCTGTTGGTTGATGGCCAAGGTATCCATTGCGCTATAACGCTCAGTTGGGTTTTCGGCGCTCATAAACAAAGTATCGACCGCTTGGTTTCCCTCAAGATCAATAATTCGAAAATATTGGCCCTTTTTAACCTCACACATCCACGCTTCACCCGCAGGACAAACTTCATTTAAAACTGCTTTTTCAAATGATTGTAAAACTGTCATGATGCTTCTCCTGATTTAAATATTGCTAAGCGCGTAGTAGCGGGCTGTGTTTTGAAACGCACGCTGATTTTGCGAACACGCATCACGACAAATATCGCTGTCTGTTAGTGAATTGGCTCTAAATAAACTGAGTTGAATATCGGCAGGTTGATAGATTGGGCTGGTGTCTAAACCATGCGGCGCAGCAGATAAAAATATTAAGCAGTCCATTTCAAAGCGCAGTTCAATGGTTTGATCGGTGTTGTCAGAACTGACATAAGACAAAGCGCCGTTTTCATCTGGCACAACTTTAGAAAATAGGTTAACGGCGGCACTCAGGTCTTGGCTAGCAAGTCCGTATTTACACATTTCAATGAGTAAGCTGTCTAAGCCATTTTGGTACATATCATTGCGGGCATCTTGAAATGTGCGATTGCCGAATTGCTTCTCAATTTGTTCTGGTCGACTTGGACCACAAAGTGCATCATTCCAACCATGATCGTCATGAACAATGGAAGCCATGACACGGCCAAGGTCTGAGTACAATACATTGGAAGTTTTTAAATAGGCGGTATGTTGCCCTTTTAAACTGTCGGGCATGTTAAAACGTTCAAGCACATCGGCAGCATTTACACAAAACAAAGAAACATTTGCCTGAGCGCCAAGCGATGTAAATCTAAGAATGGTTCCTTTTTGAATACGACCCGACCAGTGATGTCCTCCGGGTAAAAGTTCGGTCCAAATCGCCTGATTGTTATGATAACTTGCAGTGTTCATAGCTACTCCTGTCGGATAGTTTTAGACTTCCTCCCGGGCTTTTATCCCTCCGTGTAGTTCGCTAGGAACCGTGAACTCTCGGTCCAGTCATACTGTAAGTATCGGAACCCTAGATCACTTTTGATTGGTTATGACTATGCAAAGGACATGCCAGTTTAGTATTACGCTTTTAGTTAAAAGTAATACTAAACTTGGGCTGTTTAGGTGCGATTTAAGTTCAAAAATAAAAAACTGCACTCAAAATTGTGCATCTTGAAAATAAAAAAGCCCCTTTCACTAAGAGGCTTAAAAATGGATTATAAGATTGAGAGTTTAAGGAAGCAGAATCACCTTACGGCAGTCCTCTTCTCTTTCATTAAAAATACGATAACCTTCTGCGGCATCTTCTAATTTCATTCGATGGGTAATAATCGTTTCAGGTGACAAATCACCACGCTCAATCAATTCCAAGAGTTGCGGTAAATATTGATGCACATGGGTTTGGCCCATTTTAAAAGTCAGTCCTTTATCAAAAGCATCGCCGAATAAAAAGCCATGAATCGGGCCTGCATATACACCCGGTACGCTGACTACACCACCACGACGAACTGCGGCAATACATTGACGAAGCGCTGCACCACTTGAACCTTCAAGCTTTAAATTAGTTAGAACTGTCTCAATCACACTGCCTTTTGCCTCAAAGCCAATCGCATCAATCACAGCATCGACACCGCGGTAATTGTCGGTATGTTGAATAATAAATTCGGCCGCATCGACTTCGTCAAAATTAACTGGAATAGCACCGTATGTTGCCGCTGCATAGTTCAATCGATAGTCATTGTGATCAACCATAAATATCTTTTCAGCACCAAGCATCTTGGCACAAGCGGCACTTAATAGTCCGACTGGCCCTGCACCATAAATTGCAACGGTTGAGCCACGAGTCACTTGGGCATTGGTCACTGCTTGCCAAGCAGTCGGTAAAATATCCGTCAAGAAAAGTACTTTTTCATCTGACAATGAGGTTGGCACTTTAAAAGGGCCTTTATTGGCTTTTGGCACACGCACATATTCTGCTTGCCCACCCGGTACACCGCCATAAAGATGGCTATAGCCAAACAAAGCTGCGCCTGGTGGAATCTGCTTTTTATTAATAATTGCACCGCGCCCTGTATTAGTGGTTTCGCAGGCAGCGGTTAGGTCTAGTTGGCAAAAGAAACATTCGCCACAGGCAATCACAAAAGGAACAATCACTCGATCACCCTTTTTGACTGCGGTGACAGCTGGGCCGACTTCTTCAACCACGCCCATAAATTCGTGCCCAAAGATATCGCCCTGTTCGGTTCTAGGGATTTTGCCTCGATATAAATGTAAGTCAGAGCCACAAATGGCTGTGGCAGTCACTCGTAAAATAATGTCATCCGGTTCTTGAATAATAGGGTCTGCTACTGTTTCTACTCGAACATCTTCTGCACCGTGGTAAGTTAGAGCGCGCATTTTATATTCCTCTATTTTCTGTGATGTCCTTTGATTATGAGGAGGCTTTCTTTACGGTTTGCAACGATTCTTACTCTTCACGTAAGGCATATAGTTCAAATGCAACGCGACAGAGATTTCAGTAACATTTAATGAATGTAGGATTTTTTCAGCTAGGGAGATTTTTGTTATTTGACCCAGCAAAAAGCCAATCATCCCTGCAATGAAATGATCGGCTTTGTCTTAAAAATTTGACTTAGTCTAACTTGAGTTGCTGTCTAAGCTTTAAGATATCGACCAGACCTTTATCTCTGGTTTGATATAAGTCGATATTTTTATATTGGGTTAAAAGCTGATTGGTTTCTGCTTCCAACAACTCTGTTGTCTCATCTGAATGCTGAAATGCGTGCATGTCGTTCCACCATTCCGTCATTGGCGGGCCTAAATGATGAATTGCCTCTTTAAACCCCTTTTGGTTGGCAAGCTGCATATTAATGTAGGGACCAAATAATGCCCATCTTAAACCTGGGCCACTAGTAATCGCGACATCAACATCTTCGGCAGAGCACACACCTTGTTCAACCAGTGAAAAAGCTTCTCGCCATAGCGCAGCCTGCAAACGGTTTGCGACATGCCCTTTTACTTCTTTATTTAAAACAATTGGATTCTTGCCCAGTTGTTTATAGAACTCAGAAGCCTGTTTTAAAATTTGAGGATCTGTCAAATTACCACCAACGATCTCGACCAAAGGTAAGAGATGTGGCGGATTAAAAGGATGACCTAATAAAATACGTTCAGGATGTTGTGCCTCTTTTTGAAAATCAGACACTTTTAAGCCCGATGAACTTGAAGCAATAATAGTATGTTCAGGGCAATATGCTGTGATTTCTTGATATAGCTGTTGTTTGATATCGAGACGTTCAGGGGCATTTTCTTGAATAAAATCTACGTCTGAAACTGCATCTTTTAAATGATTAAAAATTTCCAAATGAAGCAGCGCATCTGATTGAGAATGGGCGTGTTCAGCGTTCTGATCTAAAGCCAATAAATCCTTTAAATTTGCAGATATTCTTTTTTTAAAGACCGCTTCATCTATAGGATACGGGTCGTAAACCTTAACTTTAAATCCTTTATATAAAAATAAGGCCGTCCAACTCGCACCTATTACACCAGCTCCAACAACACCAACTGTTTTAATGACTTCCATATTTTCCTCGTAAGAATGTTGTTTTATTAAGAAATTTCGTTACTCAATTGAATGCTAAATAAACATAGCAGATTCAACCAATCAATAAATTTAATTGTTTATATTTTATATAATTTGTCCTATATTCCTTAGCTTGAAAATTGATTCCTTTCATTAGTACAACTTAATCTTTTACCATTTTTTAACCGTTATTTACTGAATTTTATGTCAAAAAATCTAGCAACATTGATTGGTTTAAGTGCCATTCTCATGTGGGCATCTCTGGTCGGTCTGATGAAACAAGTCAGCGCCGCCCTTGGACCTGAGCTAGGTGTTACGCTTATTTATTCTTTAAGTGCGCTACTGTTGCTTGCCATTTTCAAAGTTCCAGATTTTAAGCAGATCTCTAAAAAATACTTAATATTTGGCACAATTCTGTTCGTGGCTTATGAGGTGTGCTTTTCATTTGCGATTGCTTATTCTCAGACAGCACGGCAAGCCATTGAAATTAGTATTGTTAACTATTTGTGGCCGAGTTTAACGGTTTTGGCTTTCGTGATTTTTAAGGAATTAAAGTTTAATTTTCTTATTATTCTTGGTTTACTTATTTCAATTTCTGGCATTATTTTTATTCAAACTGGAAGCGGTGATTTTAGTCTAAATAGTCTTGTCGATAATTTTCATAGCAACCCACTGAGCTATATTTTGGCATTTACAGGTGCCATCATCTGGGCTTTTTACTGTGTAATCACTAAAAAAATGAGCAATGGGCAAAACCCCATTTCCATTTTCTTTGTTGGTGTCGCGCTTACTCTCTGGCTCAAGCTGCTTGTCTCGGGGCAATTCGCCATTCCATCAATGGATATTCCAGCAGTCATCACCCTTTTAGTGGCATCTGCTGCCATGGGTTTTGGTTATGCTGCTTGGAACATTGGCATCATTCATGGAAACATTACCATACTTGTGGTGGCTTCTTATTTCACCCCGATTATCTCGTCTATTTTGGCCATGTTTGTTTTACAAACTCAATTATCGATGAGCTTTTGGCAAGGAACAGCAATGGTGACGGCTGGTTCCTTTATTTGCTGGGTTTCAACGAACTGGTCTGTGATTCAGCCCTTCTTTAAAAAATTAAGAAAAGACCAAAAAGTATTGTAGATTGATCGCAATGCTTTTTTCGGATTTAAGATAACTCCGACGAAGAAGAATTCCCCCATTACCCAAAGCATGCTAATATCCAAATTCTGACAATTACTAATGTCAAAATAATTTCTAGAGGGAACAAGATGTTAAAAACTCAAAAAATCAACATCGTACAAGAATTTGATGCACCCGTAGACAAAGTCTTTGCAACCTTAAGTGAGCATGAAAACTTAAGCAAACTTTTCGCTCCGGCTAAAGTCACTCGTATTAGTAACGGCAAAGACGCTCGTAATGGTGTTGGCTCTGCACGCAAAATGTCTATTCCACTCACCCCTTCATTTATAGAAACAAATTTAGTCTACAAAGAAAATGAACTGATCGAGTACGCAATCACGAGCGGTATTAGCCCAATTAAGGGTCACCGTGGTGTAATGAAATTTACTGACTTGGGAAATAATCGAACTCGTTTGGATTACACCATTAGCTTTAAAGGTCGCGTTCCTTTTATTGGTCCCATTATTAAAGCAGCCTTACAAAATGGCGTGAGTCGTGGGCTTAAAAAACTCAAGTTTTAATCAAGATATAAAATAAAAAGCCCTTTATCGGGCTTTTATTTTTAAGTAGATGTATGGATGAACTGCTGCATCAATTTCTATAAATAGGAAATTTAAGAACTTAACAACAAAAACAAAAGCCGACTCGTTAAAGTCAGCTGAATACTACAGTTTGAGAAAATTGCTTAAATAGTTCTTGTTCGTGGCAATCTTCTATCTATTTTCTTTTTCTAAAATTAATTTAACCCTTAATTATGACTATTTGATTAAAAAGAAATCAAAAAACTTAGATAAAAAGTAAAATAAATCACCATACATTAAATTAGTGTAATTCAAATCACATTTATTAAAGGTAATGTATATCAACTAGATCTTTAGAAGTTTTCTAAAGTTTAGTATGCTAAAAATAACTTACTAATTAATAGAAAATAATCAATCCAATGGAACATCAGAGTTTGTTAAAGGAATTAAATTCACTTATTGAATATTATTCCAAAAGAACAGATTGTCCGCCTACCCGAATCCGCATAGGTTACAGAGCCTATGCAAAACTCATGCAAAATCCAAAATTTGCTGATGAAGTATCAAACTCTGCTTTAGACCCAAACAAACGTAAATATAGAAAGATGAAAATCAAAGTCACAAAAGACGACGATCAGCTTGAACTCGAATAAATAAAAAGCCCAGTTACGGGCTTTTTTCCTTTTAGAAAGTGTTTGAATTTATCACTAAGACAGCATTATAAAAAAATACTCGAGTAGCTTGTCTCGCTCATCTACACTGTTTTTACTCAAAAGTTGAACCATTGCTCCATCAATCACAAATAAAAACATGTGGGCGTCTTTCATTGAAGCCGTAGTTTTGACGGTTAAAAGTAGTTTATAAACTTCGTTGATGAGCCAAGTTCTATACTCAATCACCACGCTGTAGGCTTTTGGGTAGAGCTTTTCAATTTCAAAAATTGCTTTAAAGAGTAAACGATAAAAGCCATTTAAATCGGTATGTAGAAGGTAAATCTGTTTGAGTTTATCAAGCACCATTTCTTCACGGTAAGATTTGAGAATTGAAAATACTTTTACTTTGAGCGCATCTTTTTGAAAAGTGAGGCACATCTCGATGAGTCGTGCTTTTGAGTGAAAGTCGTTATAGAAAGTAGCTTTGGGAATTTTGGCTTCTGCAATAATCCGGTCGACACCGACTTTATGAAAACCATCTTGATTAAATAAATCTTTTGCTACGTGAAGCACGCGCAGTGCTCTAAATGAAGATTCTAAATTTTTCATGTATACCGCTTAAAATAATTTTTTGTTGTATGTAAAAGAGATAGAAATACCGTCACTCTTAAAATGAGTGCTAAAAACAGGCATGCAAAAGTGGCACTAAAGGTGTGCTCACCTATCTCGGTTTTATTGTTGCTATGATTTTTGAGTCGTAACGATTCTTAAGGTGTAGAAAACCTAGAGTCGATTAAACCTATTTATAAACTGTTTAAACGGCATAAATAGAGAGACTTTGGCAAAGGCCAAAAATTGAGAAGAATTAGTACGCATAGCGGACTCCTTTGTTAACAAAAGAAATCCTACCGATCACTGCTAAATGATGGTGGCAGGACGAAAGAGGGTTAGCAGACTGGCAACAAAGAAACCAGCACACCCGAAGGTGTCCCCCTTCCGCCCTACCGTAGAGAAAAAGGGGGCGAACGAGTTCACGATACACAAAACTAGGTTTCGAATATCGTCTTTGTTAAATAGGGTCTGCTAAAACCCGCTAGCAATGTAGGCTAGCCCGCAAAGGATAGTATTCGCTTTTGTTGTCGTCAAGCGTGTGAAATGACAATCGTATTAAAGTAGAGCGGTTGGGTTCTAAATTATTTTCAAGTTTTAAAGATTAAAAAAACTAATTAAATATTGATATTTAGTATCTGTTTGTCTAGTTATAAAAATTAAATACAAACTCAGGAGTGAATATAATCCTACCAATCTCTCCTAAATACTTATGGTAGTAGAACGGAAAAGAGTTAGCAGACTGGTGCCAAAGAGACCAGCACATCCTAAGATGTCCTCTTTCCGTCCTACCAGAAAGAAAGGATATTATTCACTTTTCTTGTCGTCAAGCATAGAAAATATAGTTTGTATTAAGTTCGAACAGTTGGGAAATAAAAACTATTACGGTGAAGCAAATACATATAATTTTAATATATTAATTTTTAAAATTATTTTAAAATTCCTTCAATTTATTAAAACTGAAAGAGTAAATCATGCCTTTTGTGTTACCTCTAATTTGGTATATTCCATATTACTTGTTTTTCAATTTAGTCTTTCTCATTCCTATGTCACTATTAATTTTTATTTTCCAATTAATATTAGTTTTTTTCTTTGGAGACAATAAAGTTACAACTAATATTTGTATGACATTAGCTTTTTTAGTTCTTATGGTTGAATTCTGGCTAATTTATAGAGCATCCTATATAAAAACTTTTGAACAACGAAATTTTTTTCAAGCTGCAAAAGACTCATTAATTGAGCTTAAATTAGGTTTGAAGATGATTTTAAAAAAATAATGGTAGCTTTTATAATTTTGACTACTCAAAAACTTTATTAATTAAAATATTATCTGATTGCATTACGACTTAATCAGATAATATTTTTACAGCGATACAACTCGCAATTTCTAGAAAATAGATTTGTACATCGATAAATTGCTTTTCCATTTATATTCCCAATTATTTTTTACTTCTCGGGTCATTAGGACCAAATTGGCAGGTATCTTTTTGATGATCCCATGCCCCTCCAGAGTCAGCACATGCATCTTTCGTAGCTGCATTGTCAAAGAATTTATTTGCAATAAATTCGATCATACCCAATAAGATAACAAACATTAGAAATAGGACAATAAGCCATTTAAGTATTTTTAATATTGTTTTTATTATTTTCATTTCAATCACCAGATACAGATAGAATAATTCAAATTCAATTACTTAAAACTTATTTTCACTACTTAATCTAAGCAAAAAAACACCTACCAATATTCCAACAAAATATGGCCTATAGAAATACACCCAATTTTCGTCAGAGATAACCAAAGAAAAGACATTGCCCCATAGCGCGAATAGGAAAACAGAAGCTATTGCAAAAAGCATCGAAACTATTGAAAGGAAAGGATTAGTTAGAAGGCCTTTAAGAAGTATATAAACTTTATCATATAAAAAGACAAAGACTGGTCTATAGTAGCGCCCAAAAATAGCACCTGAAAAAGCACCTAACAAAACGATCATAGGAATGGACTCAATCATTTTACTGTTCCAAATGAGAGAAGACTTAGCTCTTTAATACAAATATTAGATTGTCTAAGATTTTTTAATCTAAACAATTTACATGACATCATGTCGAATAGCCCATGCAACCAAAACTAAAATAAAAGTAATAAGTAAACTTAACGATGAAGATATTAATAAATACAGAAGTGCTAAGTGATTAGGACCACCTATAGTAAAAAATTGTGCATTGGTCCAATCTTTAGGAAATAAAATTGCTAAAATAAATAGAGTGATAATAAAAAATGATAAAAACCATATTGGCGCTAAATAGCGAAGCTTCCACCGTGCTTTAACTACAAAATAGCCAATGCCATATAAGAATATAAAAAAAATAGCGAGACCCAATATAGACATAGTACCTTCTTTTAAATAATAACTTACTTGTCACAACATTAATTTAGAAAACTTTATTACGAATACTCCACACTACAATAACAAGTAGCAATGTTAACAAGGTTGAAGACATACCTGCCACAAAAAATAAATCTACTGCTCGCCAATTCAAAGATATCCTTCCATCCATAAAGAATTTGATATATCTTCCTTTACAATAAAGTAGTAATAAAAAACCCAACCAAACAATTATAAATGTTGAAATAAAAGATATAGAAGCCAAATACCGAATCTTCCATTCAGTTTTAGCTACAAAGCTCCCAACAATATATGAAATTATAAAGAAAATAGCGAAACCTAATATAGACATAGCACCCTCTTTAAGATTATTTTTATATTAACCACTTATCTATCATTTAAAATTATTATCTTCCGGATGAAATCCAAAAAATATTGCTCCGACTATCCATCCAGATAAATATATAAGCTTACCTAGTTCTGTTATTCCACCACTAAGAATGTACCACAACATCAATCCTCCTGTTAAATAGATAGAGAAAAAGAGAAAGCAAAAAACAATTGATAATAAAAGAACAAAATATTTATTCAAAAATTTATTAACAACATATAAAAAAATAGATAAAGAATTTTCAATTAAAAATATAGTATATCTGCCAACAAGCAACCCCACAAAAAAGGTAAGTATCATAATAAATATTGACATAATTTAAGTTATTCCTTTTTAATATTAGAATAATTTCCAATAAGAAATAGAATTTTATTTGCTTATCATTTTTTAAGCATTGTTTTTAGGTACAAAACCCCATAAACCCGCTCCAACTACCCATCCAAATAAGTATATAAACTTACCAATTTCTGTTATTCCACCACTAAGAATATGCCACAACATAAATCCTCCTGTTAAAATTAGAGAAAATAAAATAAAAAACAAAATAGCTAAAAGAAAAAAGACAATGTATTTATTTAAAAATTCATCGACCACAGATATAAAAATAGATAAAGACTTTTGAATTAAAAATATAGTGTATCGTCCAACAAGTACACCCACGAAAAAATTAAGTATTAGAATAAATATTGACACAGTTTAAGTTATTCCTTTTTTAATATTAAAATAATTTTCTATTTCTCATTATAGTTCCCAACAAGAAATAGAACTTCATTTCTTTTCATTTGCTTATCAATTTTTATTAAGCATTTAATATGCCAATTTTTATTATTGTTATTAAAAAAGAAGATTTAATAGGAGTTAAGCAACCTAAAACTACTCAACTCCTTAGAAAGGCTTAATCAATCCATTAACTTCTTACGGCGATACAACCCACAATTTCCAGAAAATAGCGCTGCCAACAAACAAGTAATAATCGCATACGTGGCAACATTCATTCCAAATAGCTCAACAGCTAAAATAATAGACGTTAATGGTGCCTTACTTGCTCCTGAAAACAGACTCACCAAGCCTAAGCCTGCAAGTAATGAAATGGGTAGGTTTAAAACTGCGCCTAAAGCATTACCTAATGTCGCACCCACATAGAACAACGGTGTAATTTCACCACCTTTAAAACCCGACCCTAAAGTAATTGCAGTAAAAACCGTCTTGTTAAAAAAGTCGTAAAACTCAATTGGCACATAAAAAGATGCAATGATTTTATCTGTACCCAAACCGTTGTATTGCTGATGTGCAGTGAACAAAGTAAGTAGCATAATGACAATACCACCGACCATGGTTCTTAATGGTAAGTAGCGAATGTATTTATAAAAGAGATCACTCGCCAAGTGAATAGCAGCAATGAAGAAACGCGCAGCTAAACCAAAGACTAACCCTGCCGCAATTAAGCTCATGAGCACGCCAAAATGAATAGCTGGAAACTCGCTAATCACATAGTAGATGTGCGGATGAACAATATCGAATAGCTCAGGGATGGTCGATGCAATAAGCGCCGACACAAAACATGGGAAAATGGCTGAGTATCTTAAATTACCTAAAGCAGTAATTTCTAAACCATAGATTGCACCCGCCAGAGGCAAGCCAAACACCCCTGCAAAGCCCGCACCAATACTGGCAATTAAACAGATTTTTCGGTTATCTTCCGAGATTTTTAATATATGACTCAAGTGGTCAATTAAAGCTCCTGAAAGCTGAACCGCTGGTGCCTCACGCCCTGCCGAACCACCAAACAACTGAGTTAAAATTGAGGTGATAAAAATGATGGGACTCATCCGTTTCGGAATGAAAGACTTCGGCTGGTGAATTTCATCAATCAATAAATGTGTTCCCCGTTCAATCGGTGAACCATATTTTTTAATGAGATAACCAATGCCAAACCCAATAAAAGGTAGGAAATAGATGAGCCAGTGATGCAGACTTCTGACTTTGTTTGAAATATCAAAAGCGACAAAAATTAAAGTCGAGGCCAACCCAGCCACGACTCCAATCACAATCGAGATGACGAGCCAATAGACACTGTATTTTAGAATTTGATCATATTCAGATGAAGGTAGAATTTTCATTCGCGTTCTTCAATTAGCCTTTAAAATGGATGATAAATTCTCAATTTTTTTATGCAGCCAGCTCATTAAGTGAGAAATGCTTAAACTGGGCTAAAAATTAAAGCTCGCACAAGCGAGCTTTCAATACAGTGATTAATTTTGATATCACCAAACAGGGCGAAATATCTCATAACCCTTTCTGGCTTTCAAGTTGAAAATGGTTAACGAGACTGTGAAAATAGCGGACTGAGTTAATAAATAAGCATCTGATTTGACCCAATCAAACTAAAAACAAAATCAGGCCAAATCATTTATTCAAAACTTAATTAATGCTACCAATCACAGTTTCTGCATGGCAGGTTGCACCCTTCTCTGCACTAATCTGAATAACGCCACTGCGATGTGCCAGTACCTGCACTTCCATTTTCATGGCTTCCATAATGGCAACCACTTGGCCTTCGGTGACTTGCTCACCATTTTCGACTTTCCAAGCGCTAATCACACCATTAATTGGGGCAAGTAAATGCTCGGCACTCACTTCTGGCTCGGCGGTTTGGGCTTGAACTGCGGTTGCTGGGCCTTGTGCAAACATCCCTGCTGGTAAACCTAAACGGTGTAACTTGCCATCAATTTCAATGTAGCTCAGCAACATCGGTTGTTGATGGTTTGGAATGCCGCGTTTAGTCGATTTCAACTCTTGTTTAAAGTCATTTTCGATCCAACGCGTGTGTACATTAAACTCATCGGTAAAGTCAGGTTCATTAAGAACAGCGCGGTGAAAATCTAAAACAGAAGCCACGCCTTCAATTTTAAATTGCTTCAAAGCACGTTTAGCGCGAGCAATTGCAACTTCACGAGTTGGGCCAGTCACAATCAGTTTTGCCATGAGTGAGTCAAAGTGACTAGATACTAAAGAGCCAGTGCGAACTCCTGTGTCCACGCGTACACCATGACCAAACGGCGCTTCAAATAAACTCAACACACCAAATGCAGGAATAAAACCACGTGCTGGGTCTTCGGCATTAATACGAAACTCGATGGCATGACCTTGTGCTTTTGGTGTTTCTTTAATAGAAAGCTCATGGCCCTGTGCCACGCGAATTTGCTCAACCACCAAATCAACTTTTGAGGTTTCTTCGGTCACTGGATGCTCAACTTGCAAACGCGTATTTACTTCTAAAAATGAAAGCTTGCCGTCACGACTCAGTAAATATTCAACTGTGCCCGCACCCACATAGTTTGCGGCCTGACAAATGTTTTTTGCAGAAGTTAAAATTTGCTGATAAATCTCATCGCTAATAAATGGCACGGGCGCTTCTTCGACTAACTTTTGGTTACGACGTTGCAACGAGCAATCACGTGTGCCAAGCACCACAATGTTTCCATGTTGGTCGGCTATGACTTGCGCTTCTACATGGCGCGGTTTATCGAGATATTGCTCGACAAAACACTCACCACGACCAAAGGCAGCTTTTGCTTCACGTACTGCCGACTCATAAAGCTCTTGAACTTCTTCAAGTTTCCACGCAACTTTTAAGCCGCGGCCACCGCCACCAAACGCAGCTTTAATGGCAATTGGTAAACCATATTGCTTGGCAAACTCTAAAGCTTCCTCTGCATTATTGAGTGGGTCTTGCGTACCTTGAACCAACGGCGCACCGACCGAAGCGGCAATTTTACGTGCTTCGATTTTATCACCTAGCTTTTCAATCGCACTTGGTGATGGCCCTACCCATTTTAAACCTGCATCAATCACGGCTTGAGCAAACTCAGCACGCTCAGATAAAAAGCCATAACCCGGATGCACCATGGTCGCTTTCGATTTCTTTGCAACTTCAATAATCGCTGGAATATTTAGGTAAGTCTCGCTAGCAGTCGCACCAGCCAAACCCCATGCTTCATCTGCAAGTTCGACATGCATGCTGCCAATATCGTCATCTGCATATAACGCGACTGATAAAATTCCCATATCACGGCAAGCATGAATAATACGAACGGCAATTTCACCACGGTTAGCAATCAATAATTTTTCTGTATTCATCATTCATTCTCAAAATCTGTAAATTCGGCAATTTTTTTAAATTTGATGCGGCAACCTGCTGGAATCTGTGCCACCAAATCCCAATGGTGTTTAGCAACAGAGCCAATGACCGGATATCCGCCCGTTAAAGGGTGATCATTCATAAACAAAACAGGCTGCCCGCTCGGTGGAATCTGCAAAGCACCAATACACGTGCCTTCACTTTCCAGTTCATGGGTAATTTTGCGAGTTAAAGGCTGCTCACCTGAAAGTCTTAGCCCGACTCGGTTGCTTTCATTGGTTACCAGCCATTCTTGCTGACACAGCAACTCTATACTGTCTTGTTCAAACCAGTCTGTACGCGGCCCCATCACAATATCTAGCTCAACCACTTCGCCAGCTCGTGGCAAATCGCTTTTGCCCACTTCATTTACGCTAATGTTGGCAGCCTTCACCGGTCCTTGATAAATCGTATCTCCGAGCTTTAAGGGTTCTGGACCTAACACTGCCAAGCTGTCAAACGAAGCACTATTAAGTACGGGTTCAACGTCTATACCACCTCGAACTGCTAAATAGTTTCTTAAGCCTGCTGTTGGTGGCTGAATTTGAAATTCATCGCCTTCATCCAAATCAATCGGCTGATAGCTTGGAAAGTCTGCGGTTTGGCCGTCGGCAAATTTCACACGAATGTTTGAAATAGCCCCAGCCACCGCAATAACACCTGCATGCTGCATCTTGGCTTTTAAGCCACCATTTAAAACTTCAATGACAGGTGTATCGGTTGGATTACCTACAATACGGTTAGCACTGTGCATGGCAGATAAGTCCATTACACCTGCACCCCCAACCCCAATATTGGTTTGATTTAAGCGCCCTTCATCTTGAATGAGCATCTGTAAACTTGGCACAGTGATCGTAAACAGTGGCAGAGATTGTTTCGGCTCAACCTTACGCGTAATCTGCTGCGGCACAGTCACAGTTGTTGGGTTATGCGTGACATCTTCAAAATGTACAGTCATGCCCGGTAACAGCAAAGCAGGATTTTTACGCTCTAAATCCCACATTTTTTCCGATGTTGTACCAATCAGCTGCCAACCACCCGGACTGTCTTTTGGATAAATACCAGAGTATTTTCCAGCCAAACCCAAAGAACCTGACGGTATTTTTTTTCGCGGAACCGTTAAGCGTGGAATATCGGTAAAAGGCTTATCGGGACTGCTCATATAAGCAAAGCCCGGCGCAAAACCAATAAAAGCAACATTCCACACGCTTTCGTGATGTTTTCTAATCACATCAGCCACAGACAGCCCTTGTAGTTCGGCAACTTGCGCAAGGTCTTCGCCATCGTAACGAATCGGCACAATCACTTCTTGGCTGCTACGCTCAAATCCAGAATCAACTTTGAGGCCCTGAATTGAAGCAACCAGCATTTTAAAGTTGGTTTCAATCTCGTTGAAAAAAACCAAAATAGTTTTTGCAGCAGGGACTAAGTCTTTAATTCCATTCAATTGCGTATTTTGCAATTTATTGTACAACGCCAAAGTTTCTTCTAGGCTCGCAAGCTCAATCAGAAAACAGTCGGCGTTTACCGATAAAAAACGCATTTGCTTATCCTTTTAATTCTTCTTTAGTCCAATTAGCCAATCCAAGCACGGTCAGGAATGTCGGTAATAAACATGTGACCCGGTGCATGACTAATCGCAAAGGGAATTTTCGAGTTCATGACGGCGGCTTGCGGTGTTACTCCACATGCCCAAAACACTGGAATTTCACCCGCTTCAATACGAGAAGCATCGCCAAAGTCTGGCTTGTTTACATCCGAAATTCCTAAGCTTTCAGGGTGACCAATATGTACAGGCGCGCCATGCACACTCGGCATGCGTGCGGTAATTTTTACCGCTTCACTAATTTGATGCGATGGAATTGGTCGCATGGAAACCACCATATTTCCTGAAATACGCCCTGCTGGTTCACACTGTATGTTGCTTAAATACATCGGTACATTGGTGTCGTCATGAATATGGCGAACTTCAATGCCCGCTTCTTGCAAGGCTGTTTCAAACGAAAAACTACAGCCAATTAAGAAAGTCACCAAATCAGGATGGACGTTATAAATCTCGCTTGCATCGGTCACTTCATCGACCATTTCGCCATCTTTCCAAATGCGATAACGCGGGAAATCGGTTCGGATGTCTGAGTCCGCCGCAAGCTTAGTTGCATAGATACCTTCTTCGAGCACATCAAGCACTGGGCAGCTTTGCGGGTTACGGTGCGCATAGAGTAAAAAGTCGTATGCCCACTCTTTTGGCACCGAAATCATGTTGACCTGCGTCATGCCCGCGGCCATACCTGCTGTCGGTTTATCAAAACCTGCACGGATTTTTAAACGTGCATCTAATGCGGCTTCAAGCTGAGCTGGGTCGACTTTAATATCCTTATACATGGTGCTCATCCTTATGCTTTGTTTACAAATGGGCGGATTTCAATATTGTTTTTTACAAGCTCGGCTTTAATGGCTGCTGACATCTCTAATGCACCGTCAGTGTCGCCATGTAAGCAAATGGTGTCGGCTTGAATTGGGGTAAATACACCGTCAATTGACTCTACCCCACCATTTTTAAGCATAGACACCACACGGCTTGCTACAAATGCCGAGTCGTGTAAAACCGCACCTTCTAAACGACGAGACACCAGTGAACCATCACTGTTATAAGCGCGGTCTGCAAATGCTTCAGACACAACTTTTAAGCCAGCAGCTCGTGCCTGTTCGACTAAGTTCGACCCAGCTAAAGCCACTAAAACCAGTTCAGGGTTATACATTTTAATGGCGTCAATCACTGCAGCTGCCTGAGCTTGGTCATGTGCAATGGTGTTATAAAGCGCGCCATGCGGTTTAACGTACTGCACTTTTGAACCTGCCACTTTAGCCAAACCATCGAGTGCAGAAATTTGATAAAGCACATCGGCAATAAGCTCGTCACGCGACAAATCCATATTACGGCGGCCAAAGCCTACAAGGTCTGGATAAGACACATGAGCACCAACGGTCACACCAAGCTCAACTGCTTTACGAACCGTTTTTAAAATGCCGAGCGGGTCGCCAGCATGGAAGCCACAAGCAATATTGGCACTGGTCACGACAGGTAAAATCTGATCATCATTACCCATTTTCCATGAACCAAAGCTTTCACCCAAATCACTATTTAAATCTACAAACATGGCATTATTCCTTTATTACTTCACGCAGTCTGGCTTAAAGCTTGGTCAAATAGTTAAATACTGTCGTAAATGACATATAGCCCATCCACCATGTCAATAGACATGTTAACCCACCCAAAATAAGCAACCATTTTGGATAGTTATAATTACCCATTAAATCTTTACGGCACGCAGCAACATACACAAAAATTGTAAGACCAATTGGCAACACCAATCCGTTAAAACCACCTACAAAAATGAGTAGACCTGCTGGAGTTGCACCCAATAACACATAAAGCAATAAAGCTAATGCAATGAAGGTAATGGTTGTATAGTTGGTTTGTTTTGGTGTTAAGTTCTTTTTAAACGCAGTAAAGAATGACACTGAAGTATATGCTGCGCCAATAGTGCTACTAATACCGGCTGCCCAGAAAATTAAACCAAATAATTTAAAACCAAATGTACCCGCTGCATATTGGAATGCTTGAGCTGCTGGATTGGCGTCATGGCTGGCTAAATCAATTGTTGCGCCACTCACCACCACACCTAAAAACGCTAAAAACAACACGTAGCGCATGATGCCGACAACAATAATGCCCTTGGTCGCAGCTTTCGCAACTTCATCAATATTTTCAGGGCCAACAGCGCCTTTATCGAGTAAACGATGGGCACCTGCATAGCAGATATAGCCACCAACTGTACCGCCAACAATGGTGGTAATAATGGCAAAATCGATTTGGTCTGGAGCAAAGGTTTGGTGTACAGCCTGACCCACAGGAGGCATTACAATGACGGCAACAATAATAATCAGGAGGATTTTAAGCAATCCCAACACGATCATACTTTTATCCATGGCAAGCGTTGCTTTTCTTGATGCAAAAATCAAAATGGCTAATGCACCACTTAAAATACCGCCCCATTTTGTATCTAGGCCAAAAAGCGCATTTAAACCTAAAGCTGCACCTGCAATGTTACCGACACTAAAGAAAAAACCACCCAAAATCACCAGAAACGCCAGTAAATAACCACTACCCGGTAATGCTTTATTGGCAATGTCTGATGCACGCATTTGAGTAAGTGTGACCACTCGCCAAATATTTTGTTGAACTACATAATCAATCAGAATGGAAACTAAAATTGCGAAGCCGAATGCTGCACCTAGCTTGACTGTAAATACAGCAGTTTGGGTTAAAAATCCTGGCCCCATTGCAGAGGTCGCCATCATAAAGATTGAGGCTACAATGGCCCATTGGCGATCTGATAAAAAAGAAGATTTCAGTAAAGACATATTAATGCGTTCCTCATCCATTTGAGCTTAACAACGCTATTTTCAGGTTGAACCAAGAACATCATTTTTCCCAAACAATATTCTTTAATCCTTTAAAATGACAAAGATTCCCTGTTCCCGAATCAGCACAATCGGTGATCAAATCTTGTATCTAAAATAAAAACATAGCTAAACCCTACGGACAATAAGACTTTTTACATAAAATTAAAAATTCAAGCATTTGATTTTAAATGGTTTATATCTAATTTAAAAAGCAGGATAAGTTTTACTTATTGAACGAGATAAGCTGCTTTTATGACTTTGCATGCAAACAGCTTATTTAAAATAATAAAAAATATTTTATGAGAAATAAAAGTATCGCTTATTTTTGGATTTTCTCATTGAGGCTTTTCATGGCAGTTTCCGATACCCTAACGGCAACTTCAGTTAGTTTTTCTTTCAAGGCAACATCATTTCCTTGAATGTAGATTGAAGTGAAATGAAAGGTCTTTAATTGAATGGGAGTATTTAATATTTCTAGTCGTCCATCGGTAATTTCTTTTAGCGCCGTTAAAGTCGGTACGACAGCAATACCTAGGCCCTGCTCGGCTAAACGCAATAAAGTTGCCAATGAATAACTGGTAATTGAGAGTGGTTCATCAATTCCTTGTTCTTTCATTCTGGCTTTCAATTCTTTATATGGATAGGTAATTTTGGGGTAAGTTAAAATGGTATGTGACATTAAAGTTTTAAAAGACATTTGAGCTACACCACCTTTAAAGGAAGGTGACGCCAAGAAACTTAATTCAAAGTCACACAATGCCTGCTCAATACATTCAAAAGCCAAGGTTGGTCCAAGCAAAAAAGCCATGTCCAAGTCACCTGTTCGAACACCTTCTTGTAAGTTCGGTGTCAGGTCCACCACAATTTCGACTGAAATTTTTGGAAACTCTTGTTGAACCTTTTCGATATATTCGACCAACCACGTATAAACAATAGTTTCGGAAACACCTAAACGAATGGTGCCAGTCAGGTGCTGGTTTTCGGTCAGTTCAGCCACTAGATCTGTTTCTAGGCGCATAAATTTTTCGGCGTACTTAAATAAAGTTAAGCCTTTATGAGTCGGTTTAAACTGCCGATAGTTTCGATCTAAAACTTTAAAGCCTAATTCATTTTCAAGAGATGTGATTTTTTGAGATACTGCAGGCTGGGTAGTTTGCAATTTAGTCGCAGCCTTATTGAAGCTATTTAAAGTCACAACCCAATAAAATGCTTCAAGATTCTTTAAATTCACGTTTCATCCTGTCTTAAAAATTCCTTTACTTTTATAGTATGTAAGCTTTTAACGCGTTAAGGCCAGCAATAAATAAATTTTTAACTAAAGTTAGCCATCCAAATTTTTAAATGCTTTAGAAAGCTGACTAATTGTTTTGATCTGTTTTGCATAACGGCGGCATGATCGACACGCCAACAAATGCAGTTGTAAACTACTTTGCTCGCGTAAAAACAGCGGTCTATCTTGCTTTTCAGACAATAGTTGAGTGGCTTGTCGGCATGTCAACATGAACAATCCTCCTTCAATAACCATTTATTTTCTAAGCATTCCCGTAATCGGGTACGACTTCGATACATCAACACATTAAAATTTGAAATAGACAATTCCAGCTTGCTACAAATTTCGTTAGAACTCAGCTCTACCACTTCTCTCATCATAAAAACCTGCGCATATTTGGCAGGCAAATGATCTAAACAGGCTTCAAAAATTATCCAAAAATCTGACTGCTCCATCATTTCTTCAGGGCTTTGCCATGCTTGAGGTGCTTCATATTTATGCCAGTGCCCTGATGCATCGAATAACTCGTCGACACTGAGTTCACTTTCCTCATCTTTAAATAATTCAGACATGGCGACTAAACGTGACTTTTGCCTAACTACATCAATAATTTTATTTTTTAAAATCGCGAATACCCATGTTTTGAACGCAGCCCGCCCTTTAAATGAATCTAAATTTTGAAAAGCGCTCGTTAATGCCTCTTGCACTACATCCTCAGCTTGCGGAAGCGAAGACAACTGTAAAAAAGCAAATTTAATCATTTGCTGTCTTAAGTCTTGTAAAAAGGCTGGATTATGCAGTTGATCCCCTAGGTCGTCATGACGTGATGCAGCGGCTGAAGTCATCCTTATGCCTCTTTTAAATTATAGGGAATTTGAATTAATTGTAGCCGAGTTAGTAGATTTTTTAGTTCTTGAATTTGCAGATAAATTTCAGGCTCAGACAAGTCAGCTAGTACTGATTGAATGAGTGTAAAAATATCATGATCAGTCAACGTTATATTTTGAGTTAACTGTTCAATCAGCATAGCAAACAGTGGAGAGAGTTGTTCAATACATACCCTATCTTGTTCATCGCGCCAGACCATTACTGCACCTGGTGCAAGTTCAACTTGTTCTGGTGTCGTTAAAGTCGTCCAAGTATAAACGGGATATTGATAAACCAATACCCATACTTTGGTGGTTAACTGCCAAGCATAATTTTCATGTAAAACAACATCTTCAATTTCAACAGTGTCTAAATATAATTCTAGCCATTCAAACTGTAATAACTCAGCCAACCAAGGATACTCTTGTAATATCGGATGCTGTTGCTCCGTTAAATACTCTCTAAACTCTAGAGAGATATCATTGTATAAAGGTGAGCGACTCTCAGCTTTTTGAAAAAACTCTAACAGCAGTTTTTGCCACTTTAACTCTGGCAACATCGCACGAGCTACCGGATAAACTAAGTTAATAAATGAGCTGACATTATTAAAAAGTAAATCCCGATAAATTTGCATTCTTTGAGGAGGAAGTGCTTGAGGTATTTCCAAATCAGGATCACGAATCCAGTCACAAAACTGACGTTGCATGGTTTGGAAGGATGTTTGATTTCCCTTCATAGCCACTCTCCTGTTGTTGAATAAGTTTAATTTTGGCAAGTTCCTCTTCTAATTCTTGCCATGATGGAATATTAAAGTCGCGTTCTAATAAAGTCGGTTTTACTCCACATACTTGGTAGGTATATCTCAATAGCTCCCAAACACGGTCACAAACTTCTGCACCATGCGTATCAATTAATAAATTTTTCTGAACTTGTTCATGCCCAGCAATATGTAAATAACGGATGCGCTCTTTTGGCATGTCTCGAATAAATCCAAATGCGTTACTGCCATGATTGATACTGTTGACATAGGCATTGTTTACATCAAGAAGTAAATCACAGTCTGCATATTGAATAACCTCACGGATAAATTCAGCTTCACTCATTTCGGCATTCGGCATGACATAAGTAGAAACATTCTCTATAACTAATCTTTTCCCTAAAATATCTTGCACACGCAAAATGCGTTCAGCCACATATTTAACAGCTGCTTCTGTCATCGGTATTGGCAATAAATCATATAAATAGCCACCATCATTTGTATAACTTAAATGTTCAGAATAAATTGGTACATCATATTGTTCTAAAAAGTTTTTTACTCGACCAATAAATTCGAGATTAAGTGGATGCGGCCCTCCAATAGATAATGACAAGCCGTGACAAATTAACGGCGCTTTTTCAGCACACTGTGCAAGTAATTTTGCATGTCGACCACCAAAACCTAGCCAATTTTCTGGGGCAACCTCAATAAAGTCCGGATATGTTTTTGCTGTTAGAAACGAATCTATGAAATCTCGTCTTAAACCAAGCCCTACACCATTCAACTCCATCATGGTGATTTCTCCTTTTGGAAATGATGCCGACACTTACTATAAGGCCGACATCATCCATGATTAAATTGTTTACTTGGCACCACACTTACCATCAGCAACTTTTTTATCTGCACCGCACTTGCCGTCCGCTGCTTTTTTAGTTGCACCGCATTTACCATCTGCTGCTTTTTTAGCTGCTCCACATTTTGCTTCAGCAGATTTTTCATGTTTTTTCATTTTGTTGGCTCCGCATTTCGCTTCACCACATTTACCATCGGCTGCTTTGGTTGCATGTACTTCGGTTGTTGTATTAGTGGCTGCTACAGCCATTTGCGTAGCTCCTGCAACTGAAAGTGCTAATAATGCTGCCACTGAAGTCATTGAGTTGAGTTTGTTCATTTTCGTATTCCTTTAATGATAATTTCTCGGTTTGTACACATGTACATAAAGTTAGACGGACCAAATCCTTTTTTATTACACCGTAAATAAAAAAATTTTTTATGTAAGAAATACAGCTTCCATCCGACTAATTATTATTCAATCGCAATGGATGTGAAATTATTATGAAGAACTTTATTTATGGCTTATGTAAATACTATCAACGCCTCGGCGAGTCCCTACAACATATTGATGGCATTGCAGCGCTGGCTATTCGATTGTACCTAGTCCCCATATTTTGGATGGCAGGCATAAATAAATTAATGCACTTCAATGACATTGTAGAATGGTTCGGCAACTCAGATGGAGGATTAGGACTTCCTTTCCCCTATTTAATGGCTTTGCTTGCAACAGCAACTGAGCTAGCAGGTGCAATACTTTTAACATTAGGTCTGTTTACCCGTTTAATTAGTATCCCACTCATTATTACAATGTTAGTTGCAATATTTACGGTACATCTCCCTAATGGATGGCAAGCAATTGCTGACCCGCATGCACCCTTCGCAAACATGCAAGTATTGTCCTCCGCTGAAAAGTTAGATAAAGCTCGTGAAATTCTACAGAACTATGGCAACTATGACTGGCTTACATCGAGCGGTTCGTTTGTTATTTTAAATAATGGAATTGAATTTGCTGCGACCTACATGGTTATGTTGCTTGCTCTGCTTGTGCTTGGAGGTGGCCGTTACTTTAGTTTAGATTATTGGATTAAAAATAAATTGCACTAATCGATTATTGCACCAGCCGTCATATTTACCACGGTTGCAGTCATTGAGTTCGCATGTTCCGATGCTAGAAAAGCCACAGTTTCTGCAACCTGAGAAAGCGTGGGTAACCGTTTTAGCATAGTGCCCTGAGCCGCACCTTCAAGCCATTGTCCTATGCTGAGTCCCATTGCCTGTGCTTTTGACTCAAATAATTCACGCGTGTAGGAACCAGCTTGAACAGCATCAACAATTGCATGTGAGCGAACACCCAGTACTCGTATATTCTTAGGGCCTAACTCACTAGCCAGTGCTTTAATAAAAGCTTCGATTCCGGCACAGCCCACAATATGCCCCAGATGGCCCGGTATTGCCATCCGAGCTGAAGGTGCCACAATAGAAATCATTGTTCCGCCACGATCGCCGCCCATAAAAGGCACCACAGCTTTAGATATATTAAACTGAGCTGTAAGAAATGGATTTATTCCCCCGACGAACTCATCAAGATTTAATTCCAAAATTTCTTTGCCTTGATTATGTATAAAACTGGTGGCATTGATGACCAAATCTAGCCCACCTGTATCTTGAGCAATTTGAGCCACGGTATTATTTATTGACTGACTGTCTAACACATCAACGCTGGCCGTATGAACCGCACCTCCAAGTTGATGAAGTTGTGTCGCAATGTTTTGAAGTTTATTTAAATCTCTTGCACACAAATAGACATGTGCACCTTCACGAATAAAAACCTTCGCAATTGCAGTACCAATTGCTCCACTGCCTCCAAAAATGACAGCCACTTTTCCCTTAAGCAACATTGCGGCATCCTCTTGTTATTATGTGCCATCATTAAGTTATGTCACACAATCAAGAGTGATGCAATTTTATACAGTTTAGAGTTTGTATGAGCTTATCTAACTTTGACAAAAATAATATCTAAATCTCGCTTTGGTACAAACTTGGTTTTAGTCATTTGAAATTGAGTTGGACTAATCTTTTTAACTTCTCCATCCCAACAAAATGAAACCAGTTCGTCTTTATCGCGCTCAATGGTGAGCTTAAAGTTTTCAATCGGCTTTGCCCAATTTGCACCCGTCGTCAAAATATAGCCCAAAGCACTAAACGGCGAATTTTCTGAACTGGCTTTTTTTAAGCCCTGCTTAAATTGTTTATCCATACAAAATTGCTGGTTATATTCATCTGGATAGAGAGCAACAGAACCACCCACCAAAGGTTTATATTCATGCTGAATTTTAGTCAGACTATTGGCTTTGAAGGTCTGCTTCCAACTATAGATCAATTGAGATGACCACGGAATCACATCATCTTTTTTAAAATTGGCTAAAATTTTCTGTATTTTTAGCTTATTACACTTCTTTAGCTTATCTACATAATACTCATAATCATCGTTATTACGCAGCCACGGATTAAGCATGTCTTTTTCAATAAAACCACACTGCTTAAACTCATCTGTTGCGTCAATCAGCGGTGATCTCTCATCTTTTTGAATAAACGTTCGCACGTGCATTTCTGGTTTAATATTTTTACCATCCACCACAATATTAAAACTTTTTAAAAGCTCTTCAGTGTGAGCAAAGTCAGACTCAAAGAAATTATCAATGCGTGGTAACGGAAATAAAATCGTTTCAGTGACATCTTTATTGCTTAGGTTTTTATAGAGATAGTCGACTTTAATTCGTTTTTTACTAATAAATAGATCTTCGCTTTGCATGGCAATCTGCGAATTTTTGAGATATTGAATCCCACCTGTACCCACGTAACCCGTAGAATCATTGGCTAAGCCATAGGTAGATAGTTGGACCAAAACAGCAAAGGTTATTGCAAGCTTTTTCATTTTTAAGCGCTCTGTCATTTTCTAATTATGAAATGTCGATCTGCAATAAAGCATAACTGTTTAAACGTCGGTGTTGTTAATCTTTTAGCGACGATTCATATATCTCTTTAAAATCTAAAATTTAATTAAAACTCAATTTCTGCTTCGTCATTTTTTTAGGCACACTAATTTTTCCAATAAAGTTGGTTAACCATAAAATGCATTCATCACGGTGTTCAAAGTGAGGAATCAAACTGAGGTCAATTTTTATATCTCGATCTGCTAAAGGTAAGCTCAAGCAATATTCAAAATCGATCGATTTATATTTCAACTTTAGGTCTTTTTCTTCGGCCTGCTTTTTTATTTCTGCCATAATGCGGTTAAGGTTAACAATCAAATTATTGGAAACTTGGTTGTTCTCATAGACACGTTCATAGACGTTTTCAGCAACGTCTATATATTTTATAAGCTCTGCATTTTCATTCATATCATTCATCTCTCTTTTTTAAAGATTATGAACAGCTAAATGTTTAATTGCGTTACTTGACACATGGCTTATGTGAAAAGCGTATATATTTCTTTATCAAAAGATATATACAAGCCATTGTTATATAATAAAATCAGTTAATTCCGAGTAAATTTATATACATTTAATATTCTCAAAAATATGCCTTTACTCAAAAAGAAAGTTAACTCAGTCATTATTTTTTGAGTAAAAAAAACCGCCCCAGAAGGCGGTCGCTGAACTTAAAAACCAGCAGTATATAGAAGCAAGGTGGACGTTCACTTCTATATTCTTTTATGAAGGAGTTTTATTAGTTTTAATAAAATCCTCAGATTTAAAATAATTGATGATCATATCAGCATGCTCTTCTTTTGCAGGAGCAACAGTCATTGGAAACGCATCTTTCGACATCTTAAAACCTGGTGGCAAAAAATGCGAAATTGGTGGTAATTTAGGTTTTCCCCCTTCTGTGATTCGCTCGATAAAACCAGCTAACCAAAGAAGATACTCACCTTCATTTGCGAACTTCGGCATAACACTCAAATCAATCTGGACCTTGCACTCACTTAACGGTTTCGTTAAGTTTTCTTCAAAGTCTATATAGTTGAACTTGAGCTTAAACTCCGTTCCTTTAATGGCTTTTCGAATCTGACTAATTAAACAGTTAAGGTTCTGAGTAATGTCATCAGTGAATAAGCTATCTTTTTTAATATTTTTATAAACCTTTTCGGCTACAGCTAGATACTTTGGCATTAACCTCTCTCCGTACTATTGTTATAAAGTGCTGATCTATGAATGTTTTCTGTCTTTGATTATGCTTAAAGTAGTGTAATTAAAGGTATCCTTATTAGAGTGCTTTGTAAGTAATTAGAACTTTATGTAAAGTGCACCATAAAAATACCTAAAAAAATTATGGTTTTGATAACTCATCCGCAAAAATGAATGGTTGAATAGAGATAATTAGAAACATTTATTTTCATATTATTTTGACCGTTTGGTAAAATTAATATGTTTTCATCTGTTTATCTCGTCTCACTAAACCTAAAACGGCTCTACGTACTCGTATTTCTTCTTCAGAAAAAGGTAACTGTTCAATGAGTTCCTGAATTGAAAGAAAGTTATTTTCGATCAAGAAGCAGTCTTGCTCTGTTGTCCAATTAGTCGTAGCCGATTCAGTTTGTTTTAAATAGCGTTTCATATTTCCTAGCAGACTTATTTACACATATAAAAAGCCTGCCTTTAGAGCAAGCTTAGATTTTACTTTGATCATTATTATAGCAGTTTATAGATCATATGTTCAGTTGATCTTGTAGCCACACTAAATAGCCTTACATAAAAAAGCCCACAGTTTGTGGGCTTACTCTAGGTTATTTTGCGGCATTTACCCCAACAATAAACTGACTACAATTAGAACCTTCAGATGCATTACCTAATTGCTTTTCAGAGAATTTGAATTTGGATGCAACTGACTCATAATCTTTTTTAAGGCTTTGACCTGTTAGCTCACCTAGCTCTTTCACTTGTTCTGGCTTCAAGATGCCATGTTCAACCGCTTGATTTACCATGACACAGGCTGTAGTCATCGCGTCATAACGTGCAGCAGTTTTAGAGTAACCAAGAGCGCCTATTACACCACCAACAATTAAACCAATAATGACCGCTAAAGTTACGTGCATTTTATTCATTTTTTAAATACCTAAAAATCTAACGAAAAAACGAACACTTCAAAAGGATGTGCTCAAGTTCAATTAGGATAGTCGTATTTACATGATATAAAAAGTTAGATTCTGTCACATTTATTGATAGGTTGAGATACATATAAACCATTAAGGTAAAAATGGCTGTGTTAGAAATACAAATCCGACAGAGAAAAAAGCATTATTGTGATGAGACATTTGATTGCCATAACTTGCGTTTAATTGCACAAGGTCTTTATAGACCATGTATCGAAAACCTGTTTGGTAAAAGGCATCATTTCGGTCATTACCATATACTTCGGCAGTGAGTGTTAATGGATGAGTAAGTTGTGTTTCGGTTCCAATTCCCCACGTAGTTTGGTTTTTATGCGTAGTATTTTCACGTAACCAACCAAGGTTGGCATGGATTAAAAACTTATCATCCAATGTAGAAACACTTAAAGGAACATTAACCGTCCAATCTTTTTTTGAAGAATCTTTAGCATTTATTAGTGTGCCAAAAGAAAAGCCGATTCCCCAATCATTCGTTTCTAAGGGTTTTAATAAGGTTTTACCTTGTAAAGTTGCATAACTGACGTGCTCAGTATCATCGTTTACTCTTCCCATCCCTACCGCAAATTCAAAATTGCCGCCAAAATTACAGGCTGGTGTTGCCCAATATTCTTTGTTGTCAGGGTTATGCTGCGCCCAAGTTTCTAGTTGGCAAGTTTTTGGCGAAACAAGAGCAGCATCGTCCACAACCATAGGTCGTCCACTATGGCTAGCGTTAGATAATGCAAATAAACAGAAACCAGAAATAAGTGAGCGTTTCTTTAAAGTAAATAACACTGGCATCACTCCCATAAGTCATGGAGCACATGCAAGTACTGCAACCCGTCATGAATAAATCATGGGTTAATAATAGAAATGAAAAGATGAAAATAAAAAACCTCTTCTTGTATCCACAAAAAGAGGTCTGTCAGGACTTCAGTGGATACTTAGACTATTACCGATCGACTACCGTCACTCGAGCAAGTACTCACATTGAAGCTCCTAAAAATTTGTTGGGCGGATTCTAAAATTACCTTAGTTAAATATCAAGTTAAAATTTCATGACAATCTAAGCTATAGAAAACTGCTTATTTTTGCTCGGTAAGATGCTGAGTTACCGCATTAAAAAATAAACTTTTTTCATTATCAAGCTCAGCGGATGGCATTGCAGTTTCCCATGTACTCCACTGCATCATGACAATCTTGTCTTTAGGGTTAATGGCTAACATCTGTCCAAAAATACCCAGTCCCCAGAAAGTTTCATCAGAATTTTGTGTGCTTAATGGCGAACCTTTTTTGGCATGTGAATTCCACCATTGAAAACCATATATGCCTTTTGGGTAGTTTTCTGAGACAGAGCCTTTCGCTTGATTCCATTTGGTCGCTTGGGCTGTCCAACCATCGGGTAACATCTTGTCTCCATTAGAAACACGTCCTTCATTCAATATAAATTGTCCGAAACGCGCATAATCACGTAACGTTGCATTAAACCCATGTCCACCCATGTCAACTTGATTACGGGTATAAGATTGCCAAACACCTTCTCGCTCCATACCTACCCGTTTCCAGACGTTATCTTCTAGGTATTTAGCAATATTTTCATGTGTAGCAGCTTCTAACACTTTACCCACCAAATATGCCCCACCTGTGCTATATGACCATACCGTTCCCGGTTCATATTTCGCTTTCAGGTTTTTTACATTTTTATAGACACAAGCATCGGGATTATTAGCTGCCTCACAGTAGGTCATTTTTGCAAAATCTGAATTTGGATCTTTATAGTTTTCATTCCATTCAACTCCTGATGTATGCTGCAAAAGCTGTTTTAAGGATACTTTTTCCCAAGCAGTTCCTTTCAAATCTGGTAAGTATTGAATGATTGGATCATCTACTGATTTGATTTTACCTTGTTGAATAGCGACTCCAATTAATGTTGCCACAATAGACTTTGCAACTGAACGAGAAGTCCATAGAGTCGTTTCATTGTTGCCTTGTCCGTAATATTCATAAGCAATTTTGCCATCTTTTAATACAATCAGACCTGCAACACTTTGATTTTTTAAGTAGTCATTTAAATTATAATTTTTACCATCTACTGAGTAATGGATATCTTTATTTTTAATGCTGTCCTTTAGTTTTGGAAGTGCAAGCACGTTTTTCTTATCAGGGTGAAAAACACTGCCATCATAACTATGGAATGTATTTCGAAAGCCCACCACCCTTTGCTGTTGCGTCCATGTCAACATATCATGTGGGTCAGGTAATTTTTTATCCACGGTCGTTGGACAGTCCTTTAGTTCCAACTGCTGACAGCTATATTCAGCACAAGCGACACTACTGACGAATAGACCAGTGAACAGTAGGCTCATTTTTGTAATCTTCATCTTTTTTTCCCTTAGTAGAGCTTAATTTGAGTGACTAAACCGACAATCACATTGCTATTGAAGGCTTTTCCTGTAGAGCGGTAGTAGTTATCCGGATTCCAGATGTATTGTACGAATGGGCTTAGAGTCAGACGTTTGTAATTAATATCGGTATCTAAAGAAAGAAAAGAGGTTGTTCTATTATTATTACCATTAATTTTTTCTGTCATTAAAACATAATCATCATTGAGTTGAGACTGACCGAACTTCACACCTAAATGATTTTTACCTTGATTGATTTTGTAGCTTAACCCAAGCTCCCAATAATTTTTATAAGGCTGGTTTTTCTCATCAATATATGAGTAAGCACCAAATACAGTTGGAATATTCTGATTATTAAAATCATGATTAAATCTAAAATTTAAACCATCTGTACCATCATATTTTTCTTGAGTATATGCATTACGATATTCAGAATTATTATAAAAATATAATAACTCTGCTTTAGTATTTTTATCTTTATATCCCATACCATATACTTGGCTGTAACCTAGCTGATGATGAAAGGAAAAATCTAGTCCTTTTTTCTTATAGACATAATCATCTGTGTTGACCTCAAAAATCCCTGCATGCATATAGATATGGTCTGATAAATTATATTTGGCATAACCACCCCAATACGCATAGTTAGTCGGCAATGAACCCATTGCCCCTTTAATCGGGTCAGTACATAAAAGGATATTTTGACAATTGTTATAGAGGAAATATCTTCTTAGATTAGTACGCCCAACGGAAGTATAGAGTTTCTTATCATTCCAATACTTATCCCAAGTCAGCAAACTGAGTTGGGATGAAGCCAAATCATTGGCAGCAATTGCTCCACCGACATAACTTCCTACTCCGCCAAACCAATTGTTTGAGGTATTTAGCTGTGCATCATCATTTAAACCATTAAACACATATTGTGCTTTTAAAACCCCAAAGTCATGACCTTCATTCGCTAATTTAATTTCAGTATTTAAAAATAAACCTGCTGAATTAGTAAAATTGTCATCTACATTACTTTCTTGGCTATACATCGCTAAATCAATAAAATTAGCTGTGAACTTAAAATTATCTTTTAGGTTCACTTCTGCATTTGCACTCATCGTATATAAAAGCACGAGTGTACCTATACATCCTTGTTTAGATATATACATAGAATCCTTTCCTTTAAATATAATTAATCACTTTCCAAGTTTTATATTTTTATAATTAAAAACTTGGTATAACGATTATTTCTAGCTCAATATAATATTTATTAACTCTGATAGTTTTTGAATCTCCTTCACCACAAATTAATAAATTATATTTAATAAATATCGATAATTTTGGGCTTGCTGATTTATTTCAGTCCCATTTGATAAATCTGATTTCAACATATTTATATTGGCTCGACTTGTGTACTAATGACATCAATTTTGTCTAAAAATGACATATACCCCTTAAACACTTAGGCTATTAAATAATCAAAAAAAATCACCCAAACCCCAGCAAAAAATACTCAAGCAAGCGCTTTCTTTCATCTGGTTTGTTGGGGTCTAAAAGCTGAACTATTGCTCCATCAATCACAAACAAAAACATGTGTGCATCTTGTTTTGAAGCATTTTCATTAGTCGTTAAAAGTAGTTTATGGATTTCATTAATAAACCAATTTCGGTAGTCAACGACCACCTGATAGGCCTTGGGATGTGTTTTCGCAATTTCAAAAATAGCTTTAAAAGGTAAATGGTAAAGCCCGTCTAAATCGGCATGTAAAAAGTAAAGCTTGCGCAGCTTTTCAACTAGGGTTAATTCTTTTTGAACATGAATGATTGAAAGCACTTCATGTTTAAGACCATCTTTTTGAAAGGTTAAGCTCATTTGAATTAGCCTTTCTTTTGAGTGAAAGTAGTTATAAAAAGTCGCTTTTGGGATTTTTGCCGACTCAACAATTCGGTCTACCCCAACATTGTGAAAGCCGTATTTATTAAAAAGATAGCGGGAAGTGTGTAGTACGCTTAAAGCACGAAACGGAAGATCTGAATGTGGCATAGTTTTACCGTTATAAAAAATTATTGTTGTATATAAATGAGATATAAAAAACCGCTGCCGTTTTGGGAGAAAAAAAGGCATAGCAAAGCCTATAAAGACTGTGCTTGGCACATCTCAAGTTTTATTGTTGATTAAGTTTTTTGGTTAAGACGAATTAAAGTCTGAAAAGCTTATTAGCTATCAAACTGCTTTAAATGTTTAAGTTGTGTCGTTATAACTTTTGGCAAAGGCTGCCAAGAAATAATGGATGTACAAAGCCAACTCCTTTTTATTGGGAGTTCTGCCAGACATTAAAATTATGGTGGCAGAACGAAAGGGGTTCGCAGACTGGTCAAACGAGGCCAGCACACCCGAAGGTGTCCCCCTCCGTTCCGCCATAGAGGGGGCACGAGGGCTCAACACTAAAAGTATGAAACTTTTAATGCTCGTTTGATTCGGTCTGCGACAACCGACTGGCAATGTGGCCAGCAGGCAAAGAATAGTATTCAACCCTCTTTCAGTCAAGCACACGAAATGACAATCGTATTAAAATAGATCATTAAAAAGTAAGGATAAATAATGAGGAAGTTATTGTTAAAGTTTGGTTTATAAATAGGTATTTTCTGTCTAAAGCAATCTTGTTCTTTCAATAAAATAAGCAAATTCTGTTTAAATAATAAAAGCCCATTAACGGGCTTTTATTAAATCAATAGTGGTAATTTTACAATTTCATTTTAAAGAAATCTGCAAGTACGTTCGAAGCTTCATTTACATATTTAGGAATGTCATATAACTCCATGTGGTTTGAACCTTCAACAATATGTAAAGTTTTATCCTGACTTGCAGCGCGCTGAATTAGGTCTTCACTCATCCATTTACTACCTGCAACACTTCCAGCAATTGCAATTAATGGTTGAGTTAAGAAAGCTTCGGCTTTGTTATAAGCATCATAAGTAATAATTTGAGTTAAGCTACGGGCTGTTGCAACCCCTGGTGAGTTAGGGTGCTCAGCTCTTGGCGTATGGTAATATTCCCACGCCTGACGAAGCTCTTCATTCGGTGCATCTTCTTCTTTTAAAGGTGCAAGCGGAATGGTTGCAACATTTCCACTATTTGCATCTGATGTACGCGCATCTGAACCCGCTTGGATATATGGAATAGCATCTGCATCTTTAACTGTGTTTTCCCAACCATTTCTGAACATAGAGCCGATATTCACTGCGCTTACCGTACCTACTGCTTTAATACGGCGGTCATTGATTGCAGCATTTGCGGCATAACCACCGCCCGCACAAATACCCATCGCCCCAATACGGTTTTCATCTACATAGCTTAAGGTGGTTAGATAATCAATCACGGCACTAATGTCTTCTGTACGAATGTAAGGGTTTTCTAACTGGCGAGGTAAACCTGTACTTTCGCCCTGAAAACTTGCATCAAATGCAATTGCAATAAAACCTTGTTCAGCGAGCTTGGACGCATACAAACCTGCGGTCTGCTCTTTTACGCCTCCACCCGGATGAGCAACAACAATTGCTACGTACTTTTGTGTTTCATCAAAGTTTGATGGATAGTGAATATTTGCTGCAGTGGTAATATCTTGACCATTTGAATTTTGAAATTTAACTGTATTCATGGTTAGCTCCTTTATAGGCTTAACTTAAATATTTTTTTGAAAAAATGGGATGAGTTTTGCTAATGCTTGTGCCACTGGTTCAGGTTTGTCATATAAATCGTAATGAGACCAACCTTCTACAATCACAAGCTCTTTATTTTGTGAACGTGCTCGACCATAGATTTCCAAACTGTCTCGATATGAACCAAAACCACCGACCTTATCACCTGCAATCAGTAATAAAGGCTGTGTAAGTAATACTTCAGCTAGGTGGAATGCATCCCAACCGATTGCCACAGCCGAATGTGAAAATAATGTTTTAGCAACACCATTTGGTTGATAGCCACGATCGGTTTTGTAATAGTCAGTTGCTTCTAGTACATCAATATCTGTTATTCCAGCCGCTTTGGCTTCTTCAACTGAACTTGGCAACAAATCATCAACTCTTTTTGTTTCTCCGCGAGCTTCGGCAGTACGTTGTTTTGCAATAAGCTCTAGTTTCTCTAAAGGATTCCAGTTGCTAAAGCCTTCTCTCGACAAGCGACCAAAATTTACGGCGTCTACTGTAGCAACTGCCTTAATTCGTTTTTCGGTCATTGCAACATTGAGTGCATAGCCACCACCACCGCAAATTCCTAGTACACCAATTCGGTTTTCATCGACATAGTTAAGCGTCATCAAATAATCAGTCACTAAACGGAAGTCTTCTACACGAAGTACTGGGTTTTCTGTTGAACGTGGTTCACCGCCACTTTCGCCCTGAAAACTTGCATCAAATGCAATCACAATAAAGCCAGCTTTTGCTAATGCTGCACCGTATACATTTCCAGAGGTTTGTTCTTTACAGCTTCCGATTGGGTGTCCACTAATAATTGCTGGGTATTGAATACTTTCATCAAAATTTTCTGGGAAGTGAAGATTTGCTGCGATTTCCCAATAAGGTGCTTTGATTTTTACATTTTTCATTGTTGACTCACCTGTGTTGAACTTCATGAAAAACATAGTAACAAGCAAAGATTAGTCTGATTAGATGCTATAATCTGATCGTAACTATTAGTAGAACTTATGAATCATGAAAATTAATCTGAATGATTTAAAAACATTTTCTGAAGTAGTAAAAACTAAAAACTTTACTAAAGCTGCGGCATATATGGGTGTTACCCAATCGGCTGTAAGCCAGAGTATTAATAATCTTGAAGCACAGTTAGGAATAAAGTTATTAAACCGTTCTACCCGTAGTCTCACCCTTACAGAAGCAGGTTCGCGCCTTATTGAGCTCGTTGGTCAAAACATTGAAAATATTGACTTAGGAATAGAACAAATTAGCTCGATGAAAGACCTTCCAAGTGGTCATGTGCGTATTTCTGCCGATGCATTTACGATTAAGTATTATTTGTGGCCAAAGCTTAAAAAGCTTGTAAAACAATATCCCGATATATCTTTGGAACTGACTTCCGAAAACAGACGAATTGATATTGCAAAAGAAGGATATGATGCTGGGGTACGTGTTGGAAACTTGGTAGAAAAAGATTTAATTGCGGTTCCAATTAGTAAAGAAATTCCCTTCCGATTAATCGCTTCACCTGAATATTTAGAAAAGTATGGAACACCGCAATCTATAGACGATCTAAAAAAGCACAAAGGCATTTATATTCGTCTTTTAACTGATAACTCTTTAATGGCATGGGAGTTTAAAGATAAAAATAAAAGTGTATTTTTTAGAGGGCCCGTTCAACTGGTCATGACCAGTTTAGATGAAATGCTCGATGCTGTACTTGATGGCTGCGCAGTAGCTTATTTGCCCTACTTTCTAGTGAAACCAGCTTTAGAAGAAAAAAAATTAGTAAGTTTATTGGAACAACACGCTGTTACCTTGCCACCTTTTTATTTGTTTTATACGAGCCGTCGCTTAATGTCCCCTGCCTTTAAAATTGTTAAAGATACGTTGAGTGAAATATAAAGCTTAAAATCCTTAAGGAGTGAGTGGAAATCCAACTTTGTCACTTACTCCCCATTTGACTACCGTCATTGTTCAGTACTGAAACTCAACTTATGACACCGTAAATTTAAAGCTAGTAGAGCTATTAATCTTAAAAAATTCATTTGAAATTTCATTTAACAACTGTTTAATAGTGCTTCACCTGAGTATGCCTTACCATAGCTAAAAGATATAAGCTTGAAGGCATCCGTTGCAATGAATGACTCAGTTAAGTGGTTAGAAACTTTAAATAAAATTACTGGTATTGCTCAAACAGGTTTGCATTACTCAAAAGATGTTTATGACAAGGAACGTTATGAACAACTTCTAGGACACATTGAGTATTTATTAGAGTTAAAAGAAATCAAAACAGAAAATTTTATTAATAATGTTCTTCAAGATGTGGGTTATGCCACTCCGAAACTAGATGTCAGAGCAGTTGTTTTTAAAGAAAATAAATTATTATTAGTAAAAGAAATTGAAGATGGAGGTTGGTCCGTTCCTGGTGGATGGGCTGACGTAGGTTACTCGGCATCGGAAAATGCTGAAAAAGAAGTTATAGAAGAGACAGGTCTACGAGTTAAAGCCATTAAATTATTAGCTTTAACAGATAGAACCAAGCACCCTCACCCTCCGATGTTTTTACATGTGTATAAGGCTTTCTTCTGGTGTGAAATTATTGATGGTGAGCTGACACCAAGTATTGAAACACCCGAAGTTGGATTCTTTGGTAGAGATGAGCTACCGCCTATTTCTACAGCACGTGTAACAGAAGAACAAATACAGCAATTTTTTGATTATTTAGAGTCAGTACCAGAGGTTACTAAGTTTGATTAATTAAACTTAATGTAAGGTAGATCTCTTATATTTAGAGTTCTGTTATTACACTACGGATCAAATAAATGCTTAATTAATTAAGCACTTACAATATATTGATCTAGATTTTTTAATGCAAAATTAATCACTTGAGCAAGTTCTTCTTTTGAATATCCATCTCTTGCCTGAACAGATAAACCATGGAGAACGAGCGCGTAATATTGCCCTAAGGTTTTAGGGTCAGCCTCTGCCACCAATTGACCGTCTGATTTTGCCTGAATAAATCGATCGACCAGACTTTGGCCCCGTGCAATACGTTGTGCTTTCATCCAGTCTAAAACAGCTTGGTTTTCTTCGCCTAGCACACTCGCTGCCGACACGACCATGCACCCATAGGAATGGTTGGTTTGCGTGTAAAGCGCTAGTGCATCTTGAAATAATTGGCTGATTGCATCCTTAATATTTTTTTGCTTTAAAGCATTTAGCGCGAAATTACCTTCGTTCTTTTCATAGTGATTTACAGCCTCTCTAAACAAAGCCTCTTTTGAGCCAAACGCTTTATAAATTCGAGCGGAGGCAATCCCTAAAACTTCAACTAAATCTGACATTGATGTGCCTTCATAGCCGTGAAGCCAGAAAAAATCTCTCGCTTTTACGAGGGCTTCTTCTCGATCAAACTCTCTTGGTCTGCCAGCCATAATGACCCTTTATCAAACTTAGTACGTGTTTTCATTATTATTCGAAAAAAATATTTTCACAAATAAATCAATGAGATTTATTCAAAATAGTCCTGTTTTGTTTTGATTTTCAAATAAAAAGTTGTTTTTCTCAAAAATTAAGCCTATTGTTTGTCGATCGACAACTAATTAGGTTTTATTATGGAAACCATCAAAGGCCCTAGTATTCATCTTGCTCAATTTAGCGATGATGTTTTTCCTTTTAACCGCCTAGAAGATATTGCAGCTTGGGTAGCAAACCAAGGCTTTGAAGCCGTACAACTTCCTGCTTGGGATAAGCGTTTATTTGATGTCAATTTGGCAGCAGAAAGCCAAGATTATTGCGATGAAATATTAGGTACTTTAAACAATCATGGCTTAAAAATTAGTGAGTTAACGACTCATATTTTTGGGCAGCTAATGGCTGTGCACCCTGCTTATGACTCAATGTGCGATAACTTTGCCCCCTCTCATTTGCATGGCAATTCAGCGGCTAGAACCGAGTGGGCAAAACAGCAAATGCTCGCTTCAATTCAAGCATCTGCCCGTTTAGGTCTTAAAGACATGGGGACATTTTCAGGCTCTTTGGCGTGGCCTTATGTATTTCCATTTCCTCAAAGACCGTCAGGGCTCATAGAAACGGCGTTTGATGAATTAGCGCGTCGCTGGCTTCCTATTTTGAATGCTTGTGATGAACAAGACGTCAACCTTTGCTATGAAATTCACCCCGGTGAAGATTTGCATGACGGCATTACATTTGAAATGTTTTTAGAGCGGACTCGCAACCACCCACGTTGCCATATTCTTTTTGACCCAAGCCATTTTGTTTTACAGCAACTGAACTATGTGGAATATATCGATATCTATAAAGATTTCATTCGCATGTTTCATGTTAAAGATGCCGAATTTAATCCAACAGGCCGCCAAGGAATGTATAGCGGCTATCAAAGCTGGGGAAATCGAGCGGGTCGATTCCGTTCTACGGGTGATGGTCAAGTTGACTTTAAAGCGATTTTTTCAAAGTTAGCGCATTACGACTACGAAGGCTGGGCAACGTTGGAGTGGGAATGCTGCCTAAAAAATAAAGACGATGGCGCACGCGAAGGTGCCGAGTTCATTAAGCAAAATATTATTCATGTCACCAATAAAGTATTTGATGACTTTGCTGCTGCCCCCGTGAATCAGACTCAAATTAATCAGTTATTAGGTATTTAAGGAATCGTAAGAGAACTCAACATGAAAACTCAATTATTCAATGAAAACTCGTATAACGAATTCCAACATCATTACATTCACATCGAGAGCAAGAAATTACACTACGTGACCTTAGGGAAAGGTCCAGTTGTATTACTGATTCCGGGTTGGCCGCAAACATGGTACGCGTGGCACAAAGTCATGGTTGAACTGGCAAAACAGGGTTATCGAGCAATCGCGGTTGATTTACCCGGAACCGGAAATTCAGCTCCACTTGAAGGAAGTTACGATACGGGGCGTATTGCTAAAATTTTATCAATGCTCATGACTGAACTTGAATATCCAACTTATTCGGTGGTTGGTCACGACATTGGCATGTGGGTTGCCTATGCGCTTGCATCAGACTTTCCTGAGTCAGTCACTCGACTTGCGGTAACAGAAGCAGTGATTCCCGGTTTAGCGCCCGCACCTCCTATTTTTGTTGAGCCGAGTGAAAATATCTTTCTTTGGCACTTCATGTTTAACCAAACCCTTGACTTACCCGAAGCCTTAATCGCGGGCCGCGAAGATACTTATTTAAATTATATGTTTGATAAATGGTCGTGGCACAAAGATAAAGTGGCAACTGAAACTTATATTGAAGCCTATAAAATTCCAGGTCGTTTAACGGCGGGTTTTAATTATTACCGCTCTATTCCCGAGACCATACGTCAAAATAAAATCAGAGAAACTAAAAGTTTAGACATGCCAGTTTTAGCCATAGGCGCTGAACATGCCACAAACAATGCGCCTTATGAAACCATGAAAAAGGTTTCACCGCATTTAACCAGTGCGATTGTAAAAGACTGCGGTCATTTCATTATGGAAGAACAGTCAGAAATATTCAGTTCACTCATTTTAGATTTTTTGCAGCAGGAAAAAAGTGATGCCTCTACTTGCTGAAATTGAAAGCTGGCTTAAATCCAGACCAACCACACAGGCTGTAAACTCGTTACAAGAACTTAGGGAGCAAGTAAACAAAGACATTATTGATCAGCAAGGCATTCAACAAGATGCAAGCTATCAACAAAGTTTTTATGTTGCTGTTTCAGATGGTGCTGAAATTGAAGTTCGTGTTTATGTTCCCTATTCACTCGAAAACACTGAGCAATGGCCTGCTTTAGTTTTTGCTCATGGTGGAGGCTGGTGTCTGGGAAGTTTAGATGCATGGAACCGCACTTGTCGGCTGTTAGCAGAAACCACTCAACTGGTTGTGTTTTCTGTGGACTATCGATTGGCTCCAGAGTTTAAGTTTCCAACTCCTCTAAATGATTTTTTTACGACATTACGCTATATCCATGAGAATGCTTCACTATTTGGAATTGACTCAAACCGTATAGCTGTAGGTGGAGATAGTGCGGGCGCAAACATAGCGGCCGCTGCATGTCTAATGGCAAAACAACATCCGGAAATTAAGGTGAGCCATCAACTTCTTTTCTACCCAGCTTTAGATGCCACGATGAGTAGCAAATCTTATGACCAATACGCCGAAGGTTATGGTTTGGAGTCATCCACAATGGTTTATTGTTGGGATCAATATGTGCAAGATGAAAGTGAAAAACAGAATGAACTTGTAAGTCCGTTACTCGCTCAGTCTTTAGATGGACTGCCAGATGCAACGATTTTTGTTTGTGAATATGACCCTGTTCGAGATGATGGCGAAAGATATGCTCAAAAATTGTGGGATGCTGGCATTCAGGTGAACTTTCATTTGTTAGAAGGGATGATTCACGGCGTGATTCACATGCCGGCAATTAGCCCCGAGGAAGTAAAATCGATCTATCATAAAGTTCGTATATAGATAGATTCGTTTTTATTATTCAGACATATTACGTAGTTGAGCCACTCTTCAAAATTGTTTAATTAAACTTTTGGAGTGGCCCAACTTACTTTTAACTATGGATATGGGTTATCCAAGTTCCGCTTATGACACCGTAAACTTAACGCTATTATTTTGATAAATTGGCGTAATATCCTTGCCATTGAGTGTCACTTTTTTATAGGTGCCTTGGACTTTTTTAGCCGATAACACCGTATAAGTTCCCGCCGCTAAATTGTCTTTTGTGACGAGCTGCAATGTTCCATTTAAGGTCAGCGTATTTGCCACCTGAACGGCTGGAAGTACATTCGATTTAAACGTGATGTTAAATGTCGTTCCTGCAAGCTGAGTTAAATTACCCGCAATAGTAACTGTTTTAGCTGAGTTGGTTTTTAATAGGCTATTTTCACGCATATAAATATCGCCTTGACCTGCACCATGCTCAGACAATATTTCTAAACCACCCTGTTTTAAATCAATTCCGCCAGTAAACGAGTTATTTCCTGTCAGTGCTAAAGTTCCTGTACCTGATTTGGTCAGTTTCCCAGCACCCGTAATATCATTACTCCACTGATCATATTGATTAAAGCCACCTAAACTCGCATCCATGGTCAAATTAACATCGCCATCAAAACTGCCATAACCTGCACCCGCTCTAAACAGGTTTAAACGGCCATAACCTTCAATGTCATCCATGACTGGATAACCCGAAGCAAGTGCAGTCGATTTCAAAACCACACGGCGCTGATCGGCAGTTAAATAAGGCAGTCGAGTTTCCAATAAAACTTCTGCACCTTTAGGAACTGTTGCTATTTTTGTTTTATCGCCAATTTGGTTAAAACCATAGGTCATCCAGTGATTAACCTGCTGTTTTAATTTTTCAAGATCGGCAAAACGGTCATTCGCGTCATAACGTGTTTTGGCCAAGCTATAAAATGATTCAAACGTTGAGCTATTGGTCTCTTTCATGAGCTGTGTTTGAGCTTGTAAATAAGCTTCTTTTCGTTGCTCTACAGTCATAGCATTTAAGTTGGCAACATCTGCGGCAATCGACTGAAGACGTCCGCCAATCACGTCCATCGCTGAATGCATGCCCGCAATAATACGTGAATCACCAAGGTCCATACCGCGAGCAATCAATTCCTGATAACGCTGAGGCACTAAATACGCCATCGCAATTGCATTTCGACCAGCTTCGGCGGTGTGCCCACTTGGAAAACCACCGTCAGTTGCAGGTGTACTACTTTTAGCAGATTCTAAACTAGGTACAACAATGACTTCAGAACTCCAGCGCCACGGACGAGCATATTTATAAAAACGCTTTGCTGACTCTGTCGATGAGTTATTCCCCATCGCTTGAACAAACTCAACGACTTTTCCAAAGTTGGCATTGCCATCGGCCGTGGTTAGTCCACTATTATTGCCTTTGTCATCGTATTTTACTTGTGCAGCATCGGCTGGCACTGAATTGATTGTGGTGGTCTGCCCAGTGAGTTTTCTCCAAGGATCGGTTAATGCTCCCATCCCTGTCGTTACACTATAGCTTTTTCCGCGCCTATCATCTAAATAGGCTCGGATAGCTTCTTCGTCTGTACGCTTATGCGTGGTTTGAATTGAATAATTAATGTTGTAGTTCAATACATCTATATTCTTTTTTGTACCGTCCGTACTGTCGCCCGGTAAACCTGTCCAGTTTGATGCGACTACTGCCGGAAAACCATCTCTTGCCTCAGCAGATTGGCCTGCATCGACAAATAAACTCGAAGGCGTCCATACATCTAAAAAGCCGCTCAGCACACGTACGCCAGCATTTGTTTCAACCGTGGCATATCTTGCATCACCACGTTGATTGGTCGTCCACGAATCTACAATGGTGGTGATATTCGATGGAACTGGAGCAGTATCTTCAAAGCCTACACCCTTGGGCGCTGCGGGTATTTCTTGGTTTGCTGCCGAATTATCATCTGAACTATTACTGTCATTACACCCCGTAAAAAAGACCGAACAAGAAATAAGAGAAAGTAAAAGTGTATTTATTTTAAAGCTTGACATGGTGTGATCCGTTTAATAAATATCCATATCTTTCATCATGAATGTTTAGCTGTTATTACATATTTGAAATTAATTTAAATTTTTCTAAACAATGCTAACTCTCTTTTTACTTTCTATACTTAACTGCTGAAATAGTTGTTTTGCCTATTTTTTGAAGTAGGCAATCTGTTTTAAGAAGTCATTTAACGGCATCGGACATCCCCATAAATAGCCTTGAAACTCAGTGCATCCATTATTTTTAAAAGCACTAAATTGTTCAGTCGTTTCAATGCCTTCGACTAAAACTCGAAGGTTTAAATCTAGTCCAATTTTAATAATGCCAGTTACGAGTTTATTGCTACGTTTATCATCCAAAGCTGCCTGTACAAAGCTACGATCAATTTTGATTTGGCTGATGGGCATTTTCTGTAAATAGCTTAAAGATGAATAACCTGTACCAAAATCATCAAGGGAAAGCTGAATTCCATTTTTTGACAGGAAATGCATTTTTTCGATCATGCTTACACAATTATTTAAAGCAATATTTTCAGTGATTTCTAAAATGAGCCGCGATGGATTTATCTGATATTTTTGAACCATTCCAATCACGGTTTGCTCAAAGGTAGCTTGCATAAAATGATCAGCACTAATATTGATTGAAAGCGTAAGATCTTTGGTCTCGGCTTTTTTGCTCCAGTCTTGTAAAACTTTGCAGCCTTGAGCTAACACCCACTCCCCAATCTCTGGCATTAATCCAAATGTTTCAGCCGCTGGAATGAAATCTTTTGTAGGCACATAACCTAAAGTAGGATGATGCCATCTTAATAAAGCTTCTGCGCCAATCAACGTTTCAGATGAATTGATTTGTGGCTGATAAAAAAGCTCAAATTGTTGTTTAGCAAGAGCTAAGCGTAAGTCTTTCACCATGCTGTTTTCTATTTGTATCTCTAATTGCATGGTATAAATTGAAATACAAATCATTAATGTGGCAGCACAAGTTGCAATCCATCCGCCATGATTACGAATATCTTCAGATAGCGGTATAGCACTCTCAAGATTAAAAGAGCTTCCACTAAAAAATATAAAACACCCAATCGACAATAAAATTAAAATGAATTGTAAATAGCTTGGCTCTCTGCGGTAATTCAAATACCCCAATATCGCTCCAGCGGGTAAAAATAAATGAGCTACCTGTGGACGATCAACGGTAGCTATATCAAAAAATAGGCAGAATACCACTGGAAAAACCAGCAGTACGACTTGTGAAAGAAGAATACCGGCTGAAATTCGATTTATATAAATAAGAAAAAGGCTAAATATGGAGATCAATGTAAAAAAGATATCCATGTAAACAATCAACCACATTTGTGCAAATGCAAAATATATGGTCCAGAACAAGCAAAAAATGATGCAAATAAAGATATTTGCTTTGGCTGCAATTGTAAGCTGCTGATCCTTTACGCTGCGGTAATTTTTCTTGTGTTTCTTAAAAAAAGACGAAGCGAACATAAATAAATCAACCATAAAATATTTCTTCATAGACCCCCATCTGGATCATTGATACCCCACTTCAAGATTCACTAATAAAACAAAATGTTTTATTCCTTGTTATTTATACGACTCATCTTGAGAACGTTGTTGTTTTATCGTGGTGGTATAGTTTGGTTGTTTAATTGAACGATGTTGCTTATCAAACACCTTATAATTTTAAAGGATCATCCCCTAACGATACATGTGTCTGCGACTAAGGTACAGGCTCTAAATAGCGAAAAATTAGAACATTATTGTTTCTAGAATATATTGTCCCAATGATTGATATTAATAATAATTATCATTACTATTTAAGAATAATTTAAATGTGTGTTTAATTGCGCTACTCAGTGCCAATTTGTGGACTTCACTGCTATGAACCTCGATGTAGACAAACAGGTATGGTTTAGCCAAATTTACCGTTCTCAGCAAACTACGCTTTTATCATGGTTTAAACACAAACTTCAGCACCATCATCAATCTGAAGACCTAAGCCAGGAAGTGTTTTATCGTGCTTTAAAAAGTGAATATTGTTTTCAAAAAATTAAGGAACCACAGGCATGGCTTATGGGCATCGCCAAACATGTCATGATTGACTATTGGCGTCGTCAACATATTGAAAACCTCTATCTAGACGCCCTACAGCATCTTCCAGAAGAATATTATCCCTCCGCTGAACATGAAGTTTATATTCAAGAAACTTTATATCAGGTCCATTTAATATTAGAAAAACTGCCTACCCGCACAGCTCAGGTCTTTTTAATGTCTCAACTAGATGGCATGACTTATCGAGAAATTAGTGAAAAAATGAATATTTCTGAAGCCACTGTGAAAAGAGATATGAAACAAGCTTTTTTAGCTTGTATAGACCTCTATAATTAACCCTGTTAGCTGCGCTTAACTTGTTACCTTATGTCAGATATTACTAAAATCCCTCCTCATGTTTTAGATGCGGCCGCAGACTGGTTGGTACTCTTACATTCGGGTGAAATGACAGCGTTACAGCAACAACAATTTGAGGAATGGAAAACTGAAAAACAAGAACACCAGCTAGCACTCCAGCAAATGGAAAAATTCAGCCATGGTTTATCAAACCTTGCAGGTAACTTCCCTTCCGAAGCTTTAGTTCAGTCTAATAAAAAATTTAATATTGCTGCAAAACGCAATATGCTGTTAAGCCTTTCAGGTTTAATGTTCGTTGGTTTGTCTGCCTATTTCATACCTTGGGAAAAATGGCAGTCGGATTACCACACCAAAGTGGGTGAAATTAAAAAAGTAGCGCTAAAGGATGGCTCACAACTGATTATGGCCAGTGATTGCTATGTCGATGTAAATTTCACGCAAGAGACACGTCAGATAAAACTGATTGATGGAGAAATTTATATTGAAACGGCAAAGGATGCTCAACATCGACCATTTATTGTCGAAACCAAGAATGGTTCAGTAGAAGCCTTAGGTACTCAATTTACGGTTCGCCAAGAAAATAGCGAACAGACCAAAGTCAAAGTCTATAAACATGCGGTCGCAATTGAACCCGAGAACTCATCTAAACGGCAAATATTAAAACAAGGCCAGCGTGCTTTTTTTGACGAAAAATATATTTCAAAGTCTCTTCCTCTCGATAATGATCAACCGTATTGGACCCAACAACTTTTGGTTGTAGATCAATGGCCACTTCAAAAAGTGCTGGATGAGCTATTTCGTTATAAAAAAGGAAGCTACCATCTCGATGCGGAATTAAAAAATATAAAAATTTCGGGCGTATTTTCTCTAAAAAATCCTGAGCAAAGCTTAGAAACTTTAGCCTATAGCCATCAACTTGAACTGAATTATTACAGTCCCTATTTGTTAAATATTAAAAAAAGATAAAAAAATGTGACCCTTTTTTTGATCTGGTTCGACTTATAGAGAAATACACTCCCTGTCGAGAAGACCACATGAAGGATTATCAAGCAAAAAGTAAATTGGCTTTGGCTATACGTGCAGTGCTATGGAGTACGCCATTGGTGGTCACGGCGCTTACCTCAACTTCTATTTACGCTGCGCAAACTTATAGTATTTCAATTCGCCAGAGCACGCTTGATCAGGCCATTAAACAACTGGCGATTCAAACAGGCACAACCATTAGCTACGATAATGCCAGTCTTTCAAAAACAAAAAGCAAAGCGCTTCAAGGCAATTACGCTGTTGAAGATGCTTTAAGTCTGTTATTACAAAACCATCCATTTGAAGCCGTTAAAGTCAACAATGGTGGTTACAGCATCCGAGTGAAGGCTCCACCCGCTCCAATTGAACCCAAAGTTTTCCAGTTAGAAGCCATTAAAACAAAAGCAAATAACAATAATGAATTTGATACGGCAGGCAGTGAAACAGGTACGGCGCATTTAGCAACAATTCATGTTAATGCTGATCATGGTGAAAATTTAACAACCGAAGGTTCAGGTTTATATACAGCGAAGGCGACCACCGCTTCTAATGGCTTAGCTTTAAGTTTGCGAGAAACACCTCAGCTGGTCAGTGTAATCACCAACCAACAAATGAAAGACCAGAACCTCACCCAATTAACCGATGTTGTCAGTCAAGCAGCAGGACTCTCTATTAAACAAGGCGGCAATATTGGTAGTGATAATTCACCTATTTACGCTCGCGGCAAAGAAGTAGATAGCTATTTACTCGATGGCGTGAAGCTCATGAGTTCATATGCAAGTATTTTCCAAAGTCAGGACATGGCTTTATTTGACCGAGTCGAGGTCGTGCGCGGTGCAAATGGCTTAATGACAGGTGCTGGCAGTGCAAGCGCAAGTATTAATCTGGTCCGAAAAAAACCATTACAAGACTTTAAGGCTTCGGTGAGTGCTGACATTGGTTCATGGGATTCTTACCGTACCGATATTGATGTTTCTACCCCCCTTAATGAATCAGGAAGTATTCGTGGCCGTACCCTTTTTGCCTACCAAAAGTCAGACTCTTATATCGACCGCTACAATGAAGAACGTAAAGTTGCTTATGCAGTCGTAGAAGCTGATTTAACAGACCAAACCAAAGCAAGTTTAGGTGCAAGTTACCAGCAAATTGATTTGACTGGTGTGGCTAGAGGTGGTTTACCAAGCTTTTATACAGATGGCACACTCATTAATTGGTCCCGTTCAGATTCAGCGGCAGCAAGTTGGACGGGTTCAGACCGCTCAACGACATCTTACTTTGCCGACATTGAACACCAGTTTAATGATCGCTGGAAATTAAAAGGTGTAGTATCTAGAACCATTACCGATTCTGATGAAATTGTAGGTTATACCTACTCAAGTAAAGGGATCGATAAAGCTACTGGTAGCGGGGCGATGTTATATGCAACCCGTTGGGATTATCGTCCTACTCAAGACTTGTTCAATTTAACTTTGAATGGTTCATTTGATTTGTTTAATCAAACTCATGACGTGGTGTTAGGCACGACTTACACAAAAAGTAAAAATAAACGTCCCACCTATTCTGGCTGGAATAACTCAGTTGACGGCAAAATGACATGGGATGGAACTCTAAAAAATATTTTTGCTTGGGATGGTAGTACACCTAACCGGCCCGAAACAAAAATAGATGGTTGGTACAGTGGAGATGATCGTAGCCAATCTATTTTTGGTGCTGTTCGTCTTAAAGCAACCGACAATCTTGCAGTCATTTTAGGCACTCGAATTGAAGACTGGGAACGCGTAACTGGCAACCATTCAGATGCTGATAATAAGACCACCTACACAACACAAGAAGAAAGTGGCAAGGTGATTCCTTATGTGGGCATTACCTATGATTTCACTGACAATTGGACTGCTTACGCAAGCTACACCAATATTTTTTCACCACAAGATAAGAAAGCCGTTACAGGCGAATACATAGACCCATTAATAGGCAATAGTACCGAGCTGGGTATTAAGGGTGAGTTTTTTGATAATCAGTTAAATGTTGGCGCTGCTATTTATGAAACTAAAGAGGACAATACAGCAATTGCATTAGCAGATGTATTTGCCCCAGATGGTTCACAAGCCTATCGAACAGAATCTGGCACCAAAAGCCGCGGCTTTGAAATTGAAGCGACAGGTAAGTTGACTGATTTATGGCAAGTTTCCACAAGCTTTAGCCGTAACTTATCAAAAGATAGCCAAGACAACCGATTAAATACCGGTGTGCCAAATAACACAGCCAAACTGTTTACGACCTACACACTGCCTTATCTTGATGAAGCCCTGACCATTGGTGGCGGTGTTCGTTGGCAAAGCGAAATTTATGAAAAAAATGCGGTCTCTACAACGGGTAGATTCACTCAAGAAAGTTACGCTTTGGTCGACTTAATGGCACGTTATAAGGTCAACAATAATCTAATGCTCAACTTTAATGTTAATAACTTATTTAATGAGAAATACCATTTAGCCACCACAAATAGCTATTACGGCGCTCCGACTAATTTCCGAGTGGGTGTGAAATATGAATGGTAAATAAATTACTCGTCAATTAAAGACCTTACTTCAGAGGCAAATAATGTTCTTCTGAAGTAAGACTAAACTAGCTTAATCAATTGGAATGGAATATTTTTGGCTAAGCTCAGGCTATAATATTAGACATGCTCTATTATTTTATTTAATTGTCCTATGAAGAATGCGTTTTCTGACAGCAAACAAATTAGACAAGTGTCTAGTTTCCCTGAACTTGTAAATACAAAGTTCCGAGGAGAGACAAATGCAATTTGCTGGCACAGAAATTTGGTTGGCGACTTTAAAGAGATTGTGAATAAACTTCATTTAAAAGAAAATATTACAGAGGTTTCTGTTGAAGACCTTTTAGCGCTACAACTTTCTGAAAAAGGCAATCTGGCAAGAAAAACTATTTTAGAAGATATCGAGCAGTTAACTGATTTCGGCGCATCGCCAGTACTTAACTTACTTAAACATTATGAACGCGATGAAGAGCTAGATTTCATTTCAACAGATGTATATTCATTTCATGTTGATCGCTCTCCAGTTGAAACCGATACTTTCTTATGTACCTATCACGGCGCTGCCAGTGATATTGTTTCCAATGATCAGGTTGAACAAAAAGTTTTAATTCCAGAAATTAGAGAAAAGCTCAAAGAATTACATGATGGCCCAGAAGCTGAATTTGAAGCTTTCTTGGCAGAGTATTTCTTTGATTTGCATTATCAACCTAAACCCGCTGCCCAACCTGTAAATTTAGGCACGGGCCATATTTGGCGTTTAGCAGTAGATCATCCCACTCAAAAGGTTTTGCCTTGTGTTCATCGAGCCCCTGTTGAAAAAGATGGCGAGTATCGGTTGCTATTGATTTGTTAAATGTTTTGAGCTTAAGGTTGGATGATTAAATTTAATCTCATCCATTTAAAAAGAGTACCAAATAATGAAAAAATCAGTAGATGAGAAAAGAAAGATTTTCCGTGATCTCCATAAAGACGGATGTTTTATTTTACCTAATCCTTGGGATGCAGGCAGCGCAAAGGTACTCGAACAACTTGGCTATAAAGCACTTGCAACAACAAGCTCGGGCTATGCATGGACCTGTGGAAAAGCAGATGGTCAACTCGACAGAGATGAAACATTGGCACATTTACGTTACATGGTTCAGTCGACCAATCTTCCTATTAATGCTGATTTTGAAAGCGGATTTTCAGATACTACTCAAGGTGTTATTGAAAATGTTCTGATGGCGCTTGATACAGGTATAGCTGGTATTTCGATTGAGGATTCAACTGGAAATATTGAAAAGCCGCTTCGTGATATTCCTAATGCTGTTGAAAGAATCCGTGCAGCTCGTATAGCGATCGATCAAAGCGGAACGTATACGATGCTTATCGGCCGTGCTGAAAACTTTTTTGTTGGTGTGCCTGATTTAGAAGATACGATTAATAGATTAAAAGCATATTCAGAAGCTGGTGCTGACTGCCTATATGCACCCGGTATCAAAACACGTGAACAAATCATTGCTGTCGTTCATGCTGTTGCACCAAAACCCGTGAACGTTTTAATCGGCTGGGATAGTGATTTAACAGCAGCAGAACTTGCAGATTTAGGTGTAAGACGTATTAGCTTAGGTGGAGCATTAGCTCGTACAGCTTGGGATGGTTTTATTAAAGCAGCGAGTGCTATTGCCGAATCAGGTCACTTCCATTCACTCAATACGTTAGTTTCAAGTAGTGATCTAAATAGTCGATTTAAATAAGATTTAGATAAATCTCTTTATTTGGTAACTTTCAGACAGGACCTCTGTTATGACCCCAAACATCATACTTTCAAGTGATCGTATTCGGTTACGCCTTTTAAAGATTGAAGATTCAAGAGATTTAGTCGCCGCTGCATCAGACGGAGAACTATGGAACCTTCCTTTCACTGTCGTACCTTCAGCAGAAACAATAGATGACTATATTCACCTTGCGCTAGAAGGTTATCAAGCAGGTACAGTTCTTCCTTTTGTTGTTGAAGATATCGCTACAGGAAAGATCATTGGATCTACGAGATTTTGGAAAATAGATAGAAAAAATTTAAAGTTAGAAATTGGAAGTACTTGGTATTCGAAATATTGGCAGCGAACATACGCAAATACGGAAGCAAAATATTTGCTTCTTAAATATGCCTTTGAGGAATTAAATTGCGTCAGAGTTCAGCTTACAACAGATGTGCTTAATGAAAAATCACAGAATGCGATTTTAAGACTCGGTGCTCAAAAGGAAGGTGTTGTAAGAAATGAGAGAATTATGCCTGATGGAAGAAAAAGGAATTCTGTCAGATTTAGTATCATTGATGAAGAGTGGCCAAACATAAAAGAGAATCTTATTAAAAAGTTAAATTATTATTAATTTTTCTGCTCTTTTATTCCCATTCAAAAACATTGCAAATGAGTCTCATTTATATATACTTTACACACTTTTTTTGAGTCTAGTCGGCTCTCTTGTTCGCTTGAATAGTCACTCTTTTTTAGCCTTTCACGATTTTTATATCACTTAGGTATACTTATGTTTGCTTTCTCCCCGCGTAAAAATTTAATTACTGTTGAAATTTTAAAACATAGTAGCCCCTTGCTTTTATCCCTCATCCCTATCATGTCTTGGGCAGAAACAACTGCGATCCAACCAGCGCAGCTAGAGACTATTAAAGTTCAGGCGGAAGCGAACTCAAGCTATATCGAAAATCAAACGGCATCGACCTTACGAGGCAATCAAAAAAATCTAGAAAGCCCACAAACCGTAAATGTCGTTTCTAAGCAATATATGAAAGACTATTTACCTGCAAATCTGGACAATGCACTGACCCAAGTCAGCGGCATTACGCAAGGTAATACTTTAGGCAGTACGCAAGATACCGTAATGAAACGTGGTTTTGGTGATAACCGTGACGGTTCAATTACCGTAAATGGTATGCCGATTGTGCAAGGCCGAACCATGAATGCGGCTGTTGAACAAGTTGAAGTTTTAAAAGGCCCGTCTTCGTTACTCTATGGCATTATGGACCCGGGCGGTGTGGTTAATGTCATTACAAAGAAACCTGAGGCTACTCAGAAAACTGAATTTTCCGTCTACGGTTCAAGCTTTGCAGCGGGTAAAAATGGTTTAGGCGCAAGCATCGATACCACGGGCGCGATTAGTGATAGTAACTTTTCCTATCGCTTTATTGCCGATCACTCAGATGCAGACTATTGGCGTAATTTTGGTAACCTCAAACAGTCACTAATTGCTCCATCTTTAGCGTGGGATAATGGTCAAACTAAAGTGAACCTGAGCTATCAATACCGCCACTTTGATGTACCTTTTGACCGCTCTACCGTTTTTGATCCAAAAACAAACAAAGCCCTACCCATCTCTAAATATCAACGTTTAGATGAAGCTTTTAACCAAATGAAAGGTGAAGATCATTTAGCTCAACTGTTGGTAGATCACCAAATTAATGATAATTGGTCGGCTCACTTCGGCTATACCTACAACTACGAAACCTATGATGCCAATCAGTTACGTGTAACCAAGTTAGATACGACCAAACATACCGTGACACGCCGTACTGATGCGACTTTAAATGCAGAAAGTATAGACAGTAACGCCCAAGCGTATATCAATGGTTCAACCAATCTGTTTGGTTTAAAACATGATATTCAAATTGGTTCAGACATTGAATATCGCAAATATTTCCGTCCAGATATGGTTCGTGGTGATACCTCAACCTTAGATTATTTAAATCCAAGTTTTGGAACTGTTGAACCATCTCAAAATGTTGTCGCATCAGATAGCGACCAAACAGATAAACTACATACCTATGGTTTTTATGTTCAAGATGCCATTCATTTAAATGAAAAATGGATTGCTGTACTTGGTGGTCGTTACCTAAACTATGAGCAAACTGCTGGACGTGGCAGACCATTTAAGGAAAATACCAATACCAACGATGATGCTTGGCTCCCACACGCAGGTTTAGTCTATCAATGGAATGACCAACTTTCATTCTATGGTAGTTATACCGAGTCACTTAAGCCATCTTCTTCAATTGCTCCTTTAGGCGGCGACGCTGTTATTAATGCAGACGTTCAACCTGAACAAGCTAAGTCTTATGAAGTTGGTGCAAAATATGAGTTAAATGACCGTATTAAAGCCAATTTTGCAATCTACGATATTAAAAAACGTAATGTTTTAGCTAAAATTACCAATTCATCTACGAATGAAGTCGAACTGCATACAACGGGTGCTGTTCGTTCTAAAGGTGCTGAACTCGACCTGACAGGCCGTCTAACAGATCAGCTTGATGCTACCCTCACCTATGCCTATACAGATGCTAAAGTGACTGAAGATGAAAGTGGTCTAGAAGGCAACCGCCTAAACAATGTAGCGCGTAATACAGCTTCTCTAGCATTGGCCTATAATTATGGGCAGCTTTATAACGGTAACTTACGTTTAGGCTTGAGTGGTAATTACGTAGGAAAACGTGCTGGTGATTCGGAAAATACCTTTGACCTACCTGACTACACACTAGCGAATGCCTTTGTGAGTTATGACACCACCATTGCTAAACAAGCGGTCACTTTCCAATTTAATTTAAATAATATCTTTGACACAACTTACTACACAGCTAGCGTCAATAATTTGGCCGTATCTCAAGGTGACTCTCGCCAAGCAGTATTACGCGCAACCTTTAAATTTTAAAACACAGGATCAGAGCAGTGTTAAATCACTGCTCTTTCGAGAACAATATGAAAAAGCTTCTTTCTACGGTGGTGTTAATTGGCACACTGTTTAGCTCTTCTGTTTACGCCCAAACACGAATTGCTCTAATCTCACAGATCAAGGGGTCATCGGCTAGTACAGATGTCGCTATTCAAAAATACTTGCAGAGCAAAGGCTATCAAGTTGAAGTATTAGATCAATCTGTTTCACCGAATAATTTAAAAAACACAGATTTAGTCATTATTTCTTCTACAGTCGCTTCTAAAAATCTTCAATCGGGTTGGCGCCAACTCGCCATTCCACTGATGACGTGGGAAAACGATTATCTTGATGATTTGGCTATGACAGGTAAACGAATTAATAGCGATTTTGGCGAAGTCGAGAAAGAACGTTATTTGTGGTTAGTCAATGCGCCACATCCACTCTCTGCAAATCTTTCTGCGGGAACTCACAATGTCTATAAAGCGCAAGCACCTATGAGTTGGGGCAAACCTGGTTTAGGTGCCACCATTATCGCGACTGTGTATGGGCAACCTGAAAAAGTAGCGATTTGGGGTTATGAGAAAGGTGCAACCATGGACTATGAATCTTTAGCACCTGCAAAAAGACTTATGTTTTTTCTTAACAACGACACATTTACCAATCTATCTGACGATGGATTAAAACTGTTTGATGCCTCAATTCAATGGCTGAGCAATAAATAAAATCATTTATGTAGCTCAACAAGTTTCCACTCATCGCACCTTGTTGAGCTGCAAAAGAATTTGATATCAAATCATAGTGATTAAAATATTGGGCTTTCAGCTTTACAGCAGAAGCGCTTTATTTATTATTCTTTTATTAATATATAACGTTCACACGGACCCAATCTTCATACTTGGTGGCCTGAACATTGGTACTTGATGTAATTGCCCCATGAATAGGAATATTTTCTTTCATCCCTGTGGCAACTCCTGAATATATTTTACTTCCCTGGCCTCCCCAAATTTGAGTATGGCCAGCATCTTGATACAGTACATATGCAACAGATGCTGGGCTGGCAGCAGATTTAAGTTCAAAGTTATTGTCTGAAGTTACCGCCAATTGATACGGCGTATTTTGACTACATTGCACAGATACATCCGTTCTTGCAGCAGCAACTGACTGAGAACGAACCACTGAACCAAAATCTAAATTTCCTTGTGTAGAAACTTCACACGTTTCAATAATCGTTAAACTGACTCTTAATGATGTAGATGCATTTCCAGCATCCGCACTATTTATTGTCAGCATACTCATCAGAGAAAATAAACTGTATTTAAGGACTTTCATTTCTTCTCCTTAACTTTTTGTTCTAATGTCTATTCATCTTTATATTGTGTTTTTTCTGTTCTGGTTAAAGAAACAGCTTCAGGATCTTTTAGTTATAAAACTTAATATTGCACACTGTCAATAAATACTAAACGCATGATTTGAATGTTATTTTATAAACCGTGATGTATTACACGCAATCTAACTAATTTAAAAATTAGTTGATGTTTTTAGTCCTCTTCAGCATAAGTTCCATCATTCCTTATCAAACTGTATATCTACTTCATCTATCTCTCATTCTAAAAATTATTAATAATTTATTATCAGCTTTTAAAACCTTATTTAATCATTCTGTCCATTCTCGCAATTGCATAAATAAATTGATCAAAATAATATTCATGCAAATAGATTATAACTTCACATATTGTTTAGCTTAAAGATTCAATACCAAGAAAACTGTGAAGTTAAATTTAAAATGAATAATTCAGACCTTTAAAACCATCCATTTTTAATTTGAGAAATGCTTGATATGAAAAAATATTTACTCTTACTTTTACTTAGCTTTTATTCAATTCATTCATTTGCTTCGGACAAATTACATGGCAGTGTTTGGAAAACAATTGATGATGCAACCAATCAACCAAGAGCACTGGTAAGATTCAGCGAAGATAAAAATGGCAATCTGTCTGCGAACATCGAAAAAATACTTGTTCCAAATGAAGCTAACAAATGTACGATGTGTGAAGGTACTTACAAAAACAAATCTTTGATTGGCCTAACCATTGTCAAAAATTTAAAAAGTGTTGGTCAAAATAAATATGACAAGGGATCTATCCTCGACCCTCAATCAGATAAAACTTATAAATTTAGTGTAACCGTATCACCAGATGGTGAAAAACTTATCGCTCGTGGATACATTGGTATTTCTGCAATTGGCCGAAACCAAACGTGGTATCGAATTAAATAAGCTCCTAAATCGTTAAAAGCCCTACTTATAAATTGCATGGTTTTTTGAAGTGATCATTTACCTCAAAAGCCATGTAATTTTTGAATATTCTTAATTTAATTAAGAATTTTAATCATGCACTAAACCTAAAAATAAATAATTTTTAAGAGCTCTTATTTTTTTCAGATACCGATTTTAATTCAAAATATAACTACCAATTTTAAGTGATAAATAATTCTTTTTTAATGATAAATATAAACTCATCTTTGCATATATCCATTCCACTTTTTCATATTTTTATTAATCATAAATTTTCACTAAGATCGAATAAATTTCGAAAATTACTGGAAATATAATGTTGTTTGCAACACGTTTTCACTTAAAAAACGCTGTCTTATCAGTAGGGGTTCTCAGCTTTGCACTTTTAACTGGTTGTGGAAATAATTCACAGCAAAATAATGAAACTAAGGCAGAAGCTTCTCAAACTGCGGCTGCCGCTGAACTGCCTAAAGAAGTACGTTTTGCTTGGGGTGGCGGTCCACGAGTTTGGGTTCTTGGTAAGGCTGATGGAGATTTTGAAAAAGCTTTAGGTACAAAAATTAAGTGGGTTGAATTTGCTTCAGGTGCTGATGTAATTAATTACTTCGCCGCAAATGAAATTGATATTGCTCGTTTTGGCTCCAGCCCAGCTGTTGCAGGTATTACTCGCGGATTACCAATTGAAATCATTGGTTTGGAAGGTCTAATTTCTGGTGCAGAACGTTTAATTGTTCGTCCTGATATTAAAAATCTGCAAGGTCTGGTTGGTAAAAAAGTTGCCTTCCCTGCCAACTCCACCGCGCAATATGCTTTGGAACAAGCTCTTGCATTAAATAAAATTGATAAATCAAAAATCAAATTAATTCCACTTAAGCCTGCTGAAATTGTTTCTGCATGGACACGTGGTGATATTGATGCAGCCTATGTTTGGGGACCATTTACTCAACAGCTAGAGAAAGAAGGCGGTAAAGAAATTTATCGTACAACGACGTTGAATGAAAAAGGTATTTTGGTTTATAACAACTTCGCTGTCCGTAAAGAGTTTGCAGAAAAACACCCTGACCTTGTAATTAAGTTCTTGAAGGCTTACCAAGATCAAGTTGATGAATATAAACGTGATCCTAAAGCTGCTTCTGAAAAAATCTCTAAATACTTAAGTCTTCCATATGACCAAGTCGAAACCACACTTGCTGGTATCGAATATATTCCACTAAAAGATCAAGCCTCTGAAAAATATTTAGGTGCAACATCAAACGATGAAAACTCTGGCTTGGCTAAAGCAACTCAAGATATCGCTAAATTTTTAGTCAGTATTGGCGAGTTGAAACAATCTGATGTTCCAAAGAGTTATGCGCCTAATATCGACAGTAAATACCTTATTGAAGCGACAAAATAAGGTTATCAAATGATTCAGTTGAACCCGTTTAAAGTAAAAGTGATTAGTACATTATCGCTAATCACTTTTGTGATTATTTGGCAACTTGTGTGTACATTTAAACTTGTCTCACCCATTTTGTTGCCCTCTCCTCTACAGATTTTAGATACAGTTTTAGATTTATTTAAAAACGGTTACCGAGATGCTCCTTTTTATCAACACATTTTAGTCAGCACGGCGCGCGCCTTCTTTGCTTTCTTCGTTGCAATCGTTATTGGTGTGCCTTTGGGATTATTAATGGGCCGTAGTCCTGTACTTAATGCCATTTTAGATCCATTTGTACAATTCTTACGTCCTATTCCCAAAATTGCCCTCATTCCATTGGTTGTTGTTTGGCTAGGAATTGGTGAGGAATCTAAATTTTTCCTTATTTTTATTGCGACTTTACTGAGTGTCATTGTGGGTGCAACCGCAGCAAGCCAAAACGTTCCATATGGTTTGATTCAAGCAGCACAAACGATGGGCTTAGGAAAAACAGCAATCTTATTCCGCGTCATTTTACCCTCTTCGCTTCCTGAAATTTTCACCACCATTCGTTTATCTATTGGTATTGGTTGGACATCATTAATTGCAGCGGAAATGGTTGCAGCAACTTCTGGTTTAGGCTGGATGATTATTAATGCCGGTTCTTATTTGCGTACAGATGTTGTGATTGTCGGGATTATTTTACTTGGAACAATTGGCTTTATTTTAGATTGGCTCATTGTGAAAGCACAGCAAAAATGGGCCCCTTGGACAGGAAAAGCATAATGACTCAACCCTTTATTGAGCTAAATAATGTTCAGAAAATATTTAAACAAAACAAGACGGAAAATACGGTCCTAGAAGATATTAATCTTAAAATTCCTGAAGGTCAGTTTGTTTGCTTACTTGGGCCTTCTGGCTGTGGTAAATCAACTATTTTGAACTTGCTTGCTGGTTTTGAAAAACCAACTTTAGGTGAAATTTATGTAGATGGTCAAACCATCTCAGCACCGGGCATAGACCGAGCTGTTGTATTTCAACAAGCTCAGTTATTTCCTTGGCTCACGGTAAAAGAAAATATTCAATTTCCACTTAAGCAATCAAAAGCCGAGCCTAAATATATTGCTGAGCAAACTGAATATTACTTAGAAAAAACGGGTTTAAAGAAGTTTGAACATCATCGAATTTGGCAAATCTCAGGTGGTATGAAACAACGTGTTGCCCTTGCCCGTGCGTGGGTCATGAAGCCAAAGATTTTATTAATGGATGAGCCTTTTGGGGCATTAGATGCTCAAACACGTATTTTAATGCAGGAAACACTGACTCAGCTTTGGCAAGACAATAAAACTACCGTTTTATTTGTTACTCACGATATTGATGAATCTCTACTTTTAGCAGATCGCATTATTTTAATGGCAGGCCATCCCGGACGCATTGCCGAAGATATTCAAGTGAATTTACCTCGTGCGCGTAGCATTGAAAATATTACGCCACGGCAAGAATTTATTGAAACCAAAAAACATATTTTAGAAATTATGCGCAAAGAAGTAAGCCGCATGATTGATTACATACATTAAATTTTAGGACATTATTATGTTATTAAGTCATTTACCGCGCGTTCAACTGGTTCATGCGCCTACTCCTCTAGAGTTTTTACCTAACTTAACTAAAGCGTTAAATGGTCCCCAGATTTACATCAAACGAGACGATGCTACAGGGCTGGCTACAGGTGGCAATAAAACTCGCAAATTAGAATTTTTAATTGGTGATGCACTTACAAAAGGTGCAACCCATGTACTTACTCAAGGTGCAACTCAATCTAACCATGTTCGCCAAACGATTGCAGCAGCAAATAAATTTGGTTTAAAGGCATCAGTTTTACTCGAACAACGCGTTAGTGATGGTACAGATGAATATTACAATAATGGAAACTTATTGCTCGATGAGATTTTAGGTGCAACATCAATTGAGGTAGTTCCGGGTGGCACCGATATGGTGGCAGCTTTAGAAGCCAAAGCAAAAGAATTAGAACTACAAGGGGAACGTCCGTACATTATTCCAGGTGGTGGTTCAAATGCTATTGGTGCTTTAGGTTATGTCTCAACAGCAATTGAATTAATTAACCAACTTAACCAGATTCAACTGGCTCCGACTCATCTTGTACATGCAACAGGTAGCACAGGTACTCAAGCTGGCCTTTTAGCGGGTATTGCGGTAACTCACTCAAACTTACCTGTACTCGGTATCAGTGTTCGTGCTGAAAAATCTAAACAAGAAGAAAATGTTTATAAACTTACTCGTGCAACTTTAGAACATCTGGGTTTAAGCGCAGATCTTATTGCTCGTGAAAAAGTGATTGCGAATAGTGACTATGTTGGCGATGGCTACGGTATTCCAACTGATAGCATGGTTGAGGCTGTTGAATTGCTGGCTCGAACTGAAGGTATTTTGCTTGACCCTGTTTACTCAGGTAAAGGTTTTGCGGGTTTAGTAGATCTCATTCGTCAGGGTCATTTCACTAAAGATGACAAAGTGATCTTCCTTCATACAGGCGGTGCCGTAGGCTTATTCGGTTATCGTAAAACATTCTCTAACAAAGATGCATACCGTTTGTAAGATGACAGAATTTTCAGAACTCCCCACCCTTGGAATTTTGGGTGGCATGGGACCGGGCGCTGCTGTTGATTTTCAACAGCGTCTGCTCGATGCAAGCCCTGCCACTAAAGATCAGGAACATATTCCAACAATTGCTTGGAATCACGGCGGTATTCCTGACCGACAACTTGCACTTAAAAACCTAGGTGAAAGTCCTTTAAATGCCATGTTACATGGACTAAAAATTTTAGAGCGTAGCGGTGTCTCTAAAATCGCCATTCCATGTAATACCGCACACTTCTGGCATTCTGACTTACAGCAACACACCCCTATTGAAATCTTAAATATGGTTGAAATTACGGTGCAACAGATTTTAAAGAATTATCAATCGGGTGATAAAGTCGGAATATTGGCAACCAAAGGTGCCCTTTCTACTCAGTTGTATCAACATGAGTTAAGCAAGCATGACATTCCTTTTGTCATTAATTCAGATGAAGAAATTGAACAGGAATTTATGCCCGCTGTTTATGCTGTAAAACGTAATGAATCGGCAAAAGCGGGTATCGTTTTTCAAGAGTTAAGCCAAAGACTCATAGATCAAGGTGCTGGTTCGATTATTTTAGCTTGTACAGAAATTCCAATTGGGTTACATGCAATCCAGTCTCCAATTTTAGATGTGAGCTTTGATACCACACAAATTTTGGCAGATGCTTGTGTACATTGGTTTTATCGGAATACACAACTCTAAAATAATGTTCTTCGAATCTAAAAACTGAATAATTAGCCGAAACCAAACGTGGTATCGAATTAAGTAAGCTTCTAGATCACTTTCATATTAACTACACTCATGCTACAGCCAACAAAGTGGCTTTGAGCATGAGTGAATCATTTAACCTTTCTCTTGTAATCGTTTTGGCGTAGCCCATATCAATAGTGCAATACACACAACACATAAGCTTGCAATAATATATAGAGCGGGCGTTGTACTACCTGTTATGTCTTTAATATGGCCAACCATAATAGGACTAACAATCCCGCCCATTTGCCCTAATGTATTAATGAGTGCTGTACCACCAGCAGCCCCCGCCCCAGCTCCGACCAAGACTTTAGGTGGTAAATTCCAAAAAGAAGGAATTGCAGCAACAATACCCGCCCCTAATAACGCAAGCGAAATGACGACTACAACTGGGTTTGCATCAAAGAAACCGGCGGTGAAGAAACCGATAGCACCTAAAGAGAGTAAACCAGCAGTAAATTTTAAACGCTCCCCAGATTTGTCCGCTAAACGCCCAACAATTACCATCGTAATTGCTCCCATGAGATATGGAATGGCACTAAGAAAACCAATCACTTGAGTATCATCAATACCTGAGCTTTTTATTAATTGTGGTCCCCAGAAGTTTAGACCATAAGATGCAATCTGAATCAGAAAATAGATAACACCTAAAATTAATAATCCCGGCGTTTTAATGGCAGCCCATAATGAGTGAGAAGCTTTTTCTGGTTGTTTAGGTTCAACCAAGCGTTTCAAATGAGCTTTTTCTGAGGATGATAACCACCGCGCATCATCAATACGATCTTTTAAGTAAGTTAAAACGCAAAGACCCAACAGAACACACGGAATACCTCCCAATAGAAATAACCAGTGCCACCCACGCATGTTCATCACACCATCAAGTGATGACAACAACACCCCTGAAATTGGTCCTCCAAAGATGCCTGAAAAAGCAGAAGCAAGGAAGAATAAGGAAATAATTCGGCCACGATAGGTTTGAGGAAACCAAAGGGTCATGTAATACAGTACACCCGGAGCAAAGCCAGCCTCCATTGCACCAATCAAGAAACGTAATACATAAAATTGCCATTCGGTAGTCACAAACACCATTAAGGCTGTTGCCACACCCCAAGAAACCATGATGCGTGCAATCCATTTTCTTGCACCAAATTTATGTAGCAATAAATTACTGGGTACTTCAAATATGACATACCCTATTACAAACAAACTGGCACCGAGGCCATAAGCTGTATTACTTAGAGATAGATCAGCTTGTAACTGAAACTTGGCAAAACTAATATTAATACGATCAAAAAAGGCAAATAAGTAACACACCATAATTAATGGCATGATTTTCCATGCTACTTTTTTTATTAATTGCTTTTCGGCAATTGCTTCAGCCGATAATTCCATGCTTTGCTTTAAACTCATTTATTTTCTCCTGAAAATGAGCCTCAAGACACGTCCTCTCAAGATTTTAAAGACGAGTTGACCGAAGACGATACGAATATCGTCTTACTTCCAACTAACTTGAATAACGTATCTTAATTAAGTGATTTGATATAATCCGGTATCGGATGCAAGTCAGTATTCCGCCCCGCCTTGGCAAGTTGGCTTGGTGTGTCATGCCCTAAAAGAGCTGGTAAGGTTCTGGAAAGTTGAATGAGAGCATCTAAATCAATAGTGGTCGGTATTCCCATTTCTTCGCACATATTGACCAAATCTTCAGTACAGATATTTCCTGAAGCACCTGGTGCAAATGGGCACCCACCTAAACCTCCCAATGCAGCATCAAACCGTCTTGCTCCTGCTTCATAAGCTGCAAGAACATTAGTTAGCCCCAAGCCACGTGTATTATGAAAGTGTAAGGTCAGTTGCTCAGACGAAATTAACGATAAAACGTGAGAGACAATTCTTTTCACTTGCACTGGGTTCGCCATGCCAGTGGTATCTGCCAGTGTAATATTATGAATACCCAGCTCTAAATAATGTTCAACTAAGCTAAACACTTCCCTTTCACTAATCTTGCCTTCAAATGGACAGCCAAAAGTTGTTGCAACAGTTCCGTTAAACTGTGTTTTACCCTGTAGTTGCTCCACAATTTCGGTAAATCCTGCAAACGATTGAGCTTTTGTCATACGCATATTGGCAAGGTTATGGGTTTGGCTAGCAGAGAGCACAAGATTCAACTCATTTGCATTGGCTTCAATTGCCCGAAGCGCGCCTTTTAAATTTGGAATTAACCCAACATAAATAATATCTTTATGGCGTGTAATTCCAGTAAAAACCTCACCACCATCTCTCAGATTCGGAATCGCTTTTGGAGAGACAAAAGACCCTGCTTCAATTCGAGAGAAACCCATTGTCGACAACTGATTAATTAAATCAATTTTCTTTGTCGTGGGCACCCAAGTCGGCTCAATTTGCAAACCATCTCGTGGAGAGACTTCTTGTACGACAAGTAAGTCGGTAAATGCTGTCATTGCACTACTCCCGATACACGCAGGCTTTCAATATCTTCAGCTTGATAACCATATTGTTTTAAAACAGATTCGGTATGCTCACCCAGCTCAGGACCACGCCATTTGACCTGCCCTGGGGTTTCGGAAAGCTTCGGAACAATACCCGGCATTTTTACCACCTGACCATCAGGCAACTCGGTTGAAAGCAACATATCACGTGCATTAAAGTGCGGATCATTGACCATATCGGCTACAGAATAAATTCGCCCTGATGGAACCTCGGCTTGTTCAAGCTGCTGCAAGACCTCATCAATTGAATGCTGTCGACTCCATGATTCAATTGCGGCATCTAGCAAATCACTTTGTTGCGCACGCCCATCGTTGTGTTCAAACTCAGGTCGATTTGCCAAATCTTCACGACCAATCACATGCATCAAGCGCTTAAAAATTGGATCACTATTTCCTGCAATTACCACAAAAGCGTTGTCCTTGGTTCGATAGGTATTTGAAGGTGCAATGCCCGGTAACGAACCTCCAGAACGCTCCCGAATAAAACCATGCAAGTCGTATTCTGGGACAACACTTTCCATAATATTGAAGACACTCTCTGCAAGAGAGACATCAACAATCTGTCCGTTACCGTTATTTGTTTTGATATTTACAATCGACATTAAAGCGCCAATCACCGCATGTAATGAGGCAAGTGAGTCACCCAAACTCACCCCAACTCGTGCAGGCGCAGAATCTTGGGAACCCGTGGTATAACGAATTCCACCCATTGCCTCACCAATTGCACCAAAGCCCGGTTTGTCTTTATAAGGGCCAGATTGCCCATAACCAGATATGCGAACAAAAGTCAGTTTAGGATTAATTGATTTTAAGGTTTCCCAATCTAGACCTAATTTTTCAAGTGCACCGGGACGCATGTTTTCGACCAGAATGTCGGTATCGACAATCATCTTTTTGATTAAAGCAATTGCTTCCGGTGACTTGAGATTAAGCGCTAAAGATTTCTTATTACGTGACTGTAAATACCACCACAAAGATGTTCCGTGATGTAACTTACGCCATTTACGAAGTGGATCGCCTTTGCCAATAGGCTCAATTTTTATGACTTCAGCACCGAACTCAGCAAGAATGCGTGTTGCAAAAGGAGCAGCAATTAGAGTTCCTATTTCTAGGACTTTTATTTTCTCAAGGGCTAGACTCATAACAATCCATATTATATCTACTTCCGATAGAATTAAATTTATGGCGCAATGAGTAGTAATACAATTCTTAAAAGATCAACAAGCCTTCGTGTTTTGCGAAACCTATAAAAGTCATTCAGATATAATTTCTTTATGTGGATGCATAAAATATTGTTTTAAAAGCAAAGTTACTGGATTTAAAAACTCATCATGCTTGGACACAAGATATAAATCTCTTTTTGCCCAACTATCGGTTAACTCTACACTTGCCAGCCCCAAGGGTTTACCAAAGATTTCGAAAACCTTATGAGGCAAAATTCCAATTCCCATACCAGCCTGCACCATACGGCAAACCGCATCAAAACTTGTTACCAATATTCTGAGTTTGAGCTGCTTTCCTAACGCTTCAGACTTTTGCTGCAAAATCCGGTTAATCGCACTTTGAGTATGCAAGCCAATAAAGTCGTAGTCCAAAGCATCTTCAAAGGAAATGATTTTCTGTTCACTTAAATATTGCTGGTTTTGTATGACCGCGACCAGCCGATCGCTACGATAATGATAATAATCCAGATCTTCTGACAAATTCTCAGCAATGCAGATGCCTAAGTCGGCAATTTTATTACTTACATTTTGGATAATTTCTATACTTGGACGTTCTTCAAGCTCAATCTTAATTTGAGGATTTTCAACAATAAAAGGATGCAGACTTTCGGGTAAAAACTGAATGATAGTTGATAAATTTGCCTGTAATCGTACAAAACCTTTAATACCTATTTTGTATTCTTCTAACTCAACCGAAGCTTTATAAACCGAGTCTAAAATAGTTCTGCAATGGTAAAGCAGGCTTTCACCAGCAGGTGTAATTTGCATGCCCTTACCATCACGAATAAACAATTTGGTTCCAATCAAATGCTCCAAATCAGTCAAACGCTTACTTGCAGCAGACAGCGCAATCATATTTTTTTCAGCGGCCTTACTCAGAGATTTTTCATCACAGACCGTCTGAAATATCTTTAAAGTTACTAAATCTAGTTTTCGAATAATATTTTCAATATGCATTACACATTACCAATCTTATAACTTGAAGCTCATAAGGCTATGACAAATATTTAGAATTATAGGAAATTTATATTTTCCCATTGTTAGACAGATAAAATATATTAAATTTAAATATTATCAATCATTTAAAACCTTAAACCAAAATCGAATGTAACTTAAATAGAACATCATTCATTCCAAATTTATTTGTTTTAAGTCCATCAAAATAAGCCACCATTTCCGCTGGCTTATCCCTTTTATCCGCCTGATCTGAGCTTAAGAGCTAAATCACTCCCCTCAATCCACACTCTTCTTTTCATTATCTCTATTTGACTCAGTAGAAGAACCCAAAGCCATACTTGAGAATACGCCATCGCGATAAATCCATGCATGTAATAATGCAGCAGATAGATGACCAATAACGACAGCAAATAATAGCCAAGCCAAAATTCCGTGTAGAGTACGAAACCATGCATAGAGTGTAGAGTCGGTTGGAGCGATAGGTGGAAGGTCCCAAGCCGGAAATAACGTTACAGGCCAATTACCTGCCGAAAGCGTTGCCCATCCGAGCAATGGCAAACTAAACATCAAAATATAAAGTAACCAATGTGATGCATGGGCAATAAACGCCTGCCAACGGGGTACAGTCGGCGGCAAAGGTGGAATTGGGAAATAGAGTCGATTTATTAATCTTATGATGACCAGTAATAAGATTGCGATTCCTAAGGGACGGTGAATATCGATTAACCACGGACGCCAAGTGATTGAAGTTGTCATTCCAACACCAATAAATAGCATGGCTAAAATCGCTACCGCCATAAGCCAATGTAGTATTCGAGCAGTCAAATTAAAATGACGTGGAGCATTATCGCTAGATTTTTTTTGCATGGCTGATCTCTCCTATTTACCCACGGCATCCGTTGCTTTGCCAAATCCAATTTCACGTAAGCGAGCATTGTAAGACTGTGCATAGATACCCGCTCGTGCTGCGAGTACCGGATCATCTGATAACTCAATTCCGGGTGGAACCAAAGTTGGGTCAAAGTTAATATCACGGCAAACGCCATTTACCTGTTCAGTCACATTTTTGACTTCCAATGTTCCCGCTATAACTTCTTTACGTTCTTTGGGCCAAGGTTGAGATGGATCATTCACTGGGTCTCCTGGCTCGGCAAGTTGCAAAACTAAATCCCAATAGAGCGGCCCTTCAGCCAAACGTTTTTTGATGTCTTTAAATAAGAAATCATGGCCAGCTTGATCACGTTGTTCTTTGGTCAGACTAATAAATTTTGAATGAGGACGCATAGACCAACGGACTGGCTGTTCTTGTCCATTGGCGGCCCGCAATATAAAAGCATTTACGACATAAAATTCTGCACCACTAAAACTACCGGTTAATGGCATCTTTGCCTTTTGTTCAATAGACTTACGTGCTTCGGGATATTCTTTTAGAAAAGCCTCAACAAGGGCCGGATCAGGTTTGCCAGTAGATGGAACTGGTTTAAATGCTTTTTGCTGAGCCAAAAAACCTTCAGCATTTCGCGTAGGGAAATAGGGAAAGTTGTTTAATTTCATGCGCCATTGTGAATGATCAGCTGCGGAAAGTAATAAAGCCATACTCACTGTTGCTGTCGAATTATCTGCCGCATGCGGGTTACCACTTCCAATAGAAAATCGGCCAATTGCTGGTATATCAGACTTGGCAAATACAGTCGCTTTAGAGAGTGCAGCCGCCGCACCATTACTGTGGTAAGTGCCATCAAAACAAATACCCTTACCGTGTGCACGTCGATATCCGGGATCAAATTTACTTAATGAGTCTCCCAAAAAAGTTTTACTTGTGGTGCGATGTCCAAATAGACCAGCGACCCAAGCAAATGCCAATACTAAGGAGCCAGCGATTACAGCAATACCCAAGAATCGCAACCAATACTTCTTTAGAGTTTTAAAATTCAAATTATTCATTCTTCATCCTGTGTAAATTGTATGGCTGCATCCCTAAAGAAGATTTTGATCATGTAAAAAGAGTTTTTCTTAGATTGATGGAACCAAATTCAACCTTAGCTAAGTAAATAAAATCCTGAAATATTCTGGATCCAATAGAGATAAGCCTTAATATAATATTTATTTCCCGATCATATAAGGTACGCACCTCGGGGTTAGTATTAATCTTATTAACATTTGAGTGGAGATAAATAAAGCATGGTAACGAAGAATCTAGAAGCCCCCACTTTGACTGAAAGAGTCCGAAGAGGTGATCTTTTTAAAACCGAGCTCGTTAACTAGTGATGATTGATCATAGAGATGAGAAAGCAATCCAACACCCTTTCACTCTCATCTGCCTGACCCGAACTTAAAAGCTGAATAATTGCGCCTTCAATCATATATAAAAATAGCTTGGCATCCTGAAAAGTCGCATCCGTTTTGAATACTCTAAGCTGACTATAGATTTCATTGATTAGCCAAGTTCTATATTTAATTGCGACTTGATAGGCTTTTGAATAGGTCAGTTTTATTTCAAAAATAGCTTTAAACAATAAATAGTACAGTCCCTCTAAATCGGTATGTAAGAAATAAAGTTTCTTAAGTTTATCTTTCACGCTTGTACCTTGGTGAGACTCAGCAATTGAAAGCACTTTTTCTTTTAGACGTTCTTTTTGTACGATTAGACAGATTTCAACAAATCGCTCTTTCGAGTGAAAGTAATTATAAAAAGTCGCTTTTGGAATTTTGGACTCTTTTACGATTCTGTCGATTCCAACCGTATGAAAGCCATGATGGTGAAATAAATCAATCGACGTATTAAGGACTTGCATGGCGCGTGTAGGGAGAACTAACTTTGGCATTGTTTTACCGTTATAAAAAATTATTGTTGTTTCTAAATGAGATACTTTTTTGGGAGAAAAAAAGGCACAGCAAAGCCATAAAGACTGTGCTTGGCACACCTCAAGTTTGTTATTGCTAAGTTTTAAATAAAAAAAGACTTAAAGCCTGAAAACCTTAGGGTGATCAAGCTGCTTTATTTTTTAAGCTGTGTCGTTATAGCTTTTGGCAAAGGTTGCCAAGAAATAATGGATGTGCAAAGCCAACTCCTTTTTATTGGGAGTTCTGCCAGAAATTAAAATTATGGTGGCAGAACGAAAGAGGGTTGACGGACTGGTCATAGAGCCAGCACACCCGAAGGTGTCCCCCTCCCGTTCCACCGTAGAGGGGGCACGAGGGGCTAGGCACTAAAAGTAAAAACCTTTAATGCTTCTATGATACGGTCCGTCAAAACCGACTGGCGATGTAGGCCAGCAGGCAAAGGATAGTGTCCAACCCTCTTACAGTCAAGCACGCAAAATGACATTTGTTTTAAAATAGATCATTAAAAAGTAAGGATAAATAATTAAAATTTATTGTTAAATTGGGATTTATAAAGAGGCTTTTCCCTGCTTAAAGTAGGAGGCAAAATTCATTAACGACTATATAGCGGATCTTCCTCAACAAAAAACACCTCACCCGATGAGGGTAAAACCCATTGATAAGTTCCTTCTATTTTCTGCATCTTTTCTTTAAAAATATCATATATCGCTATAAGGTTATGTTTTTCATCATATTCCCCTACATAGCCAAGTTGCTTTTCTTCATGAAAATCTCTAAACATTTTATGCATTTTTACAGCTCTAAGTTCCATATCTTTTCTCCTTTTTATTATCAATATAATTATTATGATCTCTTTTTATTTTCAATACTAAAAAAAATGTACCAAAATATATCTTATAGAAATATCAATTAAATAGTTATCGTAAATTTAATATTTATCAAACCTAAACTTTTCCATATCGTATGGTATGTCTAATTTCACACTCCATTGGCTTATTTTTTCACTCATTATAACGGCATCAACTTCAAAAGCATCTCGCTCACTAAAACCTTTTGTTTTTAAAAAATTAACAAAACTGGAAGAATTTATTTTATTAAGATATCCAACTCTTAAAGTATCTATATACACTGCAATTTTATTTGTTTCTTTTTCAAGGCATATTACAGCATTTTTAAAGACATTAGTTCTATCACTATTTTGATTGCCGACTAAAGTTATCAATTCTTCTTGGTATAAAGTTACAATTATTTCATGTTCGAAAAAGTTCTTATTCTCTGTAAATATTTTTCCAGCTATTTTTAGAGTACTTTCGGGGAGCTCCAGTTTAACTGTAGAAAAAACCTTAAATAAAATATAAGCAAAAACAAACAAAATTAAAGTTATTATAATAAAAGACATATTAAAAACATTCCTCTTAATTTTATAAATTGGCAAAAAGAATCATTATTCTTTCTACCAACCCATCATTTAAGAAAAAACAAATTTATTATATTATTATTTTTTCTCAATTTTATCATTTTGATCAACTTTTTCTACAGCATTCTGATCAGGACTTTTAGGCTCAAACTCTTTACCGTCTTGCTGTTGCTGCTGTTGCTCTTTTGATTTGTCTTGATCGTTTTTTACTTGGTTTTGTTGAGACATTAGAGTCTCTCCTATTTAATGTTGTGTAGATGATTATCTAGCACTTAGTTAACATAGTCCTTTTATCTTTATATAGATACAAGGTAAGTGTATCTGAATGTGATACCCTTGTTTAACATCATAATTATTAATATTTTAATTAATTTATAAATTATCTAGAAATTAATATACTTAAAAAACAAAAAAAAGCACCTAAGGTGCTTTTTTTCCAATTATATTATTGAACAACAATATTAATAGCAGAAGGACCTTTTTGTCCTTGAGCTATATTAAAACTAACACGTTGACCTTCATATAAGGTTTTAAAACCTGAACTACTAATTTCTTTAAAATGTGCAAAAACATCTGGACCTGCATCTTGTTGAATAAAACCAAAACCTTTAGTTTCATTAAACCATTTCACTGTACCAATTGCTGTATTAGACATAATATATCCTTTGATTTTTAATAATATAAAGCCATATTTTATGACTCATTGAACTTTAAAAATAATAACAAATTGAGTTTAAAATCTTAAAAAACGAAGGATTATGAATAAAACTACGATACTAAAAGAGGATTTACTAATAAGTCTATTTTTCTAGTTAAATTGAGTATACGCTAAATAAATATTTATACAACAAATTTAAAAAAATATTTATTTTATTTGCTATCACACAACAATTTAAAAATAATAACTTCTAGATACAGAAATACTTTTTATAAAACTTACCAACCAAAGAATAAATTCATATTGATTCTCAAAATTAGGGAGAAGGCTTAAATCAATTTTAACAATACGCTCTTTCATTGGCCTGTTTAAACAGCTTTCAAAATCAATAACAGAATATTTTAATTGTAAATTGTTTGTAGCTGCTTCTTTTTTAATTTCAACTAACAGTCTATTGAGACAATCAACTAAATCTTTAGAAGACTGATTTTTAAAGTGAATATTATTGTAAACACTTTCAGCCACATCAAAATATTTTTTCATTTCAGCATCCATATTTTTCTCATTTTTAATTAATTTGATTGAGTATGCATGTAAAACTGTATCTTTATGTTGTATAAATATATTTATAGATCGAATCCCCCACTTTAATTAAAAATATCCCCTCCAATTAAGAACTTAAAATAATATATTTAAATAAATTGTAATTATTAAAAAAACATTAAATACAATAGCTATTTAACTATATGTTAACTCTTGTATTTGATTAAAATTTCCTTCCACTTATATATCAACACTCTATTTGACTCAAAGAAATATTATGTCGATAATTGAAAACTTTTAGGCACATATCTCTACATAGAGTTCTCATAATCACCGCAATGTAACTGAATTAAAAGCCTACGATAAAGCTTCCTTACTATTATTAAGAAGTTTAAAATGTCTGATTTCAAAGAATTTTCAAAAAAAACCACACAAAATCAAAATGACTCTAATGCTCAACCTACTGAGGATAAAACTGAAAATCCCGAACAAACCCCTGAAACAGAAAAAAATCCTACCGAAAATAATAATCAAGAAAAAAGAAATAAATAACTTATTAACTCAAAAGCTCTATATTAAATAGAGCTTTTGTTTCACATCATATTAATTATAAAATATTTAATTTAAAATTTTTATATTAAAAATCATCCAAAATGGTACATATATTTTTTTAAACAAGTCCAAATCTTGCACTTAATATTAATTCAACTCTTTTTTGCGCGGCAAAAAAATCAATATCTTCACTTATCCAAAATGTATGAAGCTGCCCATGTAAATGAAAATGCTCTTTATTATATTCAGAACCATGATCAGAATAATGACTATCTACTCTGAAATGATTTTGATCATCCTTTCTTTTCTTCCCATCAAGTATACCGCCAATACAGATATCCATTTTAATACCAATAATTAATCGAAATTGACTATAACACATAGGCCACTGTGGCTTTAAAAAGAGTTGTTACTAATATTTTTTACAGCATAATAAAATATTGCCATTTGGAGTGTATCTACTTAAATTTACAAGGAATAAATATATATTTTGCATATCTAAAATACTTTGATATTTAATATGAATATTGATTTATCTAAAATTTATAACATTTTCAAAATAATTCTTCTTAGCGGAGTTAAATCTCTATATGCTGTATGTACCTCTTAGAGAAATTATTCCAATGTCCCAGCAGCCCCTGCTACAAGAATTAGACTCCAGAATCGACTATTACTCTACAAGAACAGACTACCCACTACGAAGAATTTTGATAGGTTACAGAGCATACGCAAAATTGATGCTATGTTCATCTTTCTCAGATGAGGTTATAAATTCTGCAATTGATCCAAACAAACGGAAATATAAAAAGTTAAAAATCAAAGTCACTAAAGATGACAATCAACTTGATCTTGAATAAATTAATTCGTTCATTATTTTTATAGACAACTGATTTAATTATATAAAAAATTAAAATCCTTTTTGAAATATCACCGTTTTTAACTCTCAAAATGATTAGAAAATAACAAATGGCATTTTCTTTTGCTCATTTACAATTTCAATGACCCTAAGATGATAATGATCAATACTGGCAATATTGTCGTAAACATCCAGATACTGATGCCCTGCTGCTACCGATTTGAACCAAGAAAATAATTTACGCTTAAACTTATTTTTTCACAGGGAGTAATAAAACAGGATCTTCAATATCGTAACCAGTTTCTTCTGGAACCCCCAAATATTTAACGACAACCAACTTCTTATTGTGTTTAGGCACACTATAATTTTGGGAAATTTTTATTGCTTTGGTGTAATGAACCGCAACATGGGGCTTACTTTGTAAAGACGGCGATTTTACAACATATTCTGTTTTATATTGTGTGATCTTCCCTGAAGGATCAAACCAAGCCGATACTTGATTCTGATGAGTTTTTAATGTCTGAATTTTTACAGTCTTACTATTACTTACGATCAAAGGAGTTAAATTCCTTTTAATTTTATTGAGAGCCTTATTAAACGCTGTACTATCTTGATCATAATCAATCTTATGTGTTTTTGGATTGATGTAGAGCGATTTAACTTCAATAAGTTTGTCAGGCGATTTACTATTTAATAAATAATAATATAGTTGTGGTAAACGTCCTCGACCATCTTCGTAGTGTCTTAATACATAAAGCTTCTTCTCTTTTTGCTGATAACCCAATACTTCAATTTTTTGTCCACCACCCACTGTCGCATAACTATGCGCGGACAACGTAAGAATGGTGCTAAAAGTTAGAAATTTTAGAAATTTCATCAGTTCATATCCTTGTGATCTGGTAACTATATTGTATAAATATCAATCAGATTAAAATGATACTTGAGTAAGTGATACTTGCTGTTTTTATATTCTTTTTGTACAGAGGTAGCCTTTTTAAGGGGGCTTATTATTTATCCCCCTTCAAAACGACTCATCCAGCTTTAGATATATGCCATCATAGACAAATGGTCTTATGCGGTATTACGTTTATACGAGAAATAAGAACATCCTGCACACGATGCCATAATAATTGTTATTCCAATGATCTGAAAATGATTTAATCGTTCATCTAAAATCAGCCATCCGGCCAAAGCACTCACCGCTGGTGATGCGCTCACTAATATTCCAAAAACTCGCGGATGCAACTTTTTCATAGCAACCATATCTAATATAAATGGAATTGCACTTGCTAGCATCGCCATGAGTAAACATGTCAAAAGAATCTTATAACTATCAAAAATATGGATAATGTGAGATGCCCCTAAAGGTGTTGCAAACAAAGCCGCTAGAAACATTCCTGTTGCAACTGAGCTTCCGCCACCTTGCGCAACTTTAGAGCCAAAAATAACATACAGTCCCCAACCCACGGCAGCCACAAGCGCATACGCCATACCAATAAAGCTAAAGTTATTATTTGAATTGCCCATGGGTAAAAAAAGCAAACCAATAAGAGATAATGCTCCCCAAAAATAATCTAATTTATTTTTAGACATTAAAATAGCGACCGTAAGCGGGCCTAACACTTCGATGGAAATAGCGATCCCCACAGACATATAAGAAAATGCTTTATAAATTAAAGTATTCATTAAAGTGAGGATGGCCCCATAAATAATGAGATTTTTCCAATTAGTCTGTTTATTCCAATCTCTCCAAGGTTTATAAACAATCCATAAGAAACATGCTGCTAAAGCAAGTCGAGTTAAGGTCACTCCTTCTGCACTCAGAATTGGAAAAAGGGCTTTTCCTATTGATGCTCCTATTTGCACAGAAACTAAAGATAGAAATGCGGCTGCAAATGCCATGCCTTGCTTGGAGTTTGTCTCAATCATCATATTTACCACTCTGGGAATGATTGAAATTTTAATTCTATGTAATCAATATATTTCTTCTATTTGCCTCAATAAAACGATTAAATAACTCTATATTTAAAGCTTAATGAGAGATTTACTCATGTCAGATATTTCTTTAGATAATTTTGATTATGCAATCTTAAGAATACTTCAAAAAGACAATAAAACTTCGCATCGAGAAATTTCTGAAAAAATTGGCCTATCCTCAGCTTCTGTTCAAAGACGTATATCTCGTATGGAAGAAAAGGAAATTATTTTAAGAAATTGCGCTATTTTAAATCCGCTAAAATTTGGAGAAAAAATTACTTCTATTATTGAAGTCCGACTTAGCGAAGACCGCTCTGTCGTGATGGATAGAGCGAAGCAATACTTTGCTTCTGTTGAAGAAATTCAACAGTGTTACTTCGTGAATGGAGGAGTCTCTTTTATCATTATTATGTTGAGCAACAACTTATCTCATTTTGAAAGTTTAGTTAGAAAACATTTTGCGGATAATGAAGATGTAAAAACATATCGAACCTTAATTGTTTTAGATCGTGTAAAAGTAAACTTTGAGTTAAATATTTAAACTTTTTTATTTTGGTTCTAAACTTTTTAGTCGTTTTATAAAACTTAAAAAGAGGCCGAAGCCTCTTTATTTTTACTGCACTCAAACTCAGTCATCAATCATGGCGAACTCTTGTTCAGGCGTGCCTTTCACCAAATGATGACGGCTGTATAACAAGTAATAGAGTATAAATCCGACATAAATGAGTGCGGCCAATAACCAAACTTTTGGATTTACCATTAAACCTGCAACTACAGCAACAGCAGCGAGAATCAAGGCAATGCAAGACGTCCATATTCCTCCAGGCGTTTTATAAGGGCGTGGTAATTCAGGGCGAGACAAACGTAATTTGATATGTGAGAGCATCATCAACACATAAGAAATGGTTGCACCGAATACTGCCATTAAAATGAGTAAGTCACCCTCACCTGTTAAAGAAAGTAAGAAGCCAATAATGCCCGGAATGATAATGGCCCAATATGGCGCTTTATTTTCATTGGTGAGCGATAGGTTTTTTGGTAAATATCCCGCACGTGACAATGCAAAAATTTGACGCGAATAGGCATAAATAATTGAGAAGAAACTTGCGACAAGTCCAGCAAGACCTACAAAGTTAACAAAACTTGCCAACCATGTGTGCTGACCATACACCGCAATAAGTGCATCAACTAAAGGTGCTCCTGAATTTTTTAATGCATTTGAACCCGCTGCGCCTGCTCCTAAAAATAAAATTAAAAGTGCAAACGATGCCAATATCAACATTGAACCAATCAAACCGCGTGGCAATGAACGTACTGGATCTTTTGCTTCTTCGGCTGCCAGTGGCACCCCTTCAACTGCAAGGAAAAACCAGATGGCATAAGGTACTGCGGCCCATATTCCCATATAGCCAAATGGTAAAAAGCTACTCGCACCTGCATGAGAACTGACTGGAATATCAAACAAACGTGCGCTGTCAAAATGTGGAAGCATCGCCACGATAAATACGACCAGTGCAATACAAGCAACGGCGGTAATTCCAAACATGATTTTAAGCGCTTCACCTGCACCTTTCAGATGAATACCCATAAAAACCAAATAGCAAATTAAATAAACTGCCCAGCCGCCAATTCCAAAGAGTGATTCGCAATATGACCCAATAAATACAGCAATCGCGGCAGGTGCAATTGCATATTCAATTAAAATCGCAGTTCCTGTGAGGTATCCTCCAAAAGGACCAAATGCAACACGGGCAAAACTATAGCCACCGCCAGCAGTGGGCAACATCGTCGACATCTCAGACATCACAAAGCTCATGCAGAGATACATAAATGCGACGATGACTGTTGCAATAAAGAGTCCTCCCCAGCCGCCTTGTGCCAACCCAAAATTCCAACCCGCAAAGTCACCAGAAATAACGTAAGAGACACCTAATCCCACTAAAAGTAACCAACCTACTGCCCCCTTTTTTAACTGACGTTTTGCAAAATACTCTGCGTCCTGTTGTAAAGCACCAACATCTACGCTTAATTCAGATTCTTTCATTGTCGTATTGCCTTATCGACCAAATTTACACCACCAATAGTTGCGCAAAAGATATTCATAAAACTTGACAGCAAAACATCTCCCCGACCACTTGAAGTCAAGTTGATTCATTTTTTCTTTTATAAGATCGACGGCATCTCAACACGAAACGTGTTTAAAAATTAAATTGAGGAGATGGGTTATGTCTGTAGAACAAAATGAATTTTTAAGCCAAGTTCAATTACAAATACTGGCAGAACAAGCAATTAAGCAGTATCCATCAGACTATCAAGGACAGGTCAAACTACTGTGTCAGTCTGAAAATGCAACCTATCAAGTTTCGACTGGATCTGCCCGCTATGCACTTCGAATTCACCGTCCGAACTATCACAGCAAACTCGATATACAAAGTGAGCTTGAATGGTTAGATGCTTTAAATGCGAGTGGAATCCAAGTTCCTGTTGCGATTGCAGATCAATCGGGTGAACGCGTCATTACCTTGAAACTATCGAATGATATTTATCGTTATGCAGTCCTTTTCAACTGGGTTGAGGGCGATATGCCGACGGTTGAAGTTGACCCCACTGCATTTGAGCAATTAGGACAAATTACCGCAAAGTTGCACGTACATAGTAAGACATGGCAAGCGCCTGAAAACTTTCAACGCATTGTATGGAACCATGAAACCATGGTCGGTGCAGATGGTCACTGGGGAAACTGGAAAAATGCACCTCATTTAAGACCACAAGATCACGGCGTAATTGAAGAAGCAATTGCACAGATTTCGAAAGATTTAAATTTCTTTGGCAAAACTCAGGAACGCTATGGTCTGATTCATGCCGATTTGCGTTTAACCAATTTATTACTACAACAAGAACGTATCGGTGTGATCGACTTTGATGACTGCGGAATGAGCTGGTTTATGCATGATCTCGCCGCTGCAATTAGCTTCAATGAACATTATGCAAATGCACCTCATTGGGTTGATTACTGGTTAAAAGGCTATGAGCGCGTAGGTCATATTCAGTCTGAAGAATATGAAATGATCCCGACTTTTATCATGCAACGCCGCATTCAAATGATGGCTTGGAATGGTTCTCACGCACAAACAGAAATGGCTCAAAGTCTTGGAGATCAATGGTCCAATGAAACTGTGCGTCTCTGTAAAAAATATTTAAACGGACAAATGCCTGTAGGAATTTGAAAAGTGATTTAGATCGCTTTTCCTCTTTTTCAATTTTTAGTTTTTAAATTTTATAGAATTTAAAGGAAGGGTTTATGCAAGCTACCCATCAACTGAGCAAAGTTGCCAAAGCACTATTACTCACCAGTAGTCTGGCAAGTATGATTGCTCTAAGCGCATGTAATTACAACCCTATACAAAATACATCTCCCGCGGTCGCTATTCCCAAAAAGGAATATATCCCAAAAGGTCAATGGGACGCTTTTAACTTTGACCAACTTAATCAATTAATTGCTACTTATGGAAAAGATAGCCCAAACTACAATCCTGACAAACGCCCGTATATTGTCACTGACTTTGACAATACCTCGGTATTTTTAGACATCGAAGAAGCAACTTTAATTTATCAGCTTGAACACTTAGCGTTTAATGTCACGCCAGAACAGCTTAATCAGATTATTCGCAAAGGAATTAGCTCGCAAAATTTTGAAGCGGCTTACAATAACCAGCAAGGCCAAGCCGTCAATATTGATAAAATTGCCCCAGATATTATTGCTAGCTACACATGGCTTTATCACCACTATAGCGGTCTAAAAGGTAAGCAAAGTCTGGATCAAATTAAACAAGATCCGCATTATCTCGATTTCATTACTAAAATGAGATATCTATATGCGGCGATTGGAGACACCTTTGATCATGAAGTTGCATATCCATGGGTCACTTATTTATTTACTGGGCTTACCGAACAAGAAGTCCGTAATTTAGTAAAAGCAACGGTGGCTTGGCAAATGCAGCAACCGATTGGACCTGTGACATGGACTTCCCCAGCAGCACTTTCGGGCCAAGCAGGCGTTGTGAAAACCACTTGGGAAAATGGTTTAAGACCATACCGAGAAATGCAAAATCTATTTAAGGCCTTTCAGGACAATGGCATTGATGTCTATGTCTGTTCGGCATCTTTTATTGATGTGATTAAGGAAATTATTTCCAATCCGGATATCGGCTACAACATTAATGAAAAAAATGCCTACGCGATGGAGTTAGAAAGAGATGCACAAAATCGAATTTTACCCGAGTTTCGTCATGGCTATGCGCAAACTCAAGGTAAAGGCAAAACTGCAACCATCCAGCGTTTTTTAGTTTCTAAATATGGTTACGGGCCAATTTTTATCGCAGGTGACAGTGAAGGCGATCAAAATATGATGCAAGATTTTGCGGCGACTCAGAAGGTACTGATTATCAACCGATTGCGCAGCCCAAGTTCTGATATCGGCAAGTTTTCTCAGCAGGCTGTACAGGGCTATGGTCAAACCAATCCTAAATTTTTACTACAGGGCCGCGATGCCAACACAGGTCAATTTAGACCCTCAATGGCTAGTTTAAGTTATGGTGCGCAAACGGCAAAAACTACAAAAAATTAATATTTCACTTATTTTCTCATGCCTACAATAGATGTTGTATGCATGAGAAGCCGCTTAATTTCTTGTTTTAGTTCTGCCCTGTTTGCCTATCTCTAATGCATTTTCTGCCTTCTTTTAGTTCGCTACCCAACCTTAAATACAACTCTTGATCTCTTCTTAAAGAATCAAGCCTGAAACTTAAAACAGCAACACATAAGTCATTATTTTATAAAAGTTTTTAACAAAACAAAATCAAGGACGTAAGCAAAAACTGGTATGGCTTTTGCTTAATATAAGAATAGTTAGGAATAAATATCATGAGACTTGACATGTTACATCTCAACCCAGCTCATCTTGTCGATTCAAATATGTGTAATCAAGGTGTATTGTCTGCAGCTGCCTCTGGATTAAGCGAGTTTATTCGTCAAAAAGGTGCAGATGTTGATCGCGTTTTAGGTATTAGTGGTATTAATCCTGAACTTTTAATCAGCCCAACTCTAAGCTTACAACTACCCAATTATTGCAAGGTGCTAGAACAAGCAGCGCTGGTTTCTGGTTGTGATAATTTTGGTCTGCATTATGGTCAACAGTTTCAACCCAAATCATTAGGGCTCATTGGGTACATTGGTCTTTGTTCAAATACATTAGAGTCTGCACTCATGAACATGACCAATAATTTTTATTTGCATCAGAAAGATACCCTCAATCGAATGGTCGATTTGGGAGATAGCTGGCGCATAGATTATCAAGTTCAACACGGCGCGATTTTAACTCGCCGCCAAGATGCAGAACTGACCATGGGCATGTTTATGAATGTGATTCGTGAAGTGATGGGCCCTCATTATTCACCTCGCGCGATTCACTTTGAGCATACTCGACCTGAATTCTGGCAAGAACATAGCAAATTATTTAACGCGCCTGTTTATTTTGATCAACCTTTTAACTCCATCATCATTTCAAAAAAAGACGTCCAGCATACTATGCCGGGGCGTGATTCTATTTTGTTAACAGTGATTCTAGATACATTGCACCTACTCAATCGCGCTTCACCAAGTCAATGTCTTGCAGATCAAGTTCGCTCTCACATACAACTTGAACTCAGTGAAGGTGAACCAAACCTTGAAAAAATCGCTCATGATATTGGTTTAACGAGTTGCACCCTTACCCGCCGTTTAAAAAATGAAGGACTCACCTTTACCCATTTGGTCGATCAGGTTCGTTGTGAATTGGCCGAACATTATATTAAGCAGAAAAATATTCCAATTTCAGAAATGGCATTCCTGCTAGGTTACTCAGAAGTAAGTGCTTTATCTCGTGCATTTAAACGCTGGTTTGGTGTTACACCACGTCAATTAAGACACTAAAACATCGCAAATACAGGCCTTGAATAAAGGCCTTTTTATTATTTAAGCAATTCGAGATATCTTCTACAGACACATAAGATAATTGAACAAAAAAATACCCCTCAAATTAGATTTAACATCCAACTTGAAGGGTATTTTTTATATTTAAAGTGACTTACTTTAATTTTGTTAAGGCTTGATCCAAAGCACCAACTAACCAATCGATATCTTTTGTTTGGAAAGCCAAAGGTGGGCGCAGTTTCAATACGTTGCCATAAGGACCTGCAACTGAGGTTAAAACTCGATGAGTATTTCTGAGCTCCTCAATAAGGTTCAAAGCCAACGCTTTATTCGGCTCTTTTGTGGCTCTATCTTTAACCAGTTCAAATCCTATAAATAGACCAGCGCCACGTACGTCGCCAACCATCTCATGTTTATCCATAAGTTTGGTGAGTTCTTTTAGAAGTAGCCCTCCCACATATTTGCTATGGGTTTGCAATTCTTCTTCCTGAATAACTTTAAGTACAGCCTGTGCCGCTGCCATAGAAACAGGATTACCGCCAAAGGTATTAAAATATGGAATTTTATCGCTAAAAGCAGCAAGGACTTCACTCTTGGCTAAAAGCCCTGACACAGGTACCCCGTTACCCATTGGTTTACCTGTGGTAATGATATCAGGCACAACATTGTGACGACCAAAGCCCCAGAAAGAATCGCCAGTGCGCGCGAAACCCGGTTGTACTTCATCAGCAATAAAGATACCGCCATTGGCATGCACAACATCAACCGCTTTTTGTAAGAACCCAACAGGATTAGGCATTACACCGTCAGAAGAGAATATTGAGTCCGCTAAAAAACCTGCAAACTTAATACCTTTTGCATTCATATCATCAATTTGTTGCTGGATCTGCTGCGCGAACCAAGTGCCTAAATCATCAGTTTGAATGCGATAATAATCAGGTGCTGGAACTAGACGAGTTGTCGCATCTAAAGGCTGCTCAGTTCCAAGCGCTGGAGAGCATCCTGAGGTTAAGCTACTGGTTCCATGATATGACTCTTGAGACACAATGATTCCTGTACCGCCGCTATATTCACGTGCAATACGAATCGCTAAATCATTCGCTTCCGAACCAGTACACATATACATGGCACGGTCAATTTCATCGGGAGTGGTTTGTAATAGTTCTTCGGTATAATCCAAAATGTTTTCATGTAAATAACGCGTATGCGTATTGAGCATTTTCATTTGCTCATTTACCGCTTCAATCACTGCAGGATGACAATGACCAATGCTGGCAACATTGTTGTAAACATCCAGATATTGATGACCTGCTGCATCCCATAAATATTGCCCCTGTCCTTTTACCAGATGCACGGGATTACGATAAAACAAGCGATAGGATTCACCTAAAATTTTATTTCTTTTATCGGTCAGTTTGCGGGTAGCATGGTCCAGCTCAGCAGCATGTTCTGGACGAAAGCTATTGGTATCCATAATGGTTGAACGCGTACCCATGAATGACTCCTCTATTTATATTCAGCATACTTTTGTGCGAGACGATGACTGACGTAGGCAACTCATACGCTGATTCGAAATATTTCAGTATTTGATTGAAGTTACGCAAACCATATTGCTTAAGTATCTTTAAAAAAACTTGACCTCAGACCACTTAAGCCACGATTTGAAGTCAACTCTCAAAGCCCATCCAATAGCTATTTTAGAATTAAGGTTTATGCCTTTCCCCAAATAAGCCGAAACGTCTAAAGAAAGACATTAGAAATCATATTCCAGTGGCTTTCTCTGTCGTCTGCCCCATCTGAGCTTAAAAGCTGAATAATTGCGCCCTCAGTCATATATAAAAATAGTTTTGCGTCCTGAAAAGTCGCATCGGTTTTGAGTTTTATAAGCTGGCTATAGATTTCATTGATTAGCCATGTACGGTATTTAATTGCGACTTGATAGGCTTTTGCATAAGTCAGTTTTATCTCAAAAATGGCTTTAAATAATAGGTAGTAAAGCCCCTCTAAGTCGGTGTGTAAAAGATAAAGCGCCTTGAGTTTATCTTTTACACTTGTGCCTCGGTCGTATTCAGCAATTGAAACCACTTTTTCTTTTAGACGTTCTTTTTGCACAATCAAGCAGATTTCAATAAACCGCTCTTTAGAATGAAAGTAGTTATAAAAAGTTGCTTTGGGAATTTGGCATTCTTTCACAATTCGGTCGACCCCAACCGTATGAAAGCCGTGATGGTGAAATAAATAAATCGACGTATTAATAACTTGTATGGCACGTGTTGGGAGAACTAACTTTGGCATGGTTTTACCGTTATAAATTATTGTTGTTTCTAAATGAGATACTTTTTTGGGAGAAAAAAAGGCATAGCAAAGCCGTAAAGACTGTGCGTAGCACATCTCGAGTTTGTTGTTGCTAAGTTTTAAATAAAAAAGACTTAAAGCCTGAAAACCTTAGGGCGTTCAAGCTGCTTTAATTTTTAAGCTGTGTCGTTATAGCTTTTGGCATCGAGAGCCAATAAATAATGGATGTGCAAAGCCAACTCCTTTTTATTGGGAGTTCTGCCAAACATTAAAATTATGGTGGCAGAACGAGCAAGGGTTAGCAGACTGATAGTAAGAATCAGCACACCCGAAGGTGTCCCTCACTCGTCCTACCGCAACGAGCGAGGGACGATTGATATACATGAGACTACTCCTCAGAAGGAATAATCTGATGCTCTTACTATGCGGTCTGCTAAAACCGACTGGCAATGTAGGCCAGCAGGCAAAGAATAGTGCTCTGTCCTATTGCAGTCAAGCACGTAAAATGCCATTTGTTTTAAATTAAATCATTAAAAAAGCAAGGCTAAATAATGAAGGAGTTATTGTTAAGTGGGAGGTTGTAGAGGAATAGAATTTATCTAAATATATTAGTTTTCAATAGGTAATTCCAAATATAAAAAAGTAAATAATGAAATGAAAATATCCTTATGAGATGCACAACAAGCATTCAATGGTCAATTAAATCATTCGAGAAAATGTTAAAGAATGGGTAAAAGAGAATGAATACACTGGAAACCCAAGTCTTAATTTTTGAACCTCGTATTAATGAAGATCTTCTTTATAAACAGCAATATACTTAAGAAATTTTGGATTAAAAATATTTTCTAATAAATACATTGAAGATGAAAACAGTATTAAAAAAACATCCATACTAGAATCAATAAAGTCTATTGGCAGAATTATTATTTTAAAATAATAATTTACTTAATTATTTCAACAAGCTTCCAACATCCTAGTATTTATAAATAATTAAAATGCTAGAAAATTACAATCCTTAACAATAGACAGATTATTCCTCTTTCATCAATATGCACTAACTAGAGGCACAGATTTGATTAAACCATTAGAATGTATCTCTATAGTTCATGTTTAATTATAATCTATACCTTTTTATTTAATTATTATTATATAAAAAAATAATTTTAAATTTAAAATTCAAGCAATTAATAATTTTTAATATTATCTGGTATGACTTTTGCTTTTTCATTAAGGCGGTACAACATAAAATTAATATATAAAGGAGACTAACCATGTCACTACATGTTAAGCCACTTACAAGCGAAGGAAAAATTCGAGTAGAAAATATTCTTCAGCAAGCAGCAAAAGATATTAAATTTCGTGAACTATTAACTGAGAATCCGAAGGAGGCATTAAAAAACTCAGGATTAACCGAGGAGGAAATTAGTGTTATTTCAACTATGCGACGTGTAGCACTAGAAGAATGGGGTATTGATGTACGTCCATTCCGCGGTTTCCTAAGAGATAACGGATTCAAAATAACGGAAATTATGAAATTAGAAGAAATTGCATAACATCATAATTAACCTAAAACTATACTTTGAAAGAGAACACTAAACTCTTTCAAAGTACAATTAAAATAAGGGGTTATAATTTGGCTACGAATATATATCTATTAGGATCAGGAATTTTAGGTTCTCTTCATCTTACAGAAGAAACAAAGCAGGCTCTTCAAATATCAAAACATATATTTGTTTTGAATCCTGACACTTCCTTAATTGAGGACTTTAAAGAAACATACTCCTCTGCTCAAGTACATGATATGGCTTATCTTTATAAAGATGAATTATATCGCCAAGATGTATACAAAAAAATTTCTGAACTTATTATAGCAACTGCTAAAGATAATGGGCCTGTATCATTTATAGTACATGGGCATCCTCTGTTTTTAGTTAGCGCATCTGAGTATACTCTTGATTTAGCTGAAGAAAACAATCTATCTGTAAAAATTTTACCAGGTATAAGCTCCTTCGACACATTAATGTGTGATCTTAAAATTGATTATGGATATGCTTTACAGTTTTTTGATAGTACGACATTAATAAATCACAATTGGAGTTTGAATACTGAAGTACCACTTCTAATATTTCAATTAAGTACTACTAACAATAAAGAAATTATGCTAGGAGAAATTAATGGTTCTGCATTAAGTCCTTTGAAAGAACATTTAATTAATTTTTACCCTGAAGAACATGAAGTTTATATTATACATTCTGCAACACAAATTTTAGAAATATCAGACATAAGGAAAATTAAGATTCAAGATATTACTAGTAAAGAAATTTTACTAAATAACAGACCTACTCTCTATATACCACCAATAGACAAAGGGTTATAAAATGCTTTTTAATAATTTTTATAGTGATAATGATTTAAAATTTTACTCCAAAACACTTCTTTCTAGAGGTTGGGTCATTTTGCCTAATTTCTTATCTAGCAATCTAGTTGCCAATTTAATTGAAGAAGCTATATTAATTAAAAAAGACTTAGAATTGGGTATTCAAACCAATTCTATAACAGATGAAGAAGGCAATTTTTTAGTGATTAATTCGCTATTTTCGAAGAGTGAGTTTCTTTTTGATTTATCTAGAGATAAAGAAATAATGAATGTCTCTGAGAAATTATTAAGTAAATCTGTAATTCCTATACATTGTGAATATTTCTGTAAACCTAAATTAGGTGCATATCCTACCCCTCCACATCAAGATCAAATTTTTTATCAAAGCCATTTTGATGATGAAATGGCTATAACATATTGGTGTCCATTAACTGATATTAATTTAGGCGATGGCGTACTAGAATATGCAAAAACAGATAATTTAATGGAGTTATTACCTCATATAGAATCTAATGCACGTGATTTTGGAATGGAGCTTAAAGATTCTTCAGAATATACCTTTGAACCAGTAATTCTAAGAAAAGGAGACTGCATAGTACATCATGCTTATGCTATTCACCGTAGTGGACAAAAGACTACTCTCCCAGCTCGTGAAGCCTTTGCATTTAACTATCGCTCATCTAGCTTTAGAGAAAATATGAAGGGGAAATGAAATGCCTGAAATATTATGGGCATTTGATTGCCTAGAATCAAAAGAAATGGGGGCCTACCCACCCAGTAAAATTAAACTTGCATATGCAAATAGATTACAAAAAAAAGAAGATGATTTACCACGTGCAGTTGACCTTGGTAGAGAAGTTCATCCTTATGACTGTATTCCTATAGCAATTATAGCTAATTATGGTTTTAGTGTTCGCTGCCCTGGAACTGTTATTTTAGAGAGAAATGAAACACCTTTAAAAGAAAGAATATTTTATGAAAGAAAATCTGCTTTTGGAAAAGCTTGTATTCAAGGAGATGAGTGGCCAAATAGTGATTCAGGTCTTATAGCTAGTTGGATATCCGGTTCTGAATACGTAAAAATCCAAACAGGTATTATAGTTTTTTTTCCTTTAGACTATTATCTTTATCAAGGACCAATTCCAAATGCATGTCTTACAAATAATCAGTTTGAAGTAATGGCAGGTATTGAACACGGCAATCAAACCCGACAAACTTACATAGACAATGATTTATACAATTATGCACATCTTAATATTATAGTTAGGCTCCCACCTCTTAATACAAAAATTACCATAGAAAAAGGTGAAGAAATTGCATGGTTTTTTCCTGTATTAAAAAGTACAAAATTGACACTTAACAAACTAGATATAACAAAAATAAAAAAGGACTTTTAATTTGTTAAAAAAAATCAGTTCTAATTCTGCATGGACCCTCAAGGCATTTAGAATTATTTGGTCCTCTCAATCTATTGCTGCCATAGGAATTGCTATTCATAATATAGCACTTCCTATCATAGCAATTCATTTATTACATGCGTCTGCAATAGAGGTCAGTTTAATATCTACTGCACGCTACTTACCTAATTTGCTATTTAGTATCAGTATAGGATCTTTTGTTGACCGCTCAGATAGAAAATTTATAGCAATATATGCTGAATTAACTAGATTCATTTTAGTTTTATCAATACCAATTTTATATACCTTTTATTTCATAAATATTCCATTTCTTATATTAATAGCTTTTTTAATTGGAATCGCTAGGATATTTTTTGAGTTATCTCTTTCTTCATTATTTCCAATAGTTATTCCTCCCGATAAACGCCTTTCCGCCAACGCAAATCTACAGGTCATTTCCTCTGTAGGTGAAATTAGTGGTCCAGGAGTAGCAGGCTTTATTATTAATATTATAGGTGCAACATCCTCATTATTAATTAATGCAGCAACTTTTTTCCTATCAGCTATATTTATAGCTAAGTTACCTATAGAAGCTAAAGATAGGAAAAGTAATATTTCCAGCCAAAAAGAATCTTTTTTTGATGGCTTTCATGAACTTTTATCAAGACCTGTTTTAATGGGTATAATACTCGTTGGTGCGATATCAAATTTTGCATTTATGGCTGTACAATCTGTATATTTCATAGTAACTCTAAAATTATTTGGATTTAATACATTAATAGCTTCCTCTTTATTAATTTTTAGTGGCATTGGATCATTAGTTGGAAATATTTCAGCTAGGTGGCTTCATATTTTTTTTAGTGTAAAGTTTCTGATGCTTTTCTCAATTATACTTATGATAATTGGATCTATAATTATGTCATTTGCAAGAGGTCCTATTTGGATAACATCTATATTAATTTCAATTGGATATTTCCTATGGGGACTTTGTCTTGGTTTGTTTAATATATATTCAGCTACTTATCGCCAAAAAGTAGTACCACCCGAAGCCATGGGTAAGTTAGTAGGCGCTGCTAGAACATTAATTTATGGAGCAATGCCATTAGGTTCATTATCTGGAGGATTAATAGTAGATTTTCTTGGATCAAGATATGTATTTTTATTTAATTGCTTAATTAACTTAATTTCTTTAGTAATTTTATTCTTTAGTTTACGAAAAGTAGATAAAATCTTACTTTAAATGAATTTTCATATACTCTATATTTTTACTTAACTATTTTTAATATAAAAAGAATTATATAAAATATATACTCTGCTTCTCGCAGAGTTTTTTTTTAATACAGCAAAAAGTTCTACTATTAAAAAACTTAAGGGCAAAGACTTTCATATAAAAAATAAACGAGTATTTATTTTTAATGGTTACGCATGGATTAGCTTGGTAAGCAATGTTAATCCAGAGTAAAAGTCCCATCCACTCTAACTAGCGGTATCTTACGGCGCAAGTCTGTAACACGTAGATGTAAATAAAGCGACTCTATTATTCAAACCGTCTGTTATCAACACTTCATAATGCGCGAATTTTTTACTACTACCGACTTTAGTTGCCGTTGCAAATAACACCCTATCTTTCGCACCGCTCATATAGCGAATATCAGCCTGTAGGCCCGTATATGGCGCATCCCCTGCGTTACAAGCCATCGCAAAAGCGATATCAGCTAAAGAAAATATGACACCACCATGCACACCGCCCAAGGCATTCATGTGTTCGTCTTTCACATTAAGCTGACAACGCGCTTCATCAAAACTGCGATGCAGCACTTGAACACCTAATAATTCTGCGAATTGATCAACTGCGGTAGTTTCCATTTTTTGCACAAACGTCTCCCTACTCGTGCGAGTATTTCCCTAAATGTTATGAATCTATGTGTATTGAAATCGACTTATGAATAGCCGTTAAACGCTATCTTGTTTAATCTGATAGTTTGAAGAACTAAAATCCTTATAGGTCAGGCGGTCATCCAATTCTGAGCTTAAAGGCTCAACTTCTTGCATTGAATTTAAGCAGCGCTGTGCAAGCTCAATGTATTCTTGCGTACCGCGAGTTTTCCACTTTTTTTCTTGTTCTGATAAATCACGTGCAACCTTGGCTGGACTACCCATTGCCAATACATTTGCCGGAATAATATCTTTGGTTTTGACTAGACTATTTGCACCAATAATAGTGTTTTCACCAATTTCGGCATAGTCCAAAATTACGCTGTTCATGCCGACCAAAACATTTTTGCCAATGCGGCAGCCATGTAAAGTTGTGCCATGCCCTATGTGCCCCATTTCCTCAACTAAAGTCACGCTTTGCGGAAAACCATGTATGGTGCAGTTATCTTGTACATTGGCATTTTGCTTAATATGGATACGACCAAAATCGGCACGCAATGAAGCAAATGGCCCTACATATGCGCCTGCTTCAATAATCACATCACCAATTAAAACAGCGGTTGGGTGTACAAAAGCATCTGGGCTAACGACTGGAATAACACCGTCAATACTATAACAAGGCATGATTTAACCTCTCATTTGTCGCCACCAAACCTCCGAAACGGCGCCAATAATGTGCTGTGGCATTTGGCATTGGTCCTTCTGCTGTTGCGGCAACAGACAAGAAGTATTCATCGGCAGGTTCAAATACTTTTTTATAAATATTCATTGATAAAGTTCGTGCACTAATCGCGGGCCAGTCAGTTGGCAACAACTCAAGCGGTAATGCAGGGTCTTTCAATAAAATCCGTCGATAATAATGAATCAGCAAAGTTCGAATTTGAAAGGCCTGAACAGGTTCGAGTTGTTCATTTTCCTGCATCAACAACACGCCAATTTCTCTAAAAATATCGAGAAACTGTAGGTATCTTTGGCGTAATTCATCGATGGGCCAGTTGGTTCTGAGCATACGACCAATGGTATCGACCGAATTATTAAAGAGCTGCAAGGTTTCGGCTTTAAACACCACCACTTGCTCACTCATATTTAAGTCAACCAACAAGCGTTGCAGTTCAATACGGTTACAACCCGGATAAGCCATTAAGTTTGTCGAAATATTGGCAAATCCTAACCATTCGAGTTCTTTTTTTAACAACGCTTTATTTTCAGTGTCGAGGCTAGACATCAGAATAAGATCCCAATAATGGTCCCACTCTTTCATCTGGTCGTTATAAATGCGTTGCTCGGCTTGTAAATAAGTCGAACGGCTTGAATCGGTAATACGATAAAAACTGGTTCTGCCGATTTTGTCTGAACATAACCAATCATTTTTAACTAAACGAAAGACAGAGGTTCTTACAGCTCGGTCATTAAAACCAAATAGCTCTAATAACTGAATCAGGCTTGCAAGACTAATGTTTCCACCCCGATGAAGTACTGAATCTCCAAAAATTGTCGAAATAAGCGAAGTTCCACTTAAGGTTTCATTCTTTACAACAGAATCAATTATTTGCTGTATTTTTGCACTCATACTCATGTCTTGGCGTTTAGTTTCAGGGTATAGATTCTATACCCTGAATGATCTTGATGTTAAGCAATCTGACGCATATCGATTACCCGCTTTGCCTTACCTTCCGAACGAGGTAAGGTCGCTTCTGTAACAACTTCTACAGTAACGCTAATCCCAATCATGGTTTTAATGCGTTTCATCAACTCCTGAGCAAGTTGATTGGCCTGTATAGTACAGTTATGACACATCTCTGTACGAATATGCAAAGTATCCATATGTCCTTTTTTAGTCACCAAAATTTCATAATTAGGAACTAAATGCGGAACTTGCAAAATTTGCTCTTCAATCTGAGTCGGGAAAACGTTCACACCGCGAATAATCAGCATGTCGTCGCTACGACCCACAATTTTATCCATTTTACGCATCGCTAGATTTTCTCCAGCGAGTAAGCGAGTCAAATCACGAGTACGGTAACGAATAATCGGTAAGCCTTCTTTGGTAATAGTCGTAAAGACTAGCTCGCCAAGTTCGCCATCTTTGCAGACTTCACCCGTTTCAGGGTTAATAATTTCTGGGTAGAAATGATCTTCCCAAATGGTTAATCCCTCGCCCTCACCTAGACATTGCATCGCAACGCCCGGCCCCATCACCTCAGACAAACCATAAATATCGAGTGCTTTAATATTTAAGCGCTCTTCAATTTCACGGCGCAGTTCATTGGTCCACGGCTCGGCACCAAAAATACCGACTTTTAAAGACGTATTACGTGCAGTACCAAATTGTTGCTCAAGCTTTTCAATAATGCTCACGCAATACGATGGCGTAACCATAATTGCAGTAGGTTTAAAGTCTTGAATGAGCTGAACTTGCTTTTCAGTTTGTCCGCCAGACATTGGAATCACGGTTGCACCTAAACGCTCAGCGCCATAATGCGCGCCTAGACCACCTGTAAATAGTCCATAGCCATAAGCAACTTGAATCATATCTTTGGCACTTAAACCTGCCATGCGTAAGCAACGCGCAACAATGTCCGACCAAGTATTAATATCTTTTTGGGTATAACCCACTACAGTCGGTTTACCCGTTGTACCCGATGATGCATGTAAACGCACAATTTGCTCTTGCGGTACGGCAAACATTCCAAACGGATAGTTGTCTCTTAAATCCTGTTTAGTGGTAAATGGAAACTTCGCCAAATCATCTAAAGTTACGAAGTCATCAGGATGCACACCTGCGTCATCGAACTTTTTCTTATAGACCGGACTATTTTCATATACAAAAGTCAGGGTTTGCTTTAACCGTTTAGTTTGCAGCGCTCTAAGCTCTGCAAGTGTTAATTGCTCAACATTATCCGTTGTAAGGCTGTCCATCGCCTATCTCCTCATTATGTAATTTTTAAAACCGTCTGAATTAATTTAAATTTTCCAAAATCAGTGCGACGCCTTGTCCCACACCCACACACATTGTGCAAAGTGCATATCGTCCACCTCGTTTTTTTAGCTCACGTGTTGCCGTAATGACTAAACGTGTACCGCTCATACCGAGTGGATGTCCTAATGCAATCGCACCACCGTTTGGATTAACGCGTTCATCGTCATCTTTTAGACCGAGTTCACGCATACAAGCCAAAGATTGGGCTGCGAATGCTTCATTCAGCTCAATCACATCCATCTGATCTAGCGTTAAACCTGTTTGCTTTAAAAGTTTCTGCACAGCCGGAACAGGACCTATACCCATATATTTGGGTTCAACCCCTGCACTTGCAATGCCAATTACTCGTGCTAAAGGTTTTAAACCATGTGTATCTGCAAATTCACGGTTGGTAATTAACACACACGCAGCACCGTCATTTACACCAGAGGCATTTCCAGCAGTCACCGAACCGCCTTCTTTCTTAAAAGGCGCTTTTAGTTTTGCGAGTGCTTCAAGTGTCGTTTCACGCGGATGTTCGTCTCGATTAACCACATTCACATTTTTCTTACGGTCTACGATCTCAACAGGCAAAATTTCGTCGTTAAAAAAACCGTTTTGTTGGGCAGCAGCCGTTTTTTGTTGGCTACGAAATGCAAACGCATCTTGGTCTTCACGACTAATTTGATATTTTTCAGCTACATTTTCGGCAGTTTCAGGCATGCTGTCGGTGCCGTATTGTGCTTTAAGCTGCTTATTTACAAAGCGCCAGCCAATGGTGGTGTCATAAATCTCAGGGGTTCGGCTAAACGCTTCGGTCGGTTTAGCTTGTACAAATGGCGCACGGCTCATTGACTCTACACCACCGGCCAACACGAACTGCGCTTCACCTGCTTTAATTGAGCGTGCTGCAAGTCCCACCGCATCTAAGCCAGAAGCACACAAACGATTGACTGTCATCGCTGGCACTGCATCAGGTAAGCCTGCCAAGAGTGTTGCCATACGTGCAACATTACGGTTGTCTTCACCTGCTTGGTTAGCACATCCTAAAAATACTTCGTCTACCGTATTCCACGGTAAGTTCGGGTGTTTATCTTTTAAATATTTGATGGGCAATGCAGCTAAATCATCTGCACGTACAGCACTTAAGGCACCTGCATATCGTCCAATTGGGGTACGAATAAAATCGCAAATTAAAACGTCTTCCATGTTGACTCCTGATTATGCAAATTCGGTCATATCACGTGAATATTGAGTAGCAATGTTTTGAGTTTTCGCTACATATTGCTTGAGGTAGATACTCGCGCGATATTTTTCCTCTCCATACAGTGCATATAAATTATTTAAAGTTTGGAGCACATAAGCACCACCCATTTGTGTCAACCACTGGTAAGGACCCTTAGGATAATTCACTCCATATTTCATGGCATTATCAATATCTTCCAGACTCGCAACACCATGTAAACTTGCTTCGCAGGCTTCATTAATGAGTAAAGCGATGGTGCGTAAGGTTAACAGTGCCGGATGATCTTTAATCCACATCACACTGATACCAAACTGCGCAAAGTAAGCTTCGACTTTAGCCAGATCACTTGCTTCACAAAGCTCGTTATGACTGAGTACTAAAGCTTCAGCGTGCTCAAAATCATGATGCCAATCCATTAAAACCACTTTACGGCTTAAGTAATGGATATTGGCTGACTCACCTTGGCTTAAACGTAAGTCGATATCATCAATTTGAAGAATATTGTCGTCGCTCGCAGATCCGCTTTTTAAACCTAAACGCGTTAAAAAAGCAGGTAGCTGAGACCAAGTCCCTTTGAGCTGAATATGGGCATCAACTGGTTTGGCAGTTACAGCTTGAGGCTGAAATGTCTCGTACTGATTTTTTTCGTTATAGGTATAAAAGCCTTGTTTTGACTTACGGCCCCAAGCACCCGCATCGACCAATTCTTTTTGAATCAGGCTTGGGCGATAGCGTGGCTCATAAAAGAACTCTTGGTAAACGCTTTGGGTCACCGAAAAGTTAACATCGTGTCCAATGAGGTCGGTAAGTTCACATGGCCCCATCGCAAAACCGCCGCATTGCTTTAAGGCATAGTCTAGCTGGTCGTAGCTGGTGACTTGCTCTTGCAGTGCTCTAAAGCCTTCTGCGTAAAACGGACGTGCAATTCGGTTAACAATAAACCCAGGAGTCGACTTGGTGAGTACTGGAATTTTTTTCCAGCCAAGCATCAAGTTTTTTAAAGCCAAACATAAGCTGTTTGGTGTTTTTAAGCCTTGTACAATTTCAACCAGTTTCATAACTGGCGCAGGGTTAAAAAAGTGTAATCCCACTACGCGCTCAGGGTGAGCAATGCCAGCCGAAATTGCAGTCACTGAAATTGAAGATGTATTACTTGCAAAAATGGTTTGCGAACTACAAATTTCAGCGAGCTGTTTAAATAAAGACTGTTTAACTTCTTTTTTCTCAACAACTGCCTCAATAACCAAGTCGGCATCACGTAACGCTTCAATTTGATTGACCACAGTTAAACGTGCCAAAGCTTCATCAGCTTGCTGTTGTGTGAGCTTGCTCTTTTCAACCAGCTTTTTAAATGTCTGCCCTAAACCTTGAACGGCTTGTTGCGCTTTTTGAGCATCCAGATCATATAAAACAGTCGAGTGCCCATTGACGATGGCTAACTGGGCAATGCCGATGCCCATGGTGCCAGAACCAATAACGGCAATTCGGGCACGAGATAAGTCTAATTCTGTCATGCTTAGCGCCCTTTAAAATTTGGTTCACGTTTATTCATAAAGGCTTGTACACCTTCACGATAATCTTCTGAACGACCCGCAATACGTTGTAAGTCACGCTCTAACAGCATTTGCTCATCAAAGGTGTTATTACTTGATTGATGAATGGCTTTTTTAATGAGAGATAGACCAAATGTAGGCTGTTTCGCTAAACGCTCTGCGAGTTCAGTAACTTTTGCTTTAAGCTCAGCGTCTTCAACGACATCCCAAATCATGCCCCACTCTTTTGCGGTTTCTGCTGGTAGCTTGTCACCTAATAAGGTCAAACCCATCGCACGCGCATGGCCTACCGCACGTGGTAAAAACCATGTGCCCGCCGAGTCTGGAACCAAACCTAAGCGGCAAAAGGCTTGTACAAAGTTTGCCGATTTTGCTGCAATCACCAAATCACATGCCAGTGCAATATTTGCCCCTGCACCTGCTGCCACACCATTTACGGCGCAAATCACAGGCTTTGGCATATTTACAATCGTTTTAATGAGCGGGTTATAGTAAGTTTCAATGGAATATCCTAAATCTGGAGCTTCAGCGTTTGGGTCTACTACACGGTCACCTAAATCTTGCCCTGCACAGAAGCCACGGCCTTCGCCACTAATCACCACACAGCGAACATCTGGATTTTTGGTCCACAGGTTTAAAACCTCAGCCACTTCACGATGCATATCAACGTTAAAGCTATTCAGTGCTTTTGGGCGGTTAAATGTCAGGTAGCCAACACCATTTTTTTCTTCAGCAATAATATTTTGATAGTCCATCACTCACCTCTAAACACTGGCTTTCTTTTCTCAAAGAAAGCATTAATCCCTTCGTTTCGATCTTTTGTAGCCGCCAGCCAGACAAAGTTTTGACGTTCAAACTTGAGTCCCTGACTTAAAGTCGTTTCATGAATACTTTTAATTGATTGTTTAATCACGCTAATCGCTAAAGGCGCTTGTTTGGCAATTTTGGCTGCAAGTTGAACCGCATATTCAACAGTTAATTCGGTCGGCACCACTTGGCTGCAAATGCCATGTTGCTCCGCCTGTTTTGCCGAAATCATCTCACCTGTCATGGCCCAGCGCATGGTGAGTTGTTGCCCAACCAAGCGTGCTAAACGCTGTGTTCCGCCTGCACCCGGCAACATGCCAAGGCCAATTTCAGGTAGAGCAAAACGGGCATTTTCACCGCAAACGACCATATCTGAATGCAAAACCAGCTCAAACCCAGCGCCTAAGGCATAGCCATTGACTGCGCTAATCAGTGGTTTACTAAACGCATCAATTTTTTGCCAAAGCTTCGGACGAATATCGAGTTGCAAAGTCACGGCGTCCATTGCAGCCAACTCGCTAAGATCTGCTCCAGCAGCAAAACATTGTGAGTTACCTGTTAAAACCACTGCTTTGACTTGAGCATTGTGCTCAGCTTCTTCGAGCAACTCGCATAAACATTGCAATGTTGCATTGTTTAAAGCATTTCTTTTTTCTGGACGGTTTAGGGTTAATAACAAGACACCGTCAGTTGCTGTACTGGCTTTGATTAACTCTTGCATGACAGCCTCTACTCATCAAAACTCAAACGAACATTTGGGCCTTTTGGTAAGGTTTGACAGCTAAGCACATAGCCCTTTTCAACTTCATCTTTTTCAAGGCTATAGTTAAGGAACATATCGACTTCACCAGAAACAACTTTACAACGGCAAGTCGCACACACCCCACCTTTACAGGCATATGGCAAGTCAGCACCTGCGCGTAAAGCCGCATCAAGAATACTTTCATCATCCTGAGCCACAGACACAATCAGTTCACGACCATCTAAAATGATGTTTACTTTTTCTTCTTTACGGTTTGCATCAGCTTCAGCGCTACGTTTACGCGCTTGGCCTGTGTGGAAACGTTCGGTGTGGATTTTTTCTTTTGCAATACCATAGCTTGGCAAAGTGCTTTCTACGGCATTCATCATTTCGTCTGGACCACATGCAAAAACATGGTCAAAACTCGTTTCAAGTACATCAAAATCAAAAAGCTGTTTAAGCTTTTCTTCATCAATACGGCCATTCATCAGTTCACTGTCATTGAACTCACGAGAAAAAATATTGATGAGTTGAAAACGTTCTTTAAACTGATCTTTCAGATCCATAATTTGCTCGGCAAACATGGTTTGTTTCCATGAGCGATTGCCATAGAGCAATGTAAATTTAGCTTCAGGTTGTTCAAACAACACCTGCTTAACAATCGATAAAATTGGCGTAATACCACTGCCCGCTGCAACGCCTAAATAGTTTTGTCCACCCATCTTGGCTGCTTTCTGAAAAAACACGCCTTGGGGTGGCATCACTTCAAGCACGTCGCCTACTTTCAAATGGTCATTTGCCCAGTTTGAAAATTGACCTTGATCAATTTTTTTAACCGCAATACTGATATCTTCTTTTGCTGCATAGCTACAAATTGAATAACAACGGCGGATTTCACCAGCTTCTGTTAAATGGCGAATGGTTAAGTGTTGCCCCGGTTGAAATTGAAATTGTTCTTGTTGTTCAGGTACAACGTCAAATGCAATACAAATTGCCTGATCGGTTTGAGGCGTAATACTTTTTACTTTTAATGGTACAAATTGGCTCATGGCTGATTTCCTTATCTAAAGACTTAAATACATTTGAAGTAATCAAAAGGCTCAAGACAGTCCTGACATTTATAAAGTGCTTTACAGGCGGTAGAACTAAACTCTGTTAACAGTCGGGTGTGTTTACTTTTGCAACGTGGGCACTCGACACCATCTTTTAAGTGAACGTGAGTCCCACATTGATGCGCCAACCCTTCTGGTGGTGCAATGCCATAAACTTGCAGTTTCTTTTTACCCGCTTCAGACATCCAGTCCGTGGTCCATGCTTCTGACAAATCGACCATGACTTTGACTGGTGTCAAAGCTTCTGCGGTAAAGGCTTCAGCAATTTGTGCTTTCAACATATCTGTTGCTGGACAACCGCTATATGTCGGAGTTAAACGAACAATAATTTCTTGTTGGTCGTTAATCTCTACACCACGAATCATGCCTAAATCCACAACAGATAAAACCGGAATTTCAGGGTCACTTACCGTTTGTAGAACATCCCAACATTGGTCGATGCAATGACGAATCATTTGCATGGCTCACCTCCTTGTCTTACCAGGTCATGCCTGGATAAGTTCTTTGAATACTTTGCATTTCAGCCAACAAATAACCTAAATGCTCGGTATGCAATCCTTGTTTTGCACCGCGGCGATAAGCACCGTTCACAGCAACATTTAATTCAAAACGTTTAAGTTCATCTGCAATGGTTTGGTTCCATTGTTCTTTTTCATTTGAAAAATCTGGAATCACACCTTCTGCAACTAGTGCTTGTTCGTCTGCATTAAGTTCAAATAACTCAGCAGTAAAGCGCCATAAATTATTTAATCCATCTTGTACACGTTGATGTGCTTCATCTGTGCTTAAACTTAAACGTTCCATCCAGCTTGTTGAAAAACGGATGTGATACTTCACTTCTTTTAAAGATTTGACAGCAAGCGCACTAACTTCTGGAAGCGAACTCTGGGTTAAAGCCGTAAATAAATGAAGATGGTAATGGTCCATCAACCACTGACGTACAATCGTTTGTGCAAAATCGCCATTCGGTTGTTCGCATAACAATAGGTTTAAAAACTCACGTTCTGTACGGAAATATGCAAGCTGATCTTCATCACGTTTAGCTTCATCATATTGACCAGCCAAAGTCAGAAAGTTTCTTGCCTGACCTAATAAGTCCAAACCGATGTTTGCTAAGGCAATATCAACTTCAAGCTCAGGTGCATGCCCACACCACTCAGCCAAACGCTGAGACAAAACCAGTTGGCTGTCGCCAATATGTAATAAGAATTTAGATAAAACTGAATGATTCATGTGTCATCTCCCTTACATGTGCTCAATGCCATCTGGGATATGGTAGAAAGTCGGATGACGATAAACCTTGTCTAAAGAAGGATCGAAAAATTCAGCTTTTTCATCTGGCTGTGATGACTTAATCAGTTCAGAACGAACCACCCAAATGCTGATTCCTTCATTGCGGCGTGTGTAAACATCACGAGCATGTTGCAGTGCAATCTCATCATCAGGTGCTCTTAAGCTGCCTACATGACGGTGGCTTAAGCCTTGTTTACTACGTACAAATACTTCGTAGAGCGACCAGTTGTTTTTATCTTCCATTTTGATTTCCTCAAATTTTTCCATAAATCTTGTTAAGCCACTTTGTTCGCTTCAAGCTGTTGTTTTTTAGCGTAGACCACGGCTGCATCACGAACCCATTTGCCGTTTTCCCATGCCTTACGGCGTGCTTCGATACGCTCGTGATTACATGGTCCACGTCCGGCAATCACTTCTTTAAATTCGTGCCAGTCGATCTCGCCAAACTCATAGTGGCCTGTTTCTTCATTCAGTTTTAAATCTGGGTCTGGAACTTCCAAACCTAGCTGTAAAATTTGCGGCACCGTGTTATCAACAAACTTTTGACGTAATTCATCGTTACTAAAGCGTTTGATTTTCCATGCCATGCTTTGTGCGCTGTTTGGAGAGTGCTCATCACTTGGACCAAACATCATGAGTGCTGGCCACCAGTAGCGATTTACCGCATCTTGTGCCATCTGTTTTTGTTCTGGTGTACCACCTGCTAAAGCCATCATGGCTTCAAAACCTTGGCGTTGGTGGAAACTTTCTTCTTTACAAATACGTACCATTGCACGTGCATATGGTCCGTAAGACGTACGGCAAAGCGCAACTTGGTTCACAATGGCTGCCCCATCGACAAGCCAACCAATTGCAGCGACATCTGCCCAAGTCAAAGTTGGATAGTTAAAAATTGATGAGTATTTCATTTTCCCATCAATTAATTTTTCCATCATGTCATCACGGTCAGCACCTAAAGTTTCTGCGGCGCTATACAAATACAAACCATGACCTGCTTCATCTTGTACTTTCGCGAGCAAAACCGCTTTACGTTTTAAAGTCGGCGCACGAGTAATCCAGTTTCCTTCAGGCAACATACCTACAATTTCAGAATGGCCATGTTGCCCAATTTGACGAATCAATGTTTTGCGGTAGGCATCGGGCATTTGATCCTTAGCCTCGATCGTAATTTCATTGGCAATATTTTGTTCAAATTTCTGGTAGTTGTTTTCCATTCTTTCATTCCCTGTAGGCATCACCCTTAAATCTATTTTTCGATACACTAAAAACAAAGTCAATCACTTTTTTAGTATCAAATTAAATTACCAACAGTAAAACACATCAAATTATTGAAATTATTAAATTTAAGCCAATTGTAAAAAACCTTTTTACTTTTACAAATCAAAATAAAGTTGACTTTTAGACAAATTAATCTGAAATTATGAATCATATTTTTTCAATTTTTATAATTGACGTATCACATAAAAAAAGGAGTTTGGTCATGCTTGAACAAGCACACCTAGAAGGAACCTCAACTGACACAGATTTTCAGCAGTCTGGGCATCAACTGCCTCATCTTGCTTCTTCTGTCTATGGAACATGGCATTCGACCAGTGAAGAACTGCGCCCTGTTTACCATGCCATTACAGGTGAATCGATTTATGCCGTAAGTAGTCATGGCATTGATATGAAACGTGTTGTTCAATATGCCAAACAAAATGGTTCAGAACTGGCTAACTGGACATTCCACCAACGTGCTAATGCGTTAAAACAAATTGCCCAACATTTGCTTGAGCGTAAAGAAGAGTTCTACAAACTTGCTTATGCCACAGGCGCAACTCGTAAAGATGCATGGATTGATATTGAAGGTGGCATCCAGACGTTATTTGCTTATTCAAGTCTGGTTCGCCGTGAACTCAATGACGAAAAAATTATTACTGAAGATAGCTGGATTCAATTATCTAAAAATGGAACTTTTGGTGCTAAACACATTTTAAGTCCTAAAGCAGGTGTTGCCGTTCACATCAACGCATTTAACTTCCCAATTTGGGGAATGCTTGAAAAGATTGCACCGACGCTACTTGCAGGTGTGCCATGTATTGTGAAACCTGCAACAGATGGTTCTCAATTAACTCAAGCGGTTGTAAAAGCCATTGAAGAAGCCCATGTATTACCAAAAGGCTCGCTACAACTTATTTGCGGTCAGACTTATGACTTGTTCGACCACTTAGGTCCACAAGACTGTGTTACGTTTACAGGTTCTGCTTACACAGGTCAAAAACTGCGTAACCACCCTCACCTCAATAAATATTCGATTCCATTTAGCATGGAAGCCGACTCGGTAAACAGCGCAATTTTAAGCCCTGAGGCAAATGAAGAAACAGTCGATTTATTTGTGCGTGAAGTTTTCCGTGAAATGACC